>NZ_JBHTHD010000002.1:0-983880 GCF_042675345.1 Neobacillus sp. GCM10027624
GGTCGATGAAGGCCAAAATTCATCAGGGAAGCAAAGAAATGACCTTCATAAGGTCGATGAAGGCCAAAATTCATCAGGGAAGCGAAGAAACGTCCTTCATAAGGTCGATGAAGGACAAAACTCATCAAGGAAGCGAAGAAACGTCCTTCATAAGGTCGATGAAGGCCAAAAATCATCAAGGAAGCGAAGAAACGTCCTTCATAAGGTAGATGAAGGCCAAAATTCATCAGGGAAGCAAAGAAACATCCTTCATAAGGTAGATGAAGGCCAAAATTCATCAGGGAAGCAAAGAAACGTCCTTCATAAGGTCAATGAAGGCCAAAATTCATCAGGGAAGCAAAGAAATGACCTTCATAAGGTCGATGAAGGCCAAAATTCATCAGGGAAGCAAAGAAATGACCTTCATAAGGTCGATGAAGGCCAAAATTCATCAGGGAAGCAAAGAAACAATCCTTCATAAGTTCGAAGCGGTCCGCTTATTAGAAATAAAACGGTATAAGTTGCCTTAAAATCTAAAAAATATTTTTAAAGAATTGTTTGACTATTTAATACTCCCACCTTATAATTTAATTAAACTAACTACCGGTAGTTAATATTTAATTTTAAGGAGACAAACAAACATGAAATACCCATTAAGTCCTGATGTGAAACCAGAATTTTGTACAAGCGGAACGTTTATGCGATTACCAATTGAACGAGAAAATGCGAAATTAGCAATAATAGGGATGCCTTTTGATACAGCTGCTTCCTTTAAGGTCGGAGCACGTTTTGCACCGCAGGCTATTCGTCAGTCTTCGATGACATTATTTCCTTATCATCCAGTTCATAAGGTATTTCCTTTTGAAGATACGAATGCCATCGATGTTGGTGACATTTCAGTTGTTCCACATAATATCCATCGCAGCTATCAATTAATTGAAGCAGCAGTGTCTGAATTAATGGACAAAAATATTATCCCTATCGGTTTAGGCGGAGACCACTCTGTGACTTTAGCCAACCTCCGTGCTGCAGCTAAAAAGTATGGCCCAGTGGCTATGATTCATTTTGATTCCCATACAGATACTTGGGACACTTATTATGATGAAAAATACTGGCACGGTTCACCATTTATTCGTGCTTATGAAGAAGGATTATTAATCCCGGAAAAAGTATTCCAGATTGGAATTAGAGGAACATTGAACGATCCTGGTGACCTAGATGCCAGCTATGAGTTAGGTTACAAAGTCGTTACTACTCCGGAACTTAGTGAACGTGGTTTCGCAGATGTTTTACGTGAGATGAAAGAAGTAATTGGTGACACACCATGTTTCTTAACATTTGACATTGATTTCGTTGATCCTTCTTGTGCACCTGGAACAGGAACACTAGAAGTAGGCGGATTTAGCAGCCTTGAAACATTGAAAATGGTTCGTTCCTTAACTGATTTCAATTTTATTGGTTATGACTTGGTAGAGGTATTGCCATCTTATGACCCAACAGGAATTACCTCATTATTAGCAGCAACGCTTGTCCATGAATTTGCTAGTTTAGCAACCTTGAAGATTAAAAAAGAGATGGTATAAATTTTTAGAAAGTTCTGTTTTCAACCAAAACAGAACTTTTTTTATTGATGAAAACTGTCCGCTTTAGACTTTTCGTATCATTACGGTTTATAATTGACGAAAGATGTAATTTTTTCGGGGGACAGTTATGACAAGAGATAAAATTATCGCAGCAGCATTATCACTTTTTGCAAAAAACGGATATGAGGGAACGAGCTTATCTGAAATTGCAAAGGCAGTTGGGATTCAAAAGCCTTCTATTTATAACCATTTCAAAAGTAAAGAAGAGATTTTCCTTACGATTTACGAGAATATTTTGATGTTTCATGTTCAAAAAATTAAAAATATCATGGATAGTATTAAAGGATTAACGGCTGAAGAGCAGCTACTTCAAATTCTTAAGGTAACTTTTGAATATTATATAGAGTTTGAAGATCAATCCACTTTTCTAAATAGAGCAATGGTTTTTCCTCCAGAGCCATTAAAGGAACAATTACACCATCAGTTTTTCCGTTCGGAAGAAGAAATGTCTGATATTCTTCGGACGCTTATTAGGGAAGGGATGGAAAAAGGGGAAATTCGCGAAGGGAATATCGAGGATTTCATCATGTCTTTCTATTGTTTAATTGACGGTATTTTCATTGAATTATCCTTTTATGGAGCAGAAAAGATGAAACCAAGAATTGCAAATATCTGGACAAACTTTTGGTATGGGCTTAAAAATGATTAACAGCTGCGAAGTATTCGCAGCTGTTTTTTCATCTCAAAACAAATCCCTCAGCTCTGTATCTGAATAAATCGAAATTAATACGACGGCTTTTGTGTCACCGATATTTTTAACAAAATGTGGGACACTTGCATTCCAGCTAAAGGAATCGCCTTCTTCTAAAATAATGGAATCCTCTCCCTGTTCCGCCAGGACTTTGCCTTCTAAGACCAAATGACATTCTTCCCCTTCATGCGCATTCGCTTCCCCCATTGACGCCCCAGGGGGGAACTCCACACTCATCATTCGCAATCCGCCTTTTGATGAGATATGTTCGATTTTTAACGTATGAAAAGTTGTTTGCGAGCGCTCATTTTTCCTCACTACCCGCATATGTTGTTCTTTTTTTAACAATAAATAGGGCAATGGTACTTCCAGAAATTCAGCAATGGTTTGCAAGGTGTTAATGGATGGGGAAGTGTTGTTGTTTTCCACATTACTGATAAAACCTTTTGAAAGACCAGTACTTTCACACATTTGGGCAATGGTAATTTTTTTTCTCTTACGTATTGCGCGAATTTTTGAACCAATATCCAGAATAACCACCTCGTAAGTTTTCTAATAGGAAACATAATTATATATTAGCAAAAAAATAATTGACATTCTATAAGCAATATTGTTATCTTATAAATAAATAATATTCATATTAGGAAACATTATTTATTTTGAGTTTTGTAATATGAATCTAATATTATTATGAGGATACTAATGTTTTGGATTTTATATTCATTAATAGCCAACCTATTAGTAAAAGAAATAAATGAAAGGATGATCAATCATGAATTCACCGATGATTTATGAACTAAGAAGACCAAAACAAACAGACCCAAATGAAATTTATCCTGCCTTGTTTGTGATGCATGGAATCGGCAGCAATGAACAAAATATGTTGTCTTTAGTAGAGAGGCTAGAAGAGAAGTTTTTCATTTTTAGTGTTCGAGGACATTTAACACAGCCGCCCGGCTATGCTTTCTTTACGATTGAAGGGTATGGAAAACCGCATCGATCGGTGTTTGATGAAGGAATTCGTAAGCTAACCAGCTTTATTGATTATGCTAGCGAACAATACCCAATTGATCCCAATCAATTGTATTTGCTCGGTTTTAGTCAAGGTGCAATTGTTTCGATGACGCTTGGTTTAACATTAGGCAATCGGATTAAAGGAATTATTGCACTCAGTGGATATATTCCTGGTTTCGTTAAAGAAGAGTATGATATCAAACCAGTCAATAACTTGTCTTTGTTTATTTCTCATGGTGATATGGATCAGGTTCTTCCATATGAATGGGGAGCTGCCAATGCTGAATATTTCAGGGAGTTAGGTGCGGATGTTACGTTCAAAACCTATCATGAAGGACATACCGTTTCATTAAGGAACCAGCAGGATTTTATGGAATGGATCACAGATAGTTTAAAGAAATAAATAAAAAAAGTGGAAAAATAGAGGAGGAAATAAGAATGTTAAAGAAATATGAGGTTGGTACAATTATATTACGTGTAATTTTAGGGATAACATTTTTTATACATGGGTTAGCTAAGTTCCAAGGCGGGATTGAAAATATTGTCGGCTGGTTTAGCAGCATGGGATTACCAGGATTCATGGCTTATGTTGTAGCTTCATTTGAAATTCTTGGAGGTATTCTCCTTGTTATTGGTTTAGGAAGCAGAGTGGTTGCTGGATTATTTGTTTTGTTAATGGCTGGAGCAACGTTAAAAGTAAAATTAGCAGTTGGATTTTTAGGGAATGGTCAAATGGCTGGTTATGAATTAGATCTTGCATTCCTTGCAATGGCGATCTTTATCGCAATCAATGGGAGTAAGATGTTTGCGTTGGATTCACTGATTTTCAAAGGACAGAAGACGAATACAACCTCTCTTTAATAAGTGAAAACAGAAATTTATTCAGAAAGTGAGGAAGAAGTAAAATGATGCCATCATTTTTTATCGCTCATGGTGCACCCTTAATTGCAATTGAAAATAATGAGTATACTCAATTTTTAAGCCAGTTGGGCCAAATAATCCAGAAACCAAAGGCGATTGTCCTGTTTTCAGCTCATTGGGAATCGAGGGCTCAAAAAGTGAGTGAAGTCGATTCCTATTCCACTATTTATGATTTTGGTGGTTTTGATCCGTCTTTATATACGATTCAATATCCCGCAAAAGGTCAATTAGAAATTGCAAAAGAAATTGAGGATTTGTTCACTCAAAATGAAGTCCCTTTTCAAATTGAAACGACTCGCGGTTTAGACCATGGTGCTTGGGTAGTCCTTCGGCTGCTTTATCCAAATGCGGATATTCCAGTTATTGCAATGTCCGTTAATCCGAAACTTACACCAGAAGAGCAATATAAAATTGGTAGATCTTTAGCAAGTTTAAGGGAAAAGGATATCTTAATTATTGGAAGCGGTGGGACTGTTCATAATCTTAGAGCAGTAAAATGGACAGATAATGAAGTTGATTCCTGGGCACTTGATTTTGATGAATGGTTAGCCTTTCATTTGAAAAAATGGGATTTAGATTCATTGTTCAATTATGAGAAGAATGCCCCGAATGCACAATATGCCGTTCCACCTTATGGAAATGAACACTTTGTTCCACTTTTTTATGCGATGGGAGCGGCAGATGATGTGAAAAAGGCTACCTTGCTTCATAGAAGTTTTCGCTACGGAAACCTCAGTCATAGTGTATGGCAATTTGGATAATACTTTTGAAAACAGACTTAATAGGTCTGTTTTTTTTATATAAACAAAAAGATTAAAATACCTGACTATTTGGGACATTATTAAATAATTGTACTAATATGGTAATTGGTTACATAAAAAACAAGGGGGTTTCAATCAGTGAAGACAAAAATTGAGTGGACAGAGAAAATGGCTTTTTCCAGTACGACTCCGTCAGGTCATGACATCAAAATGGATGCTGCAGAAGAGGTAGGAGGAACAAATAGCGGGGCAAGACCGACAGAATTACTGTTAAATGCGGTTGCCGGCTGTACGGGGATTGATATTATCTCGATTTTGACAAAAATGCGTTTAAATCCAACTAAATTTCACATGGAAGTCGAAGGTCAGCGGGCAGATGACCATCCGAAAAAATTTACTGAAATTCATATTCATTATGCATTAGAAGGAGAACTTCCTGAAGATAAAGTGCTTCGAGCCATCCAGCTCTCCATGGATAAATATTGCTCTGTATCCCATTCATTAAGTGCAGGCATTCATGCGAGCTATTCAATAAATGGCGGGGAAACAAAAGGTATTTAATAGTTTAAAGAGGAAGGTGAATATGTAATGGAAACGCAATCCATTCAATTAAAAAATGGAAAAATTGCCTATTTTGACCAAGGAAAAGGAACACCGATTCTTCTTCTTCATGGATTTTGCGGAAGCAGCCGTTATTGGGAGAAAGTCATTCCAAGTTTAGCGGGAAAATATCGGGTTATTGCTCCAGACCTCCCTGGTCATGGGATCACATCTATTTTTACAGGAAATGAAACGATTGAAGATTTCGCTGATGTCATCAAGGAATTTTTGGACGAGTTAAATGTTGATAAAGTCACTATGTTTGGTCATTCACTCGGAGGATACGTAACTCTTGCTTTTGCGGAAATGTATAGCGACAGTTTAAGTGGTTTATCCCTTGTGCATTCCACGGCATTCCCGGATTCTGATGAGGCGAAAAAGGGTAGGGAAGCAAATGTTACAAAGGTCGAAGAATCTGGCATTAAAGGTCTTATTGATGGATTAGTACCTAAACTTTTTTCACCAGAAAATGTTGAGAAAAATGCTGAATATGTTGAAATAACGAGACGAATCGGGTATTCTACATCACCTCAAGGTGCAATTCATACCCTTATTGCCATGAAAAACAGACCAGATCGTAATTATGTTTTAGAAGAAACGAATCTTCCTGTTTTATTAATAGCTGGTGAAAAGGATCAGATTATCCCAAAAGAAAAAGCCTTTTCCGTTACAAAACCCAATATTAAACAGCGAGTTATAGGAGATTCTGGTCACATGAGTATGTATGAGAACCCTAATGACCTCATTTCTGAAATAATCAAATTCCTTAAAGACGTTTAAACAAAAAGCAGTTATCTCCAAAAAAGATAACTGCTATTGCTCCTTACTGATTATAGGTATATTGTTTTGATTCTTGCAGCTCGTCATAAATTGCACTGGTTAAACTAGCTGGACCTTTTGTATCATGACCGGCTTCCCACATCATCATCCCGCCAAAACCATGGTCAAGGGCCAGTTTGGTTTTCAATTTCATCGTTGTTTCACCGTTATAGTAATAAGTGGTGCCATTCATTTGTACAACATTTTTTGTTGCATTTGCCGGATCTTTATGAACAATCGCGGCATAGGAGACTTGTTTAATTTTAGGATTAACCGGCTGTGCATAAGCCGGAACACCAAGTACCAGTTTTTCGGTTGATAGATGGTTAGTTTTAAACAGATTTGTCCAATAATTAACAATTTTCTCCGTTAACGGGTAGGGAGACAAATTGGACGCATGATAGCCGCCATCCCATTGTCCATCATAAGCCATAATATTGACATGGTCGGTGTATTGGAACATCTCAGGATCATATACGATAAAACCCACAACCGTACCGGTTACAGCATGAATCTTGGAATTAACCGCCATAGATAGTTCTTTGTTTTCCGAGTGTAATTTTTCGCTTAATTCTTTAGTAAATTTAGTCAAATTTTGAGCATCTGCAGACGAACGAGGAAATTCAAAGTCGATATCTATACCATCGAGCTTTTCACGGTCTGCTAAACTAGTAAGTTCACTCACTAGTTTTGTCCGGGAAGAAGGATTAGAGATCGCGGTTTTAAAATATTCATACGATTCCCCACCGTTCATATGATACCAGCCGCCGACCGCAACCATCGCTTTTTTATGATGGCTATGTGCTTTTGAGACCATTTTCCTTAGATTGGTTAGTGCTGTTTTGCCATTGATTTCAATGCTGCCGTCCTTCATAGGATGGGCGAAAGAAAAAATCACGTGAGTTATTTTTGAATAGTCCACTACGTTAGGATCACGGAAATCCTGTACATAGCTAATGATCACTTTTGAATTCTGCTTCGGCTGTTCCCAGTTAGGTAAAGACTTTTGTTCCGGATTTACTGCCGATTTTGGAGCTTGTTCTATATTAAGCACTTTTACTTGTTCTTTCTTTTTATCAGAATATAAAATTCCTGAAATAAATCCTCCAATAAAAATGATTAAAAGTATCACGGTTAGGAGGATCGAGTGTTTTTTCATGGAGTTCTATTCCCCCCTTATAGCTTCACCTATAAAATTGTAACAGAAAAAAAGCCTAATCAGGGCTGGTAATATCTAGTTCAAAACTGAAGTAAAATATTTTAAGTATTTCAATAAAAATGTGATAATAGTTAATAAGAAAATTGTGGTAAAGGAGTCCTTATATGACAACCTATACAAATAGAAATGAAATTCCGCTAAATGAAACATGGAATTTGGCTGATTTATATCCATCTCAAAGCACCTGGGAAAAAGATTATGAACGTATCGGAGAAATGGCCGAGAAACTTAAGCAATTTGATGGAAACATTGTAGATGGGCAATCACTGTACCAATATCTGAAATTGAGTGAAGAGTTATCTTTTATTTTTAACAAATTATACGCATATGCCATGCTGAAAGTGGATGAGGATACAAGGGAAACCGCGTCCCAAGTCTTACAGGATCGGGCCAAACAGCTAAGTGTTAAGGTTAGTTCATCCATATCCTTTTTCATGCCGTTCTTATTAAGCATGGAGGAGGAAACTTTAAACCAATACATCGCTTCAGAAGAAGGGCTGCAATACTTTAAAGAGGATTTACTGGAATCATTCCGATATAAGCAGCATGTGTTAAGTAAGGAGCAGGAGGAACTTCTTTCTCAATTGGGAGAGGCACTTTCCGTTCCGAGTCATACCTTTGGGATGATCAATAATGCGGATATTAAGTTTGGCGAAGTAACGAATGATAACGGGGAAAAAGTGGAATTAACGAGGGGAATGTATTCAAAATTAATTGAGGATGAGGACCGTGAAAAGCGAGGGGAGGCCTACAAGGCATATTATCAGCCATATGTTCAGTTGAAAAACTCGATTGCCTCGACCCTTTCCGCTGCCATAAAGAATAATGTCAAGCTAGCAAAAATCCGCCAATATCCATCCGCTCTTGAAAAAGCGCTATTTGGGGATAAGGTGCCAAAAGAGGTATACAAGAATCTGATTCAAACGACGAAAAATAATATTGTGCCGATGCATCGCTATACACAAATTCGCAAGGAGAAATTAAAGCTAGATGAACTCCGCCAATATGATTTAAGTGTCCCGCTCGTCAGTGGTGTAAAGCAAGTAATTTCCTATGAGGAAGCATTTGAGATCATGTGTAAGGCTTTAGCACCCTTGGGAGAAAGTTATGTCAGCATCCTTAAAGAGTTTAAAGCTGGCAGGTATATTGATGTTCGTGAAACACCGGGAAAGCGCTCTGGGGCATATAATCTTGGCGTGTATGGTGTCCATCCGTTTATCCTGCTGAACCATCAGGATGATTTGGACAGTTTGTTTACATTAGCTCATGAATGCGGTCACGGCGTTCACAGCAGATTGAGTTCAGAACATCAGCCTCAAATCACGGCAAGATATAGTATTTTCGTAGCGGAAGTAGCCTCCACCGTTAATGAAGTATTGTTAATTAATTACTTATTAAATACTGAACAGAATCCGGAAATAAAAAAACATTTGCTGAATCATTTTATTGATCAATTTAAGGGCACCTTCTTTACCCAGGTGATGTTTGCCGAGTTTGAAATGAAGACTCATGAAATGGCGGAAAAAGGGCAGCCATTAAATGTTGAGGTGTTTAATCAGCTTTATGAAGGCTTATTCCGCGAATATAATGGGGATGAGATTGTATTGGATGAAGAAGTAAAGTATGGCTGGTCACGGATTCCACATTTTTATCGTCCGTTTTATGTTTACAAATATGCAACTGGATTTGCCTCCGCTATTCATTTAGCAACAAAGATTTTGGAAGGCGACCAGCAAACATTAAATTCCTATATCGGGTTTTTAAAGAGCGGCAGCTCCGATTATCCACTGGAATTATTGAAGAAAACCGGAGTGGATTTGACCACGCCATATCCGATCGAAAATTCCTTAAAACGGTTTGGCGAATTGGTGGAGGAGTTTTCGAAGCTATAGAAGAAACCCCACAATGTTTCTATTTAATTGGAAACGTTGTGGGTTTTTTTGTATGAAAAATTTAAATCAACACATACTTCCATTAGTAGAGCATTGAAAACGATGATAAGGAGTACTGTTATGCATTGGTATGAAAAATTAAATCAATATTTTCCCATTGAAGAGATGAAATCACGAGAACATATGGAAACCTTACTTAAGGAGCGGTCTAATATTTACCATAAGGATGAAGGCCCGCTTCATGTAATGATGTATGCCGAATTGGACAATTTTATCTTTATTGATTATCTCTTTGTTTCAAAGGATGCAAGGGGGCAAGGGTTGGGTCATAAACTCCTCGAAAAAATGAAACAGAAAGAAAAGCCAATTATTCTTGAGGTTGAGCCAGTCAATTATGAAGACAGTGATACTGAAAAAAGGCTGCATTTTTATAAGCGTGAAGGTTTTGAACATGCCACGTCAATTGGTTATCGAAGAAGGTCTTTAGCGACAGATGAGATAAATCAGATGGAAATCCTTTATTGGGCTCCTAATCAAGAGTCTGAGGAAATGATATTTGAGGCGATGAAAAAAACATATGATTTAATACATACTTATAAGGATAAACATTTTTATGGTGAATCTTATGAACCGGTTGACGAAGTCCTAACATTCAACGAAAATACAGAAAGCGAAAATATTTTTAACCAACTATAATGATGGATGAGGTTAACAGTTTCTAATCAAATAGACTGTTAACTATTTTTTTGCAGAAATCCATAAAATGCAAATTTATTTTGCGCCAAAGAAATGATATAATATGATTTGTGCAAATGAATTTTGCGCTAGAATGATAGAAAATCCATTGATCATGCAAAAAATAAAGTTGGCACAGAACTTGCATTATATCTTTACTGAACAACCAACATGGAGGTTTGCAAATTATATAACATACTGTATTTCAGGAATTATTCAAAATACAAGGTTTCCTATTCGTAAGTAGCAAAAGAATAGAAGAAGTATGTTATAATTTGTCGGTAGAAGAAATTTCTATATTAAAGTAATAAATTTTTTAAACAGAAAGGAACGTGCAAGAATGACTAACGGAATTTTCAAAATCCCAACACCTAAAAATGAGCCTGGTAACACATATGCTCCAGGTACAAAAGAGCGAGAAACATTAAAAGCAGAATTAAAACGCCAATCTGAAACAGTGGTCGATATCCCTGTGATTATAAATGGTGAAAATATAAAAACAGATACAGTGAAGCAAGTGGTTATGCCACATAATCATCAACATGTTTTAGCAAACTATTCCCAAGCTGGGGAAGAAGAGCTTCGTGCTGCTGTAGAAGCGGCAATGGCTGCCAAAGAATCATGGGAAAATACGCCATGGGAACACCGTGCAGCTATTTTCTTAAAAGCTGCTGATTTAATTTCTGGTCCATACCGTGACGTAATGAATGCTGCTACGATGTTAGGTCAGTCCAAAACCGCTATTCAAGCTGAAATTGATTCTGCACAAGAATTAGCAGATTTCTTACGTTTTGGCGTTGATTATGCAAATCAAATTTATCAAATTCAACCTGAAAGTATGAAGAATGTTTGGAATCGTTTAGATTACCGTGCATTAGATGGTTTTGTATTGGCTATTTCTCCATTTAACTTCACAGCAATTGGCGGGAACTTACCATCAGCTCCTGCAATGATGGGGAACGTAGTCGTTTGGAAACCAGCAACAACTTCTATTCTAGCAAACTACTACTTTATTCGTATTTTAGAAGAAGCAGGATTACCAAAAGGCGTAATTAACTTTGTACCTTCTCGTGGTTCACAAGTATCAGAGGTAGTATTAACAGACCCTCGTATGGCTGGATTCCACTTTACTGGATCAACAAGCACGTTCCAAACTATTTGGAAAACAGTGGGAGAAAACATTACAAACTATAAATCTTATCCTCGTTTAGTTGGGGAAACTGGTGGTAAAGACTTTGTATTTGCTCACGAAACAGCACAAGCTGATAAAGTAGTAGCGAATCTTGTTCGTGGTGCATTTGAATACCAAGGCCAAAAATGTTCTGCGGCTTCTCGTGCTTACATTCCAGCTAGCATGTGGGAAGAAGTAAAAGCTGGTTTATTGGAAGAAACTGCGAAGCTTAAAGTAGGCGATGTCCGCGACTTTACAAACTTCATGGGTGCAGTAATTGATAAACCTGCTTTTGAATCCATTACAGGTTATATTGACTATGCTGCAGCTTCTGAGGAAGCAGAAATTATCACTGGTGGTACTTATGATGATTCTGTTGGATATTTTGTTCAACCGACAATCATTGTGACAACGAATCCAAATTTCAAAACAATGGTAGAAGAAATTTTTGGACCAGTATTAACAATCTATGTATATGAAAATGATAAATTAGAAGAAACATTGGATGCAGCAGATACAGCGTCTATGTATGCCTTAACAGGTGCTATCTTTGCACAGGATCGTCAAGCGATTGCTCACTTAGAACGCCGCTTATCTGGTGCTGCTGGTAACTTCTATATCAATGATAAACCAACTGGCGCGATGATTAATCAGCAACCATTTGGTGGTTCTCGTGGTTCTGGTACAAATGATAAAGCCGGTTCTGTCTTTAACATGATTCGTTGGACTAGTCCTCGTGTTATCAAAGAAAACTTTGCTCCAACAGCAGAAATTACCTATCCATTTATGGATGCTGAATAATTTAAAATGTAAAAAAGAGGTTGAAATGATTTATTTCAGCCTCTTTTTTTATTTAAAATACACCAATTAAGTTGATTAAAAATAGCATTAGTGGAATCGTGGATAACGAAATAATTGTCGATATGATGGTTGTCAGTGCACCCATTTCTTCGTCTGCAGAATATTTGGCAAATAGAATGGAAGCAAGGGTTAAGGTTGGCATCATCGACTGAATCAGAAGTGTTTGGATAATCTTTGGATTTAACTTAAAAAAATGGATAAATACAGCAACTGAAAAAGGTAAAAGGATTAGTTTAACCATCAAAGGGATCCACAAATGGTGCCCTTTTTCCCGTACCTTTCCACGCTGTAGTGTCATGATCAGCATTCCAATATAAAACATTGCCAGCGGTGTTGCCAGGCCGGCTAGCTGTTCAGTCAAGTGAACAAAAAATACTGGGGGCTTAACATTAAAATAAGCGACAACTAAACCAATTACAATGGCAGCAGTAGGCATATTAATCATTGATTTTAACGTTTGTAGAGCAAATTTTCTATTTTTCTGCAGCATGATGACCCCGACTGTCCAAATCGTAAAATCCACTCCGGCATCAAATATGGCAGCATACAGAGCCGCTTCCGGGCCAATCAAGGTGGCACATAACGGAATTCCGATAAATCCGGTATTGCCAAGTCCGGACATTAAGGCAATCTCACGTTTTTTTGTAGAATCTCCTTGGAAAGTAATCGATAGAATCCATCCAAGGGCAATTCCGAGTAGATTAATGAAAATCGATAAACAAAAAACAATGAGCATCGATTTAAAAATTCCGGCATTCAAATCCACTTTGAAAATGCTGGAAAGGATCATGCATGGCATGGCGATATTAACGATTAAATTAATAAACATCTTCCTTGTTTCGTCATTAAAGGAAAAAGTTTTAGATAAAAGGACGCCTATTAAAATCAATAAGGTGATATTTAAGATTGATTGAAAGACGACTGAAAATTCCATACGATCACTCCAATCCACAGGTCAATCTTTACAGGTGAAATTTCGATTACTTCGGTATCGTTATATGAACAACTGTTCCCCAATTCATTTTACTTTTGATGACAATCCCATAAGGTTCCCCATATGTTACTTTTAGTCTTCTGTGTGTGTTGACCAACCCGATATGTTTTGATTGTTCTTGATTCGAGTTTAATCTTGAACGAATTTCTTCTAATTTTTTAGGAGAAATACCATCTCCATTATCAATCACAGATATTTTTAATAAAGTTGAAGAAACTCTAATCTTTATTTTAATCAAGCATTTCCTATCCTCGCTTATTCCGTGTGAAAGGCTGTTTTCAAGTAAAGGCTGTAAGATTAATTTTATGACGTGATATTTTAGGTCTTCTTCATGATAATCCCAGATTACATCAAACTTATTTTTAAAACGCATTTTTTGTATTTTAATATAACTATTTGTATACGTAATTTCCTCTTTTAAATGGACCATTTTATTTTCACCATCTAAAGAGTACCTTAAAATATCTGCCAAATGTTCAACCATCTCATTTAGTTCGTTCGGTCTGCCTGTTAAACGAATGGCTTTCCAATTAAGCGTTTCCAATGTATTAAATAAAAAGTGCGGGTTGAGCTGCGATTGTAAGGCTGCAAATTCCATTGCTTGGGCTTTATATTTTCTCTCTGACAGCTGTACTTTTAAATAATTGTGTTCCATGAAATTTTTCAAGATGGTATGAATGATATAGCTATATACGTTTTTTTTCACCCTTGATGGTACCGGGGGTAAGGGCTGCCCTTCTTCTGCTGCTTGGAGAATCGTGATAATCGTTTTCATGTCTTGATAATTCTTTCTTGTTAAATAATAAGCAAGAATTGTGCCGCTAATTATAGATAAAATTAATAAAATGATTGTTATTTTACTTAATTTAATTGGGACCTGATATAAATCGGATTTAGGCGTAATGGAAATATAGGTCCAGCCGTACTTGTCAGAAAAAATCTTGGATACGATAAAAGCATCTTTCCCTAATTTAATAGAAAAAGAGGATTTTTGTTGAGAAATCAATTTTTCGTTATCTAAATCTTTCAATTGGTTTTCTTGGTTATTAAAGATAGTCTTGCCGTCCTTATCAATCACTAAAAAGATTTGCCCGTTTGTAGTGGAAAGACTGTTAAGATGTTTCTCGATATAATCTGAATTGATATTTAAGACGATGACCCCATCATTTTCCCCTGTTATTTTACGAAACATGGTGATCAAATTCACATTTTCTTCTGGAAATCCCGGATATTGTTTGGTGATGGTTCTAGCTTCAGCCCATAAGTTTTCTTTATTTGAATGATACTTGAAAGTATTAAACCAATTTCGATCATAAAAGTCGTCTAAACTTACCAATCCGCCGGTTGTAGACGTAAGAAACTGACCCTTATCATTATTTAAATATAAATATATAGAATCAATATAAGGTCTTGCAATATTTGGGGAGTCAATAAAGTTTTTCAGAGAAGCTAAATTTCTCGTATCGTTTGCATCCAGCCAATCTTGATTAAGCATTTTTTTTAAGTTGATAAATTGGGTTGCACTTGCCACCACATAAAGATTTAATGAATCCAATTCATTAAAAATAAGCTCCATATTTTCCTTTGTTTGTTTCAACACATTTAAGTTATCCTCATTAATTCTTTTTGTAACATAGTGCTGGATAAGAATGGTTGAAAGTGATCCAAGTACCACTAAAGGAATCAGCATTGGAATGACGAAGGTTGTTAAATTTTTGATAAAAAAGGCATGATAAATCTTTTTCATATGGATCCCTTCATAAATTCACGAGGACTTTTTCCAAAGTACTTCCGAAAGGTTCGTGTAAAGTTTTTAGAGTTACTATAGCCTACTGCTTCACTGATTTCATAAATCTTATGGTTCATTTCTTTTATTAATTCCGCAGCCTTTTTCATTCTGACACCTACAACAAAATCTGAAAAGTTTTCGCCGGTTTTATCCTTAAAATATTTACTTATATAGTTTGGGTTCATATGTACCATTTGAGATGCCCCTTCAAGTGTGGCATCCTGGAAGTTTTCCCATACATAATTTTTTATCTTCACAATGATTTTGTCTGACTCAAACGTTTCTTCTGTTTGATTGACGGTGCGATCAGTGATAAAGGGCATAGGAGATACTGATTGCTTTTCTTGATCTAGTTCTCCTTTTATCATTGTAAACACATTTACCAGTTCATTATATTTTGTTGGTTTAAGGATATAGTTTTTTACCCCAAAGTTAAGGGCTGCCTGAGCATATTCAAATTCTTTATACCCGCTCAAAAAGATAATTTTAATCGGTGACTTTTGGTAATAGAGCTCTTTAGCCATATCAATACCGGACATAATGGGCATTCGAATATCGGAAAGTATCACGTCAACGGTATGCTCAGATAGATATTGTATTACTTCCAAACCATTGGAAACTTGAGAAACTACTTCGAAACCGATTTCATTCCAAGGAAAATAATGGCTTAATCCATTTCGAATTTCTAATTCGTCGTCTGCTATTAAAAGCTTGTACATAAAATAGACATCCTTTAAAAACTATTTTAATTTTCACTCTATTTAGTATATGACTTAATTTTTTCTATGTCTATAAAACAAAACATCGAACATTTAATGACACCATTACAAAGAAATGATACTTTTTTAATTCCTAACTACTAAAGTTGTCAATTAATGATACCAAATATGAAACGTTGTACCTTTTATTACCTATTTGTTTGCTGTTAAATAAGAATTATAGTTTTTCTTTAAAAGAAAGGCAGCGCTTTAATTTTCTTAATATTTTGTATTTTTAGAACGTTTAACTTTAGCTAAAAAAGCAAGGGGTGAAAAAGTGACAAATCTATTAGAAGTAGAGGAATTGCAAACAGCCTTTCAATCTGACCGGAAGGAAGTGATTTCTGTAGACAATGTCAGCTTTACGCTGAAGCCGGGGGAAACCATTGGGATTGTTGGAGAATCCGGTTGTGGAAAGAGTGTAACTTCTTTATCCATTATGCGTTTACTAGGAAAAAGCGGTCGAATTAAAAATGGGAAAATCAATTTTGAAGATTTGGATCTTGTTCAATTACAAGAGGATAAACTGCGGAAAATTAGAGGGAATGAAATTTCAATGATTTTCCAAGAGCCGATGACTTCTCTTAATCCTGTATTTACGATTGGGAACCAAATGATGGAAGGAATTAAACTGCATTTGAAATTGAATAAAAAAGAAGCGAGGGAATATTCAATTGAAATGTTGAAAAGGGTTGGAATTCCTCGGGCGGATACCATTTTGGACGAATACCCCCATGCTTTATCTGGAGGGATGCGACAACGGGTGATGATTGCGATGGCCCTTTCCTGTAAACCAAAGCTTTTGATTGCTGATGAACCCACAACGGCATTAGATGTGACCATTCAAGCACAAATCTTGGAGCTTATGAAAAAATTAAGGGATGAATCAGGTACTGCCATTATGTTAATCACACATGATTTGGGTGTCATTGCGGAAATGGTGGATAAAGTCATTGTCATGTATGCGGGTCAAGTGGTCGAGGAAGCGGATGTTTATACTTTATTTGATAATCCGAAACACCCCTATACAAAAGGATTAATGGCATCCATTCCACATATTGAGTATGAAGACAATGAGAGACTTGAAGCGATCCCTGGTACTGTGCCATCGCTTCAGCATATGCCGGAAGGATGCAGGTTTCATGCCCGATGTGCGCTTGCAATTGACCGTTGTAAACAAGAAAAGCCCCCTTTGTTTTCAGCTGGAAAAGGTCATAAAGCTAGGTGCTGGCTGATTGGGTCAGATGAAAAGATTGTAAATGGTTGAAAGGAGGAAGTCCGTGGATATGCAAAACTTAACCAATGAATCTCCTTTGCTGCAAGTGGAAGAATTAAAAACCTATTACCCTATTAAAAAAGGAATTTTTTCAAAAACTGTCGGACATGTAAAGGCAGTTGACGGTGTTACCTTTACGATTAGCCCGGGGGAAACTTTAGGGCTAGTGGGTGAGTCGGGTTGTGGAAAGTCTACGATTGGCAAAACTTTAATTGGTTTAGAAAGCCCTACCCAAGGTCAAATTTTTTTCCAAGGGCAAAGAATTTCGGAATACTCTAATGGCGAAATGAAGTCGATTCGAAAAGATTTACAAATTATCTTTCAAGATCCATATTCTTCACTCAACCCAAGGAAAAGAGTAGGGGATATTTTGGGAGAGGCATTGAAGGTCCATAAAATTGTAGAATCTGGTGAAATCAACAAACAAGTGGATTATTTACTGGACATCGTCGGGCTGCCAAAAAATTATAAAAGTCGATATCCTCATGAGTTTTCCGGTGGGCAGCGCCAAAGGGTTGGAATTGCACGTGCGCTATCCTTAAACCCAAAATTAATTATTTGTGATGAACCCGTTTCCGCATTAGACGTATCTATTCAAGCGCAAATACTAAATTTGTTAAAGGATTTACAAAAAGAATTTCAATTGACTTATTTATTTATTGCACATGGGTTGGGAGCTGTGAAATATATCAGTAACCGGATTGCGGTGATGTACTTAGGAAAGATTGTTGAGGTTGCCAATACGGAGGCTATCTTTAAGGACCCAAAGCATCCCTATACGAAAGCTTTATTAAGTGCGTATCCTGTACCGAATCCACATATGAGAACGAAAGAGAGAATTGTAATTCAAGGTGATGTGCCTAGTCCTGCTAATCCTCCTAACGGCTGCCGTTTTCATACGCGGTGCCCTATAGCGAAAGCAATTTGCCGAGAGCATGAACCACTATTAAAAGGTGGGGAACATATGGTAGCTTGTTTTGCCCATGATTAGCCTTAAAGAAAGAAGGTGTTATGATGTTTTCTTACATAATTAGAAGACTTCTAATTGCAATACCTGTTTTACTGGGAGTTACAGTTTTTAATTTTATTATCATTAATTTAGCACCAGGTAATCCAGCAGAAATGCTATTAAATCCGAATTCATCTCCCGCACAAATTGCTCTCAGGAAAGAACAGCTTGGTTTGAATGACCCCCTTTGGGTCCAATACTTTCATTGGTTAAATGAATTGATTCATGGGAATTTCGGATTTTCCTTCAATACCTTTCAACCTGTTTCCCAAATGATTTCCGAACGTGTTGGCCCTACATTTGCTCTAATGGGCATATCCCTCATTGTTGGAGTCCTAATTGCGATTCCATTAGGGGTTATGACTGCAACAAAGCAATATAGTAAGTTGGACTATTCGTTAATGGGAGCTTCCTTTTTAGGGATTTCCATTCCTAACTTTTTCCTTGGACTAGGTTTAATTTATATTTTTGCTTTACAATTTAAGGTTCTGCCTACAGGTGGAATGATGACATTGGGCGGTGAAGGCGGACTCATTGATCGCACAAAACATCTTATCCTGCCAGTTTCCGTCTTAAGTATTTATATTGCCGGAAGAACGATCCGATACGTCCGAGCTAGTATGTTAGAAATATTGGGAAGTGATTATTTACGTACTGCACGTGCTAAAGGGCTGCGGGAGTTTATGGTGACAAACAAACATGCTCTTAAAAATGCTCTAGTCCCTATTATTACGGTTATTGGTCTTGAAGTTCCTTTTTTACTAGGCGGAGCGGTCATTACAGAGCAAATTTTTCAATGGCCGGGAATGGGCCAACTAACGATTCAGTCCATTATGTCCCGCGATTATCCGACACTAATGGCGATTAATTTTATCGCAGCGATTATGGTGTTAGTCTCTAATCTTCTGACGGATATTTTATATTCAGTAGCTGACCCAAGAATTAAATATCAATAAAGAAAGGAGGAAGTGTCATGTCAATGTCTGAGTTAGAACTCAAACGTAAATCAGCTCCTGAAAATCAACCGCTAATAGATTTTCAGGAGCTGGAACCAGAAGAAAGCTATTTTCGGTTAGTCAGTAAACGTTTTTTTCGGCACAAACTAGCGGTAATTGGATTAATCATGCTGATTATTATCATCCTTGCTGCTATTTTCGCCCCATGGCTTGCACCGAAAAATCCCTATACAATATCGAATGATTTTGGTGTTTCGCCATCGTCCAAACACTGGCTTGGTACAGATCAAGTCGGTAGAGACGTATTCAGCCGTTTGATTTATGCATCAAGGGTTTCGCTTTTAGTTGGGATCGGTGCAGTTGCTATATATATCGTGATTGGGACCTTCTTTGGAGCGATATCCGGATTTTATGGCGGATGGATAGACATGCTCTTTATGCGTGTTACAGATGTGTTTATGTCATTTCCTTCACTAATGGTAATTTTGGTTATTGTCAGTGTTTTAGGTCCCAGTTTAACCAATATCATTTGGATTTTAGGCCTGCTTGGCTGGCCGCCAGTTGCCAGGCTTGTTCGAGGGAGTGTCTTGTCTTTAAAGCAGATGGACTATGTGAAGGCAGGTACTGCACTTGGCTTAAGCTCTTGGCGGATTCTTTTCCTGCATATTCTGCCAAATGCCCTTGCACCGATCCTCGTAAATGCGACTTTTGGGATGGCTGGTGCGATTATTATGGAGGCTTCCCTAAGCTTTCTTGGTCTAGGAGTACAGCCGCCAACCGCAAGTTGGGGGAATATGCTGACAGATGCCCAGTCTTTAACAGTACTAACTGAACAACCATGGCTCTGGGTACCACCCGGCCTAATGATTGTGATTGCCGTATTGTCCATTAACTTTATCGGCGATGGTTTACGAGATGCTATGGATCCTAAAAGTTTAAAATAAAGATTATTGTTTTTTTCGGAAACCTGAAGTTAACTAGTTTCATTGGTTTACTTCTAAAATAATAATAGGATAGGGGAATTGTAATGAGGAAATGGACTAAAAAGCTTTTCTATGCTATCTGTTTACTATCTTTACTCACGTTAGCAGCATGCTCGGATTCATCCAAAGAGACCACATCCACAAATAGCGGGGGAGCCGGGACAACTTCTAAAGGTGAAAAAACCATGTATCTCGGTTTAACGAACCCTCCAGGTACATTAAATCCAATTAATGCAGCAGATGTATCGTCACAAATTGTTACATCAATTTTATTTGAAACACTTTACGATTTGGATGATAAACTGCAGTTCCAGCCAAAATTAGCTGAAAGCTTGGAATCTAAGGATAACCAAAACTATGTATTGAAGCTAAATCCAAAAGCAAAATGGACTGATGGGCAGCCTTTTACAGCTGAGGATATTGTATTTACCCTTCAATTAATGGCCAATCCTAAAGTAGCCAGTACAGGTCTAAAAGGTCTTTCCGTTATTGATGGATTAGACAATACCGGAATTTTACCGGCGGGACAAAAAGACATTACCGGCCTTAAAGTGGTGGATGACCATACTTTGAATATTAAAACAAAAAATCCAATCGACCCTAACTACTTAAAAGAACAACTAGGAGTAAATATTCGATTTTTACCAAAACATGTTTTAAAAGATGTGAATCCTGAACAATTACAGTCAAATCCATTTATGCAAAATCCAAATGTCACAAATGGTGCCTTTAAGTTAGTAAAATTTGCGAAGGATCAATATGTAGAATTCGCAGCTAACAAAGACTATTACCGCGGGACACCAAAGTTGGATAAACTTTTCTTTAAAGTATTGCCTTCAGCGAATCTTGTTGCCCAATTGCAAACGGGAGAGATTCAAATGACTGTACCATCGGTAGGACCAATTGCCGCGGAAGACTATGATAAAGTCAAAAATATGTCAACCGTTAATCTTGTTCCAGGAACACCTATCTATCCCCAATTCTTATATTACAACGTGAAGACTCTATCAGATGTAAAGGTTCGTCAAGCGATTGCATTTGCAATTGATCGGAAAACGATCGTCGACAAATTGTATAAAGGGCAAGGAGAAGTAAATGACGGTCCGTATAGTACGGTTCACCCTTATTACAATAAGGATATGACAAACTATGATTATGATCCTAAAAAAGCAAAAGAATTATTAAAAGAAGCAGGTTGGGATTTTAATAAAACGATTGATTTTGCCGTTCCAGCAGGAATGAAAACCCGTGAAATGCAAGCTACCGTTATGGCTCAAAACCTTCAGTCAATTGGGTTAAAAGTAAAAATCAGTAAATATGATTTACCAACGATCTTGCAAAAGGGTTCAAAACATGAATTTGATATTTTATTGATTGGGATTCCATTCCAATTAGACCCTGATAGAAGTGCTTTCTTCCAAACGGGAGCACCGTACAACTTTGCAGGATTCAGCAATCCTGAAGTAGATGCACTTCTTGATAAAGGGAAAAAAGAAGCGGACCCTGTGAAACGACATGAAATTTATGCTCAGTTGGTAGAAAAATTACAACAAGATCTTCCAGTCGCAAATTTAATGTCTTCTACTGCACCGGGTGCAGTGTCTAAAAAGGTGAAAAATGCAGTACCAAAAGATCTCGGTATGTTCTACAACATTCAGGATTGGGATATTGAGCAATAAAAATAAATAGGGGAATAGGTTCTTTGATCAATGTAAAATCAGGAACCTATTTTTGAAAGGGGATTTTCATGTTGTTATCAAACCTTCATCAAAAACTAGATGAAATGTACGGTCAAATGGTGGAATGGAGAAGACATTTCCATCAGCATCCGGAGCTTTCTTTTGAGGAATTTGAAACATCTAAAAAAATCGCTGAAATTTTGACTAGCTATGACATTGAAGTGCGAGAAGGTGTAGGCGGTACAGGGGTTGTCGGGATTATACGTGGAGGAAAACCCGGCAAAACGATTGCATTAAGAGCAGACTTTGATGCTCTTCCGATTCAAGATGAGAAAGATGTTCCCTATAAATCAAAAGTTCAGGGGGTTATGCATGCCTGCGGACATGACGGTCACACCGCCACGCTTCTCGGAGTTGCAAAGGTTCTTAGTGAAGAACGGGACCAGTTGGCAGGCAATGTGGTTTTGATTCATCAACATGCAGAAGAAGCGGGTACAGGCGGTGCCATCTTAATGATTGAAGATGGATGCCTAGAAGGTGTGGACGTGATTTTCGGGACACATCTTTCTTCCCAAACACCGTTAGGCCTTGTGGGAACAAGAAAAGGGCCATTAACGGCAGCTGTGGATGGCTTCGAAGTAACGATTTACGGTAAAGGCGGACATGGCTCTGCCCCGCATGAAACCGTAGATTCGATCATTGTCGCGACACAGGTTATTAATCAGCTCCAATTAGTTGTCAGTCGCAGGGTTGACCCACTTAAACCAGCCGTCTTAACCGTAGGATCTTTCCATGCCGGGGAAGCAGCCAATGTTATTGCAGATAAAGCCGTTTTTACTGGAACGGTCAGAACTTTGACTTCCGATGTCAGAGATTTAATGGAAAGTGAAATAAAAGGAATTATTGAACAGGTTAGTTCGGCCCACCATGCGAAAGCGGAGATTACCTATCAGCGCGGCTACCCTTCAGTCGTCAATCATGATAAAGAAACTGAGTTTTTTAGAAAAGTAACATCAAATGATTTAGGAGAGGAAAATGTGGTGGAACCTGAAATTCTAATGGGTTCCGAAGATTTCTCATATTATCTCGAACATGTCCCAGGGATGTTTTTCTGGACAGGTGCCGCCCTTGCCGATGAGAATGCTGTATTCCCGCACCATCATCCTCGCTTTGATTTTGATGAGAAGGCGATGCTGGTTGCAGGTAAATCCTTTTTAAGCCTTGTCTACCAATATCTTAATGAAAACCAATAATTCATTAAAAAACTTAACAGTTCTCCCATTTAGTTGGGGGAGCTGTTTTTTCTTTGATTTTATTTCGACATAAATTGCTATATACTAAATTAAGTAAAAAGGTATCTTTCGTATTTTTAGACTAAATGGGTGAAAAAATGAAGATTGATGTAAATAATTTTAAACATTTAAAGGACTATGACAATATTTTGGTAACGGATGAGAACGGAACAATTATTTTCTATGACATGGCTGATCTAAAAGTTTTAAACGAGATGGGCGTTAGACCAGAAGAGTTTATGGGTAAGCATATCCTTAGTTCTTATCAAAATCTTACGTTTGAAAACAGTACGATTATTAACGTTTTAAAAAACGGAAAGGCCGTCTGTAATGTAAAGCAAGAATTAATTGTGAAAAATGGGAATACACTTGTTCTTGTAAGTTCTACTTATCCGATTAAAGATCATGATAAAATCATTGGTGCCATCGAGTTTTCTAAACATTATTATTCGAGGGAAAATATTCAATCTCTAGAAAAGTTCGCAAGCCACAAAGTCTTTCGAAAAAATAATACAATTTATACGATAGAAAATTTGATTACCACAAATCCAAATATGGAGGCGATTAAAAGCAAAATCGGGAAAATCGCTAAAACAAATTCCACTGTTTTAATTTATGGTAAAACAGGGACTGGAAAAGAATTGGTTTCCCAGTCTATTCATAATTTAAGCGACCGGTTCAGCGGCCCCTTTATATCTCTTAACTGTGGTGCGATTCCACCCAACCTGATGGAAAGTACATTATTTGGAACCGTTAAAGGAAGTTTCACCGGGGCAGTGGACATGCCGGGTGTATTTGAACAAGCAAATAGCGGGACATTATTTTTGGATGAAATCAATTCACTTGATTTTTACCTGCAGGTTAAACTTCTAAAGGCTATCGAGGAAAAGATGATTAGAAGAATCGGCGGGACAAAAAATATTAATGTAGATATTAGGGTGATTTCTGCCACCAATGAAGACCCTGATTTGTTAGTTGCTGAAAAGCGTTTAAGAGAAGATCTTTATTACCGTTTGGGTGTTGTACAAATTGATTTGCCAACCTTAGCTGAACGGCAAGAGGATATTGAAAAACTGCTTACATACTATATTGATTTTTACAATAATAACATGAACATACACATTGAGGGTGTTGAGCCTGAGGTATTGGAGTGTTTTAAAAGGTATCAATGGCCAGGGAATATAAGGGAACTTAAAAATGCGGTCGAAACGGCCTTTAATAATGTAACCTCTTCTATTATTACAATGGAAGATATTCCGAAGAGAATTCGTGAAAATAAAGAAACACGATTACCTATTGGCACAGAGAATTTTGATCACTTAAAAGAGGCGGTCGAACATTTTGAGAAAGAAATGATTCAAAGGCAACTAACCAATATGAACGGAAAACTAACGGACGCTGCCAAACGATTGGGTGTCTCCAAACAATTATTAAAATATAAGATGGAAAAATATAAATTATGATGACAAAACGGCTAATAAAATTCTTAGTCGTTTTTTTCTGAATAATAAATCTTTATATACCTTTCGTTTCTTATTTTATTATATAATATATAATATACAGTTTTTCGAGGAGGGAATTTGGATGGGAAAGACCATTTTCACGAATGGAGTATTTTATACACTTGATTCCGAGAATCCAGTGGTGGAAACAGTCGTAGTTGAGGACGGTAGAATTGTAGATTTAGGTTCACATCAGGATATGCAATTGCAATGGGGCAGACACGGTGTAAATATTATTGATTTACAAGGAAAAATGATTACCCCAGGATTAATTGACAGCCACTTACATTTATCAGGGGTAGCATTTAACTTTTTAGACTTGGATTTGACAGGCGTGAAGTCGAAAAAAGCAATGCTTGAAAAAATCAGAGAGAAAGCAAGCACCGTTGCACCGGGAAGCTGGCTCGTCGGAATGGGGTGGGATGAAAATCTCTTTGAAGATGGGACAACCCCAACGATTGAAGAACTTGATTATGCAGCACCGCATTGCCCGATTTATTTAAAAAGAATTTGCCATCATGCTTTTTTAGTCAATAGCCAAGCCCTGGAAAGATCGAATTTTCATCCTTCAATGGAAATTCCAATGGGCGGCAGTATTGTCTTGGATCCGATTACAAAAAAACCAACTGGACTAATATTGGAAACAGCTTCGAAATTGTTTACGAAACATATACCAGAAAAAACGTATGAAGAGTTAAAGCATGGTTTGGCTCAAGCGATGAAATTTGCTGTTAAAAAGGGATTAACTAGCGCGCATACGAATGATCCCCTTTACTTTGGCGGGCTTAACCAAACCTACAGGTTATATAATGAACTGATCAACCAAGAACAATATGGGTTACGCTGTAATTTGCTGATTGATTATCCTTTTCTTAAAGATTTAAAAGAAAGAGGGATGTTCGCTGGTTATGGCAATGATAAATTGCAGATTGGCGCGATAAAGATTTTTGCTGATGGTGCATTTGGAAGAAGAACCGCTTTACTTTCAGAGCCTTACCATGATGCTCCTGAACAATTTGGCGACGCAATGCATGATAAAGAGACACTTTATCAAATGGTAAAGGATTCCAGAGAGTATTCAATGCCAATAGCTGTACATACGATTGGTGACAAAGCTTTGGAATTGGTTTTAGATGCATTGGATCAGTTTCAGTCGGTGAACCATCGTGACCGAATAATCCACGTATCGCTTGTTCGCCAAGATTTGATTCAGCGTTTAGCAAATCAAAGCCGGATTGCAGATATTCAACCACGATTTGTGGTTGGAGATTATCCTTGGATTAAAGAGCGGATTGGTGCGGAACGTGAGCAGTATTTATATGCTTGGAAATCCTTACTTTCAGAAGGAGTGTTGTGTGCCGGTGGTTCGGATGCACCGGTAGAGCCGGTTGACCCATTGCTTGGAATTCACTCGGCTGTTACGCGCCGGGCACCATGGGATCAGCATGAAGGCTGGAATGTAAAAGAAAAGTTATCCATGCTTGAAGCGCTTCAGGTGTTTACAATTGGCGGTGCCTATGCAACCTCCGAGGAGAAGATAAAGGGAACGCTATCAAGAGGAAAATTAGCAGATATGACGGTTTATTCGAAAAACCTTTTTGAAATCCAACAACCAGATGAATTGTTGGATACCTCTATTGAAATGACAATTATTGATGGGAAAATCCAAGAGGTTTAGCTATAAATCCTTTGATTTAATTTAATAAATTTTAGCCATACTAGTAAGGAGCATGAATAGGGAGGTTGATAGCATGTTCGAGGATTTTTTTGGTGATTTTAAAAACTTGTGGGCTGGAAAACCTACCGATGACATGGACGTAGAAGAATTTTATCGTTTGGAGTCCAAGCATACAAGAATTCGCCATGATGAGGATTTGCGAGAAATTATTCGTGTTCATTAAATTTGTGCGTTTCTTTAAAAAAGCCCGGTATCAATTTACCGGGCTTATATCATTATAAGGGAACTGTGAGGAATAGTTGTTAAACTGTTGATACGCCTGATCCAGTTTTTGTTGTTCTTCAGCTTCAAGCTTGTACCAGCCGCTTTGAAACATTAAATGATAGAGCTCACGGCAGCTTTGGTGGGTTTCGTTTAGAATTTGAAGTAAGTCGTTATGTAGCTGCTGATGACTTGCTTCCCGAATAGCAATATTTAAACTGTCCGTTATATATTTACAGGTGCTGAGGCCATCATTCAGAAAGTCCCGGTCGTTCATTTCAGGTCCTTTTACTTTGGGCAATTGACCTGTTTGCGGGTTTGCGATTTGATTTGGGTTTTGCGACTGCTGGCTTTGTTGATTTTGCTGAGCTTGTTGATTCTGCATCATACCACATAAACCTCCTTACTAAATTTGTGATTGTTGCATTTGTTGTGTTTGCTGTGGTTTCGGGACACTCGCCATCGCCATATTGTTATTAACCTGAAGGTGAGTAAGCAATCTTTGATAATGATTTTGATGCATTCTCCCCGCTTTATCGAGTGCCTGTTTAAATTGTGGATTGGTTGCTTGTTGGGCGAGATGATGAAATTTCTTAAAAGCCAAAAGTTCCCAAGATAGCACGTCTTTGATATAAAGAAGATCCTTAGTTGTAATTACCCTTGGTGGATAGGGAATGGGGGGTTGATTATTTTGCATGACAAAAACTCCTTTCAACTTTTGTTTCTATCTATAGACTTCACCAATACACTCCGTTTTATGAAATGTGCTTGAAAAGAACTTCTTTTCTACGACTTTTTGCTTAATTTAAGAGAAATTTGTCGAAAAATCCATCGTTTCCATGTATAATTACAACTTGTGACCACCTAAAAAAGGAGGAATGCATTATGATGGAATGGACATTAGCGGGCTTGTTTGGAGTCTCAGTATTGCTTTTAATTATTTCGCTGACAAAAACAGCTCAAGCTACAAAAGCACAGAATAAAGGAATTGATTTAGTTCACGTTGAGGTTATGAAAGAAATCAATGATTTGCAAGAATCAATTCGGAATATTGAGCTTGATATTGAAGTTGTCATGAATGAAGCAGGAGTTGAACTTTCTCCTAAGGAAAAAGTGTTTATGCGTGAAATACTAGACTTATATAAACGCAATTATTCAATTGAAAGCATTGCTGAGAGAAAACAGGTTTCTGCAGAAGAAATTAAAGAACTTCTTGCTCCTTACCTAAGATCTAAGGATGAAAGGAGAAGTATTTCAAATGCGGGTTAATCTATTGACCAGTTTTGCAGCAGGAATTCTTATTTCTACCACGATTAGCGGCGCTGTTTATTTTACAAATAAAACAGAAGCTGCAACTAAACCTGTCAAGGTAACTGAACAAACCAAAACAGTAACCGTTCAGCCAACAGAGGATGAGATGAAAAATAAGCTTGCAGCAGCAGGTTATGTTGTTCAAACAAAAACAGATTATGATAAAAATCTAAATGATGCGAAAGCAGCTGCACAAAAGGCAACTCCGGCAGAAGACAATAAATCGAAAAAAACGGTTTACAGAGTTGTTCTGAATGTGGCAAATGGGATGACAAGTATTGATGTCGGCAGGGCACTTGAAAAAGCAAAAATCATTGATAATGCCTTTCAATTCTCGAAAGATATTGAGAAAAAAGGGATTGAAAACAAACTGCGACCAGGTACATTTGTAGTGGACAGTGACATGTCCCGTGACCAGATTATTTCAACAATATTTAAATAATTATTTTTATAAATGAAAATCCCTACATGACCAGCTTAGGCTAAGTTATGTAGGGATTTTTTGTTCAAGGGCAGAGTAATGTGCGCACCTTTTTTACACAATGTGGGAATAGAACATACTTATGGTGTACTCAAGGCTTTTGTTAAAGCTGGCATTCTTAACATAGACTTTAACCTAGTATCGATTTTTTCCATTAGGAAGGCAGCTTTAATTACCAGTGAAATCAATAATGATAATAAGCCAATAAGTTTATTCAAAATATATCCCTCCACATTGAATATTAGTGTTAAAAATAACACTTGTTTTATTTTCACTTTGAAGAATGAAATTTATTCAATTTCATTCTTTTATTATTTATGGGGACAGCACCTTTTTTATCCATTCCATAAGTGCCTTTAAAAAGGAAAAATATTTGGAGGTAGAGGTTTATAGAAGATAATACAATGATTCGTTTAACCGCTGCTGAAATGTCAAGTTTATGGATTCAATACCTAAATGATACTGTATCGATTTGTGTTAATAGTCATTTTCTTCGGAAAGTGGAGGATGAAGAGGTACGGCCAGTAATTGAATTTGCATTGAACACATCTTTAAGGAATATTTCATTTTTACAAGAACTTTTTAATAAGGAAGACTTTCCGATACCAATTGGATTTACGGAGGAAGATGTGAATTCCGATGCAACCAGGTTATTTTCGGATACGTTTGTATTAATGTATTTAAGGCAAATGTCTATTCTTGCAATGGCTGCCAATGCTTCAGCAATAGGAATAGTAACACGTGAAGATATTGTCGATTTTCATAAAGGTGTCTTAAAAGCATCCATTGATATACAGGACCAAACTCGATTGCTGATGTTAAAACAAGGAACCTATGTACGAACACCATATATTTCGACGCCCGATGTAGTTGATTTTGTTGAGAAGCAGCAGTTCTTGGCGGGTTTTTTTGGTAAAAAAAGATCATTAACTTCAGTAGAAGTTACACATTTATTTATGAATGTTCAAACAAATGCTATCGGAAAAGCATTAATTACTGGATTTGCTCAAATAGCACAACATGAAGAAATAAAGCAATTTTTTTAAGAGGAAAACAAATAGCACAAAAACATTTGGATATTTTTAGTAATATTTTGAAGAAGGAAGACTTACCAGCACCAATGAGTTGGGATTGAGGTATGCCTCCTTGGTTCCAGAAATATCCCTATATGCGGAAGATGGAGCGAATATCATGATCAATCATGGTTGGATGGAAGAGCCTCCACAAGCCGATGATCGAGAACATTTAATAAATGGGTAAGTTTAAGGAATCCAGATGATGTAAGAGAGAATATTAAATGTTGATTTCCCAACCGAAGAATACATTCAATTTAACGCTTCTGTATAAGCTTGACAAAACGGAACCTATTAGTTTGCGATTGTTCATTAAGAGCAGTCGCTTTTTTTATTAATGGGCAGTATTGTTTGAGAAGGAATTCTCGTACTAAGAAGAGAAGTAAATAATATCGATTTTTTAAGGGGAAAACTTCGAAACTTCTTAGATTTTATATAAGGACATAAATCTGCATTCAAATCTAGTACGCATAAGTTATGCAATTTATAATAAACTGTTTTTAATTTGAAATTATATCGTTTGATTCATCCACTTTAGTATGTTTGGCACGATTATTGCGTATTAAATATTGAAGAATATTTTTATAAATGGAGGATGAATTTTATGACAGTTGAACAATTGAAGAAGATCAAAATCAGAAGGGCTGTAAAACAAGACCTTTCTTCACTATTACCATTAATGGTGAATTATATGATCAATTTTTATGATAGTCCCCGTAATGACGAAAAAATACTTAAACATATTTTAAACGAAATTTACAACGATCCAAAAAAAGGATTGCAATTTGTGGCAGAAAAAGATAACAAGATTATTGGGTTTGCAACTTTATATTTTACTAATAATACTCCTGATGTCAAGAAAATCGCTGTATTGCACGATTTATTTGTAATACCAGAATGTAGAAAAGAGAAAGTTGAACAAACTCTATTTGAAACATGTCTTACATTTATTAGAGAAAATGATTTTTTATATATGGTTTGGGAGACGGCCCAAGGTAATCAAAAATTATATAAATAATATACGGCGCGATTTAATGCTGCTGGATTTTATCGGTTTAGGAATAAACAGTGTTGATAGGTTGAAGTGAAAGATGCGATTGTTCAATAAGAGCAGTCGCATTTTTTCATAAAGTCGTTGAGATAGAGGAGAGTTTAATGAGCAATTAGAGTTAGAATTGTTTTAATGCTTTATCGCGCTAAAAATTACGTAAAATATAAATTTGACGCACTAATGTGTATAAGGTAAAATATAGAAGTGAGGTGTTATTATGGTAAATCCGGCAAAACAACAAAATTTTCAAAAACTACAATCCTTGCTCAATGAGCTCCCTTGGTATGTTGACGAATATATCAATCACAAGCTTAGAAAACTATCGACCGCATCCTTGTTTAATTACTGTCATGATTATAAGATTTTCTTTAATTGGATGATCAGTGAACAGCTTTGGACCGGCAGCATGAAAGAAATCCCGTTAGAGCGGCTCGAACGGCTAACTGTGCTTGAAGTTGAAGGATTTTTAAACTTCCTTCATTATGAGTTAAATAATAAAGAATTGACCGTAAACCGAAAGCTATCAGCGTTAAAATCGCTGTTCAATTACCTTCAAAACATTGCGGAAACACAGGATTTACAAGCCTATATCAATCGAAATGTGATGGCCAAAATTGAATTTAATGAGATTAAAGAAACAATGGAAACGCGGGCAAATAAAATGGAAGGTAAAATTTTGCTTGGTGATGAATATGAGCAGTTTCGGCTGTTTGTTGCTCATGGATTTGGCGAATTAAACAAGGATAATAAGAAAATCTACAACTTTTATAAAATGAATCAACAGCGTGATACAGCGATTATTTCATTAATTCTAGGTTCCGGACTTCGCCTTTCTGAGCTTGTTGGATTGGACCTTGATGATATCGACTTTAGCAAGTATTCTGCCCGGGTGATTCGTAAAGGCAATAAGGAACAATTTGTTTTTTTTAGTCAGGTGGCGATGGCTGATTTGCAGGAGTATCTTACTATAAGGACTGAAAAGTATCAGGTGGATAAAACAAATAAAGCCTTGTTTATTTCTGCCCCAATGGGTCCAAAAGGAAAATCAAGAAGACTTACCGCTAGGTCGGTTGAAAAACTAGTTGAAAAGTATGCTGCAGCATTCGGGAAACCATCATTATCTGTACATAAATTACGTCATTCATTTGCAACCAGATACCATACAGAAATAAATGATGTGCCGAAATTACGCAGACAGTTGGGACATTCATCGATTCAAACGACCATGATCTATACCCATATTCGTAATGAGGATTTAAAAAGTGCTGTTGATAAGATGGATATGCCTAAAGATTAGGTTGTTACTGGTTGGGTAACAGCCTTGTTTTTATTTTTATTAGTTTACATAATATAATTATAGTTAATTAATTATAAAAAATAAACTCTGTCTCAATCCCTAAGTATACTTAAGAAAATGAGACGGAGGAGAAAAATTTCTTTTTTTCGGTTCAAATTCTACTATGAACTATCCACGAATAATTACAAAAAAAGCGCCTAGATCAACTAAGCGCTCTGATTTCATTATCACCCTGCCATCGCATTTCCGCTAGAAAACTGACTATTATAAAGTTCTGCATAAAATCCGCCTTTTTCAAGCAGTTCAGCATGATTTCCTTTTTCAATCACCGTACCCTGATTCATAACCAAAATCAGATCAGCATCACGAATGGTTGAAAGTCGATGGGCAATAATGAAGCTGGTCCTCCCTTTCATTAATCGGTCCATAGCTTTTTGAATTTGTACCTCTGTTCTCGTATCCACAGAACTTGTAGCTTCGTCGAGAATAAGAATGGCTGGATCTGCCAATATCGCACGAGCTATCGTCAATAATTGCTTTTGTCCTTGTGAGATATTAGAGGCTTCCTCATTTAAAATCGTGTCATAGCCCTCTGGTAAGGTGCGGATAAAATGGTCGGCAAAAGCAGCTTCCGATGCCGTAATAATTTCATCCTCCCCTGCTCCCTCTTTTCCATAACCAATGTTATCACGAATTGTGCTATTAAATAGCCAGGTATCCTGTAAAACCATGCCAAACATACTTCTTAAATGCTCCCGCTTTAAGTCGCGAATATCAATCCCGTCGATTAAAATCTGCCCGTTTTGAATTTCGTAGAATCGCATCAATAGATTAATTAATGTCGTTTTACCCGCACCAGTTGGTCCGACAATCGCAACTCTTTGACCGGGTTTTACCTCAATATTCATATCCTCAATTAACGGTTCATTTTCGTTATAGCCGAAGGAAACATGATCAAAGATTACTTCCCCTTTTGGTGATGCAATCATTTTTGCATCAACCGCTTCTGGAACCTCTTCTAATTCATCTAAGATTTCAAATACACGTTCTGCACTGGCAATCGTTGATTGAATCACATTGGCAATCATTGCGGTTTGCGTGATGGGCTGAGAAAATTGTCTTGCATATTGAATAAATGCTTGAATGTCCCCGATTTCAATCGCCCTTTTCGTTACCAATATACCGCCGGCAACAGAAACAAGAACATAGCCAATATTACTAACAAAGGACATCAACGGCATAATCATACCGGAAACGAATTGAGCCTTCCATCCAGTTTGATAAAGTGTTTCATTGATTTCATCAAATTTTTCAATTGATTTTTTCTCTCGACCAAACACTTTTACGACCTTGTGACCTGTATACATTTCTTCCACATGCCCGTTAAGCTCTCCAAGTGCTTTTTGCTGTCCTTTAAAAAACTTTTGTGATTTTTTTGCTATACCTGCAGTAGCCGCAAAGCTTAGCGGTAATGTCACGACGACAATGAGTGTCATTAATGGGCTAATCGTAAGCATCATGACGATGATACCAATAATGGTAACAACGGACGTGATTAGTTGTGTTAAGCTTTGCTGTAAGGTCGTGCTTATGTTATCGACATCATTTACGGCACGGCTTAGAATTTCCCCGTGTGTCCTAGCATCAAAGTATTTTAATGGAAGTCGATTGAGTTTTTCCTCCACCTCTTTACGTAAATGGTATACCGTCTTTTGAGCGACACCTGCCATGATATATTGCTGAATATAGGCGAAAATCGCACTTAAAATATATAATCCGATTAAAAGCAAGATGATATTTCCTATATAGTCAAAATCAATTTTGGCTCCAGGAACCCCTCTAAGCTTCATCATCAATCCTTCAAAAAGCCGTGTGGTCGCTTTTCCCATAATCTTTGGACTGACGATCGAAAATATCGTACTAATGATGGCGGTTATGAGCACAGCTAAAAGTTGGAATTTATGTGGTTTTAAGTAGCTGACTAGTCTTTTTAAGGTTCCTTTAAAATTTTTTGCTTTTTGGACAGGCATCATCCCGCCGCGAAAGCCGAATCCACCACCGCCCGGTCCACCTTGCCTTTGGGAATGAGTCTCTTTGCTCATGCGATTTCCTCCTCAGATAGCTGCGACATTACAATCTCACGATAAACCTCATTTGTTTCCAAAAGTTCGCGGTGTTTTCCAATTCCGGCAATTTCGCCATTATCTAAAACAATGATCTGGTCTGCATCGATTATGGTACTTACTCGTTGTGCAACAATTAATACAGTTGAATCAACTGTTTCATCTTTTAATGCAGCACGAAGCTTCGCATCTGTTTTAAAATCCAAAGCGGAGAAGCTATCATCGAAAATATAGATTTCTGGTTTTCTAACAAGTGCCCTTGCGATGGATAAACGCTGTTTTTGTCCTCCTGAAACGTTTGTTCCCCCCTGGGCAATCACCGAATTGTATCCATCTGGCATGTTTGTAATAAATTCTGTCGCTTGGGCAATTTTTGCTGCGTGCTGTACTTCTTCATCTGTCGCTGTTTCTTTGCCGAAACGAATATTTTCGGTAATACTTCCAGTAAAAAGGACAGCCATTTGCGGTACAAAGCCAATTTTTTCTCTTAACTCTTCTTGTCTCATTTTGCGGACATCAACACCGTCTACAAGGACTCTTCCACTGTCAACATCGTAAAAACGAGGAATCAAGTTAATAAGCGTTGATTTACCCGATCCTGTTCCACCAATTATGGCAGTCACTTCCCCTGGTCTCATTGAAAAAGAGATATCAGAAATCGCTGGCATTTCAGCTCCAGGGTAACTAAAGGAAACATTTTCGAATTCTACAAGTCCTTTTTTACCTTCGGTTGTCGCAGCTTCCGTTGGATCCTTTATATCTGCAATCGTTTCAAGGACTTCATTTATTCTTGCTGCAGAGACAGATGCTCGCGGAACCATGACAAACATCATCGACAGCATGATAAATGAAAACATGATTTGCATAGCATATTGAATAAAAGCCATCATATCCCCGACTTCCATATGACCATTGCTTATCCGAATCCCTCCAAACCATACGATTGCGACGGATGTAAGGTTTAGGACCATCATCATAATGGGCATCATAGCCGCCATGATTTTATTTACTTTAATTGCCGTATTCGTTAAATCAAGGTTTGCCGTATCAAAGCGTTTCTTTTCGTGCTCTACCTTGTTAAAAGAACGAATGACCCGAATTCCAGTTAGATTTTCGCGAAGAACTCGATTCAGTGTATCTAATTTTACCTGCATAGCCTTAAAAAGCGGAATTCCGCTTCTTGCGATGATCACAATAGCAATGATTAAAATAGGTAATGAGACTGCTAGTACTAAGGTTAACTTTGCATCTTTGGATAATGCCATGATTAGTCCGCCAATACACATCATCGGGGCCATAACCATCATTCTAAGCATCATGACTAAAACTTGTTGAACTTGCGTAATATCATTGGTAGTTCTAGTAATCAGTGAGGCGGTACCAATTTTATCAAACTCATGAAGTGAAAAATCTCCTACATGTGCAAATAATTTCCTACGAAGTGACTTTCCAAATCCAGAGGCTACCTTTGCTGAAAAAAAGCTTGCTGTGACGGAGCATACCATTCCACCTGCTGCTACAAGCAGCATAAATCCGCCTATTTTCCAAATATAATGGGTATCCCCGGTGACCACACCTTTATCCACTATATCTGACATCAAGGTTGGCAAATAAAGCTCAGATAATGATTGCAAAAGGACTAATATAAGTACGGCCAACACAGATAGTCCAAATGGTTTTAAAAATTTTCTTAATTTGATCAAGTTTGGTCACTCCATTCCGTTCAACGATTCAAATGATTGTTAAAGTAAGCCATCACTTTGGAGAGTAATTCCGCCAATTGTTCGCTATCATCCTCCCCTAAATGATCAATTAACCCACTAAAAGTTTCAAAGAAGGCTTTTCTTGCCTCGATCACAGCACTTTCACCATTTGATGTAAGGTTAATTTTAACAGCTCGTCTGTCATCTTGATCAATCCTCCGTTCAACCAATCCATCCTTTTCTAGTGTATTAATGATTTGTGTGACTGTCGGCGAGGTAACGTGTAACTTCTGACTGATTTCTGAAACCTTCATATCCGCCCTTTTGTTGTTTCCTTCACGGTAAATGGCCGCTAAGACCTTGAATTCACTTGGGTTGTAACCAGCAATTTTCCGCTCGTGCCAACCGGTCCTTCTGAATTGCATAAACGCTTTTAAAAGCTTTTGTGCAGTGGCACTTTCAATATCTGCCATTTCTTTCACCTCATTTTTATTAAGGATACAAATAGTTAGGTTACTTATCTATTAGTAAGCCTAAGTATATTCTTTGGTCATTTATACGTCAAATTAGAGTTTAATTAGAATGCAATGAAGTGTTATGACTTTTTGTTTTATGAATCGAAATATTTCAAAAGTAATCTTCACTTTCCAGAAAAAAATAAAAGAGACGGCCTCCATTTTCAGCCGTCTCTTTAATATAATAATTATTCCCCAGTGTTTTCAGGTGCAACTACTTTCCAAATCGAGTTGACCTTACCATTTTCGCCTTCATCAAGGATAAACGACCCATTTGAATACCGGTCACTTGAACGAATATCTTCTGCGGTAATACTTTCTGTGTGTCCTTTTTCTGTTTGAACAAAAATCTTGTCGTGTTCGTTCGTCATCACAAAGCCAATGACTCGATGTGGATTTGTTTTTAGCTCCCTAAGGATGACAAGTCCTCGCTTCGCCCTTGTTGCTTTATCAAATTCCTTCAATTTCATCTTCTTAACAGACCCACGCTGTGTCGTAATGACGATAGACTTATTGCTATTAGGAGTGAGGACCTTTCCGCCAACAACGTAGTCGTCGTCTTTTAGGTTAATCCCTTTTACACCCGCTGCGCGTGCCCCGACAATACTAATTTCTTCTTCTGCAAACCATAAAGCATACCCCAGGTGGGTGATTAAGAAAACATCCAGCGAACCATCTGTTAAATGGACATCAATCACTTGATCGTCTTCTTTTAGATTGATGCCGACAAGCGGCTTGGAATAACGCTGTGCTTTGTACGCTTTCAGTTCTGTTTTCTTCACCATTCCATTTTTAGTGATAAAGACTAAATAGGCATCGGCTTCAAAATCTTTTACAGGTATTGCTCGAATGATTTCTTCATCACGTTCAATTGGAATAATATTGGCGACATGCTGTCCAAGGTCCTTCCAGCGGATATCCGGAAGTTCATGAACAGGGCAGAATAGATAATTTCCCTTATTGGTGAAGAGAAGTAAAACATCTTTTGTGTTCATATCGAGCTGTGCTAATAAGCGGTCGGTATCCTTCATGGCCAAATCCTGCCCGTTTGATGCAGCATAAGAACGCTGGCTTGTCCGTTTCACATAGCCTTGTTTCGTAACGGTGACAATAACATCTTCGCTAGGAACCATAACTTCCAGATTAATTTTCAATTCTTCGATTTCCGCTTCAATTTTTGAACGGCGCTCATCAGCAAAGCGTTTTTTCACGTCTTTTAATTCCTTTTTAATCACGGAAAGGAGTTTTTTCTCGCTCGCCAAAATCGCTGTCCACTCCTCAATTTTCTTGGCTAGCTCTTCTGCTTCGCTTTGGAGTGCTGTAATATCTGTGTTTGTTAAACGATAGAGTTGTAAAGAAACAATGGCTTCTGATTGCGGTTCGGTAAAGGCAAATTTTGCGATTAAGTTATCCTTCGCATCCCGCTTATCCTTTGATGCACGGATGGTCGCAATCACTTCATCGAGAATCGATAAAGCCTTCATTAAGCCTTCAACAATGTGCTGACGCTCCTTCGCTTTATTGAGCTCGAACTCAGTCCGTCTTGTTACCACTTCTTTTTGGTGTTCAATATAAGCATCCAGTAGTTCACGAAGGCCCATTTGTTTTGGCCGCTTATTATAAATTGCAACCATGTTAAAGTTATAGGTAACTTGCAGATCACTATTTTTATATAAGTAGTTTAATACGCCCTCTGCGTCAGCATCCTTTTTTAATTCAATGACAATTCTTAGCCCGGTTCGGTCCGTTTCATCCCGGACTTCGGAAATTCCTTCTACTTTTCGATCCAATCGGAACTCATCAATTTTTTTCACGAGATTTGCTTTATTCACTTCATACGGAATTTCCGTAATAACAATTTGCTGCTTGCCGCCGCGGATTTCCTCAATTTCGGCTTTACTGCGGACAATGATTTTCCCTTTACCAGTTTCATAGGCTTTTTTAATACCGTCAATCCCTTGAATAATCCCGCCGGTTGGAAAATCTGGACCCTTGATAACGGTCATCAAATCCTCAACCGTTACGTCCGGCTGATCCATTTTCATAATAACACCATCAATGACTTCTCCAAGATGGTGTGGCGGTATTTCCGTTGCATACCCTGCAGAAATACCGGTAGACCCGTTTACCAAAAGGTTTGGAAACATTGCAGGCAATACGGTTGGTTCTTTTGAGGTATCATCAAAGTTTGGAATAAACTCAACGGTGTGTTTTTCAATATCCCGCAAGAGTTCCGCCGCAATGGCTGACAATCTTGCTTCGGTATAACGCATCGCTGCAGGAGGGTCACCGTCGACGCTACCGTTATTTCCATGCATTTCGACTAGGACATTGCGAACCTTCCAGTCCTGACTCATTCGTACCATTGCTTCATAAACAGAAGAATCACCATGAGGATGGTAGTTGCCGATGACGTTACCAACTGTTTTCGCTGATTTTCGGAAGCCTTTTTCGTGTGTATTGCCTTCCACATGCATGGCATAAAGAATTCTTCGTTGTACCGGTTTTAAACCATCACGTGCGTCCGGCAGGGCACGCTCTTGAATAATGTACTTACTATATCTGCCAAAACGATCACCAAGTACATCTTCTAAAGGTAAGTCACGAAATTTTTCAATTGAGCTCATCTTCAGATTCCCCCTCAGCGACCATGATGTTTTCATTCTCTAGTATCGTATCTTGTTCATCTAAGGTAAACGCGACATTGCTTTCAATCCATTTCCGGCGCGGTTCTACCTTGTCACCCATAAGTGTGGTTACACGGCGCTCAGCCCTTGCCAGATCGTCGATTTTCACTCGAATTAATGTTCGGGTCTCCGGGTCCATTGTTGTTTCCCAAAGCTGATCTGCATTCATTTCACCAAGACCTTTATAACGCTGGATGATATAGCCGCGGCCCACTTTTTTAATGGCTGTTTGTAGTTCATCCTCGTTCCAGGCGTATTCGATTACTTCTTTTTTTCCAGTCCCTCTGCTCACTTTATATAATGGCGGAAGGGCAATAAACACTTTACCCGCCTCTAGAAGCGGCTTCATGTAACGATAAAAGAAGGTCAGTAAAAGTACCTGAATATGTGCTCCGTCCGTATCGGCATCAGTCATAATGACGATTTTATCGTAGTTAATATCCTCTACGTTAAAATCAGCGCCTACACCGCCGCCAACTGCATGGATAATTGTATTGATTTCCTCATTTTTAAAAATATCGGCTAGTTTTGCCTTCTCGGTATTGATGACTTTACCTCGTAAAGGAAGTACTGCTTGGAAACGGCGGTCACGTCCTTGTTTGGCGGAACCGCCAGCAGAGTCACCCTCGACCAAATAAAGCTCATTTCTTTGGGGATTCCGTGATTGTGCTGGAGTCAGTTTACCGGAAAGCACGGCTTCTGAGCGCTTGCGTTTTTTCCCGCTTCTCGCATCTTCCCGGGCTTTTCTTGCTGCTTCCCGGGCCTGGTAGGCTTTAATTGATTTCTTAATAAGTAATGAGCTAATATCAGGATTTTCTTCGAGAAAATAAGAAAGATGTTCTGATACAACACCATCAACAGCGGACCTTGCTTCACTCGTCCCCAATTTTCCTTTTGTTTGTCCTTCAAACTGCAAAAGTTCCTCTGGAATGCGGACCGAGATAATGGCGGAAAGACCCTCACGAATATCAGCACCATCGAGATTTTTGTCTTTTTCCTTCAAAAGTGCAACCTTGCGGGCATAGTCATTGAACACCCGGGTCATAGCCGTCTTTGACCCTGCTTCATGGGTGCCGCCATCTTTTGTTCGAACGTTATTGACAAACGAAAGGACGTTTTCGGAATAACCATCGTTAAATTGAAAGGCAAATTCGACTTCTATTCCATTTTGGGCACCTTCAAAGCTGACGACAGGATGCAGAACATCCTTTTCCTCGTTTAAATATTCAACAAACGCTTCAATTCCATTTTCGTAATGAAATATTTCGTGGACATCATTGCGTTCATCATGAATTTCTATTTTTAAACCTTTTAAAAGAAAGGCTGATTCTCTTAACCTCTCACATAATATTTCAAAATTATAAGTAGTAGTCGAAAAGATGGTTGGATCCGGCTTAAAATGAATGGTCGTACCCGTCTGATTGGTTTTGCCGATTTTTTCAAGCGTGGTAACCGGCTTTCCCCCATGTTCAAAACGCTGTTCATAAACAAAACCGTCACGTTTGATCGTTACGGTTAACCATTCTGACAAAGCGTTTACGACGGAAGCGCCTACTCCGTGCAGCCCTCCGCTCGTTTTATAACCGCCTTGACCGAATTTTCCTCCGGCATGTAGGACCGTTAAGATCACCTCAGGTGTTGGCTTCCCCATTTTATGCATTCCTGTTGGCATGCCGCGTCCTTTATCTACAACACTGATGGAATTGTCTTTGTGTATTTTAACGATGATTTGATCACCGAAGCCGCCAAGCGCTTCATCGACGGAATTATCGACAATCTCATAAACGAGATGGTGCAGACCCCTGGAATCCGTACTCCCGATATACATCCCGGGACGTTTCCTGACGGCCTCCAAACCTTCTAGCACTTGTATGGCATCATCATTATAATCAAAAGCTTGCTGAGTTCTTGCCACTAAAATACCCCTTTCATCCCTTACAAAAGAAAACATAATTCTGTTTGCATATCTAATTAGTAAATGAATCATTCGTTTAAAAGAATTAAAAATCCTTTAAAAATTTTAAAATAGAACGAATGTTTGCCGACTTTATTTTATCACATTTCTTGCGGCGTCTATGCTTAATTGTAGCGATTTATTTCGATTTGGCAAATACGTTCTCTAAAAGAACATCATTTTATCATCCATATTTGACAATTTCCTTGGAAAATAAAAACAAAAAAACTGCTGTTTTTTAGCAGTTTTTAAAGTCACCTTTATTATTTGGTTAACGCATGCTCCACCTTAATACAGCGGTCCATAATGACGGTATAACCCTTATCCTTTAAAAATTGATATGCTTCTTCATTCATGCATCCCTGCTGTGACCAAAAGATATCGCTGTCAATCTCGTCAAATTCCTTCGCAACCTCCAATAATTGCTCAGAACGACGGAAGACATTGACAATATCAACATGACCTTCGATATCCTTTAACGAAGCTACCGCTTTTATACCAAGCGCTTCATCAATTGTTGGATTGACAGGAATGATCTCATACCCCGCCTTTTGCATGGCTTCGGATACCATGTAAGAAGTGCGATCTGGATTATTACTTAATCCAACCACTGCAATTCTTTTTGCTTTTTTTAATATCGCGCCTAATTCTGCCCGACTTGGATTTTCAATTGCCATTCATGCCACTTCCTTCATCCTTTTCCTCTATTTTACCTCTTTCTCAAGCGAAATCCAAAAAACAATACTTATTTTTTGTGTGTGTCTTGCATTTTGTAAGTTTTTCATAATGAGAATCACTTGAATCTATTTAGGAAGTGATTTTTGGAATGGAAAGGCGATAGCGGGTTCCTTCACCGAAAGTTTCAGCAGTTATCGAGCCATTCATGTTTTCAAGAATGACCTTGGTAATGTATAAGCCGAGTTTCGAATCCTCGGACCAACTGCAATTGCTTGCATCAAACATTTTTAATAGGAGTTCTGGTTCTACTCCACCGGCATTATCCATGATTTCCGCGACAAGATGGTCGGAAGTTTCATTGATCGTGATAAATAATTTTCGATCTTTTATTTCTTTTTTTACAAATGTATCTCTTATATTAGTTAAGAGATTGAGGACCACCTGGCTAAATTCGTTAGAATATCCATAGGCCTTTTGCTGCTCCCGATACTCAAAGTAAACACGAATCTTGTGTTTTTTAAGAAAAAAGGAGAATATGGACAATGCGGCCTCAATCGATTCTGCTAGTGAAAACGCACATTTTTCTTTACTTGGACGATAAAATTTACGAAAATCTTGAATCGTGCCGGCCAAAAAATCAATTAATATCATACTCTCATTTGTAAATTGGTCCATGTATTGGTCGTTCATTTCCTCAAATCTTTGTGCATCTCTTATGTCTTGGATTAAAAGTGACAAGTGTTTAAGGGGCTGGCGCCATTGATGCCCTATGCTTGCGATGATTTCGCCCATCGCTGCTAGTTTTGCCTGTTGAATCAGCATTTGGTCCTTTTGTCTGTTTTTTGTAATCTCATCTTGAATACGGTTTTCTAACATTTGAATCATTGCCTCATACTTTTCAGTTAGTTCCTGATAGGCATCATCACGATTCTCTTGCTTGTTCATAAACTACCACCGCTTTCATTGGTTGTTGATTATATGCAACAAACCGACCATTCCTTATGTCGAATTGGCCGGCTCTTATCTTTGTTTTTCCTTTTAATGGTTACTTAAATTATATTTGGGGATGTTGTTGCAAGCAATAAAGAATCAAATCTTTTGAAAAATCTCCATATTTTCGTAATGAATTTGCCTTTATTTGTTCTTTTTTAATAAAAAAATAACCAGCGGTTTGCCGGTTATTTTTTGGTGATGGATTTGTTTGTGTTCATGTTTAAGGCAACCCAAGCATTGTGATCAGCAAAGAATCTTGACCAGCTGGCAACTCCTGCTAGGTCATATTTGGCTGCTAGTTCTGCTCGTTTTTTTAAAGAAAGTTCATCCTCAATCCAAATTTTATACCTGGTTTTCTCTTTCGCATCATAGTATTCCGCATAGTTTTGACCGCTTTCCTCATCATATGTTGGCTTCAATTTCTTTTCCTTCATCCATGACTTTACACGATCCATTGTTAGTGTTTTTGCAGAAATCTTCTCTGTTCCATCGTTTTCCGTTTCAATCATCCATAGCCTGGCATATAAAGGCACACCGAGAATCAACCGTTCATTCGGAACCTCAGTTAGCAATGTCCGTAAATTCTTTTCAACCCACGGCAGACTGGCTACACTGCCCGCCCCAGAAGCTGCTCCCCAATGTTCATCATATGCCATGACAATCAAATAATCCGCTAATTTGGAAAGTTCTTTTCGTTCATAAAAGGAGGACCAGTTGTTATTATCCCCTGCTGAAAAGGTGATATCCATAGAAACGATCAGGCCTGCTTCGTGCATATAGGGGGCGGCTTCCCGCATCAATTGCGTGACCAATGGTCCATCTTCGCTGTTAACATTTTCAATATCAAAATTAATTCCCTGCAGCTTGTACATTTTACTGAATAGCAACAACTGGCGGATCATTTTTTGACGAGTTTCATAGTCTTTTAGTGCATCATGGGTTAGTTCCGGATCAAAGCCATTAGAAAACAATCCCCAAACCTGATAACCTCTTGATTTTGCCCATTTACTATAGGCAAGGGACGCAAGGTTTTTAATCGACCCATCCTTCTCCTCAAGTGAAAACCATGTTGGTGAAACGACATTCACCCCTGCCATATTGGGAATATGCGAAGGGTTAGGATTTTTTGTATAGACTGCTTCCCAGGTTAATTGGACCGGTCCGTTTATTTTCTTAGGATGTACCTGTTTACTTTCCCGGTTAATTCTAATAGTTACCGTTTCCTGTTTATGGACAAATTCTTTTTTGATATAGCCACTAATACCGGATTGGTTGCGAACGAGATAATAACCTTCTTTCTCTCCCTCTATCCAAACAGGTTCCTGCTTTTTCATTTGTACAGTATAGGGTGCCCTTAGTGTCGGCTTTGTCCTAAGTCTTAGTTTTTCCTCGTTTATATCGTCGGATGTGAGTTGCCCTTTTACCAGTTTCTCACCATTCCTTTGAATCCAGATGGCGCCACTATCCTGCAGTTTTCGATATTGAATCGGATACAAAGATAGGATAGGATCAAGAGCGACGAAAATTTCTCCATCATCTGTTTTAATCGGTGATATCTGCAGCTTAACCGGTTTCTGATTCACGAAATAGGTTAAGGAATCCGTAGGCATTTGAATGACTTTATCTGCCGTTGTGATAATGATCGAATGCGACTTTTCATCGTAGACAATGCTTTTATCGATATTTTCTTGTAAGAAGGAAAGTGGGATATAAACAGTGCTTCCCTCATGTAAGGCATTTCCCTTCTGCTGTTTATTAAATAGAATCGGGTATGTACCATGAAAATAGGCTGTTTTTTCTTTCGATGCGAAAGGATAAAGGATTAAGAGAATCGAAGAAATAATCAGCAAAATGGCGATAAACAATCCACCGATCATCCATTTCGGTGATAATTTTTGATTCTTACAGTATTCAACGCGTGCCATGTTTCTTTTTCCCCCTTATGACTATCGTAAAGTATCGAATTGGAATTGAGAAGGTGCTTTTTCCTTTTTCTGATAGAACTTTATCAGGAAATCTACATTTTCGCTCATAAAATAAAGGAAGGATGGCGTTTTCGTAAATCCATGATAAAATAAATACACTGGATCTATTTGTAGAAGGAGATAAAAGTAAATGGTTCAAATTATTTTGTGCATGATCCTTGCTTATTTGCTGGGCTCGATTCCGTCCGGGTTAATCATCGGAAAAGTATTTTATAAGACAGATATTCGTGAGCACGGCAGCGGTAATTTAGGTGGAACGAATACCTTTCGAACACTGGGTGTAAAAGCTGGATTGGCTGTGACACTTGCAGATATATTAAAAGGGACTCTAGCGGCCTATCTGCCACATATTTTTCATTTGGATTTAAATGAATTAATCTTTGGGATTTTTGCGATTATCGGACATACCTATCCTATTTTTGCGGGTTTTCGCGGCGGAAAAGCAGTGGCCACATCAGGCGGTGTTCTGCTGTGCTACGCTCCATTTCTATTCTTAACTGTCTTGGTCGTATTTTTTATTAGTTTGTTTATCACAAAATATGTTTCTCTTTCATCGATGATTGCTGGTGTGTTTGCCGTGATTTATGCAATTTTCCTTATGGATAGGGATATCCCTTTAATCATTGTCGTCTTTTTTATGGCCTCCTTCGTGGTTTATCGGCATCGGGCAAATATTAAACGGATTATCAATAAAACAGAGCCGAAAGTGAAGTGGCTGTCTCGTAATCATTAAACAAGAGCACAAAGCTCTTGTTTTTTTCATAAAATCTTCAAATTAGCTTCCATAAAAATGATAGGAACTACGATAAAATAGATGTAGAGGCTACCATATTATGGAGGGGATTTTTATGGAGAGTGTGAAAGAACTAATTACTTTTTCAACAACGATTTCTGAAAATGCAGACCCAAGCGAGTTTTTAATTCAATTTTCCTCCTGTGAATCTTGTAATGAGCACGAAAAGCCGATTAAGGTGACAAAAAACTTTGATGAATTAATTGATTTTCTTGAAGAACTGGAAGAATGAAAAAAGTGGAGCGTTTATGCTCCACTTTAAATTTTTAATAATTGGAACCGGCCTTTTCCAAGTACATCTTTGACATAATCAAGCTTTGTATGATCAAAGTAGACATAATCTTTTTCATGAATAAGGATTTTTAAGTCATCAAATGTAAACAATTGGTCACCTTGTATTTTCCGCTCTTCCAGAGACAGATTAAGCTTTGGGCCCCCTCAGCCAATTCCCATCGTTAAGCGAACGAATAGCTTCTCATCAGGCGTCTGTTTTTCTGACTCTACAATCTCCAGTAAAACTTGCCCGGCACTGCCAGTGATTTTAAACATCGTCACAACTCCTAAGTTTTTATTTAATAATTCGACAAAAACCCGTAAAATAATACATATATATTATCGCATTCAGTATACTTTTTAAAACGAATATGCTTAATTTTGCATAGTTAGGAGCAAGTATGAAAAAGAAAACACCTGTTTTATCAGTTTTTATTATTTTGTTCTGCATAATCATTGCCGCCGTTCTTGTGATTCAGCAACGCCAAAATCAAAAAGCTGATGTGAAGGTTCATCTAACAAACCTTAATTCCCTCCGATCTCAGCCTGTGTTGGGGCGTAGTGTAAGTCAGAAAATAACCATCGGGGCAATTGGCGATATACTGATGCACGATCGAGTTTATCAGTATGCGTACAATGGGCACCGATACAATTTTGACCCGCTATTTACAGATGTAAAAAGTTTACTTAAAAAACCTGATATTTTAACAGCCAATCAAGAAAGTACATTGGGAGGGCTAGAACTTGGACTCTCAAGTTACCCAACATTTAATAGTCCACATGAGGTTGCCGATGCGTTAGTACATACTGGTGTTGATATTGTTTCCACTGCGAATAACCATTCCTTAGACAAGGGTGAAAAAGGAATAGACTCGGAAGCGAAATATTTAAACAGTATTGGTCTGCCGCATGTAGGAAGCTTTATTGACGAAGAGGACCGCAAAAAATTAAGAATTCTGGATAAAGATGGAATCAAAATTGCCTTTCTTGCTTATACGTACGGGACCAACGGGATTCCTGTTCCGGATGATCGGGATTTTCTCGTGAATCTTATTAATCGCGATCACATGAAAGATGAAATTCATCGGGCGAAAAATGTAGCCGATGTTGTTGTCATGAGCATTCATTGGGGAAATGAATATCAACGCTTTCCTACAGACGAGCAAAAGAATTTGGCTCAATTTCTAGCAGACGAAGGCGCAGACATTATTTTCGGATCCCATCCACATGTCTTGCAGCCTATGGATTGGATTAAAACAAAGGACGGGCGGAAGGCATTTGTCGTTTATTCATTAGGTAATTTTATTTCTGGCCAATCCAAGGATTACAAAGACATCGGTGGTCTAGCGACCATTGAAATTTCAAAGCAAGTTTCGGAAAAAGGATCTTCCATCACTTTATCGAATCCGCGCTTTTATCCGACCTTTGTATCAAAAAAGAAACATTATAAGGTTTATCCAATGGAAAAAGCCGGCCCATACGGACTTTCAAATCCTGAAGCAAAGTATAAAGAAATTGAAAATCATATGTTTCAATGGCTCCGTTAATTAGGGGCTTTTTCTTTTTCAAAATGTATTTTCCTCGATTTCTGTGAAGAATAGCAATATAATGTGTGGTAGCGATTTTAGAAAGGAGTTTCATATGAACATTCAAATTAGTAAGGATGCAGCGGCTTGGTATAAAGAGGAACTCGGCCTATCAAATGGTGATTATCTCCGGTTTTTTGCGCGGTATGGCGGGTGCAGCAACGTACAAAGCGGTTTCTCATTAGGAGTTTCCAATGAAGAACCGATAAATTTAGCTGTAAAAAAAGAGGCTGAAGGGATTATCTTTTATATTGAAGAAAAAGATGAATGGTATTTTGATGAGCATGACTTAGTCGTTGAACTGCCAGCTGGATCTGATGAGCCTGTGATTGAGTACAAAAAGGCTACTCTTTAATATTTTTAGGGAAGAACGTAATTGAGGTATATCCGTCCGAGATTTTGGAAGGACACTATTATTGAATTATTGTGAGTTGTGTCCTTCCAGGATGGTTGGAAGGACACTTTTTTGATATTCAAGAGATTTTTGTCTTTCCAGGTTTGGTGGAAGGACATTTTTTATAAATTTAAGCAAATTTTGTCTTTCCATCCCCGATAGAAGGACACTTTTTAGGAATTCCAGCAAATTTTGTCCTTCCGCTCCACGGATAAAATTTACTCCCAAATATGATCAAGCAGGCCTTCTGCCTGGAGTATTTCCTTTTGCCGCTTGCCAAGCAGGTCAAAATGGGAATAGCCATCCTTTCGATGATCAATCCATTCCTTTTTCAGTCCGTATTTACTGCCCCACTCTGCTAATTTTTCCAAATCATTGCAGCCTACTTTGGTAACGGTTTTGTATTCTGGGAAGCGGTCATCAAGCCAATAATGGGTCAAAAAAGCAATTTCACCGCGATCAATTTTCCGTTTCCACTCATTCAGTTCGTCTCTTCTAATCCCAAACGCCATCCCTGCTCACCCCTGCTACAGATTACTTTTTCTTAATTTCCTCGTATTTCAAAAACCATTCCGGAAATGCCTTCTTAAAAGAAGTTGGCCGGAAATTCTCTTTTTTAACAATGATATGGGTGGTAGTGCCAGTTGCACAAACTTCATCTTCCCCATTTACAATCGAATAGCCGTATACGGTTTTAATGCCGTCGTTCAATTCCACCCATGTTTTCACAAAACCCTTATCCCCATAGCGGAGAGGTTTTTTATAGGTACATTGAACATCATAAACCGGAGCAAAAAAACCTGCTTCCTCCATAGCAACATAGTTATAGCCAAGGTCTTCAATGATGCCTGTCCGGCCAAGCTCAAAAAATTTTAAGTAATTTGCGTGATAGATGACCCCCATGGCATCTGTATCCGCATAGTATAGCTGTATTTCTCTTGTTGAAACAAAATATTGATCCACTTTCAACCATTCCTTTTATTTAATTTCTATTTTTTTAAGGCGACCGTTACATCTTCAGGCGTAATAAAATTGACCTGTTCTGCTAGTTCTTCAACTAATCGATCCTTCATCAGCCGTAGTGCCTGAGCTTGAATCATTTCATCTACTAAGTTTGTTGCAAAACGTCCATTACCGTTGAATTTTTTCGCATCTAGAGTATCTTTTAATAATTCACGAGCTTCACTTATGATTTGATATTGAAAACCTTCTGCATAGGCTTCCATGATTGCTAATAGTTCTTCCGGTGAATAATCAGGGAAAAGAAAGAACTTCTTAAATCTCGACCTTAGTCCTGGATTGCTTTCAAGGAGATGATCCATTTCATTTGGATAACCTGCCAGAACCACCACAAGATTTTCATTTTGCTTCGTCATTTCATCCACCAGTGTATCGATGACTTCTTTTCCAAAATCATGGCTAGAATGCCCCAGCAAGGAATAAGCTTCATCAATAAATAGAACTCCCCCTAATGCTTCTCTGATTTTCTTTTTCGTTTTACCAGCTGTTTGTCCCACGTATCCGGCCACAAAATCTGCCCGGCTGGCAACGATTAAATGGCCTCTTTTTAAAATGCCGCAATCCCGTAAGAGTTCAGCATAGATTTGCGCTACCGTTGTTTTACCTGTTCCGGGGTTTCCTGTAAAAACCGCATGTAGCTGTATAGGAACGGTTGGAAGCTGCTGCTTTCTTCGATATTGCTGCATTTTAACGAAAGAGATGAGGGATTGAATCTCATCTTTTAATGATTCCAGGCCAATTAAACGACCCAATTTAACATAGGGGGAAATCATATTCTCCGTTTTTTCAATTAAGAAGTCTTCTTTCCCCAGAATCATGAAATGAAAAAACTCTGGAATATTTTCTTTGGAGCCCTTTTTAAATATCGCATCTAAAACAATGTTGCGGACGGTCCTGGCGTTCCCAAAGGTATCATCTACCCGTTCTTTCTCCAGCCGATGCTGAATTTCGATTTTGGCGTCTTCAGTCAAAACATAGTCATTCTCATCCGCAATTTTTTCAGCAATCATTACTAACTCTTCATTTGAATAGTTTGGTAAATGGAGAAGATTGGATTGTGGAAAGCGGCTGCGTAATCCAGGATTGGCATCTAAAAACGAGCGCATCTCTTCCGGATAGCCGGCTAAAATAACGGCAAATCTTCCGCCATATTCCTGCCCTGTCATAAGCGAAACAAGCGTGTCAATCGCTGTTTGACCATAGTCATTTCCTGCCTGCCCTTCACGTTTCAAGCTATAAGCTTCGTCAATAAAAAGCACCCCGCCAATCGCCCGTTCCACAACAGTCCGGACATTTTCTTCCGTTTGTCCAACATAGGAACCTACTAATTGTGCACGGTCCACTTCGATTACTTCCTCCCTCGGTAAAACTCCGAGCTCGTGGTAGATTCTAGCAAGTAATCGGGCAATGGTTGTTTTACCGGTTCCGGGATTTCCGGTTAGGACCATATTAAGAATTAACTCATCCTTTATGTGAAATCCATGTTCTTTGCGGTGTTTTTGATATTTCAAAAACCGGTAAAAATCATTTACTCGTTTTTTCACCTGTTCCATGCCAATCATTTCATTTAATTGGTCAAGTGCATTTTTTTCAAGTTTACTTTCATTCGGTTTTATCTCGAGGAAAAATGTCTGCCACCGCTTTTTTAGTTCTTCTAATGCGGATAATTGGGTTTTTAATTCCTCGTAATAGGTGGATGTATGAAAGACTCCTGTAATCGATTGATCGTATTCTATTGCTGCTTTGTGGAGGTTTCCCACGATTTTAACGGCTTCTTGAAGATATTCGGAAAGTAATAGGTACTTTTCATAGAGCTCTATGTTATCAATTGATGATGCAATGTCCCTATTGTTTTCGAGTTCTTTTAGATGCTCATCCGTTTCTTCTAAAAAAACTGTGCAAATATGTATATATTCTTCTGCAATTTTCTTTTTAGCTGTCCGATTATCTGTTTCTCTGATGGAGGGAAAGGAAAGTGGGGTAAGTAAATGCTCTTTCTTTTTCCATTCAAATTGGATGAAAAATTCTTTTGCTTTTGTATTGGTTGGATCCAATTCAAGAGCTTTCTCCATCATGAGGACTGTGAGAGTTTGGTGCTGATTGCGGCCAATCCGTGAAAGAGCAGTAAGGGTAAGCAGTTTTGAAAGAAGCTGTGGATTGCTTTCCTTTTGTAATGCCTCGATTAGTTGGCTTTCCTCTGCAATATAGCCTTTATCTCTAAGCTCGGTTTCCCAGTTTACCATTTCTTGTTGAATCACCTTCATCACTTCTTTTTCCTAATTTCCTTTTCTATATTACCATAAGCACTTGTGATTCAGGAAATTAAAAAGAAAGACCTGCCGCAAAGGACAGGTCTTTCGATTATTGATTGATTTCATCTTGAATTTCAGATTTAAATGATTGAATACTTTCACGGCGGCGGTCATTTTTTGCTTCGATTTGCTGGCGTTGTGTTTCGCTGTCGGTAAATTGTAGGGATTCTTCTGCTTGATGGATATTTTGTTCCGTGTCAGAAATCATCTTTTGTAATTTTTCAGCGTTATCGCTGCGATCATCTGGTTTTGGCTGGTTGTTATAAGTCATTTTAAATTCCTCCAATTAAAGTTGTTCGTGATACAGATATAGTTTGTAACGAAGCGCGAAAAATATCACAAAAATTTAAAACAAAAAAAGACCCGCTGCTAAGTGGTTAGCGACGAGTCTTGATTTCATTATTCGCCTTTTGTTTGGATTACCTGGGCGTGTTTGCCAGATGTATCCTGCATTTTTTTTCCTTTGTTTCCGCCAAAGCCACGTGATTGTGTACCAATATGGTTAGGAACAAAATGTTCACCTTTTCCATTTGCATTCGTCATTTGTATCCCTCCTCTTTTACAGTTTAACCTGTTTGGAGGAGTTCATAATTGGTAATGACTGAAAGTTTATTCAGCTTTTCCTAGGCGTTTTGCTTCAATACGTTCTTCGATTTTTTCCAATGCTGCATGATCCTTCATTAATTGATTTTTATTTTCAGAGACAAGCTCTGCAAATGAGCGTTTTCTTGGTTTTCTCATGTCTATCACCTTCCTTGCTAACTATTCTATCAGGTATTATGCCCAAAAACCGATGAAATTATTACAACTTTTTGAAAATTTTATTATTTAAACTAGTTAAAAGAAAAACATTGGCTAGTTGGCCAATGTTTTAATGTAGCTTATTCGCAAATTGTTTCATTTGCGCTAATTCCATTCCACCGGTAAATTTATTTTCAATGATTCCTTTTCTATTAATAAAATACGTTGTTGGTATTGATAAAATTTGATACGTCTCATTTACATGATCGTCCTCATCTAGAAGAATCGGGAAGGTAATTTTATTTTTATTAACAAAACCTTTGACATCTAATTGCGGATCAATATTAACGGCAAGAATGACAAGGTCTTTATCTTTTTCTTTATAGAATTTTTCCATCGCAGGCATTTCTGCTTTACAAGGAGGACACCAGGTTGCCCAGAAGTTTAGCATTACTTTCTTTCCTCTTAAATCAGAAAGCTTAATTTTATCTCCTGCAAGGGTTTTTAATTCAAAATCAGGTGCTTTTGCCCCGACTTTCAGTCCATCTGAAGCAGTTGTTTGTGTTGTTGTGCTTTCGGGCTCTGCCTTTTTATCCATCGCTTGAACAATTGCTACCGTTAGCAAAGTGATTAATACGACTGCGGCAATTACTTTTTTAACCATCCCCGAAACCTCCTTCGTCCCAATGTTGTGCTATTTCGATTTTACACTATAAACTCTGTTGAAACAAAGATTGGATATGCCAAATCTGTGAACATTTCCTGTTCAAAAGAAAAAGCAAGCTCAGGTGGCTTGCTTTTAATCCTGTATTTTTAAAGCTTCTATCACATTTTTCGATACCTTTTCAATAATCAAATTTAAATCATGGTCAGATAATGAGTATTCTACACCCTTGGATTTTTTTATGGCGTGGGATCCTTCAGGAGCGTCAGAACCAATCGGTGTTTCGCCCATGATTCCCATTGCTATTTTCATTTCAACAAGTCTCTGTACGTGCTTTTTCGAAAGTTCACGATCACCATTCATTTGTTTACTAATCCAATTGATTTTTGCGCTAAATTCAAGTGATTCCATCAAATAATAGGCATGCTCCAAACTTGTTCCCCATGTTAGAGCGCCGTGATTTTCGAGTAGCACCCCTTGATGGGTATGCACATGCTTTTTAACGGCATCTGGAATTTCCTCCGTTGATGGTGTACCATATTCCGCAATCGGAATATTCCCTAAGTAAACAACAGATTCGGGCATGATGGCTTGATCAAGCGGGATTCCAGCAATTGCAAACGCTGTTGCATAAGGTGGGTGAGCATGAACAACAGAATGAATATCTGGACGTTCTCGATAAACAAGCAGATGCATTTTCATTTCGGAAGTGGGTTTAAAATCTCCTTCAAGAACATTTCCCTGACCATCGACCTTCACAATCATTTCCGGCGTCATATAACCTTTACTCACCCCGGTAGGTGTAATGAGGAATTCGTTCTCGCTGACACGAGTGGAAATGTTGCCATCATTTGCGGCAACAAAGCCTTTTTGATAAACCCTTTTTCCGATTTCACATATTTGCTGTTTAAATTTAATTTCCGTAATCATTGGCACCCTGCCTTCCATTCTTTATCATTGAAAAAGTTTTGGAAGCTCTTCTTCGTAGTTACCTGATAGTATGCCCTTTTCTGTAATAATAGCTGTAACGAATTCATGCGGTGTCACATCAAATGCCGGGTTAAATACTTTTACACCCTCTGGAGCAGTTCTTTTACCAAATCCCTCAGTAATTTCAGATGCATCCCTTTCCTCGATTGGAATATCAGCACCTGTTTTCGTTTCCAAGTCAATGGTTGAAATCGGAGCAGCAACGTAAAAAGGTATATTATGTGCCTTTGCCAGCAGAGCAACTCCGTACGTACCAATTTTATTCGCGACATCTCCATTAGCAGCGACACGGTCACAGCCAACGATAACTGCCTGTACCCAGCCTTTTTGCATGACCATTGCCGCCATATTATCAGTTATTAAGGTTACATCGATTTCCGCCTGCATCAGTTCCCATGCCGTTAAGCGTGCTCCTTGCAGAAGTGGGCGAGTTTCATCGGCGAATACTTTTATATCCCAGCCTTGTTCTTTTGCTAAATAAAGCGGCGCAAGTGCTGTACCGTACCTTGCAGTGGCAATTCCGCCAGCATTACAGTGAGTAAGGATGCCCATTCCGTCATGTAAAAGGGTAAGCGCATGCTCGCCGATGGTTCGGCAAACTTCTTCATCTTCGTTTCGAATGAAGTGTGCTTCTTGTTCAAGCGCTTCTTTTATTTGTGCGACAGGGCGAGCTTTTTCCTTTTTAGCTCTCTCATCCATCCGTTTAAGCGCCCAGAATAAATTCACTGCCGTTGGTCTCGAAGTCGCCAGGTAATCCGATTGCTTTTTAAAAGCAGTATAAAAATCATCAAATGAATGATCTGGGGCATCTTTAATTCCGAGCAATAAACCATAGGCAGCAGCAATCCCGATCGCAGGTGCTCCGCGGACCTTTAATTGCTTAATGGCATCCCAGGCATCTTCAATTTTTGTAATCTCTAGAAATTCCGTTACATTAGGAATTTTTGTTTGGTCAAGTATTTTCAATACACCATTTTCGAAGAAAACTGATTGTAAAAATGTTTCTGTCATGTTTAACCCATCTCCTCTTTAATCTAAACAAATACTCGATTTCATGAATTATTGCTTCCCTAGTAATTTTATCAATATCTTCGATAGATGCAAGACTTTTCATTATCCTTTTAATTGGTTGAATTGCTAGAAAATTACCTGATAAGATCCTTTTTTTGAGCTAAAAGCTCTTTGAATTCACGATCCAATTCAATATATTTCGGATGATTTTGATCAAGAAGCGATAATTCTCCAATTACGGTTGCTAATCGATTCTCAATGACCAATAATTCCTCTTTTTTACTGGCCTTTTCAGTGGTTTTTTCCTTATTCAGATATTCTTCCGGTTTAATCTCAAGGCGCTGGATTTTTTGATTTTCAAAAACTAAAAGCTTATCGCATATTTTATTGAGAAAAAAATGATCATGAGACACCGTAATAATAGTCCCAGTAAATTCCGCTAATGTTTTTTCTAATTGTTCCCTGCTTGGCAAATCAAGATGATTGGTTGGTTCGTCTAGGATAAGAACATCATATTCTTTCATAAGCATATCCACCAATTTCACTCTTGTACGCTCACCTAAACTAAGGGTGGCAATTGGCTTGGTGATGAGCTCCTCTTTTAATCCAAGATTGGCTAATAAGGTTCTGGCGCGGTAAAGGTCTTTCCGCTCGGTAAGGCCAAATGCTTCAATCGCTGTTTTTTCTTCTGGCAGGTCGTGAACATCCTGACTAAGATAAGCAATTTTAATCGAGTCACTTTTCCAAACCATCCCGTGCGAAGGCGGTTCTTGATCTAAAACCATTCGGATTAATGTGGTTTTCCCACAGCCATTTTCGCCAAACAATCCGATTCGTTCCCCGTGGTTTATATAGAAATTAGTGTCCCGAAACAGGGTCCGATTCTCATAGGTCTTTCCTAAATCCTTTACCTCAATGATTCGTTTTCCTCTCTTTCCTTCGGCTTCAAACTGAAAGCGAACCTTTGCTTCTTCTGCGGGTTTCTCAATTTTACTTTTACTTAATTCATTTTGTAGCCGTTTCATTTTCGATTTGAGCTGACTATCACGCTTTTTCGCCTTAACGCGGTGATATTCCTTTAAACCAAAATCCCTTCCCTGCTTTGTTGAATTGCGGTGTGCTTGATCAGACCAAGATTTTAATTGGTCTATTTGTAATTCGATTTTTTCCTGCTTCTTCTGCTGAACGGTATATTTATGAAGCTGGTCCTCCGTCCTTTTTTGTTTTTCCTTACGATATTCACGATAATTTCCGTTGTAAAAATTAAGTTTCTTATTTTCTATTTCAATAATTCGATTTACAGTTTTATCTAAAAAATAACGATCGTGTGAGATGATTAATACCGGTCCCTGAAATTTTTTCAATTCAGCAACTAACCAATTAATCCCCTTTAAATCTAAATGATTGGTCGGTTCATCTAGGATTAAAAAATCTGGCTTGCTGGACCAAATCAGAGATAGCGCAAGCTTTAACTTCTCACCTCCGCTTAAATTCTCTAACCGGTGCTCCTCCCAATCATAGACCTTTCCAAGGCCTAGCTCACTTGTATGTTCGTATAAATCATTTTTTTCCACCAAGGAACTGCCAAAGCTCGTAAATTCATAATCAATGGATTGTGAAAGAAAACCAATCTTACAGTCATTCGCGATTTCAATCGTTCCTTTGTCCGGTTTTAGCCTGCCTAAAATTAAATTTGCTAGTGTAGTCTTTCCTGTCCCGTTATAGCCGACTAAACCGATTCTTTCTTCCTTTTTTACCTCGAAATCAACTTGGTCAAATATTTTTCTTGCATCAAAGCTTTTTTCTATTCCTGTTGCCTTTAAAACTGTCATGGATTCATTAAACATAAAAAAACCCCCTTCAATGAACCTGAAGAGAGTTATGTCACATTTATAAGAAGTTCCCAAAAAATGCGCAGAAAAAAACCTTTTAAGGCATTTAAGGGTAAAATCAAATTATGGACGTAAAAAGGACAGATTAATCCTATTCTTCAGGTTCATCATTTTTCGGTTATTCGAAATATGAGCTGAATCATAAGATTAAAACTTCATGCCTCTTTATCATTCCTTTTCGTTTAGTAATACTATATTATGGTATTCTCTTTGAAATTGTCAATTCATTTCTTGTAAAAAACCACCATGCCTGATTGACATGGTGGTTTTAACATAAGATTACGCTTCTTGTAATTTTTCACGTAATACCATTTGTAGAATACCGCCGTGACGGTAGTAGTCGATTTCAACTTCAGAGTCGAAACGTACAACTACTTCGAATTCTTTTTTGTTTCCAGCTTCGTCAGTCGCAGTAACTTTTAGAAGATCACGTGGTTTTACGTTTTCGTCTACTTGTACTTCGAATGTTTCTTTACCAGTTAAACCAAGTGTTTCAGCGTTGTCGCCTTCTTTAAATTGAAGTGGAAGCACGCCCATTAACACAAGGTTTGAACGGTGAATACGCTCAAAGCTTTCAGCAAGAACTGTTTTAATGCCTAAAAGGTTAGTACCTTTGGCAGCCCAGTCACGTGAAGAGCCCATTCCGTAGTCTTTACCAGCAATAACCATTAAGCCAGTGCCGTTTTCTTTGTACTTCATGCAAGCATCGTAGATAGATGTAACTTCGCCAGTTGGCCAGTAAGTTGTGAAGCCACCTTCTGTGCCAGGAGCAATTTGGTTACGAATACGGATGTTCGCAAATGTTCCGCGCATCATAACTTCATGGTTACCACGGCGAGAACCGTAAGAGTTAAAGTCACGTGGCTGAACGCCTTTTTCTAATAGATATTTACCAGCTGGAGTATTTTTACCAATAGCTCCTGCAGGTGAAATATGGTCAGTTGTTACAGAGTCACCGAACTTACCAACAATACGAAGACCTGTTAATGGTTCTACTTTGCCAGGCTCTGGTGATAATCCTTCAAAGAATGGCGGATTTGCAATGTAAGTAGAATCTTCATCCCAAGTGTATAATGGCTCATTGCTTGTTTTGATTTCGTTCCAACGTTCGTTATCACCAAAGACATTTTCATATTCTTTACGGAATAGTTCTGGTGTAACGGTACGTTTAACAACATCATTTACTTCAGCAGTAGACGGCCAAACATCCTTGAAGAATACATCGTTGCCATCTTTATCTTTTCCGATTGGCTCGTTAGCAAAGTCAATGTTCACTGTACCAGCAAGTGCATATGCAACAACTAGCGGTGGTGAAGCAAGGTAGTTTGCTTTTACAAGCGGATGAATACGGCCTTCAAAGTTACGGTTACCTGAAAGTACAGATGTAACTAGTAGATCGTTTTCAGCGATTGTTTTTTCGATTTCTTCTTTTAAAGGACCGGAGTTACCGATACATGTTGTACAGCCGTAACCAACAAGGTTAAAGCCAATTTGCTCTAAGTATGGAAGTAAACCGGAATCGCGAAGGTAACCAGTTACGACTTTAGATCCTGGTGCTAAAGAAGTTTTTACAAACTTAGGAACTTCCATTCCAAGTTCAACAGCTTTCTTCGCAACAAGTCCTGCGCCAACTAGAACGTATGGGTTAGATGTATTTGTACAGCTTGTAATCGATGCAATTGCAACTGCACCCGTTTTAATATCTGCTTCGTCGCCATTGTTAAACTTAATGGTAGCAGATTTCTCAAGTTCGTCAGCTTGTAAGCCAAAGCCTTGGTTTCCTTGAGGAGCAGATACCGCTTTAACGAACTCTTCTTTCATTTTTGAAAGAGGGATTAAATCTTGTGGACGCTTAGGACCAGAAAGATTCGCTTCAATCGCAGAAAGGTCGATTTCGATTACACTTGTATAAACTGGCTCAACAGATGGATCAAAGAATAATCCGTTTGCTTTGCAGTATTGTTCTACTACATTTATTTGTTCTGCATCACGGCCAGTTAGGCGTAAGTATTCAAGGGATTCCCCATCGATTGGGAAGAAACCACATGTTGCACCATATTCAGGAGCCATGTTTGCAATGGTAGCACGGTCAGCAAGTGGTAATGTAGATACCCCAGGTCCGAAATATTCTACGAATTTACCAACTACACCATGCTTACGAAGTACTTGTGTTACTTTAAGAGCAAGGTCAGTTGCAGTTGCCCCGTTTGGAAGCTCACCTACTAATTTAACCCCAACTACTTCAGGAACAGGGAAATATGAAGGCTGTCCAAGCATTCCTGCTTCAGCCTCGATACCGCCAACGCCCCAGCCTAATACTCCAAGACCATTGATCATGGTTGTATGAGAGTCAGTACCTACTAGTGTATCTGGGTAAGTTTCTAATTCGCCGTCCACTTCAGCAACATGGACAACATCTGCTAAGAATTCTAAGTTTACTTGGTGAACGATACCAGTTGCAGGCGGCACGGCACGGTAGTTGTTAAAGGATTTTTGTGCCCAGCTTAAGAATTGGTAACGCTCAGCATTACGTTCGAATTCATAATCCATGTTAATTCTTAATGAATCAGCTGAACCATATGCATCTACTTGTACAGAGTGGTCGATAACAAGGTCAACTGTTTTTTCTGGATTAATTTTGTCTGGGTCTCCACCAAGGTCAGCCATTGCTTTTCTTAAGGAAGCAAGGTCAACGACAGCAGGAACACCTGTGAAGTCTTGAAGAATAACACGAGCCGGTTTAAATGGAACATCTACTTCTTTTAGCTCGTTTGTTCCCCATTTTGCTAAGTTTTCAACATGCTCTTTTGTAATAACACGGCCATCATATTGGCGAAGTACTGATTCAAGTAGTACTTTTACGGAATAAGGTAATTTCGAAACCTTTCCAATACCAGCTTCTTCTAACGCATTTAAACGATAATAGTGATAACGTTTACCGTTTGCTTCAAAAGAAGATTTTGCGTTATAAACATCATTTTTTACCATGAGTTTAACCCCCTCATTCTTAACTAAATACAAAAATAAACGAAAAGTGTGAATATTCTCTTTTACCCCAACTTTTCTCACAATTCTTATCTTAATACAACCTTTAACATAAGTAAATAACAAGAAAGTTATTGTAGTCGATAAGTTTTACTTATACTCTTTCATAAAAAGAGTTCGAAATATTTTGAAAATGTTATAGGGCTAAGATGATTCTCCTTTGTCGGGAATTCTTTGTACTCGTTATTATTATGTCAAAAAAACTTTTTGATGTCATGTTTTTAGGCTCAAAGGAAATATTAACAGATAAGGAGGTGGTTGGTATGGGAAAACGCAAGGCGAATCATGTCATTCCGGGAGCAAATGCAGCGAGCGCTCAAGGACAAGGTGCAGGATTTAACGAAGAAATCGCAAAAGAGCCGTTGACAGTAAAAGAGAGAATGAACAATAAAAAACGAAAAAAGAATCAATAAAGCAGGAGGTCTCCCCCCTGCTTTTATTTTGCCTATTCCTATTGGTTTACTTCCGAAACCATTGATTGAAGATCTTGCTGAAAGCGTTCCAGCTGGGCTCTTTGGTGTTCAGAGGCAACTTCTAATGCATTTTCAATTTGCTGATAAGCTTCATTCACTTCATCTTTCAAATGCTTCAGCTGATGACCGTAACTTGCACTATCGGTAACAATATCATAATAAAGACCTTGAGCATTTTCATATCCCTGCTGGGCAGCCTGGAAAGCCTGTTGTTTGTCCTTATGGTAAGGATTTTTTTGCATATCTATGTTTCACCCCTTCATTTTATTTACCGTTAAATTGCACAGAACCCAAAAAAATATTCAGGCATGAAAAATTGGTCTTCACAGCATCCTAATAAAAGAGGAGGGATGAAAAAATGGTGAACAAAAACGATGGTAAAGATATGCGTAAAAATGCTACAAAACAATCCGGCCAGCCGGAACCAATGAGCGGTTCTCATAAAGTGAAGAATCGCAATCATACGCGGGCCAAGCATAACTCGCACCATGATATGTAGAAAAGCGGATGCGCCTTGGTCAGCCTAAGGCAAGTGCTGGAGGACCAGGCGCTTAAGCTGGACAATTCTCAAAGTCGAAAATTTATTATAGAAGTTAAAAAAGCCCCCCTTTTTCTTAAAAGGGGTCTCTTGCGGTTAAAGCATTTAATATTAAAGCTTCTTCTTCCGGCGTAACAGTTCGTAAATCAATTAAAAACTCATCATTGTGAATCCGTCCGATAATCGCAGGTTCTGATTCGGTCCGCAATTTTCTACCAAGTTGTACAGCTGTTAATGTTTTATGTTTTAAAGCAATAACCATTGTCGGAACCTCGACATCAGGCATTGTGCCCCCGCCCACTTGACTGCTTCCAGGAAAAATTTTTGCATCAAATTGACTTGTCCTAGCTATAAGCTTTGAAACAAATTCCTGTGATCGTTCGTCTAATTCAGTGACAGAAACAAGTAAATCACGGATTGTCGGGATATGCTGCAGCCCCTTTTCTCCCCGGACATAATCCATTAAAGTGCCCTCTAGAGCCGCCAAAGTCATCTTATCCACCCGAACCACTCTAGCCAGCTGATGTTTTTTTAATTGATCGATTCGTTCTTTTTTGCCGGCAATGATTCCCGCTTGCGGCCCGCCCAGCAGTTTATCTCCACTAAAGGTTAAAAGATCCGCACCCATTGCAATCAATTCTTTTACAAGCGGTTCCTCTCCAATCCCGTGTTTTCGGAAATCAAAAAGAGCACCACTGCCTAAGTCTTCGTAAAAAATAATTTGTTCGTGATTTCTAGTTAATTGAATTAGTTCCTCTGTTGCAACTGATTTTGTAAAACCAATTACCTTAAAATTACTCGTATGAACCTTCATAACAATTGAAGTGTCTGGAGTTATCGCCTCTTCATAATCGAAGAGATGCGTTTTATTCGTCGTTCCTACCTCTACAAGCCTGGCACCACTTTCCTCCATTATCGAAGAAATGCGAAAGGAACCGCCGATTTCAACGAGCTGCCCGCGTGAGACAATAACCTCCTTATTTTTTGCCAACGCAGATAACACTAGATAAACGGCAGCTGCATTATTGTTAACCACCATCACTGCTTCAGCACCTGTGATTTCTTTTAACAAGGCTTCCACATGAGTGTGACGTGAACCGCGTTTTCCTTCATCAATTAAATACTCAAGATTTGAGTAATTCCTTGCGGTTTCGACGACATGTTCGATTGCATGTTCACTTAGCCTTGCACGGCCAAGATTTGTATGTAAAATCGTCCCTGTAGCATTAATAACTTTTTCTAATGTATAGGTGAATTGTTTTTCTACTTTTCCTGTAAGACAAAAAAATACATCATCAATAAACGTACTGGAACCAGGCATTGCACCCTTCCAGGTTTCTTTTAACAATTCATTTCTTATTTGATCCAGTACCTCTTTTAACTGCTTCGTTAATTGATTAAAATCTAAACCCCGCTCTTCAAGGAGGGTTAAAAATTGCGGGTAGTTCTGCAATTCATGAACAGCTGGGATCGAACGTAACCATTGTTTCACCTTAATAACTCCTTTAAATTGATACTTATGCCCTATTATAGCATTTTTCACATTTCACGATAGTTTGAATAAAATAAACCAAGCAAGGGGGAATCGCTTTGAATAGAAAGAAAGATGAGCAATGTTATGATTTGGAGCAAATGGAAAAATGGTTAGAAAATTACTTTCTAGACCCATTAACCTCCTATTGTGACATGACCCAATTCCGGATTGACCTTTATGAAACAGAAAAAGACTGGATTGTGGAAGCCGTATTAGATGATTTTAAAGCAGCGGAACTTTCCGTAAAAGTGGAGGATATGAAGCTAATTATAACGGCACGAAAACAAACTCTCTCTTCAAACATTAAAAAGATAAGAACCATTGACTTCCCCTTTCCGATTAAAAATCAGAAAGTCTGTGCCTTTTTTCAAAATGGTATATTAGAAATATTTATCTCCAAAATAGAAAAAGGTGGAGGAAACGATCGTTTTATTACACTTCCGTAACCGTTTTTCTTTTTTTTGTTGCAGTTTACATAATACTATTATCAGCAATTAAAAAGCCCTCAAATCCATCTTATGGACTTGAGGGCTTTTTTACATGCTTTCGATTGTTTTGATGATTTCGTCTGTATCAGGAAAGACGCCCGTTTCATCCTTGGAATATATTTTTATTCCATCAACGGTAACTTCAAAAACCCCTCCTGAAGCAGGTATTAATTCCATCTTTTTAATATTTCTATTAAAGTGGGTAAATAATTCTTCTGCGAAACTCGCAGCTTTTGGTGCGAAGTTTCATTGCATGCAAAATTCAACAATTACATGATAATTTTTCATACAGACCTCCTATTTTGCTACATCAAGATAGTAAAAACATTCTACCTTATCCCTTATATTACAGCAATTATTTTGCACCATTCGTGCGCAAATAACCTGAAAGAGTTATACTAGGTAGATGGAGGTGGACAGTATGAGTGAACAAGAAAAAATTCGCCTAACCTCATTGTCAACAAAAGCTGGCTGAGGCTGCAAAATTGGTCCTGAGGACCTGGCGCAAGTTTTGCGTCTATTGCCAAAACAAGACCCTGTACCGGAATTACTTGTTGGACATGAAACGTCCGATGATGCCGGTGTATTTCAATTAACAGACTCAATCGCACTCATTCAAACCTTAGATTATTTTACGCCAATCGTGGATGACCCCTATATGTTCGGACAGATTGCGGCCGCAAACGCATTAAGTGATGTCTATGCCATGGGCGGACAACCGAAAACCGTTATGAATATTGTCGGCTATCCGATCAAGAAGCTCGGGCCGGATATGCTTTCCGAAATTCTACGGGGGGCAGCGGATAAGGTAAAAGAATCAGGTGCCTTAACAGTGGGCGGCCACTCGATTGATGATCAAGAACCGAAATTCGGTCTCTCTGTGACTGGTATTGTACATCCGAATAAGGTGTGGAAAAATGTCGGTGCCAAACCAGGTGATGCTCTTGTTTTAACAAAACCAATCGGTGTGGGTATACTTACAACCGGAATTAAAAGAAATGTGGTTACGAAGGAACAAGAACAATCAGTAACCGAAACGATGGCGACGCTTAATAAAACGGCTGCAGAGGTTTTAACGAACTTCCATCCACACGCTGTAACAGATGTCACTGGTTTTGGTCTGCTCGGTCATGGCAGTGAAATGGCTCGCGGCAGTGGTGTAAGCTTTGAAATTTCGTTCTCCCAAGTTCCAATCCTTGAAGGAGCCATCGAGCTAGCTAAGGATGGTGTCGTACCGGGCGGATCGAAATCTAATCATAAATGGCTTCAGGATGATGTTGTTTATGAGGAAATTCATCCAGATGAACAACTTGTTCTTTGTGATGCCATTACCTCTGGTGGTTTACTGGTTTCATTGAATGAAAAGGATGCACGAACATATATCGAAAATCTTCATACGAATGGACTTGCCCAAGCATCGATCATCGGACATGTCACTGAGAATAGGGAAAAATTAATTTATGTAAGAAAATAAACAGCGAAGCATCTGCTTCGCTGTTTATTTATGCCATCTTTCTTATTTGCAGTTTTTGGGATAATTTTTCAATCATATCTTGGGTCATTTTGTCCAAATCATATTCAAATTTAAAGCCCCATTCTTGTTTTGCAGCGGTGGCATCAATTGAATTTGGCCAGCTATCTGCAATTTTTTGGCGAACAGGATCTGGATTATAGGCCATTTTAAAGTTTGGGATATACTTCATGATACTTGCTGCGATATCCTCAGGTGCAAAACTCATAGCTGTGACATTAAAGGCATTTCGGTGAATCAGTTTTGAAGAATCTGCTTCCATTAAATCGATGATGGTATTCAATGCATCCGGCATATACATCATATCCATGTAGGTGCCTTTATCAATATAGGAGGTATATCTGCCATTTTTAATTGCTTCATAATAGATTTCAACTGCATAATCGGTTGTTCCGCCGCCAGGCAGTGCTACATACGAAATTAACCCCGGGAAACGCACGCCGCGTGTATCCACTCCGAACCTTTGGTGATAGTAATCAGCCAATAACTCCCCAGCAACTTTGTTTACCCCATACATGGTTGTTGGCCGCATAATCGTATCCTGGGGTGTTTGGTCTTTAGGAGTAGTTGGTCCGAATGCACCAATGGAACTTGGTGTGAAAAATTGGGCATTTACCTCTCTTGCTGTTTCAAGGGCATTCATAAGTCCACCCATATTTAAATTCCAAGCGAATAATGGCTTTGCTTCTGCTGTAGCGGATAAAAGTGCAGCTAAATGCATGATCGTATCCACATTATATTTTTTTGCGATTTCAACCATCCGTTTTCCGTCCGTTACATCTAAAATTTCGAAGGGGCCACTTTCGAAATTTAAGTTATCGCTCTTTTTTATATCCGTGGCAATTACATTGTCTGCTCCGTAGATTTCTCTAAGACGCATTGTTAATTCAGAACCAATTTGCCCCAATGCTCCTGTGATTAAAATTCTTTTCATATTAAATCCCCCGTCCTCTTCACCATGATGTATATAGAAAGATTAAATGACACCCATTTCCTTACCGACTTTTTCGTAAATGGATATGGCTTTATCAAGCATTTCTTTGGTATGGGCAGCAGTTGGCATGTTACGAACACGGCCTGTTCCCTGCGGTACCGTTGGGAATACAATCGCTTTAGCATATACGCCTTCTTCATTTAAACGTTTACTAAATGCTTGGGTTAACGATTCGTCCCCAATAATACATGGAGTGATTGGCGTTTCACTATTGCCGATATTAAAGCCCAATTCCTTCAAGCCTTTTTTCAGATAATTTCCATTCTCCCAAAGCTTTTGATTCAGTTCGGTGCTTTCCATTAAAATTTCAATCGATTTTTTACTTGCTGCAACATCTGCAGGGGTTAAGGAAGTTGAAAAAAGGAATGGACGGCTGCGAACCTTTAACCAGTCGATTAAATTTTTCTTACCAGCCACATATCCGCCGACGACACCGATTGCTTTAGAAAGCGTACCGATTTGGAAATCAATTTTATCGGATAAACCGAAATGCTTTACAGTCCCAGCTCCCTCACCAAGTACACCTGATCCATGGGCATCATCGACATACGTAATTAAATCAAATTCTTCAGCAATTTTTACGATTTCCGGTAATAGGGCGACATCGCCGTCCATGGAAAATACGCCATCTGTAATGACCATTATTTTATTGTAAAGGCCTGATTCCATTGCTTCTTTCGCTCTCGCCCGTAAATCTTCCATATCGGAGTGGTTAAAGCGGATAATTTTCGCTTTGGATAAACGGCATCCATCTATAATGGAGGCATGGTTCAATTCGTCAGAGAGAATCGCATCATTTTTATCCATAACTGCTGAAATCGCTGCCATATTACAGTTAAAACCAGACTGATAAGCAATCGCAGCTTCTGTATGTTTAAATTCTGCTAATTTTTTCTCTAGTTCTACATGAAGCTTGAGCGTACCATTAATGGTACGGACGGCACCGGCTCCGACACCGTATTGTTCGATCGCTTCTTTTGCAGCTTGTTTCAAACGCTCGTCTGTTGCTAAACCTAAATAATTATTTGAAGAAAGATTCACAAGCTCCTTCCCATTAATCGTAATGACAGGACCATTTGGACTTTCTAAAGGGTCAATAACATTGTATAGACCTTTTCCCTTTAAATCTTCAAGATTTTCATTTAAAAAATGCTCCAAAATATGACTGGACATTTTTATACCTCCCTATCAAATCAGCGGTTATTTGTCGTTATCCAGAGCACGATTGTCTACTGGACGCGGACACTGGAATTCAACTCAATTGCCTATATAAAAGCATTCTTGTTAATTACTTTATCATACTTTTTTCAAAATGTTCATACCTAGAGGACAAATTTTTAAAAAATTTTTTATTTACTCCTTTAGGGTAACCATTTCAAAAACAGGATATTTGCGTGAAGGATATTTGGATTAAATCCTTTGAATTTTCATTATATAAAAATAATTTTATTGGAAAGAAAAAACGGTATAATAGACTTACTCGAATGAACGTAACAGAAAGGGTGTTTTTTGTGTCATTTCTTTCTTCTCTGCTCTATACCATCCTTATTGGTGGAGCATTTATCTATTTATTCATTTTTACGTATGATTTTTTTTATGGTGAAAAACGGGATAAGCAAATGAAAAAAATACATAAGCATTTCCGTAAAGAAACGGTAAAAAAGATTGACCTTTTAGAACATCAGCCCAAAAAATTTACAATGTATCAGGTAAAAACAAATAGCGAAACGAAAAAAGTAAAAGTAAAACCAGGGTACAAGATCGTAAAAATGGTGAAAAAGAAAAAATAAAAGAACCTACCCGCTGGATAGGTTCTTTCCGTATTTATTTCACTTTTTGAATGGATAATTTTTCAGCTGCTTTGTTCACTTTTTGAAGAGCATCTTGGTATTCTACCTCTAACCGCTCAATAATTTCTCCAGCCGTTTCGATTTTATCGATTGCTCCGACGCCATGTCCAGCAGACCAGATATCGCGCCAAGCTTTGACATTTGGTTCTTGCTGCATATGATTAAAATCAATTTTTTCTTTTTTTGCAAGTTGGGCCGGATCAAGTCCTGCTTTTACAATGCTTGGAATTAACATATTCGCCTTTACCCCAGAAAAGGCGTCTGTCAAAATGATATCCTCTTGGGTAGCTTCGACAAGCATCTCTCGGTATTCATCACGGGCCATACTTTCTTTTGCTACAATGAATCTTGTACCCATATAGGCAAGGTCTGCTCCTGCTGCTTGTGCCGCTAAAATTCCCTTTCCGGTCGAAATCGCACCGGCAAGTACGATGATTCCATCCCAGAAGGAGCGCACAATATCTACAAAAGCAAAGCCGTTGATTTGACCGGCATGCCCGCCTGCCCCGCTTGCCACTAAAATGAGTCCGTCAACTCCTGCTTCCGCCGCTTTTTTTGCGAATTTCACATCACTTACATCTGAAAAAACAAGACCGCCATATTCATGTACGATTTCAACGACAATCTTCGGACTGCCTAGCGAGGTGATAACCAGCTGGGGCTGATGCTTTTTAACTAATTCAATTTCCTCCAGCAGTCTACCATATGAGCTATGTACAACCATGTTCATCGCCCATGGTGCGATTTTACGGCCGGGATCCTGCGTTTTCGCCGCTTCTAATTCCGTGTTTAATTGCCCCATCCATTGGTCAAGTACTTCAATCGGCCGTGCATTTGGTGCTGGAAATGAACCAATGACCCCATTCAAACAGCAATTTTTGACTAAATCAGGGCCTGATACTAAGAACATCGGTGCAGAGATAATCGGTAAACGCAATTGAGTCCACCAGTTTTCTGGTATGGATTTGTTCATTTTACCCCTCTTTTCAATTTAGAATTTTCTGAACAGACTTCTCACTATTATATAGTAGCTGAAAATGAATGAATATTCAATCATAACCTATGTATTTAAAAAACGTTTTCAAACACGAACGATATTTTTAAAAAATAAAATATTATTCGCTTTTTTATTAAAAAAGGATTGATTTTACCTTTTCATCGTGGTTATAATGTGAATAAATTTAAAACCGTTTCACTCATATAATCGCAGGGATATGGCCTGCAAGTTTCTACCGGATTGCCGTAAACAATCTGACTATGAGTGGGCAATGAAACGCGCTCTTCTTCCTGAATTGCGCACCACTTGTTTCCTCTTGGAATTCAAGCCCAAAGGTCATTGCCTCACTCAATTTTGATGTGAGCGGACCTTTGGGCTTTTATTATTTTAGGAGGTTTAACCAATGAAATTATTGGAAGAAAGAATTATAGCGGACGGGAATGCCCTTAATGAAAATGTTTTAAAGGTTGATTCCTTTTTGAATCACCAAATTGATCCTCACTTAATGAACGAAATTGGCAAGGAATTTGCGTCTCTTTTTGCCAATGAGGGAATAACAAAAATTGTAACAATTGAAACTTCAGGGATTGCTCCTGCTGTAATGGCTGGATTGCATATGAATGTTCCTGTGATCTTTGCTAAAAAAAGCAAATCATTAACATTGTTCGAAGCCATGCTGACAACAAGAGTGTATTCCTTTACGAAGCAAGAATCTAATGATATCTCCATTTCAAAAAAATATATATCCGAGGATGACCGAATCCTTATTATCGATGACTTCATTGCAAACGGTGAGGCTGCACTTGGATTGGTCAATCTAGTTGAAATGACAAATGCCAAGGTCGCTGGTATTGGCATTGTCATTGAAAAGTCCTTCCAGCCAGGTGCTCAAAAGTTAAAGGATCTTGGTTTTAGGGTTGAATCATTGGCAAGAATCGCCAAACTATCAAACGGAGAAGTAACATTTGTAAATGAAAAAGTGGAGGAGTTAGTCTAATGAAACAAAATCCTTTTAAAATTGCCTCTTTAGGAATTCAACATGTATTGGCAATGTATGCCGGAGCCGTAATCGTTCCTCTAATCATCGGCAGCGCCCTTCATTTTTCAGGTAAACAATTAGCGTATCTCGTATCGCTTGATATTCTGACAAGCGGGATTGCCACGTTATTGCAAGTGTGGCAGAATCGCTTTTTCGGAATTGGTCTTCCAATCGTTCTTGGTTGTACGTTCACGGCTGTTGGACCCATTATTGCGATTGGCAGTCAATACGGTCTATCTTCCATCTATGGTTCGATTTTGATTTCAGGCTTAATTGTCATTCTCATTGCCAGCTTTTTTGGAAAACTGATTCGTTTCTTTCCTCCTATTGTAACAGGGTCGGTTGTTACAATTATTGGCCTAACCCTAATTCCGGTTGCGATGAATAATGTTGCCGGCGGACAAGGCAGTCCTGATTTTGGTTCTCGAACAAATCTTGCTCTTGCATTTGGGACTTTATTATTTATTATCTTGCTTTACCGCTTCTCGAAAGGATTTATTCGTTCGATTTCGATTCTTTTAGGTTTGATTGCTGGTACGATTGCTGCTACTTTAATGGGAAAAGTAAACTTTTCTTCTGTTGGAGAGGCTTCATGGTTCCATATGGTAAGTCCATTACACTTTGCTGCCCCTTCTTTTGAATTGGCGCCAATTATTACTATGACATTGGTAGCCATTGTCAGCTTAATCGAGTCATCAGGTGTATACTTTGCTTTAAGTGATATTACTGGGAGAAAATTATCCGAAAAGGATTTAGTGAAAGGGTATCGTGCGGAAGGTCTCGCAAGTATCCTTGGAGCTTTATTTAATTCTTTTCCATATACAACTTATTCACAGAACGTAGGGCTTGTTCAATTTTCAGGTGTAAAAAGTAAAAGCGTGATCTACACAATGGCCGGAATCCTTGTATTTTTAGGCTTTGTACCAAAAATCGCTGCGTTAACAACGGTTATACCTACAGCGGTTCTTGGCGGTGCAATGATTGCTATGTTTGGTATGGTGATTGCTTCCGGGATTAAGATGCTTAGTAAAATTGACTTTACTTCCCAAGAAAACCTACTAATTATCGCTTGTTCAGTCGGGATGGGATTAGGCGTAACGGCAGTGCCTGATTTATTTAAACACCTTCCGGATGGTGTGAAAATCCTTACGAATAGCGGAATTGTTGCTGGGAGCTTAACAGCTATTTTCTTAAATATTGTGTTCAATATTATTAAACCCGCAAAGCAAAAACAAGCAGTTACGAAGAGTATCGAAGTAAAAGCTTCCTAAACTTTGTTCAATATTTAAGGGAAAAGCGAAGAGGAAAATTAAGGTAAAGAAAAACCACCATCTTGGTGGTTTTTTTATTTTAAATAGAGAAATCATAAGACACAATTTCTTCGAGGAATGCATTACGAATAATTAATAGTTTTTTTATACAAACTATAGTTATTATTAAAGGGAGGTTTTATTATGCGCGATAACACCAATTTGGCTGTTACTGTGTTTTTTTCACTTTTAGGCTTTATTGCAACAATAATTTTTAGCAGTGTCATAATATCTCAAAATAACCAAATTAAATCGAAACTTGAAAACGCAAAACAAACGTGATTCCTTTCAAGAATATCTTGAGAGGACTTTTTATGTCAAAATATTTATCAATAGCAATATAACAAATTATTCCATTAGTTGAAGATAATTAAGATTATATAAAAAAAGAGTGACATCTTTGCCACTCCATATCAAAATGAAATATTAATTTCCATATTGTAGGACAGGGAAAATAGAATTGTAACCGATATGTAAAGACTTAAAAATAGATTTTTGTAGAAATATTAAAAATTCGTGGTATACATCCATAGGATCGGTCCGTTCAGTTTCAATTAATACTAAATTATAATCGTTAAGCAGCATATCGAGTTCTTGGCTGCATTTAATTGTTTCATGAAACGACAAACCTTTTTCCATTCCTAACTTAATCATCTCTGCTCTTTTCTTCTTTATAGCCATTTCCAAATCTGCTGGTTTCATTATGGACTCACACCTCTAAAAATTAGGATAACTGTGTATATATGCAAATCTTATGAGGTATCTTGTACACAATTTACATTTTAACATTTTACGACCTAAGATATATAGACGACTTTAGATACATAAATTCGGGGAATACAGACAAAAACAGACAAATGTAATTGTTGCTGGTAGCTTAACAGCAATTTTCTTAAATATTGTGTTCAATATTATTAAACCAGCAAAGCAGAAACAAGCTGTTACGCAGAGTATCGAAGTAAAGGCTTCCTAAACTAAAAAATAAGAACGATGCTATTTTAGAGCATCGTCCTTATTAAGTTTAGTATATCAGTCACTGTTTGTTGGTTGACAGAACTTAATCTGGTATTGGTGGTAACCGATGTTCCTGAATTGCCTCCATCAGAACCGGAGATTGTCCTTGTAACGGAGATTGGGGAAATGCATACTGCTCCGCCAAAATTGACAATTCCACCTGAAATAGTACCAATATTTATGCCGTCTTTATTGATGTCCAATTCAACCGCACCTCCCCCCTGTCCATATAAAATAGTATATGTACAAGCAGGTGCCTTGGTTAAACTCTTCACTATATTAGGAGAATATTGTTCACGGACAAGAGATTTAACAACTCTTTAATGCAACAGCCAAATTTTGAATACCGGCTTGAATGTCTTCCTCAGATACTCCCCCATACCCGATAATGATTGGCTGATTAGAAATAGGTGCGGTCTGATGCCAATACTGTTGTGTCAAGTAAATCCTTACTCCCAGTTTTTCTGCCTGCTGCACCAGTTTCCTGGTATCCAGATGGTAAAATTCAAGCAGCAGATGCAGGCCAGCCTTTTGGCCAATCACCTTGACATTTTCTCCTAAAAATTCATCGATAGCCGCTAACAGCACTTTTTGTTTCGATTGATAGATTTTCCTCATTTTTCGAATATGCCGGCTAAAATAACCATCTTTCATAAATCGATAAAGTGCTTCCTGAATCAAGGGAGAAACGGATTGATTGTAAAAAGAATAGTCAGTTTGGAATCGTTCCAGTAATTTTTCTGGCAGTACAAGATAACTGATTCGAGCTGCAGGAAGAAAAGCCTTTGAAAAGGTTCCGAGATAAATGACGTTCCCATTCGTATCCAGTGATTTTAAGGAAGGAATCGGCTGGCCTTGGTAACGAAATTCTCCATCATAATCATCTTCTATAACATAACTGGAATTTTTCTCTGCCCATTGTAACAGTTTAATTCGCTTTTGAATGGGCAGCACCATTCCAAATGGAAACTGATGGGATGGGGTTACATATGCACAAAGGGCAGCACTATTCTCCAACTCTTCCATCTTGATCCCATCCTCTTCAAGCGAGATCGGGGTGATACGACAATTTTGACTTTCAAAAACACGCCGAACCCCATCATATCCTGGATTCTCCATAGCTACCCTGTTATTTCTTAACGAAAGAAGCTGACATAACAATTGAATGGCTGTTTGCGTCCCGGCAGTGAGAATGACCTGATTCGGGGAACATTTTACTCCTCGCGCTTGATAGAGATAATGGGCGATTTCACTTCGAAGTCCAAGATGCCCTTTTTTATTACCATAAGAAAAAACTTCTTGACTTGGATTTTCCAATGTATCGACTAAACATTTTTTCCATGTCTTATGCGGAAAATGTTCCAAATCAATATCGCCATATTGGAAATCAATCTTAATTTTTTCTTCTTGGATCGCATTTACACTTTCCATTAGTGGTTGAGTTTTACGGTGTCTATCATTAAATTGAAAATCGTCCAATTGTAAAACAAATAACCCCTTTTTTTCCTTCCCTTCAACATACCCTTCCGCAACAAGCTGTTGATACGCCATTTCGACTGTATTTTTACTAATATTGGTTGTATGCGAAAGTTGCCGAATAGATGGCAGTTTGGTTCCTGCCGGTAATTGTCCTGTTTCAATTTGTTCTCGGAAATATTGATAGAGCTGTAAATACATTGGATTTACGTCTTCTTTTTTGATAAAGGGAATGATATCCACATCTTCCTCCTTATCTGTCCCTATGAATTTATCTAATACTGTCTCTTTTAACAAGGGCAATTCATTTTTAAAATGAGTATAACACTAAAATATATTGAGGAGAGAAGATTATGATTCCAATGAGACAAAGAGCTTTAGAATGCAAGGATCAAGAAAAAATACATCTGTTTTTAGAACAGGAGAAAACCGGTTTTTTAGGTTTGGCAGACGGTAACACTCCCTATGTAATCCCGCTTAATTTTGTTTGGCTGGAGGGGGCGATTTATTTTCACGGAGCTGCTGAAGGCAGAAAGGTAAATATTATGGAGGAAAATGCCAAGGCTTGTTTTACGGTGAGTGCGAACCTTGGCACCCTAACCCACCCTGTACCTGCTAAGACAGATACTGCCTATATGAGCGTAATGGTTTTTGGCGAAGCAGAATTAGTTGTAGATCTTGATGAAGCGGTCAAGGCCATGCAGAAAATGCTCGATAAATATGTTCCAGGCTATTACGAACAAGCCCTTTCAAGTTCACACGTAGAAAGATACCGTTCTTCGCTTGGCAGCAGAACCGCTGTATATAAGATAAAAGCTCTGGAGCTAAGTGCAAAGGAAAACCCGATCCAGCTTGAAAAATTATTTTATAACGGCAAAACCCAGCATCATGACTAGCATCATGACTAGACAAAATAAGTTAAACGGACTGTCCTTGATGGCAGTCTGTTCTTTAATAGATAGAAGGGATTTAAAGGTGTTTGACCTATTCCAAATAGGACGACCTTCCATATGATATAGCATGTACTTTTTTAACAAGAAGGAGCGATTATATATGGAAGCGAGTTGTTACGAGGAAAACAGGTGTATTAAAAAGACACTAGAAAAAATCCTTGAAGCACAAAGAAAAGCAAAAAAGAAAAAAGGCGATTCATGCCAAACATCCTGCTTAGCTCCACTTGGAGAGTTAGGCAATCATTATAGCAAAAATACCATTCCATTTATCCTTTATTGTGACTGTGATCCTTTTAAGGTGGAAGGAGTGACTATTTGCCGGGATAAAAATTCAAATAGCGAAACATTTGTCTGTTTTATTACCTTCGTTTTTCGGATTATTGATATCAAAGATGATTGTGCCGTATTGGAGCTACTAAAATTTAAAAACCATCAAAAGTGTAATTCCAAAGGTAAGCCTATTTGTTCCCCCTGTTCCCAATTAAATTGTGAAAATATCGATGACTTAAAGGCAACAGGTGTCTGCGTGAATGTGGATCTCTCAGGCTTTCATGCGATCCAATGCCTACCGCCTGTTTGCTTATAAGAAGTAAATGAAAAATATAATTTCCAATGAATTTTCTTGGAAAAAATCTTGTCGAATCCTCGAACCTGATTTTTATGAAGATTGGGTCACAAAGGTTTGGAATGTCGAAGAATGTCCAACAAACAGTATATGAAAAGCAGCGGAACTCCGCTGCTTTTTCGTTTGCTTTTTCCACCCAATTATATTGCTATTCAATTGCTAGCATTCGCTATCACTATAGTAGATCATTGCGATAACACAGATGTCATTAGCTAGGTTTTCGATTGGGATCCTTCGGCTGGCTGGCTTTTCTTACTAATTTGCCGCCATCGAAATGCCGGCCATAGGTTTTTACAATTTCCGCTGCTTCTTCATAGGTGGGAATTTGGCCGAAATTGTTTCTTTATTGGTTTTAGTACTTTTGGCATATAGAAGCTTTTTATTGGAATAAATTGCTTAAAAACGTGCATTCCTTTATCCTATTAATAGAAATTAATTGCTATTTTCTACAGAAATGAGTTGATTTTTTGCAAAACAAAAATGCTTTACCGATTTTATTTTTTGTGATGTTTCTCGTGATGATTGGCTTTGGGATCATCATCCCTGTCCTGCCTTTTTACGCAGAACAAATCGGAGCCTCACCTACAGAGCTGGGCCTATTAATGGCGGTCTATTCATTTATGCAGCTTATTTTTGCTCCCATCTGGGGGCGGGTTTCTGACCGGATCGGTCGCAAACCCGTAATGATGATTGGAATTGCAGGTCTTGGAATATCCTTTTTAATTCAAGGGTTATCAACACAGTTATGGATGCTGTTTGCAGCAAGAATTCTCGGCGGGATGCTTTCTTCAGCGAATATGCCAACTGCTATGGCCTATGTCGCAGATATCACCTCGGAAGAAAATCGCGGGAAAGGAATGGGAATCATTGGAGCGGCTACAGGTTTGGGCTTTGTTTTTGGTCCCGCTATTGGGGGGATTTTTTCAAAAATAAGCTTAGGATTACCATTTTTACTTGCCAGTGCTTCCTCCTTTATTACTTTAATCCTTGTGTTTTTATTACTTAGGGAGTCCTCAGTGAAGAAATCGGTAGAAAAAAGACCATCTTTGCTAGAGGCTTTTAACGGACCAACATCCATTCTATTTATTATGCAATTATTGATTTCCTTATCTCTTTCCGGTCTAGAAGCAACTTTTGCTTATTTTGCTGCAAAAAAAGCGGGTATGGATACATCAGAACTTGGGTATGTATTTATGATTATGGGGTTCGCCAGTGCGATTATACAGGGGGGGATGGTTGGCCGGTTAACGAAAATATATGGAGAAAGGGTAGTTATTCAAGGAGGCATTATTGTTTCAGCAATTGGTTTTGGACTCATTCTTCTAGTAGATAGTTTTCTATCTGCAGCGGTCTATTTAACGATTTTCGGAATAGGTAATGGCGTAATTCGTCCCAGTGTTTCTGCTTTACTTACGAAAACTTCATCAGCAGGACATGGAAGCACGACCGGTTTACTCTCTTCCTTTGATTCATTAGGAAGAATTATCGGGCCGCCATTGGGAGGCTGGCTATTTTCGATAACGATAGGTTTACCCTACATCTCAGGGGCAGTCATATCAATCCTGGCATTGATTCTATTTCAGATTTATCGCCCTGTTGCTAAAATGGTGCAAGAGAATTGAGACCTCTGACTTCCGGCGCTAGATTATTGCGCCGGAACCCAATTTATGATCTGTTTTTTTAGCCGGAAAAGAAATTTTACCGATGGTTTACTTAATGGAGAAGGGCTAAAGTTTAAATTGTGAAAATAAGAATAATTCACTTCGGAACTTGTCTAGAAGTTCTTCAAACGAGGAATGGATTAATTGTGGAAATAAAGTTTCTAAAGCTTCATTATAATCCTGACCTAATTCTTCTCGTATATGAACATAGCTATGAAATAATAATGCTTTTTCAAAATCGATCCCTAATTCATATAAGCCGAAAGCTAACTCATCTTTTGGAATTTGTTTTATTTTTTTGTAAACCCTTTCGTTTTTCTCAATCAGGTTTTTATTTAGATAATGAGTGACATAATCTGTATAGATCATTTGCCCAATATCATTTGTTTCTTTATTGGAATAATTAAAGCCGATCACATGATTTTCCTTACTTTCGCGAATGATAAAGGTTTTATTTCCTTTTAAATGGGTAATAAAATTTTTTACGTGCTTATCAAAAATTTTATCAAATTCAATGATTTCCTGAAGTTTTACCGCGAAATCCCGATGTTCTTCGCCAACAACAAATAAGCGGTCAACAATGGGTAATAGGCTTAACACTCCTTCTGATAGCTGACTGGATGCATCGTATATGATAATATCAAATTCCTTTTTCATTTGTTTAATTTTCCGTTTTTTCTCTGCAAGAGATAATTTTGAGAATTCATGGATCAATTCCGTTGAAATTTCTTCTTTTTCTAAAGTCCCGTAAGAAATAAAAGCCGCGGAAAGACTGGTGTTTGTTTTAAGCCAATGATAAATTGATAAAGATAATTCTGTGACACCTGATTTTGCTTTTGGAGAATAGAAACCAACCAAATACAATTCTCTTCACCTGCCTTTATAAAAAAAAATCCCCCTTTTACATTACTGAATTTCCTTTCGAAACGAGGTATTAATATAGATTACGGAGTTGTCCATCCTGCTGAAACGGCGATTTCACTATATTTTTATTTACAAAAAAAGCCAATCGAATTAAATCGATTAGCCTTCTTAAAATGGTTAGCTGTTAGTTGACCCTAAAAAATTTTCGATTGCTGTAATATTTTGATCGAGATTAATACTTAGAACCTCACCTACATCGTTAAATCGTTCGTTTGTGAAGGAACCATCAACTGGAACCCGCAGTGTTTTTAAATTAGAGGAACGATTCGTAATTAAATCCTTCCCCAAAGAAAATAACGTTGATGAATCCAGATTGGTTTCAATATACGGATTGATTACACCTAATAGCTTCGGAATCTTGATAACACTTCCCATGCTTAATGCCTGATCCTCAAGTTTAGTTAGGACCTCCTGTTGCCGCTCCACACGGCCAAAATCACTTAGATTATCATGTCTAAACCGGACATATCCTAATAACTTGTCCCCGTGAAGCGTTTGCTTTCCAGGGTTTAACGTCATGCCAATTCCGGAAGACATTTGATGCGGAACATCTACTTCAATCCCATCTGGTGCAAGGACATCCACCACTTTGGAAAAACCTTTAAAATCTACCATTGCATAATAGTTCACATCAATATGGAAATTTTCTTCAATGGTTTGTCTTAAAAGCTCCGGACCGCCAAAAGCATAAGCCGCATTTATCTTTTGCATTCCGTGACCGGGTACATCAACGTATGTATCTCTCATAATGGAAACCAATTTCGCTTGATGAGAATTTTGATCATAATGGGCAATCATAATGGAATCTGTTCGTGAATGCTTTTCACCACGTGAGTCGCTTCCTAAAAGAAGAACATTGATTTTCCCAAACTGTACTTCCTTCCCTTTAAATGTATCAGTTTGCTTTTTATTACCTATGTAACTTCCAGCCTCTGCAATCGATAGTCCTCGCTTATATTGATAAATTGAATAAGCCGTGGTAAAAATAATCATCAATATAAAAAGCAGGCCAAATACCCTTTTCCATCTAACTTTCCTTCTTTTACGTACTTTTTCCATCTCGTACCTCCGGTTGTCTATACCAAGTTCACAAATTCAATACCCTTAATATTTTAAGTGATTCATAGGAATAATTAAATTACAAAATGGTAAATAAATGATTACGTTTTAAATACTGGCAAAAAAGCGGAAGGAGAAATTCTGAATTTAATTTAATCATATGTCGTGCGGACATGCATAAAATGGGTTATGAAGATGTAATTGGTAAAGGAGCCGGGAGCATGAAATCTTTCACTCAAACCACGTCATTGATAGCCCTGTTATTCTTGTTAATTTTTGCCGCCTATCTGGATTCGCCCTTTTCGTTTATCAATAAAAATTACTCCTACACAGCAACGGCGAGTAAACAAAAAATAGCAAAGCCTGTAACGGCCGCCCCTTCTGATGAGGGCCCTGATCTAGTAGAAAAACTTGAAAAGGTTGAAAAAGTGGATGGATATTTCGTGGAGACCTATCAGGAATATGAAGTGTACAAGGATGAAGATGGAAAAGTCAAACAAGAGATACCCACTGACCATACCGAAACATTAAAATATTGGGATTATAGTCAAAATTATGGTGAATGAGGGGTAAATCCTCTATAGAAAAGGCTGCCGACCCGGTAGCCTTTTATTATTGTTTCACTAGTTCTTTCATTTAAACAAAATTCTTATTGATTCTATTTTATAAGAGGATGAATGGATTTTTTAAAATTGTCTAAAATGGTAGATGAGGAGGTAGAAGAAAAATGAATACAATGGCATTAATAGTAAAATTTGTTACTTGTCTGGTTGCTTATGCGGTAGCATTAGATCTTTTTTTTAATGCGACTTGGGTGGATATTGTTTGGTTCAGTGTGTTAATGACAATTGTTTCTTATCTTGGGGATAGGATGTTACTTTCGCGAATCGGAAATAAAAATGCCCTTATTGGAGATTTTATCCTATCCTATATGGTGGTTTGGATTTTTGGAAGTGTACTTCTTGACAATTATATGCAGATTGCTTGGGGAAGTATTATTTCAGCAATCATAATAACAGTTGGGGAGTTTTTCGTTCACCGAATGTTGCATAGTCCAAGGCAGGAAAGCAGCCCCAAAAAGAATGCAGTACCTGACCGGCTGGCATACGGTATGGAAATGTCCGAGGAGCACGAGCCATTAAAGAAAAAGTGAAACCTGCATAAATTTAATAAACAGAATAATTTTAGTGATGGTCTTCCCGTTTGGGGAGACCTTTTTTTAGTTCTAAGTATGGAAAAAACTGGGGTTTAAAATAACTATTTACATGAAAGGAAATATCTTGATTCCAAAAATGAACTTTCTGTGACAAATATGTGAAACATAAAAAATTCTCTACTCAAATGAAATTAAATTTGGTATATTTGTATAGCTTTTTAACATAATCCTCGTGAATAAATAAAAAACAAATCGAATGAAAGGGGTACTTACATTGAGTAAATGGAACCAATTTGCTAAATATTCTATTTTAGCATTCTTGGGTATGGTACTTTTGGCTGGGTGTGATAAAAGTAAATTTATTGTTCTAAACCCAAAAGGTCCGGTTGCCCAACAAGAACTAGATTTAATTATCATTTCGGTTATTTTATGTGCAGTTGTTATTATTCCTGTTTTAGGTATTTTTGTTTATATTGCGGTTAAGTATCGAGACCGTCCGGACAACAAAGCACCATATCAACCAGAATGGGCAGACAGTAAAATTTTAGAGATCGTATGGTGGGGAATTCCGGTTATCATCGTTGCGATTCTTGGTGTTTTTACTGCGAAAACAACAATTAATTTAACAAAACCCCCTGTGAAAGATGTAAAACCATTGGTTGTACAAGTAACTTCACTGGATTGGAAGTGGATGTTTACTTATCCAGATAAAAAAATTGCCACCGTAAATTACGCTGAGATTCCTGCTGGTGTTCCGGTACAATTTGTTTTAACGTCTGATGCACCGATGAACTCGTTCTGGATTCCTCAATTAGGCGGTCAAGAATATACGATGCCGGGAATGTCAATGGGCTTATGGCTGCAGGCGAATAAAGTTGGAGAATACTTTGGTTCCGGTGCAAACTTCACCGGTAAAGGTTTTGCACATATGCAATTTAGAGTGAAATCAGTAAGTCAAGCTAATTTTGATAAATGGGCAGAAGGTATTAAGAAAGGCTCTCCTGTCTTAACAAAAACTGGTTATGAAAAATTGTCCAAGCCAAGTACCGAAAAAGAGTTAAGCTTTTCAGCATATCCTAATGGATTATTCCAAGACATTGTGAACAAAAACGGTGGTATTTACTATAATCATAAGAATCATATGAACATGAGTGATAGTGCTGAAATGAAGTCAATGCCTGGAATGGATATGGGAAAATAAACAAACAGGAGGAAATTATCAATGGATAACTCGCATTTTTTTGTCACCGGCGATCCTATGATTTATGGTGCCGATGTTTCGATTGTTCTAGCCATGATTGGGATTGTATTTTCTCTCACATACTTCAAAAAATGGGGATGGATATGGAGAGAATGGATTACAACCGTTGACCATAAAAAAATTGGTATTATGTATCTCCTATCCGCTTTACTTATGCTTTTCCGCGGTGGGGTCGATGCGATTTTAATGCGTATTCAACTTGCGTTTCCTGATATGCATTTCTTACAATCTGAACACTATAATGAAATTTTTACAACACATGGAACGATTATGATTTTATTTATGGCGATGCCATTTATGTTCGGATTATTTAACATGGTTGTTCCATTGCAAATTGGTGCGCGTGATGTTGCGTATCCAATGTTGAATGCTGTAAGCTTCTGGTTATTCTTTATCGGAGCGATGCTCTTTAATATTTCCTTTGTAATCGGTGGTTCAGCGAGTGCCGGATGGCTCTCCTACCCCCCTTTATCTGAAAACGATTTTAGCCCGGGTCCTGGTCAAAACTTCTGGATTTGGGGAATTCAAATTTCAGGTATAGGTAGTTTGGCAACAGGTATTAACTTTGTTGTAACGATCTTAAAAATGCGGACACCATCTATGCGCTTAAAAGATATGCCATTATTTTCATGGTCTGTATTAGCGTCATCAATTGCCATTTTAGGTGTATTCCCTATTTTAACTGTTACTTTAATCATGTTGACGGTTGACCGCTTACTTGGCGGACACTTCTTTACAATGACTGCCGGCGGTAATCCTATGTTATGGGTAAACTTGATCTGGATGTGGGGTCACCCAGAAGTATATATTGTTGTATTACCTGCCTTTGGTGTGTTCTCTGAGATTGTTGCTACATTCTCGAAAAAACGTATTTTTGGTTATGGTTCAATGGTATTTTCTATGATTGCCATTTCGATAGTTTCTTATTACACTTGGGTGCACCATTTCTTTACAATGGGTGCCGGTGCGGACGTAAATATTGTTTTTGCGATATGTACGATGATTATCGCAATCCCGACTGGTGTTAAGATCTTTAACTGGCTGTTTACGATGTACCGCGGCCGTGTACGCTTATCACAGCCTATGCTTTGGTTTTATGCATTCGTACCATGTTTCCTTGTTGGTGGTGCAACAGGTGTTATGCTTGCAGCTGCGCCAGCAGACTATCAATACCATAACAGTTACTTCCTGATCGCCCACTTCCACCAAGTATTAATCGGTGGTGTAGTATTCGGTTACCTTGCAGGTCTTTATTATTGGTGGCCAAAGCTATTCGGTTTCAAGTTAAACGAACGTTTAGGAAAATGGGGATTCTGGTTGTGGCAAATTGGTTTCTATGTATGCTTTATGCCACAGTACGCTCTTGGTTTCATGGGTATGACTCGTCGTATTTATACGTATAACCAATCAGCAGGTTGGGACATGGGTTGGGCACCGCTAAACTTAATCTCAACGGTCGGTGCATTCTTTATGGGTATCGGTTTCGTCTTCCAAGTTTGGCAAATTCTTTATAGCATTAAACACGGTGAACGCGATGTAACTGGTGATGCTTGGGATGGCCGTACATTAGAATGGTCAATTCCATCCCCTCCTCCAGTTTATAACTTTGCGATCTTACCAAAAGCAAATGGTAAAGATGCTTGGTGGTATCAAAAAGAAGAAATGAAAAAAGAAGGATATAAACCTGAACCTGTTAAATATGAACCGATTCATATGCCAAAAAATACAGGTATTCCTTTCATCATGTCATGCTTCTTCTTTATTGCTGGTTTTGGATTTACATTTGATTGGATTTGGATGGGAGTCCTCGGATTAATCGGGGTTGCCATAACGTTATTTACTCGTTCATTCCAATATGACACGGATTATTATATTACTGTAGAAGAAATCGAGCGAACTGAAAAAGCATTAAGAAACAATATTTCGGTTCAACGAACTGCAAACTAGGAGGTTAAAAACATGCAACATAGCGCTTCAGCTCATGTTTCTGACCATGATCATGGTCATGTTGACCAAGAAGGATTAAAGGTTTTAGGATTCTGGATATTCCTTGTAACTGACTGTCTATTATTTGCAACCTTCTTTGCAGCGTATGCGGTCCTGAATACCCATACAAATGGAGGGTTCACAGCAAAGGAATTTGATGTTCCAGGTTTTATCATTGAGACATTTATCCTTTTAATTAGTTCATTTACAAGTGGTTTGGCAGTACTCGCGATGCATAAAGGCAATAAAAAAGGTCTTATTAAATGGTTAATTGTAACAATTGCTCTTGGTGCTGTATTCGTAGGACTTGAAATCAACGAATTTGTAAATATGGTTCATGAAGGTGCAACTCTTCAAAGCAGCGCCTTCCTTACTTCCTTCTTTTGTTTAGTTGGAACACACGGCGTTCACGTTTCTTTCGGTATCCTTTGGATCAGTGGAATTATTGTTCAAATCAAGAAAAAAGGAATTACTGAAGTTACAAAACGAAAAGTTTCCATTGTCAGTCTGTATTGGCACTTCTTAGATGCTGTCTGGATTTTTATCTTTACTGTCGTTTATTTAATGGGGGTGATGTAACATGTCAGTACATGGACACGAACACGAACACACTGGTTCCATAAAAGCATATGTGACAGGTTTCATTCTTTCGATAATATTGACTATCATCCCTCTTGTTCTTGTTTTAAATCATATGATGGCAAAATCAGCGCTTATGTTCAGCATATTGCTGGCGGCTGTTTTACAGTTTGTCCTTCAATTATTCTTCTTCATGCATATTCGTGATGGTGAAGGACCGAAGTACAATGTGATGGCATTAATCCTTGGGATTATTTTCGTTGCAACAATTGTTGCCGGATCGGTTTGGATAATGTCATTCAACTCTCAAGTTCATTAATGTTACTAAGTGCCCAGCGATTTTAGAGACCGCTGGGCACTATATCTTAATAGACAGAAAAGAAATGGTTTCTTACATAGGAGGTGCTCTAAGATGAAATACTTTTGGCTTTCTATCATTGCAGCGGCAACACTGTTTCTAGTAAATATTATTGGATTTATTGACACGATGACAAATTCCGCAATGGGATGCGGGAGCGGATACCCTTTGTGTAATGGTAAATTATATCCTGATTTTTCTGATTATCATTCCGTCATTGAATACACCCATCGTATCGTTGTGGGGCTTGCAAGCCTGTTATTATTTGTTGTTTCAGCAATGGCTTGGATACGCTATAAATCACGAAAAGTGAAAATGCTGGTATTCTTTGCGATTTTAGGTATCCTTGGGGAATCGACGCTTGGTGCCTTAACAGTGATGATCTCACTCTCCCCTCTTTTGCTGGCAGCGCATTTGGGAATTGCACTTATATCATTTTCAGCATTAATCAATATTGCCTATGTGATTTATCTGGAGGAAAAGAAAATTCCTTCCTTGAAAAAGATGCCCGCTTCATTTTCCGTTTTTTCTTGGTATACTTTTATCTTTCTTTATGCAGCTATTTATTTCGGGGGTTATGTTGCCAAAACAGGTTCGGGTGAAGCCTTCCGTGGTTTTCCGATTCCGACCGAACGCTTCGGGGATGTTGGAAATGCTTTTTGGGTTGATATCATTCATCGTTCATTTGCCCTTGGTCTAATCATTCTCTTTTTCGGGCTAATTCACCTTTCAAAAAAATACCGTAAAGAACGTCCGGACATTTATCGCTTCAGTCAAATTAATTTTTTATTCATACTTTTGCAAGGTTTAAGTGGTGCCCTTTTAATCTATACCCATTTAAGTTTGGGAGCGGTGCTCCTACATGTTTCCATTCTTTCTCTATTAGTTGGAATCCAAAGTATCATCTGCTTTCAAAATGGCTAGGCAAAAATCCTAAATGAATCGTTTAGGATTTTTTTATTTCTCTTTTTCTATCCTTTTCTTAAAATCAAGTAATTTGCACTATTAAAATTATTTTTAAAAAAAGTTTGACAAATTTGTGACAATTGATAGAATATTCAGTAAGGGAGTGATAATCATGGAGTATAAATATTTGAAAATTTTTAAAGTATCTATGTTTGGAATCGGTATTGGTGTACTCATTTTTATTTCTAGCTTTTTTGTAAGCGCTGCCAATGGAGGGTACTTTTATACTGCAACTGGTGTTGGTGTCGTCATTGCATCTATCATTACCTTATTATTTGGTATGTGTCTAAGCTTAATGGATGAAGTAACAGAAGCGGAGATTCGAAATAAAGAAACAAAACTATATTTTGTTCCAAAAAGAACATTTCATTAAAAAATAAAGATATCAGGCGCAATTTTCGAATGAAATTGCGCCTGATTTTGTTTGAAAAGGAAAAGATTCACATTTTCTACACTTAAGAAGAATCACTAATTTCAGCTGAATTTTATCATCCCTGTAATTTTTCAACCTTCCCCATTTGCTTCTTTACCGGCCAAAACGCCCATTTTCCTAAAATCGATGTGATGGCAGGAACCAAAAACGGTCTGACAATAAATGTATCTAGAAGTACACCAATGGCCGTAATCGTTCCAAAATGGACAAGTATTTGAATTGGAAGAGTCGTTAAGATTGCAAATGTACCTGCTAGAATTACACCAGCTGAGGTGATAATTCCCCCGGTTTCAGCTACCCCTTCTTTGACTGCATTAACAAGGGTCATTTCATTACTTTTTCTCCAAATGCTTGAAATCATAAAAATATTATAGTCTTCTCCAAGTGCTACAATAAATACAAAAGCATATAAAGGGATAAATCCTTGGATTTCATTCACGTTGAACCCATAGTGCAAGATAATCCATCCTAACCCTAATGCACTAAAATAAGACAAGAGCACCGTTCCGATTAGGTAGATAGTAGCGATAATGGAACGAAGATAGAACAATAGTAAAATGGAGATCATCACAAGGACAATCGGAATAATCATGGAGGAATCGGCTTTCGTAGTCTCTTTCGTATCGTATTGTTCGGCCGTTTGCCCGCTGATATAAATCTTGCTCTTTGAACTACCGTTCACTAAAATTTCCTTCAAGTCCTTTTTTAGTTTAGGAATGGATTCCATCGCCCTATTTGAATAAGGATTATCCTTTAATTCCACTACATACTTGACCAAGCTTGGATCCTTTTCACTTCGCTGAACACTCGAAACATTCGCAATGTATGGTAATCTTTCCATTTTTGCTTTTACGCTGTTTTCGTCTTTAACCCCTTTAACGATAACGGTCGTAGGTGCCAATTCACCTGCACTAAAATGTGTAGATAAGATTTCAAATCCTTCACGAGACGGCATATTTTTTGGAAAAGATGATAATGTGTCATAAGTATATACAATTTTTAAAGAATAAATAGCTAAAACACCCAAGATCAAAAATGTAGTTAAAAACACCTTCCAAGGGTGTTGGCTAACAAAACTGCCTATGATGTTTCCTAAACGTTTCTCATTGTTTCGACCCCGATATACCTTCCCTTTTTTCTCTGCTGATTTCTTTTCCATTTCTTCTGTTCTTGGGATAAATGGAAAAAAGGAGGCTCTGCCTAAAATACTTAGAAATGCCGGAATAATCGTTAAACTCGCAACCATCATGATGAGAATGGCCAAACTAAATGGAATCGCAAAACGGTGGATGGATCCGTAGTTGGCCACTAATAAAACAAGAAGAGAGATCACAACAGTCAGTCCACTCATGATAATCGCACCAGATGATCTTGTAAATGCATGTTTGATCGAACGGAATTTGCTCTCCTCTTTTTTTAAACTGTTTCGAAATTGAGCAATTAGGAATAAACAATAATCGGTCCCAGCTCCAAATAGTAATACAGTCATAATCGAGATAGCTTGAGAATCAAAGTCGATTACTCCTTCCCTCCCTAACAATCCAAGAATCGGGCTGATCACCATATAGGCCATCCCAACCCCAATTAATGGTATGAGGGCTAATATCGGCGAACGATAAATGACCAGAAGGAAAATTAGAACAAGTAAAACGGTACCAAAAAGTAAGGAGAGATCTCCTTGGCTGAATAGTTCAGTGGCATCTACTGATATTCCTGCAGGTCCTGTAACCCTAACGAGTAAAGAGTTTTCATCACTGATTTTTTTCGTAAATGGATTGGATGAGAAAATAGGTTTTGAAATTTGTTTCAATTTATCCAATCGTTTTTGTATCTCTGCAGTCTCAAGGTCTTGATCAAATACTACCGGTAAAACGAAGGTTGTTCCATCCTTGGATACTTGTTGTTTTAATACAGGAAGCGGCATTTTATAAAACGGGGGCACCTCCGCCCCTTCAATCGGGTTATCAACAACAAGTTTCTTTGTTAGTGTTTGTATGGATGCAAGATCTTCATCCGATAACTGATTCTTTTTATACCAAGTCATCAGTGCAGGGGTTCCAGTCTTATTACCAAAATTCTTTTGAATGATTTCATTTGCTTTTTGAGAGTCAACTTTCTCTAAAAAGAGATCCGCTCTTTCATTCTTTTGTGAATTTGCCTGGGGGAAAGTGATATTTAATAGAATTATGACGAATACCCAAATAAGGATGGTAATCCATCGACCTTTTTTCCCGCTAACTAGCTGACACCAACGCATTAACCAATTTTTCTTCACAATTCTCGTCTCCCTTCATTTCCTTATCAGTTGATAAGTAGGTGGCAAAAAAAGAGAAGGCCAACTAGCCTAACTCCCTATTCCATCTAAAATGACACTAACAATTAATTTCGCTTTTCGCTCAGACTCTTTCATTCTCTCTTCATCATCCAGGTTTTTAAGGCCGGAAAATTGTAATAAGGATTTAAGAATATCTAAAATGAAGTACGACATTTCCATTGGATTGCTTTCAAGCTTTGACAAGTCCTTTATTTGTTTTTCTTTTTCCGCTTCCACGATGATCTCAACAATGGGATTGAAATAACTTTCTAACCACCACTTACGAATTAGTAGCTGTGTTTCATCGTTCATTTCGTGTTTTAGGTCGTGAAACATTTGTGATAAATCTTCTTGGTGATTCATGAGCATGTAATAGGCAATCTGATGCACTCGTTTTCTAAAAGATGTATATTGCTTTTTTATTTTCTCCATTTGGAATTTCGTGCGGCTCATTATTGCTCTCACCACTTCGATATAAATTTCTTGCTTATTTCGAAAATGATGATATAAAGCTGGTTGAGTAATACCACATGATTGTGCAATTTGTCTAGTGGAGACGGAACGATAGCCATAGGTCATAAATAATTTTTGAGATATGTTGATTATATTCTGCTTCGTTTCAAGTGCAGAAATCTCAGATTGTTTATTCGGTGTAATAGCCATTGATTGTTTCAGCCCTTCTTACTTATCAACTGATCAGTTATATCATATTATAAATTGAATTAAATGAATAGTACAGATAGATTTCCCATTGAAATAAAAAAATACGAAAACTCAGGTTTAATAAGGAACCTGAGTTTTTTCTAATCTTTCTAAAATTTTTCTTTTCCGATAAAGCATCATCCCTGCTTCGGAAAGATCGCTAATCATGGACCGGTTAATGAAGGCGCCGAAAATCATCCCGGCTACTGGTACCATTTGAAATAACTTTTTCCACCCAAAGTTGTCCCGGTATGTATAGACAACCTCTCGCCAGCCTTGTAATTGGGACATCATCTCATCTGATTTTTTATCTCTTTGATAAAAGTTTGTCAGTTCATTCAGAATCGCACGTTTCCCCACAACATCGGCTGATGAAAATTGCAAACATTTAATGATAAAAATTCGTTCATTTTTATCGTTTGGGTCATAGCCGTGAAGAATTGCAATTTCTTGTAAGGTTTTTAAGGAAATAGCCAATATAGCCGGTATATCAATTGCTAGGGTGAATATTCCCCCAATTCCTGTGCTTGCGCCTTGGAGTGCAGCAAAATTCTTTCTTCGCCCGCTCAGTTCATGGCTAATTTTATCCATTGTTTTTAACGGCAAATCCTGAATATCTGAAACCTTTTCAATGGGTTGATTTGTTTCTTTTTGAACCATGTTGAATAAACTTTTTTCGTTAATTAAATATTTTCCACCAGTTTGGATGTACGCCCCAATTTCTTCAAGCAATAAACCGATCTTATTATGAATAAATGGGGGTGTAATCTTATCTAACAGCTTAAATGGAAGACGCCCAATCCGTTCCCAAAACCACAGACCGCTCTGGTCTTTTTCCCATTTTTCAATAATGGATAGTTCTTTTAGTAATTCCTCTTTTGACTCCATTTCTTAGCCACCTAATTTCATTTTATAATCCTCTTGCTCTATTTTTCCCATTGATTAATTTCTATTACATACGGAAAAAATTGAAAATGGTTTCAAATAGTGCTTTTTAAGTCTAGTTGTTTAAATTTTTAAAGAAAAAATCAGACTGCTACTATGTGAAAATTGAAGTGGTCAAAGAAAATAGTAGTCCTAAAGATGCAAAACAATAATGTGGTTCAGCAAAAAAGGCCTCTTCATGAGGCCTTTTTTACATTGTTAACTTGTGGAAATTGAAAATGGTACCTATGAACCCTTTAGAGTGCTCGATGAACTGATTTTTCATCAAGTGCGGGAACTATGAGCCCTTGTTAGTGCCTAATGAACCGATATTTCACCGTGAACGGGAACTATGAACCCTTGATAGTTCCCGATAAACCGATTTTTCATCAAGTGCGGGAACTATGAGCCCTTGTTAGTGCCTAATGAACCGATATTTCACCGTGAACGGGAACTATGAACCCTTGATAGTGCCCGATAAACCGATTTTTCATCAAGTACGGGAACTATGAACCCCTGATAGTGCCCGATAAACCGATTTTTCATCAAGTACGGGAACTATGAACCCCTGATAGTGCCCGATGAACTGATTTTTCATCAAGTGCGGGAACTATGAACCCCTGATAGTGCCCGATAAACCGATTTTTCATCAAGTACGGGAACTATGAACCCTTGATAGTGCCTAATGAACCGATATATCACCTTTTAAGGGAACTATGAATCCCTGATAGTGCCCGATGAACTGATTATTCATCAAGTACGGGAACATTGAACCCCTGATAGTGCCCGATTAACCGATTTTTCATCAAGTATGGGAACTATCAGCTATTATCCTTAAATTATTTTGTGACAATAATCGGACCGTCTTTAGTAATAATTAGGGTGTGTTCATATTGGGCAACGCGGCTTTGTTCAGTTATATAGGTCCAACCGTCACCCTTTTCGAGCACTTCTTCTTCATGTGTAGAGATAAATGGTTCAAACGCAATAACCATTCCTTCACGTAACAAGCCACTCTCTGACGGTTCATAATAATTAAAAATATATTCAGGCTTCTCATGGATGGTCCGTCCAATTCCATGGCCCGTAAGGTTTTTGATCACGGTGAATCCTTGTTTTCTAGCCGTCTGATAAACTACTTTCCCCATACCGTTTATTTTTGAACCCGGCTTTGCTTTCGTAAGACCGGCTTCAAAAGCTTCTTGTGCTACTTCACAGATTCTTTTTAACACAGGATCTCCTTCTCCCACGACAATCGAGATGCCGGTATCGGCGAAATAACCATTTTTGGAACCTGAAACATCAATATTGACGAGGTCCCCCTCTTGAATCACTCGATTTCCCGGTATACCATGGGCTACTTCTTCATTCACACTTATACAGGTATAGCCCGGAAAATCATATTCTCCTTTTGGTGCAGAAATGGCTCCTTCTTTTTCAAAAAGCCCACCGGCAATTTCGTCTAACTCTTTTGTAGTGATACCTGGTTTAGTTTTTTGGACTAATTCATCTCGAATTGCCGCACAAATTCGGCCGATTTCTTTTATGCCATTAATATCTTCTTCTGTTTTTACAATCATGGTAAATCCCCAATCTAAAATTTTGTCATAAAATCTTTTATGTAATAAATTTTACCCGTAGTCTTTTAAAAATCCAAGTCCTAGTATCTTATTGCCCCTTTTAGAAACGAAAAGACACTTCTTAATCGAGTAAGTGTCTTCCAAAATAGAAAGTCAATTGTTTAATAGTATGGATATCCACCATATGGATAATACGGGGCTGGATATGGCGCTGGATATGGAACAGCTGCCGGGTAAGGATAGCCGCCGTAGCCGCCATAACCAATCCCAGGAGATAGTAAAGCACCGGCTGTTAAACCTCCTAAAAGTCCTCCAACAAACGGTGCACCGTAACCGCCATAACCACCGTATCCACCATGTCCTCCGTGATAATATCCACCATGGTGGTTATGGTCATGATAACCACCATGATGCCCTCCATGAGTTCTGATATTCATTATGTCCATCCTCTCCCTGCTAGGTAAAAGCCTTACTTTCTCTAATGTATGCGGGATAGATGTCCATGGAATGGGCGGGCATTCATTAAAATATGTGGGCAATTAAAAGCAGCCCAGTTTTGCTAAAAAGGGCTGCATGACCAATTATTCACCTAAATCAACGTTGTGGTACACTTGCCTAACATCTTCTAAATCTTCAAGTGCATCAATCATTTTTTCAAATTTTGCTTGTCCATCTTCAGGAAGGGTAATTTCATTTTGTGCAAGCATGGTTAATTCAGCAATAGTAAATTCCGTAATGCCGGCATTTTTGAATGCTTGTTGAACAGCATGGAATTGGTCAGGCTCAGCATAAACAATTACCTGTTCCTCTTCTTCAATAATGTCACGAACATCCACGTCTGCTTCCATCAAAATTTCAAGAACTTCTTCCTCTGTCTTCCCTTCAATACCAAAAACAGCTGTGGCATCAAACATATAGGCAACAGAACCACTTACTCCCATATTACCGCCGTTTTTTCCGAAAGCAGCACGCACGTCAGAAGCGGTGCGGTTTACGTTATTTGTTAATGCATCAACAATAACCATAGAACCATTTGGTCCAAATCCTTCATATCGAAGCTCGTCATAGCTTTCCTCTGAGCCACCCTTTGCTTTTTCAATCGCACGGTCAATGATATGTTTTGGTACGCTGTATGTTTTCGCGCGTTCGAGTACAACTTTTAATGCTGTATTGGATTCAGGATCTGGTTCGCCCTGTCTTGCTGCTACATAAATTTCACGGCCAAACTTAGCATAAATACGGCTTGTATTTGCATCTTTAGAGGCTTTCTTTTCTTTAATATTATTCCACTTACGTCCCATCGTTTTCCAACTCTCTTTCAACATTGAATCAATTGAAATAATTCACTAAATAATATTATCGTAAAATGGGCAATTTGTTAAGTGTCTTCCATCTATCATACAAGCAAAATTCAACATTTAGGAATCTTTTTTTAATTGGCTCAGTTAAACTTGGTTGTTGCTTTCCGCTCCAATCAACTTCTGTAACATTCCTTTTAATTAGACGGTTTTCCTTTCAATTAAGTTAACAGAAATTTCTTGGTAAGAAACTACCCCATGTTCAATTGATTGTAGAAAAAGCCTTCTTCCTATTTCTATTAGTGGAATTTCAATCGTTGTAATATTCATCATTTTAGCAATTGGTTCGTTATTGAAGCCGATTAAAGCAAGATCTCCTGGAATCGAAATATTTCGCTGCTGGCAGCTCGTAATGATCCCAACGGCTACCTGGTCGCTGGTTGCCAAAATGGCAGTTGGCGGAGTAGACATTTGTTTAATCCGTTCTACCACTCTTTCTCCATCTTCAATATATAGACAGTTATCAAAGATATACTCTCGTTTAAAGGGCAGGTTGTTTTTCTTAAGAAAATTTTTATAGGCTGATTCCCTTGCTTGACTATTTGTTCCCGACGTTCGTCCAATACAATAGGCAATCTCTTGATGTCCTCTCGATTTCAAGTATTCTAAGGCATAATCAAACGTTTTATAATGGTCAACAAAAATCGAAGAAACTCTCTTTCCTCTCGTATCCTCGAATAAAATTATGGGTCCATATTGGAGATATTCATCGATTGCAGACCAATCACATTTTCTTGAACAAATAATCAATGCATCAATTTGTTTTTGTTTTAGCATGTTTAGGGCTTCTTGTTCTCTCGCTACTTCATAATTGGTTTGTATTAATACAAGGTGATGATTGTGGACTAAGGCCTCATTTGCAATCCCCTTGATGATTAAACCAAAATAAGGATGTTCAGTAAATGGAATCACGACTCCAATAAGAAAAGTTTTGCCCTTACTTAAATGAACAGCATTCAGATTTCGGTGATAATTACTTCGTTCAATAGCTTCTAAAACCTTTTGCTTTTTTCCTCGCTTACATATGGATGTTGATTCAAAACCCGTGAAACGGTGGTGACAGAAACACCTGCCATCTTAGCCAAATCTCTAATATTTGTCACTTAATCACCTTATTTAAAAAAATCCTCAAAGTTATGAAAGGGTTTCACTACAGGATCCTCTTCTGATAGCTTTAAACAGAAAAAAGTACTTAGGCAGATCATCATACACATTAGGATTAATTCTAACATTTTTATTTCCTCCCTTTTATTTTGTATTTTAAATTTTAAAATATGAAACGCGTTGCATAGCAAGCTTTTAAAATGTGATTTAAATCACATCAAAATATAATGAAAATGATTATCATTTGTATTAAAGAGATTGAAACCTATTTGGAGTGATAATAATGAATCAAGCAATGAAAACAATTGAGGGCTGGTATAGTTTACATGATTTCAGGAATATCGATTGGCCAAAATGGAAGGCGGCAACAGAAGCACAGCGTGAACAGGCATTAAGTGAATTTAAAGCTCTTTTAAAATTGGTCGAGGAAAATAAACAAGGCAGCCATACTGTTTATACGGTTGCAGGACAAAAGGCCGACCTAATGTTTATGATTCTCCGTCCTACAATGAAAGAAATAATCGAAGTGAAGACAGAATTTAATAAAACATTGCTGGCAGATTACACAAAACCTGCTTATTCCTATGTTTCCGTTATCGAAAAAAGCAGTTACTCGCAGATGGCGGCTAATCCATTTGAAGATCCTGCGATGAGGGCAAAACTTTATCCTTCAATCCCAAAAACAGAATACATTTGCTTTTATCCTATGAGTAAACTTCGAGGCGATAAAACGAACTGGTTTATGCTTCCTATGGAGGAAAGGAAACGGTTAATGTTTGAACATATTGATACAGGAAAACCATATTCGGAGCAAGTGAAACGGATTGTAACAGGTTCCGTTGGTCTTGATGACTATGAATGGGGCGTTTCCCTATTTTGTGATGATGCCCTACAATTTAAAAAATTAATCTATGATACAAGATTTGATGAGGTTAGCGCTGTTTACGGGATTTTCGGTTCCTTCTATATTGGTAATCTTTTAACAGAAGATCAAATCAATCAATTCTTTCAAATATAGGAAAAAAGACGGTAAACCTGCCGTCTTTTTTCTTTTTTAGAGCCAGTTATCCATTTCTGATGTGTTAAACTAAATTTATCCTAGAAATACAAGTGGAGGTAAATTTTATGAATAACCTTGACAAAAAAACACTAATCGCGCAACATCCCCTGCTACAAAATTTAATCGCATTGGATGAAGTTTTTTGGGTCAATCCTCATCTTGAAACCGGTAAAAAAAAGTTTGAAAAAGCTCCGTTAACCAAGGATGATATTCGGGATGCTGAGGAAAGATTAAAAAGATTTGCACCCTACATTGCAAGGGTTTTCCCTGAAACGAAACCAACAGACGGAATAATCGAGTCTTCTTTAGTGAAAATTCCTTCGATGAAACACTATTTAGAACAAGCCAACCAAGAATCGATTGAAGGAGAATTATGGTTAAAATGTGACAGCCACCTTCCGATTTCCGGATCGATTAAAGCACGAGGTGGAATTTATGAGGTTTTAAAGCATGCTGAGAAATTGGCAATTGAGCATGGATTATTAAAACTAGCGGATGACTATTCTATCATTGACAGCGATCAGTTTCGTACCTTTTTCTCAGGTTATTCCATCGCAGTTGGCTCAACTGGAAATTTAGGTCTTAGTATTGGCATTATTAGTGCAAAGCTAGGTTTTCATGTAACGGTTCATATGTCTGCCGATGCAAAACAATGGAAAAAAGACCTTCTACGCAGCAAAAACGTTAACGTGATTGAATATGAGGCAGATTATAGTAAAGCAGTTGAAGAAGGCAGAATACAGGCGGAAGCTGACCCGAACTGTTATTTCATCGATGATGAAAATTCCCATGATTTATTTTTAGGATATGCTGTTGCTGCCTCTCGTTTAAAAAAACAACTAGAGGAATTAGCAGTAATGGTGGATGAAAATCATCCGCTATTTGTATACCTGCCATGCGGTGTTGGTGGCGGTCCCGGTGGTGTAGCCTTTGGGTTAAAACAATTGTTTGGAGATCATGTCCATTGTTTCTTTGCCGAGCCCACACACTCCCCTTGTATGCTGCTTGGGTTAGTAACCGAACTTCACGATAAAATTTCTGTTCAGGATATAGGAATTGATAATTGTACAGATGCCGATGGGTTGGCAGTTGGCAGACCCTCTGGTTTTGTTGGGAAAACCATGGAGCCTTTTTTAAGTGGCTGTTATACCGTCAGTGATGAGCAGCTTTACTGGCTTTTAAAGGAATTAGTGGACCAAGAAGAAATTCGCTTAGAACCTTCCGCATTAGCAGGAATGGCGGGTCCGGTCCAATTATTTAAAAAAGGCTCTGATTATATCGCGAAACACAATTTAAAGGATAAGATGAAAAACGCGTCCCATATTGTTTGGGCAACTGGCGGAAGTATGGTTCCGCAAGAATCGCTTGAGGTTTACTATCAAAAAGGGCTTGAACGATCGTCCAAAATTTAATCAACAAAAAAACATTGGGCATCCATACCCAATGTTTTTTATTATTTTGTTGGTGATGCTTGATAGGCTGTTTCTGTTTCTTCTTCCGGTTCTAACTCTAATTCCTCGATGGCTACAGCACGAGTATGCACGGTATGATTCCATTCTCTCTGATTCTTTTTTAGAAACCCTAAAATCGTAACGGGAATCCAGGAGAGTCCAAAAATATAAGAAACAAAAAACCAGTGAAGTTTTTTCCCTTTTTTCTCTAAAATCATCGCAAGAATTGGCAAGGATAAATAGGCCGCAATAAAGGTCCCGTAAATCCACCCATCAAAGATTATGGACTTATCGACAACATCTCCTAAAAAGCCATCCACCTCATATACACCCGTATATGAAAGAAATCCGGCAATAATCAGAATTAATGCCAAAATCGATCGGGAAGGCATGACTAAATAGATTGCAGAATCAATAAGCATGAACTTTCGTTTTTTTATTCCTTCGAGTAATAATGGGAATGTATATCTTGTCATACAGTCAAAATGTCCCTGCATCCAGCGGATTCGCTGTCTAAAGGATTGCTTAAAGCCTAACGGTTTTTCATCATATAGTTTTGCATCGTGGGCCCAAGCCACTCTTTTTCCTGTTTTTAAAATATATCTTTGTGTAAATTCAAGATCTTCTGTTAAGGAAGTTGCCCCCCAGCCAATTTCTTTTAAAACCTTGGTGGTGACCGTAACCCCTGTCCCGCCTAGTTGGGCAGTTAAACCTAAATTCTCCCTGACTAGCTGATAAATTCGATTCGTTGACCAGTACGCAAACGAATAGGATTTGGTTACCCATGTATCTTCAGGATTTTTAGAATCCAAGTAGGCTTGAACGACATCATTCCCTTCCATCAGTTTGGAGTTAATGATCTGTAAAAAATCCCTTCCGACCAGGTTATCGGCATCAAACATGACCACAGCATCATAGGAGGTTCCGTCCTCTTCAATCTCCCATAAGCGTTCGAACATCCACTCAAGTCCAAAGCCTTTCCCCTTGTGAGTCGGATCATGTCTTTCCATCGCCTTCACACCTGTAGCACGGACCGCAGATGCTGTACTATCTGAGCAATTATCACAAATAACATATACATCATATAAGTCTTTCGGATAATTTAAATTTTTTAAATTCTCACAAATTTGGCTGATCACATTTTCTTCATTATGTGCTGCAACAAGGACGGCAAACCTATTTTTAGGCTCTTTAATGACCGTCTTTTTAAATTTTCGAAGTCCTGCATAACTCATAAAGGTTTGATAGCCGACAAAAAATAGAGATATGGCCTGTACGGCTAATAAAAAAAGGTAAATCCCAAACTCCGAAGCTTCACTCCAGCCATGTGTAAAAACACCATATCCAACCGTCAGCACTAAGCAAATTGCCACTAATATGATAAACATAGTACACCTCAACTTTAATGGGGTGTGTGTCTGTTACCCCTTTTCAATAAGGGTATCCATAAAGAACGCATTTAAAACGGAAGGTTTAAACTAAAACAGGTTTTTCGATTCTGGAGTTATATCAGGCATATCATATTGGCAAGGATAGAAAAGAAACAATCAAAAATAAAACTGGCAGGTGCAGGATGAAAGAAAGATCTTCTCAACTCGGACTATTTGTGTTTTTATCGTTATTATTAAAATCACTCTATGTAAAATATTCGATTATGGATGAGCTAAATATAGTTGGTTTTTTAACGGAAATGGCCTTTTTGGCCTTATTTATTATTACAGTCTCTTCTATTCGAAACAGGGTTTCAAGTATTTTGCTTTTAATCCTGAACTTTGGCTATTCCATTCTTTGCTTAACCACCCTACTCTATTTTGATTACTACAACACCATTTTTACGTATAAATCTTTAGGAGAGATTGATCAGGTTGGAGAAATTTCTGACAGTATCGTTGCACTATTCAAACTCCAATATATATGGTTATTTTTCGATTTTATTTTGCTTTGCTTTTGGCCAAAACTTAAGCGGATTTTACCTTTTAGTCAATTGCATCTAGGGCCAAAACTTTTCGGGTTAACCATTGCCTTTTTATTATTTTTTACCGGTACAAGCCTATTTTCTTCATCTAAAATCATAAATGAATTAAGTAAATATGAAAAATTAGGGATTATGGGCTATCAGTTCTCAGAGGCGGCTACGGATATTCAGTCTATTTTTTCAAATAATGACATTAGCGCTGAATCCTTAGAAAAGAATCGGAATAGCTCGGATAATGGCAGTATGAGACTGCGCGGGGTTGCATCGGATAAAAATTTGATCATTATTCAATTAGAATCCGTTCAAAATTTTTTTATTAACTTAAAAATAAATGGCAAAGAGGTAACTCCTAATTTAAATAAGCTGGTAAGGAGCTCCTATTATTTCCCCCATTTTTACTCCCAAGTGGGAAAAGGCAATACATCAGATGCTGAATTTATTACCAATACATCGATCTATCCTCTAGGAGATGTGCCGATGTCTACTGCAATTGAAGGAAAAGCGGTGCCGAGTCTTCCTAAAATGCTCGAGGAAAATGGCTACCATACTGCTACCTTTCATGCCAATAGTGTTTCTTTTTGGAACAGAAATCAGCTTTATCAGTCCTTAGGTTTTAATGAATTTTATGATAAAAAGTATTTTGGTACAAACGATATCATTTCATTTGGTGTTTCGGATGAGGTGATGTATAAAAAAACAATTGAAAAATTAGCTGACTTTCATCGAGACGGAAAGAAATTTTATGCAAATATTATTGCTTTATCCAGTCATTTCCCCTTTAAGCTTCCGGAATCAAAACAGCCCTATGCGGTTCAATTGCCAAAGGAATATGACAATTCCTTCGTAGGCTCCTATATTAAATCGGTTAGCTATGCGGATTATGCTTTCGGAAAGTTCGTCGAGGGTTTGAAGCGAGAAGGTCTTTATAAGGACTCCGTAATAGCCGTTTATGGGGACCATCAAGGACTGCAAATGAAAAGTGAACAGGATAAACAATTAGTTCAGCAGATTTTTGGGAGAAAATATGATTCTGTTTTAGACCATTTAAATATCCCTTTAATTGTGAAGGTTCCATCAGTGGAAAAAGCGAAGAAGATTTCTACTGTCGGGGGTTTGGTAGATATTTATCCAACCGTTGCGAATCTTTTAGGCCTCAATATTAGCAAACAAATTGTATTTGGTACTGATTTGCTTAATGCAAATAAGAATCAAATCGGAATTCGCTTTTATGCCCCGACGGGAACATTTGTGAACCAATCTTATCGTTTTTCTCCTGGAAAAACCAATGACCAGGGGAAAATATTAAGTATAAACCGTCGAATTGAAAGTCCGGCACCGAATCGTGCCATAAAGGAAGAAAAAAAGATCATCGAATACATGAAACTCTCAGATCAATATGTTAAATCGCTGCCTAAACTGAAATGATTTGAGAACGAAAAAGGACAGAGACTTGCCCCCTCCGTCCTTTTTTGCATTCTATTTGAGATCTAGACTCATACGATTCTCCATTTTTCTTAAAAGGAAGGTAAAAATTAAAACTAGGACCAAATAGTAAAAGCCAACAACTATATATGTTTGCAGCTGTTGGTAATTGGCTGCTGCTTCACTTAACCCAGAACCCCATAAATCCGACATTCCCACATAGGCAACTAACGAAGAATCTTTTAACCCGATGATAAATTGATTTCCAAGCGGCGGAATGGAAAATTTAAATGCTTGCGGTAAAATAATCCTTCTCATTGTTAGAGGATAACTCATGCCTAGTGAACGTCCCGCTTCCATCTGTCCGCTATCAACAGATTGAATGGCGCCTCGAAATATTTCAGCAATATAGGCCCCATTATGAATGGCTAATGCTAAGGCCCCTGCCCAAAATTGTGAAAGTGTAACAACCGAAGCAATTCCAAAATAGAGGATAGCAATTTGAACAATTAAAGGAGTTCCCCGAATTAATCCGATATATAGAGTTGCAAATTTATTTAACCATTTATTTGTAGATATTCTAAAAAATGCGAATATCAGTCCAATGATACTTCCAATAAATAACGATGTAATGGTTAACCTCAAGGTTAGAAAGGCTGCCTTTGGAAAAACATCAAAGGTGTTTAAAAAAATATCAAAAATAATAATCACCTTCCTATCTTATTGAAAAGGGTGCGATTCAATCCACACCCTTTCCCTGCTCTTATTCTCCTAAAATATTGCGTCCAAACCATTTATCGCTAATTTTTTCATAGGTTCCATCTTTTATGATTTCCTTTAACGCCTTATTAAGTTTTTCCTTTAATTCCTTATCTTCTTTTCGTACAGCAATCGCTTGATCATCATGAGTTAACGGTTTTCCAATATCTTTTATTTTAATTGAACCTGCTTTGATAATTGGAAGGCCAACCATTTGATCGGTAATCACTGCATCTAATCTGCCTGTTGGTAGATCCATAAGTGCAGTAATATCACTGTCATATTCTACAACATTCTTTTTATCCGTATAGGTTAATGCCAGGTCCTTATAAGTACTTGCTTTGACAACACCAATTTTCTTGCCTTTTAAATCAGAATCTGAATGAATACTATTGTTATTTTCAGATACAAAAATTTGTGCTCCTGAACGATAATACGTGTCAGTAAAATCAACTGATTTTTTTCGTTCGTCTGTTACTGTCATACTGCCAATAATTGCGTCATATTTTTTTGTTTGTAGTCCCTGAATGAGAGTTTCCCAAGGATTTGTGACAGGAACAGGCTTCATTCCCATTTTCTTAGCAAGTGCTTCTCCGATTTCTACATCGAAGCCTTGTAATTTGCCATTTTCTTTGAAATTAAAAGGCTTGTATAATCCGCTCATCGCGTAATGGAATTCTTTTTCCTTTGTTGAGTCAGTACTTGTTTTATTACTACAGGCTGAGAGCATCAAAGCAGCAATAATAACACCGATAAATAGACCCAATCCCCATTTCTTTTTCATGAAAATCCTCCTCGTTATTTTTATAAAATACTATTTAAAAACTGTTTAGCTTTTTCATGCTTTGGATTAAGAAAGAATTCATTTGGTGGTCCCTCTTCTAAAATTTTGCCATTCCCCATAAATACAACACGATCGGCAACCTCACGAGCAAATCCCATTTCATGGGTTACTACAATCATCGTCATCCCTTCTTTAGCGAGTTGCTTCATAACTTGGAGAACTTCACCGACAAGTTCGGGGTCCAATGCAGAGGTCGGCTCATCAAAGAGCATAATACGAGGTTCCATTGCTAAAGCACGGGCGATAGCTACTCTTTGTTTTTGCCCTCCTGATAAATTCCTTGGATATGCTTGAGCTTTGTCCTTTAACCCTACTTTTTCGAGCAAATCAAGCGCTTTTTCTTTTGTTTGCTGCTTGTCCAATTTTTTTACAAATAAAGGGGCTTCCATAATATTTTCTAGAACGTTCTTATGGGGAAAAAGATTAAAATGTTGAAACACCATCCCTACTTCCGCCCGGATATTATTCAAATTTGTCTCATTGGGAACAACCCTTTTTCCAAGTAGGGTGATCTCCCCTTGGTCATACATCTCAAGGAAATTAAGGCATCGAAGGAGTGTGCTTTTTCCTGAACCGCTGGCACCAATTAAAACAACAACTTCTTTTTCTTCTACGGTTAAATCAATTCCATCTAACACAGTATTAGTGTCGAATGCTTTAACTAGTTTTTTTACTTGTATCATGTCTACCTCCTTTTGGTGTATATAAAATTTTAGGTTCACTTAGTACTGCGATTTAAGGAATAACAACCCTTTAAGGCTTTACTATAAAACTACAAAAGTATTCTTTCCTTTAATTACACAATTTTTCAAAGTATAATATTATTGTTAAATTGTGTGCGAATTCATTCCGAATTAAAATTCTGAATTTTCATTCTCTTCAAATATTATATCAAAAGAAAGAAAGTGCATCTATTAGACAAGGAGTATAGTTTTTTTTCTAAATTTTATACATTTTGTATAAAAAAGGTTAAAAATCTTTCCAATACATATAAACTGGATGATTTATTCTCTTATCAAAATAAAAGGATCCATCAATGATGGATCCTGGAATTATTTATTTTACAAATACTAGTAAAAGCCAGAGGTATAAAGATATGAGGGTAAAAATCATTGTTAGTGGAATCACGATAATGGTGACTTTCATGTAATCCTTCCATGAAATGGGAATATGGTTTTTCTTTAAAATATGCATCCATATTAAAGTGGCTAAAGTACCAATAGGCAGAATAAGCGAACCAATATCACTGCCAATAATATTAGATAAGTATACGGTTTTTAATAAAAGTGAGTCTAGTCCCATTTCGGTTAAGGTTAATGTAGCAACCATTAAGGCAGGATGGTTATTAAATATGTTCGATAACACTGCAGTAATAATCCCCATGGTAATACTCGCATGGAATAGACTATCATTAACAATTGGCTTTAAATGTACTAATAAATAATCTGTTAGACCAATATTGTGGAGACCAAATATGATCACATACATACTGAAGGCAAATATTAAGATATGCCATGGAATTTTGCCGGCTACATCTTTGGGATTTACCTTAAGATAAATCCATCGCCAAATTAATAAAACTAACGAACCTAAAACGGCAACCAATGATACGGATATTCCAATGAAGGAGGCAACAAATAAACTAATTCGAACCAAAAATACAAATAACAGCATATAAATCATGAGTTTCTTTTGTTGTTGAAATAAACTGTCATTACTTTTTTGGAGTGGATGGTAGCGGCGGTTTTTTTGGAGTGGAATCGAATAGGAATGGAAGCGAATTTCTTTTGGAATATCCTTTTTAAAGATTAAATACAATAAATAGGCTAAGAAGAGTAGACCTAACACCCCCGGTACAAACATCATTTCCGTTTGTAAATAAAGATCCATTCCGATAATTTTTAGGGCAATTAGGTTGACAATATTACTTACACCGATTGGCGCACTGGAGGCGGTTGCAATTAAGGCGCCACTTAGTAGGAATGGAATTTTTTGACGATTCTTTAACCCTAGGTTTTTTAAAATTAAAATTAAGATGGGTGTAGTGATTAAAATACTTCCATCATTATTAAAGAATAGAGTCATTAAAAAGCAAAGCAACAACGTATACCAAAATAGTCGAATTCCCGATCCCTTTGAAACTTTTAACATGAGAGCAGCAGTCCACTTGAAAAATCCGAAACTTTCAAGCACTATGGCCATGACAATTGTGGCTATGATAGTTATGGCTGCTCCTGTTACTTTTGAACTTATATCCAGTAAATCCCCGGGCGAAACACTTCCGCTAAGGAAAACTATAATTGCTCCGATTGTTGCAGGGATTGCCTCGTTCATGTTTTTAGGACGGAGGAATATCAAAACCATGGTAAGGATAAATGATAAGATGGTGATGATTACCGTCGACAACGAATACATGTAAATTTTTCACTCCCTTGATGTCAAACTTCTGATTAAAACCTTTCTATTTTGCGTTTCGTTCACCCCTTGTCCTTTGTTTTATCATACGTAAATTTTGGAGGCTTGAACTAAACGAATATCTCGAATTATTGATAATTCAGCAAAAACCCTACAAATATTTACTAGATTTGTACCCACTTTTTGTCCAACAGGCGAATACCCAAAAAGGTTTTGACGGGTATCGGCCCAAGCTTTTAGTAAAAATAAAAAAACCGGTACAGTTGAATGTACCGGTTTTTTTAATATTTTCTGGATCATTGAAACTATAAAGTTCCAATTAGTTTCTATAATCCTATTTAGTTACCGTTTTTTACTCCTTTTTCCAAGTGAACCAAGACTCCCTCGGAATTCTCTTCTATTTTGGCTGTTACCTGTACTTCCGCGATATTTCGATTTTCTTTCAGAATCATGGTCTCCTGTGCTTCCACTGGAACCATGATTATTATCTTCACAGGCACAGTTGCCCGTGCTGCCATTATTTCCGCTAGATGTATGGCCTCCTGGGTTGGTGTTTGAGCCTTTACTTCCGGCAGATTTATGATTCCCCTTACTGCCACTTGACCCGGAACTGCCGCTGGAGCCGCTGCTTATACTGGTATGCTTGCGGCGCTTACTTTTAGAACCATTATCTCCATTTGAACTGCCTCTTTTTCCGCTTGTGCTTTTTCGTCCACTTGACCCGCTACTTCCCCAACTGCCGGAACTGCCGCTGGAACCGCTGCTTCCAGAACTTCCGGAACTACCGCTAGAGCCATGACTTCCTTTACTTCCGGAACTACCGTTAGAACCATGACTTCCCTTACTTCCGGAACTTCCACGTGATCCACTGCTACCCCTGCTGCCGGAACTGCCGCTGCTTCCTGAGGAACCTGAACGGTGACGTTTTCCTAATGGTCCACTACTTCCTTTGCTCCGACTTGAACTTTGTCTACCGCTCGATCCGCTACTTCCGGAACTACCGCTAGAACCACTGCTTCCGGGACTACCACAGCTACATCCACTACTTCCATGACTACCGCTGGAGCCGCTGCTTCCGCAAGAACCACATGAACCAGAACTACCGCAGCTACATCCACTACTACCGCTGCTTCCGGAACTACCGCTAGAACCGCTGGATCCGCTGCTTCCGGAACTACCGCTAGAACCGCTGGATCCGCTGCTTCCGTGACTACCGCTGGATCCGCTGCTTCCGTGACTACCGCTGGATCCGCTGCTTCCGTGACTACCGCTGGATCCGCTGCTTCCGTGACTACCGCTGGACCCGCTGCTTCCGTGACTGCCGCTGGACCCGCTGCTTCCGTGACTGCCGCTGGACCCGCTGCTTCCACTACTACCGCTAGATCCGCTACTGCCTGAAGAACCGGAACGATGACGTCTGCCTAATGGTCCGCGGATACCCTTGCTCCGACTTGAACTTTGTCTACCACTGGAACCGCTGCTACCATGACTACCGCTAGATCCACTGCTGCCACTGGACCCGCTGGATCCGCTACTGCCACTGGATCTCCTTTTACCGTGACTGCCGCTGGATCCGCTGCTGCCGCTACTTCCGCTGGATCTTCTTTTACCACGACTGCCGCTGGATCCGCTGCTGCCGCTACTTCCGCTGGATCTTCTTTTACCACGACTACCGCTGGATCCGCTGCTGCCGCTACTTCCGCTGGATCTTCTTTTACCACGACTACCGCTGGAGCCGCTGCTGCCGTGACTACCGCTGGATCCACTGCTGCCGTGACTACCGCTGGACCCACTACTACCGCTCGATCCGCTCCTTCCACGTGAGCCACTGCTGCCTGAAGAACCTGAACGATGACGTCTACCTAATGGTCCGCGGATACCCTTGCTCCGACTTGAACTTTGTCTACCACTGGAACCACTGCTACCACCGCTCCCGCTGGAACCACTGCTACCGGAACTACCGCTGGATCCGCTGCTGCCATTACTACCACTGGATCCCCTTCTACCATGACTGCCGCTGGAGCCGCTGCTGCCGCTACTTCCACTGGATCTTCTTTTACCACGACTGCCGCTGGAGCCGCTGCTGCCGCTACTTCCGCTGGATCTTCTTTTACCACGACTGCCGCTGGAGCCGCTGCTGCCGCTACTTCCGCTGGATCTTCTTTTACCACGACTACCGCTGGAGCCGCTGCTGCCGCTACTTCCGCTGGATCTTCTTTTACCACGACTACCGCTGGAGCCGCTGCTGCCGCTACTTCCGCTGGATCTTCTTTTACCACGACTGCCGCTGGAGCCGCTGCTGCCGCTACTTCCGCTGGATCTTCTTTTACCACGACTGCCGCTGGAGCCGCTGCTGCCGCTACTTCCGCTGGATCTTCTTTTACCACGACTGCCGCTGGAGCCGCTGCTGCCGCTACTTCCGCTGGATCTTCTTTTACCACGACTGCCGCTGGAGCCGCTGCTGCCGCTACTTCCGCTGGATCTTCTTTTACCACGACTGCCGCTGGAGCCGCTGCTGCCGCTACTTCCGCTGGATCTTCTTTTACCACGACTGCCGCTGGAGCCGCTGCTGCCGCTACTTCCGCTGGATCTTCTTTTACCACGACTGCCGCTGGAGCCGCTGCTGCCGCTACTTCCGCTGGATCTTCTTTTACCACGACTGCCGCTGGAGCCGCTGCTGCCGCTACTTCCGCTGGATCTTCTTTTACCACGACTGCCGCTGGAGCCGCTGCTGCCGCTACTTCCGCTGGATCTTCTTTTACCACGACTACCGCTGGATCCGCTGCTGCCGCTGGAGCCGCTGCTGCCGCTACTTCCGCTGGATCTTCTTTTACCACGACTGCCGCTGGATTCGCTGCTGCCGCTACTTCCGCTGGATCTTCTTTTACCACGACTGCCGCTGGAGCCGCTGCTGCCGCTACTTCCGCTGGATCTTCTTTTACCACGACTGCCGCTGGAGCCGCTGCTGCCGCTACTTCCGCTGGATCTTCTTTTACCACGACTACCGCTGGAGCCGCTGCTTCCACTGGATCTTCTTTTACCACGACTACCGCTGGATCCACTGCTGCCGTGACTACCGCTGGACCCACTACTACCGCTCGATCCGCTGCTTCCACGTGAGCCACTGCTGCCTGAAGAACTTGAACGATGACGTCTACCTAATGGGCCGCGGATACCCTTGCTCCGACTTGAACTTTGTCTTCCACTGGACCCACTGCTACCAATGCTCCCGGAACTACCGCTGGAGCCGCTGCTGCCACTGGATCTTCTTTTACCATGACTGCCGCTGGATCCGCTGCTTCCGCTACTGCCACTGGATCTTCTTTTACCATGACTGCCGCTGCTTCCGCTACTGCCACTGGATCTCCTTCTACCACTACTGCCGCTGGATCCGCTGCTTCCGCTACTGCCACTGGATCTCCTTCTACCACGACTGCCGCTGGAGCCGCTGCTGCCGCTGCTTCCACTGGATCTTCTTTTACCATGACTGCCGCTAGAGCCGCTGCTTCCGCTACTGCCACTGGATCTTCTTTTACCGTGACTACCGCTGGACCCGCTGGATCCGCTGCTTCCACTGGATCTCCTTTTACCATGACTACCGCTGGACCCGCTGCTTCCACTGGATCTCCTTTTACCGTGACTACCGCTGGACCCGCTGCTGCCACTGCTGCCACTGGATCCCCTTTTACCATGACTACCGCTGGAGCCGCTACTACCGCTGGATCCGCTGCTTCCGCTAGATCCACTGCTGTCGGACTTATGCTTTTTCCCTTTAGATTTAGGGCCTTTTTTACCACCTTGCGATTTAGGCCCCTTCCCTTTATGCTTTGCAACGACTTCTTTTGGATTACTATCTAAAAAGGTTAACACACCATTTTCTTTCGCCTTAGCTAATAATTGGTCCATGTCCAACTTTAATACCATTTTTTCACCACTTCCAAAAATAAATATTTTCCTTTCTAACTTATGGGAAAACTGTCGGGATTGACATGGACATTTATATATTTTTAATAAAATTCACCTAATTCTTTGCCTATTCGAATTTTACCAAACTGCACATTTACCTATCTCAAAGCATACAATTCTAAAAAATAATTTATTTAGGGGTATATAAGTTGCTTAAATATGAAATCTTTATAAATCCAAAAATACTAAAAAACTTAGAACAGGATATTTGGACAGATCCTGTGCCCGCAGTACTAAAAATGGAGGGAAATCAATATGCAATTACCCTTGCCTACCGCGGAAACGTCATCAGAAAGAAGAAAAAAAAATCTTATCACATTATTTTTAAAAAACCCTATACCCTAAATGGAGCCCATGAAATCCACCTTAATGCAGAGTATTCGGATATCTCACTAAGCAGAAACAAACTCGCACTGGATTTTTTTCATTCCTTAGGAGTAATTTCGCCGCAATCTAAGCATGTTCTTCTTTTTATTAATGGATATTGTAAAGGGATTTATTTAGAGCTTGAATCTTTCGATAAGTACTTATTGAATAAAAGAAATCTGCCTCATGGGGCAATTATTTATGCCACTAATTATCATGCGAACTTCTCCCTAACCACTCCCAAAAATAAATTGAAAAACAGCTTAGACGAAGGGTATACAGTCAAATATGGGTCAGAAAAGGATCTTGCAAGACTAGAAGATTTTATCGCAAAGGTAAACACTTTAAATAACGATGACTTTGAAAAAGTTATCCCTAAATTTTTGGATATAGATCAATATGTAAAATGGCTGACAGGAGTCGTTTGTACGCAAAATTTTGATGGGTTTATCCATAATTATGCTTTATATCATAATGGGAAAAGCAAACTTTATGAAATGACTCCCTGGGATTATGATGGCACTTGGGGAAGGGATCTTCACGGGAGGAAATTAAGCCATGATTTCGTGCCGATTACTGGTTACAATACATTAACGAACAGACTTCTCACTATCCCTCATTTCAAAGAAAAGTATGTAACCACCCTTTCATCTGCCTTAGAAAATCAATTTACTGTTAATAAACTTGAACCCATTATCACAGACCTATTCAATGAACTAAAGCCCTATATTAGTTTAGATCCTTATTTAACCATTAATGAACAAACACTTGAAAAAGAAAAATTATACATTCTAAGGTTTATTAAAAAACGAAATTCTTACCTTAAAGAAAAGACGATGACCGTTATATAGGCAAAGTGAAGTATATGGCAAATACCATATACTTTTTTTTGCCTATTTTTTACTCAAAATTGAAAAACAGGCACCTATAATAGTACAACATCACCCCGTGATACATATAGATGCAGTGTAAATGTTTATTTAATTTTAAGGAGGAAAATGGTGGTATGAATAAAGAAATGATGAGTAACTTTGTCGGCAAAACCATCAAGGTTGATAGACATGGTCCAAATTCAAGGGTCGGAAAATTATTAGAGGTTTTCGATGACGGATTTATCTTATTAACCGAAAAGGATGGGATTTTGTACTACAATATGCAGCATATCAAAAGTATTACGGAAAGCACCCAGGACAAAATCGATGCTGGGGTAGAAGCACCAGAAGGATTTGAATATAAAAAGGCAAATACCTTCAACGATTTGTTAAAAAGCTTGCAATATCAATGGGTACACATGAACCGTGGTCCTGAGAGCATTGAAGGTGTGCTTAGTGAGATTACTCCGGAGTATGTAGCCATTATTGTGAAGGATGAAATTGTTCGCTTCTCTATGTTCCATATTCGAAATATCAGCTACGGCCTAAAAGTTGAAAATACGAATGAAGGCGAAAAAGGGTCTGAAGAGAAGGGCAAAGAAGAAAAGAACAAAAATAACGATAAGAAAAAGTAATGAGTTGAAACTCGTCGCTTCTCTTCACAGGGAAGCGACAATTAATCCCATAAGGAGGATTTATGAATGAGCCAAGATCGATTTTCATCTACTCTGGATTTATTAAAAGGCTTTAGTGTAAATCTGTATGTAGGTGAAGAAGTAGTCAAAGGAAAACTAATGGGCGTAGAAGAAGACCATATCATTTTAGAAAACGAAAATAATTACATTTTTTATTATAGTCTTGATAAGATCCAAGCGATCACAAAGAACACAAAAGAGTTCCAAAGTGAGGAAGTTTCAAGTCAATTTTTAAAAACGACCAGCTTAAAAGATTTACTTGATTCATTAACTCATTCTTGGGTAAGTATCCTTTGTTTAAATAAACAAACGTTCAGCGGGATTGTCAGTGAAGTGGACTCCGATTTCGTCACCTTAGTTAGCGGTGAGGAAAGAATTCTTATTAAACTATCTCATGTCTCCAATATTGTAAAAGGAGTTATTGAAGAAAACTCAAGCAGTTCAGACTCAAGTTCAGATTCGAATTCAGACTCAAGTTCAGATTCGAATTCAGACTCAGACTCAGATTCCAATGATGAAGAGCAAAATGAAACCGAGGTAACATATCAAGAGGAAGAAGCTGAAAATAGTTCTAACGAAACAAACGACATTGTAGAGGAAATTACCGCTGTCGAGGAAGAAGAAAGCATCGATCTTTCCAGCCTACTGCCCGTTGATAATTCCTCTGCGATGGTTTGGTCACAATCCATTAAACCGAAAACTGTTGAAAAAGAGGAATCAACAAACCAACAAACAAAATCATCCAAAAGTGATCGCACTACTTCCTCCAAGGAAGAAAAAAGTAAGAAAAGCAAACGTTCCAGTTCCAGTAAGGAACAGAGAAGTTCAAAGTCTAAGAGTTCCTCAAGGAAAGAGGTCGAAGAGGTAAAAGGAAAGAAAGAAACAACGAAAGAAACGACGAAAGAAACAACTGCCTTAAAGTTTACCGATACAGCAAATATCTTCGGCTCAGTGAAGGAAAATAGAGAAACGAAGAAAACCGTGGAAACCAGTGCTGCGAACCTTCAGAAGGCTGAAGAGAAACGGTCAAATCGTTTTGCAGGCGAACCGATTACACATAATAGCGAAGGTGCTTTCCCATTCGCCGGCTGGCCAAGTAGGAGAAATAGAGCGAACCGTTTCTAATTCCACAGCCTCTATCAAGGATAGTCGATATGAAAATCATCATATTTCTCTTCCGTGTCAATGTCCCTTATAGCATCCTAAAGAAATCCTTACAAAATGATTTGGACTGGTTTTTCAAGGTCATTCCCCTTAAACACTAGTCCATCTCATCTTGTAAATTGCGAGTCCTATGAAAGGATAAGATTTTATGAATTTAAAAGAACAGATCGGAAAATATATAAAACTAGAGATTTCAGGTAAAAAAATTTTAAGTGGCATGCTTATCGACATCGGAAGTGATTTATGGGTCCTGTTTGACGGCTATGATTATTTATATATTCCTACTATCCATATTCAAAATTGGCAATTTCTTGCCGAAGATGAAATTGACGAGCTTTATATTTCATCAGAACCTTCCCCGATCTATAATCATAACGAAGAAATATCCCTACGAAAGACACTTACTTCCGCAAAAGGAATTTTTACAGAAATTTATGTAACTGGAAACAAAGCATTGCATGGCTATATAATTAGCATCATGAATAATTATTTCATTTTTTACTCCCCCATTTACAAAACAATGTTTATTTCCCTCAACCATCTAAAATGGTTAATTCCTTATTCGGAAAACCAACGTCCTTATGGACTAAGCAACACGAATTTTCCAGTGAATCCTTCAAACATTTCCTTTGCAAGGTCTTTTGAAGTGCAAATTGAAAAGTTAGTTGGAGAATTAATTGTTTTTAATATGGGAGAAAGTGAAAATTTTATAGGGAAAGTTCAGGGGATTAAAAATAATTTTGTGGAAATTATTAGGGCTAAAGAAGACCCGGTGTACTTGCATCTCCAACACGTCAAAACTGTTCATATGACCTAAAATATTTAACGGAGTGTCTTTTCAGGACACTTTTTTTTGAAAAAAAAACGGACTGATTTAGTCCGCTTCTTTCCTTCAAAAGGATCTATTTATTTTTGAGATAAACCGTTTCTGATTTTTCACTAACACGAAAGGATAATAGTTCAAAAGTTACCCCGTATAAAAAGGTTACTAAAATGACTGAGCCAATCATATCAAAAATAACATGCTGTTTAACAAATAATGTGGAAACAATAATTAAGGTCCCGACTATATTTATACACAGTGTGTTGAGAATGTGTTTGTTTTTTAAATGCAGTGAAGCAAGCATGATTGTAAAAGTAGTTAGGACATGAATGCTTGGAAAGCAATTGACTGGTTGATCATTCGCATATATCCATTGGACAAGCTTGATTAGCAAGCCATTTCCTGTTAACTCGGGCCTTGGCACGGTCGTTTGGAAAAAGAAATACACGACAAAACAAATAAGTTCTGCAGCGACAATAAGGATCAATGTTTTTAAATATACTTTTGTGTCTTTAAAGCAAAAATAAATTAAATAACAGAAAATATAGCCATACCACACAATATAGGGAATGATAAATAAAGGCAGAAAGGGAATAACCTGGTCAATGGAAGTGGAAATATCTACTGCTTTATGTGTCCGTTCATTTAGGATCTGATAAATAACCGCCAATAGGGGAATTACAAACAATAAAAGCAAGTAGGGAGCTTTTTTGATAACTATTTTCATTGTTTATTCCTCCCTTTAAAGATTGGTAGTCCGTTTTTAGCCATTCATTTTTTAAAAAGCAATAGACTCCTAGTTTATAGTACCATATACATAGTTTTTGTGCATAATTTTTCCAATTAAACTACAAATTTATAATAAAAATTGGTAAAAGAAAAAGGACAAAACGGAGGCTGACACCTTCGTTCGGTCCTTACATTTGTTGGCTGAATAGAATTTTGTAAGGATTGATGTTAAAACTGAAAAATGAACAGTAGTTTTATTTTAACATTTTTTCCTTACAATTTAAAATGATAACCTCATTTTTAAAGCTTCTGTATCCTCAATTAACTTGTTTATTAATTCTTGAACAGTTGAGGCTTTCGCTAATCGCGGGCTTTGACCTGCCCAAAGGGACATAAAGTCTGGGTTTCGTGATGTTGAGGATGCTTTGCGGATCCCTTTTGTCAATTCATTTTGAATTGGGTATGGCGGCAATTTGGGCTCCATTTCTTTTATTGTTTCTATAAAACGATTGTTCACTCCTCTTGCCATTTTCCCTGAAAAAGCTTTTGTTAATACCACCTGATCTTCGGAAGCTTTGATTATGGTTTCCTTATGTACTTGCGATGCTCCACTCTCTTCACAAACGAGGAAGGCGGTTCCCATTTGAACAGCCAGCGCTCCAAGGCATTTTGCAGCGATTGCTCCCCGTGCATCCATAATGCCTCCGGCAGCGATGATTGGAATGTTTATTTGGTCTGCCGCCTGAGGAATTAGCGACATTAAGCCGATTAAACCTTGCTCGGCATTATTTTCGAAGGTGCCGCGGTGTCCGCCGGCCTCACTTCCTTGCAAAACGACCATATCCATACCGGCCTTTTCGTTTAGGATGGCTTCTTGAACGGTTGTGGCGGTACCGATGACGATGATTGAATTCTTTTTTAAATGATCGATGATTTCTTGGGAAGGCAATCCAAATGTAAATGAACAAACCGGCACTTGTTCTTCCACAACGACCTGTACCTGCTCATGAAAAGTTTCCAGGTCCTGTTCGAAAGTTGGGATTTTAGCGGTGGAGTCAACTTTAAGCTCCTGTTCAATTGGTTGGAGAAGTTCTTTGGTTGTCTTTATTTTTTGCTCATCCTGTTGATAGTTGGAAGGAACAAATAAATTAATTCCAAAGTTTTTCTCCGTTAACTGTTTTACTTCCTGTATTTGCTTCCGAATTTGACTTGGAGTGAGATAACCCGCACCAATTGTTCCGAGGCCGCCTGCATTCGAAACAGCCGCAACTAATTTTGACGTAGTCGGCCCCCCCGCCATTGGAGCTTGAATAATTGGATATTGAATACCTAACTTATTTGTTAAATCATTTTGCCACATGCTTTTCTTCCGCCTTTCATAATATAATAGTGACAGGCACCGTCCGTGGACAAATCGTTTGTTTTGTCCGTGTGGAGTGGACACCGGATTTGTATCAGAATGGGTGGTGATCAGATGGAGCGAATTGTTCTTTTTGATGGTGTATGTAATTTATGTAATCATAGTGTGCAGTTTATTATCAAGCGAGATGCATCTGAGAAATTTAAGTTCGCATCCCTTCAAGGGGAAACTGGAAAACGAATGATGACGAAATACGGTCTCCCTCCAGATCTGAATAGCTTTGTTTTAATTGAAAACGATAAGGTTTATATAAAATCGACCGCTGCATTACGGGTTTGTCAGGAGCTCAAGGGTACATGGAAACTGTTCGCAATCCTAATGAAGATGATCCCAACGAATAGTAGAGACTACATATATGATATCATTGCGAAAAATCGCTATACATGGTTTGGCAGGAAAAACAGCTGTATACTTCCTTCCCCGGAGTTGAAAAAGAGGTTTTTGGATTAAAAAAGCCTGAACCTACACTAGAGGTTTCAGGCGTGTATTTTTTTATGCTTTCATTTTCGTATTCGTTTCATATAATTCCACTGCCTCTTTCACTGAAAAACCTTCATGCACAATCGAATGGATCGCCTGGATCATCGCAAGCGGGTAATCAGACTGCCAAATATTCCTCCCCATATCCACCCCGACCGCTCCTTGCTCCATTGCATTAAATGTAATTTCGAGAGCTTCCCCGATTGTATCAAACTTCGGTCCCCCGGCAATTACAATCGGTACCGGGCACTTGCTTGTCACCTCTTCAAAATTTTCACAGTAATAGGTTTTTACAATATCTGCCCCCATTTCCGCTACTACCCTCGAAGCTAATGCAAGGAACCTCGCATCCCGTTTTTCAAGCTCTTTGCCTACTGCAGTAATTCCTAAAACCGGTAGCCCGTAATCATGGGCATCACTGACAACATGAGCAAGATTCGTAACCGTTTGCGTTTCATAATCAGAACCAATAAAAACAGAAACACCCACTCCGACCACATTATGACGGATTGCCTCTTTCACAGAGGTGACAATCGTTTCATTTGCCAGATCCTTACCAACCGTTGTCGGACCGCCGGATACACGCAGGACCATCGGTTTTTCTGTATCATTTGGAATACAAGATGCTAGTGTACCCCTCGTTAAATAGAGGGAATCTGTATAGGGAAGTAGATCTTTTACCGTTTCACCCGGCTTTTCTAATCCCCTGATTGGCCCCAAAAAGTAACCATGGTCAATTGCCAGCATGACGGCCCTTCTTTTGGGTAAAATTTTATTCAAACGGTTTTGAAACCCCCAGCTCATTCGTAACACACTCCTTTATTTAATGACGGGATTCGGTATATTTACTGTATCCCGTTCCGTAATATGCGGGGACTTTATAAACACAGCCTTAAATAGTTGCTCTGATTGATTGATTAAATAATGGGAATCATGTGGCCGGCATTGAATCATATCCCCCGGCTTTGCCTGTATATGGTCTCCATTGATATAAAAGTCAATTTCACCTTCTAAAATATAGAAAATTTCTTCACAAACGGAATGATAATGGTTTTGAAAGTCCTGTCCCGGCTTCAATACGACAACTCCTACATCCACATTGGGCCCCTTTGTTAAGTATTTCGGTCCGTTGTCCCCAAACCGGTATTCAAATTCATGTTCATTCACCTTCTTCATCCCTCTCACCCCTTTCAAAACTTAATCCAATCCAGGTGCTTTCCACATATTAGTGGTTAAACCACGGTCGGCTAGGATCAGTTGTTCTTTATAGACACGCCTCCATTTTTCAAAAATTTCAAGATAAACCCTATGATTTTCTAAATTAGGTTGGTAGGTCCGCTCCCACTTCACTACCTGTTCGACTGCTTTTTCAATATTTTCATAGAGTCCTGCCCCGATTCCTGCATATAAAGCTGTGCCTAAAGCGGCAGCTTCTTTTACCACAGGAACCTTAACCGGAACCCCTAAGACATCTGCAAGTGTTTGGCTCCACAGCTTTCCTTTCGAAGCTCCCCCTGCAAAAATAACCTCCTCTGGATAAGTACCTGTCGCTTCTTCAATCAATTTTAAGTTTCCTAAAGTAATTAAGGCTGCATTTTCTTGAAGGGATTTAAAGAGTTCTTTTTTTCCTGTTTTCTGAGGATCAAGTGTGAGGTTTATAAAGGATGGAGCGGCATGTCGCCAGGAACCAAAATTCATCGTATCGGAAAAAATCGGGATAATTCCATTCGCGCCAATCGGCACATCCTTGGCTTTTTCTTCTAAAATCTCATATGGATCGCGGCCGGTTGCAGCCGCCTCCGCTTTTTCCATGTCACAAAATGCGTCACGGAACCATCTCATTACAAGACCAGGGAAAAAGACGATGGTTTCAAGCTGCCAGAGATTTGGTGCTGCATGACAGTTCACCCGGATTCGTCCCCCTTTATCTACTATGGGCTCTGAAACATTGACTTCCTGCTGCCAAAAGGAGCCGCCTGAAACCACAGTCTGCCCTTCGAGAACAGCCCCTACGCCAACAGAAGCCATTTGCGCATCTCCCCCACCTGAGACGATAAGGGTTCCAGGACATAATCCTGTTAAGACTGCGGTCTCATCGGTCAATGCCCCTAAGACTGTCCCTGCCTCATTTACAGACGGAAATAGTTTCTCCTTAATTCCGCATAAACTGGCCGTTTTCTTTTCCCAATCCCGTTTCCTTAAATCAAAAATACCGGTGGTACAGCCATTTGATGGATCTACCTGAAGCTTGCCGGATAGTTTAAATAGAAGCCAATCATTAATCATCGTCATCACCGCAGCTTTTTCATAGATTTCCGGTAAATGGTTTTTGATCCATAACAGCCTTGGCAATGCCCCTAGAGCGAACATTTGTCCAGATACGTTATAAATTTCTTTTTCTATTCCGGAATTTAGATCTTTTAGCGCCTTTACCTCTTCTGAGGCCCTTGCATCCACATTGGCACACGCCCAGATCTCCTTGCCCTGATCATCATAAAGGACAATTCCTTCACGCATCGCGGTTGCGCTGATGCCTTTGATATTCCTTGCATTAATTCCTGTGTCTTTTAATACATTTCGAACACATTGGACAACCAAGCCCCAGTTCGTTTCCCAATCAAAATCCATTGACCCGGGGAACCGTTCATCCGCTAAATGGTCCCATTCAAATTGCGAAACACCGATTTGATTTCCAAACAGATCAAATAATACCGCCCGAATACTGCCCGTTCCGGCATCAAAGGCGAGAATGTACTCCATTTGGCTTCACCTCTATATCAGGTTTTTAAATTTATCACCGCTTACAAGAAATATATCCGCAATTTTTTTAAAAAGAACTGGATTGCCTTGTCCCTTTCATATAGAGAAAAAACCCTGTAAATTCATACAGGGTTACAAGCTTTAATTTAAAAAACAAGGATCATTAAAATAGACAATTTCAGAAAGAATTTTGGTGCCTTGAATCTTTTTGAAGGCTTCTATTGCTTCCTCTTCTTTTTCATATTCATACATTTTAATATTATCCATAGAATAAAGAGTGATAACCCACATTTTTAATTCCTCCAATAATTATTTGCAGTGAAAAATAGAAGATCCTAGCAATGTCACTTCAATTTTTGGCCTAAACTTTTATTTAACATCATCAAATTGCTGTATGAATGTTGTCAAATCGATTTTCTTTAAGGCTTCAGCGGCTTTTTCGATATCTTTAGAGAATATTCGGTCCTTATTAATAGAAGGAATAAGTTCTCTTCCCTTTTCGTAGAGTCTTCTTGTTTGTGTAGCCATTTTATCCACACCACGGTATTCCACAGCCTGCATGGCACAAATTAATTCAATCGCAAGAACTCTTCTTGCATTTTGAATAATTTGATGTGCATGTCTTGAGCCAATGGTTCCCATACTTACATGATCCTCTTGGTTCGCAGAAGATGGGATCGAATCGACACTTGCTGGGTGTGCCAATGTTTTATTTTCAGAAACAAGCGCTGCTGCCACATATTGCATAATCATCGCACCAGATTGTAGACCTGGCTCTGGGCTTAAGAAAGGCGGCAGATCATTTAATTGTGGATTGATTAACCGTTCAATGCGTCGTTCTGAAATATTAGCCATTTCCGCAACGGCAATTTTCATAAAGTCCATTGCAAACGCAATTGGCTGGCCATGGAAATTACCTCCAGAGATAACTTTCTCACCATCATCAAAAATTAATGGATTATCTGTTGCCGCATTCATTTCAATTTCTAATTTTTCTTTTACATAATCAAGTGCCTGCCATGAAGCTCCATGAACCTGTGGGATACAACGAAGTGAATAAGCATCCTGCACGCGAAGCTCGCCTTGTTGTGTAGTCAATAAGCTGTCACTTAAATAACTGCGTATTCTTGCTGCTGTATCAATTTGCTGCTGGTAACCGCGTGCAACATGAATGTCTTCATCAAATGCATCGATAATTCCATTTAATCCTTCAATCGTCATGGAAGAAATAAGCTCACTTTCAAACGCAAGCTGTTCTGCTTCTAAGTAGCCGACAACGCCCATTGCAGTCATCGCCTGTGTTCCATTAATAATTCCTAATCCTTCTTTTGCCTCTAATGTAATTGGCTGAATTCCTTCGATTTGGAACGCTGTTAAAGAATCCATACGATTTCCTTGGTAGAATACCTCTCCCTCCCCAACAAGTGCTAATGCTAGGTGGGAAAGGGGCGCTAAATCTCCACTTGCACCAAGTGAACCTTGCTGCGGAATAACAGGTACAATATCATGATTCACAAGATTTAATAATGTTTCAATTACCACTGGACGTACGCCAGAAAAACCCTTTAACAGTGCATTGGCACGAAGAAGTACCATTGTTTTTGCTACATCCACAGGAAATGGTTCGCCGACGCCGCATGCATGAGAACGGATCAAGTTTAACTGCAGGTCTTGAACATCGTTCTGATCGATTAATACATCACTAAATTTACCGAATCCAGTTGTAATTCCGTAAATCACTCTTCCTTCTGAAACAATTCGATCTACTGCTTCCCTGCTCTTTTTTACTGCTTCCATGCTTTTATCTGATGCTTGAACCTTTTGACCACCATATAATACTTCTTTCATTTCCTTTAAAGTTAAACCTTGGCCAGTTAATGTAATCATTTATATCTCTCCTCTACCACTTTAGTAAAATAAAGAAAGAGGCTGGATTCCATTTCACTTAGAATTGGAGTCCAGCCTCTTTTATAACCATTTTTGAATTTTGAACAATTTTTATTCGATGCCTCATGAATGATCAATCCCATCATTATATTTTAAATTTCTTTATTATTCTATGTGATGCTATCATGTCTGTCAATGGAATTTTCTGAATTTTAGCACAATAATACTTTAGCAGAACAGTGGATGAAAGGTTTTAATTTTTTAAGTTTGAATTCACAAATAGTAATTTTAGCCAAAAATAAAAACACTCGATCCGAGTGCTTTTGTTTTTCCAACTGCGGTTATGACTTTTGATAATTTAAATCCCAGGCAATTCCGAAGGCATCTGTAACCTTTGCATATTTTGCTCCCCAAAAGGTATCCTGAAGTTCCATGTAGACCTTCCCGTCCTCACGTAAGGCATCATATAATCGTTGAATTTCCTCTTCGCTTTCCAAATCAAGTGCCAACGAAATGTTATTTCCCTTATTTATTGTATTTCCTGGAAATGCATCCGAAGCCATTATGAATAAATCATCTTTTTTAAATTGGGCATGAATCAGAAGATTTTGAGCCTCCGGAGAATTATTATAGCCTGCCTCCCCATAAGTTTTAACGTTTAGTATTTCCCCTTGAAACACTTCACGATAGAATTCCAAAGCTTCTCTGGCATTGCCATCAAACATAAGATACGGTGTGATTTGGCCCTTCATTTAGACACTCCCTTTATATGATCTTGGAAACAATTTCTTCTTTGTCCACAATATATCATTTTTTACTTCGGTTGGCATTTATAAACATGTTAGATCCCTTGAAAAGATTCCTTATGAAAATTACCAATATGTTTAAAAAGCTGTTTCCCGTCCTTGGGAAATTTTTCATTCGGGGAGAGCTGTATGTACATGGCTTGATAGGTTTCTGGAACCCAAATATACCGATGAATATAGTCCGTTAAAGTAAAACCATTCTTTTTCCAAAAATAAATCCTATCCAGATTTTCAACACTCATCTCTGACTCGACCTCAATTATGATACTATCAAATCCCTTTTCAGCCATCGCCCAGTCCTTTAAGTAGTGGATCATTTCAGAACCATTCCCCCGACCCTGATGATTAGCGTCAACGGCTATGTAATCAATCACAAGGGCATTTATTCCCTGTAATTTTCCTGTGAGTGCAAGTCCGACGGGTAGATCTTGTTGTAAAGCAACATGGAGGAAGCAAATTTGTTTACGGAACATGTTACGGATAATCCTTTCAGGTTTCGCTCCTTTATCCCCAAAGGCTTTTTGATAAATAGGGCTTACCTGATTCCAGATTTCTTCATCCCAACGATCAATAGTTTTAAAATCCACTTAAGTTTCCTCCGTCAAAATAATATTGATTCCATCTTAGCCGATTTCATCAAAAAAAAGAACCTTTGAGTACGTCTCAAAGGTCCAAAGTAAAGCTTAGTGGTCAAGGCTAAGCTTCAGTTTAGGAGGTCTAAACTCAGAAGAATTTAAACAACTCAATAGTAACATTTTCAAAATTTTCTTTCAACAGTTTAAAGTGTAAAAGTAATTGAAAATTTAAAATAAATATATTTTACTATGATTTTAACAATTGTATGGAATTTTAATAATAACCTCAGTTTTATCTTAATATTCCATTTTTCTGTAATATCTTCTAAGTTCTAATGGGTGGTTTCTTTCACGCTCCAGGTAGACACTAATCCTGCTTGTTAATGCCCAGTTTAAATTTACAGCAAAGTGTTTTCTGAATTCCTCACTAATGCCCTCAAGTGGATAGTCTTTCGTATCAATTATGAATAATTCATTTGTTATTTTTTCTGCAAATCGTTCAACACGATCAACCAATGGACGAGTTTCATCTTCTCCTTTGAATAAAATGACACTGGTGTCTTCCTCAACAAGCTCAAGTGTACCATGGAAGAATTCAGCTGCATGTATCGATTTAGACTTAATCCATTGCATTTCCTCTAAAATACACATCGCGTAGGAATAGGTATTTCCCCATAGATTACCAGCACCGACTAACATATGGTAACCTGTATCTTTATGTTTAATCGCAAATTGTTCTGCACGGGAATCGAAGGCTTTTAATGCATGAACAATTCCTTCTGGCAACATGGCGATTTCTTTTGCAAATTGCTCGTATTGCGGGAATTCATCGTTGTTATGGATAAAACGGAATGTCAACAATTGTAGGTGAAGGAAGAATGTATCGAACGAATGCTTCTCATGCCCGGTTGAAATGCAATAATCAACGGCTTCGGCAAGTGGTGTACCAGGTTCTGCGACCAAACCAATGGTGGTGGCCCCCTTCTCCTTACAGAACTCGGCTGCTGCTACCGTTTCCTTTGTTGTTCCGGTCACAGATGCAAAAATACAAACGGAATCTTTTGAAAGATGGCGATTATTCATGACTAATACTTCTGCAGCAATTTCTGCATGGACCTCTACGGTTGAGTTCGATTTTAGGATATATTCGAATGGGTACATCATCGCAATTGTTCCGCCAGACCCGATAAGGAAGATATTTTTATAGCCTTTAGCGGAAATTTCATCTACTACTTTTTCAATTTCTTCTCTTTTCGCTACCGCTTCTTTTCCAACATATTCTAAAAAAGTATCGTGTTCGAATTTTAACAAGATAATCCCTCCAAATGTTATTTGAAATTTTTTAAGACTTCTAAGTTAATAGGTGCCCTACTTTTAATAAGGAACCTTCCACATATATCTTCTGGTGCTTAATGGATGATTACGAACCTCTGCCAGTTCACCTGCATATTGGCGTAAAACGGTTTGTAGGACGAGTGGAGCAATGTATCCTTTCACACTTTCAGCAACACCTGTTAAGTCAAAGTCTTTTGCATCTATTACAATCACTCTTTCACCATAGCGTTGGGTAAATTCTAAAGAGCGCTCTTCTAATGGACGGGTTTCATCTAAGCCAACTAATTGAATAATTGGTACATCCTTATCCAAAATTTCAAATGGACCGTGGAAGTATTCACCTGCGTGGAGGGCATGAGAATGGATCCACTGCATTTCCATTAGGAGACAAATCGCAAACCAATAAGCAATTCCATAGTTGGCGCCGCTGCCCATCGTGTAAATAATTTTTTCATCCTTATAGGACTCGGCAAATTCTTTTGCTTGGGCCAAAGTCTCTTCTTTTGCCTTGTTTAAAAGCGGTCTTAGATTTTCTAAGGAGGACAGGATATCATTAAATTTTTCGTTGCCTTCCTTTTCTGCTAACAGGCCAAAAACAAGTTCAAGCATAATTGCAGGGGATTCGTTCACATAATTTGAGTCTTCCTGATCATGGTAGACGATTACATTCTCAGAAACCTGTGCAAGCGGTGAATCAGCATCAAAGGTCAGGGATATAGTTAACGCACCCTTTTCACGAGCAAAACGTGCAGCTTCCACCGTTTCGGGGGTTTTTCCATAATGTGAGCATAAAATCACCAGCGATTTTTCGTTTAACTTCTTCGGATTACGATGGACAAATTCGTTGGAGCTGTAAAGATCAGAGTCAATCGTCTCGCTTTCCCGGTCCAACACATATTTGCTTGCATACATAAGGGAAGAAGAACCTCCGCATGCGACGAAATAAACACGGTCAATATCCCTTTCCTTCAACACATCTAAGGCTTTTTGTACATCTGCTAACATTTTGTATCCTCCTTTAAATTCTATATTTTTCTAAATTGGTTATTTGGTATATACCATTTAAACCAATCGTGAGAAACGAAATTACGTGGAATAGGAAAGTACATTTCTTCCCTATTCCAATTATCATGGTACCCTTGCTTAACCTTTTACACTTCCAGCCGATAAGCCGCGGACGAATTGTCTTTGGAAAATAATGTACGCAATGATCATCGGCAAGGCGGATATTGCCAAACCGGCCAATTGAATTCCAAAATCCGTATTTAGCTGACTCCTTAAGTTCATTAAGCCGACTGGGATCGTTCGAAGGCTGGAATCTTCAACGAATACAAGGGCAAACATGAACTCATTCCAGACGTTCATTCCCGTCAACAATGCACAGGAAGCAATGATGGGTTTACCCATCGGAACAATAATATGTCGGTAGACCTTCCAACTATTACATCCATCGAGAATAGCCGATTCTTCAAGCTCATGGGGGATGGAAAGAAAATAGGATCGCATCAAGAAAATCGCAAATGGCAATTGAAACGCTACATAAGGGAGGATTAAGGCTCCATAGGTGTTATATAGTCCAATCGCCTGCAACAATTTATAAAGCGGGATCAAGCTAACCTGCGGCGCAAGCATCAAACCGCTTAGGATAATTATCAATAAGAAATTCTGACCTTTAAAATGAAAGCGGCTCAGCCCATAGGCTGCCATCGACCCAAAGAAGAGTACGCATATAACGGAGACCGCTGTCACAAGAACACTATTTAAGAAGAAATGACCAATTCCTGCATCCCAAGCGGCTTTATAATTACTCCAAAGCCATTCTTTTGGCAGGGACCACGTACTTAAGAAGAAATCGCTATTCGATTTTAGTCCGCTTAATCCAAGCCAAATGATCGGATATATAATACAAATTGCAAAAATACTAAACCAGACAAGAACTGTCCCTTGAAAGAGTTTATTTTTAATCTTTGTTGAAATCCTCGGCCCTACTGTTCTAACGGGCTGGAATTCGTTTGTTTTAACCACTGGATTTTCTCTTGTCGTCATTTTCTTACGCCTCCTGTCCTGATTTTCCTAGTTTCATTTGGATTAAGGATAGGATGAGAGTGATGACGAATATGACTGTTCCAATTGTGGAAGCATAGCCCATTTCATCGTTTCGGAAAGCTGCCCGGTAAAGCATCGTTCCTAACACTTCTGTCGATTGACCAGGTCCGCCAAAGGTCATGATATACACTTCATCAAACACTTTGAATGCACCAATTACGGTAATGACCATACCCACGATGGTCATTTCTTTGATTTGTGGAAGTGTTATATTGAAAAAGGTTTTTATCTTAGATGCGCCATCAATCATGGCCGCTTCATAATATTCAAATGGAATTTTTTGCATTGCGATCAAGAACAGCATCGTCATGTAACCTGTATACTGCCATTGCGAAACGGCAACAACTGCATAAATGGCAACTTTACTATCCCCAAGCCAGGAATGTGCCCATTCAGTCTGGCCAATGAATTTTAAAAAACTATTAACTAGACCAACTTCCGGATTATAAATCAGCTGCCATAATAAACCAACAACGGCTATGGAAATAACGGAAGGGATAAAAAATACAGTTCGGAAAAATGGTTGAAATCTTCTAATCAGTTTATCTTCTAAAATGGCGGCAATAATTAATCCGCCTCCTACCTGGAATACTAATGAAATGACAGCGTAGAGAGAATTATTTTTTAAGGCAATATAAAAAACGGGATCCTTGAAGAGTCTGCTATAATAATCAAAACCTACAAACGTTTTTCCTGCCGAAAATGAATTCCACCTAAATAAACTGTTGTAAAGATTTAGAACAATCGGCAGAAACACAAACAACAGGATGAGAAGAAGTGCTGGTAAAATATAGAATAAAGCTGTACGGCTATTTCGAAATGTTTTCGTCATCCTTCTTCCTCCTTAGAGGGGGTAAGCAGTTACAGAACTACCTACCCTTTCATCTATTAGTTCACTTCACTTTGTACTTGTTTCGCAACTTGTTGAACTTGTTTAATAATTTCTTCCGGTGATTTTGTGCCGTCCAGCAATAGCTGAATATTCGTTAGGTATGCATCTGCAACCTTCGCATGTACATCTGTATCAAGCCATTCAGCCATGCCCTCTTCCTTCTTCATGAAATCAACGCCTTCTGCTACCTGTTTCAAGGAAGTTTCAGGGGTTGTTGCACCATCAATCGGGCTTGGCCAGCCAAGCTGTTTTGTCAGTTTTATAGCATTTTCTTTGCTAGTTAAGAATTTTAAGAATTTAATGGCTTCTTTAGGATGCTTGGATTTAGATGAAACGATAAATCCATCCGGTGCTCCGGTGATGAAATTCTGATTTCCAGCTCCATCTGTAATAGTCGGCATTGGGAAAAATCCCCAGTTTCCTTTTAAGCCCTTTTCGATGTCCGGGAATTCTTCTAATTCTACATACATGATGGCTCCCTTTCCTGCTAGGAATAATTGCTTCGCCATATCATGGGAAGTAGAGTTAGCATTTTTCATGAAGTAGCCATTTTTATTTAATTCAGCAAACATCTCCATTGCCTTTACATAACCAGGATCCGTAAATTCTCCGGATTTAGGATTATAATCTTTCATTCTTACATCCTGTGCTACTAGTTTTTGGTTTAGACCAGTTAAGTAATGAATGGCTGCCCAAGGGCTTTGATTACCAAAAATGATCGGAGTTTCTCCACCCTTTTTCAAGGTGTCTAACTCTTGTACAAATTCATCCCAAGTCTTTGGTGCTTGTAAGTGGTACTTATCAAATATTTTTTTGTTATAGACAAAGAATTTTCCGTTAAAGCGAAGCGGAATTCCATAGTTTTTGCCGTCAGAGCTAAAAGGCTGCAAGGAAGCTGGAATGAAGCTGTCTTTCCATGCAGTATCTTCATTTAAATAAGGAGTTAAATCCAAGGCTGCACCGGCACGAACGAATTTTCTTGCAAACTCTCCTGACCAAGAGAACATAATGTCAGGAACATCGTTACCGCCAAGGATGACACGGAGTTTATCCTTAATTGGTTCGTCTGCAATCGCTTCCATTTTTACGATAATATTTGGATTTTGCTTTTCAAATTCTTTTACAACTTCTTCAAAATAGGGAGCGTACTCTGGCTGCGGCCACTTATGCAAAAATTTTAGAACGATTTTACCCGACTCGTCTTCCTTGGTTGACGAAGAGCTTGAACATCCTGTTAACACGAGTGCAAACATTAGCATGGCTACTAATAAAATCTTCATTTTTTTACCCATTCATTAACCCTCCTATTTTTTAAAAATACTAAACTTTCAAACTATTTAATACATGACACCCCCTGTGGATCTTTTTAATAAAATTCCTCCCCCTAAAAGGGGATTAGAATGAAATCCCATACCCAAAAGCACCGTCGACAAGACAGGTTTTCGCAGCAAATTTTGCACCTTCTACCAAGCTGGCCTTGATAAGCTCTGCTTCTGTCTTCATCGTTTTTTCTTTCTTTCCTTTAAGATAATGAAGAATGAAGGCGGTGAAGAAAGAATCTCCTGCTCCTAATGTATCGACGGGTTGAACAAAATGAGGCTCCTGACGATAAAAGGTTTGTCCATCGTAAACCATGGAACCGCGTGAACCCATCGTACCAATTGCTAGAATGCTTCCATAGGAGTGAACTCGTTTTAAAAGTTCTTCTACTTCCTCATCCTTCGATTGACCGCAGGACAATAAACTAAAATCCACATGCTTACACGTTTTTTCTAAAATTTCATTATTATAGTCAGCTGAAAAGTCAAAGGATACTTTGACCCCTGCTTCTTTTAACTTATGTAATTCCGCTTCCATCTCGCTATATATGCTGCTGTGAGCAACTTCGAAGGTTTTGATATATTCCAAGTCTTCATCGGTAAGGACAATTGGATGATCCTTTTGGACGCCTCCCCCATTGCCTCCGATAAAAACTCGGTCGCCATCGACTAAATCTACCTGCGCATAACCATTTTCACCATCATGATACCTGCAATGTGATAGATCGACTTCTAAATTTTTTAAGGTTTTGGTTATATGTTCAGCAGCACGATCGCTGCCAAAAACGCCAAGGTAGGCGGACTCTACACCAAGCTGTTTTGCATAAACACTAAAATTCAAAGCATTGCCACCTGGATACATGGTCCTTTTATAAAGATACTGATCTACTACATTATCGCCAACACCAATTACCTTCATGTTTCTTCCTCCTAGTTCGGTTGTTAATGGTATATACCACTTTATCTAAATCTGAAAGGAATCCTTGTTTATTGGAGATTCAATTCAGAATAAAATTTAACGATATCACTTCTGGTTAATGAAGTGGAAAATTCAATTTCCTGTTCATTTTGGTCAAAGGCGACCGTTTCTTGAAATATACAAGGGCTTTCGGAACGGATTTTTAATAGCTTGCTGTCACTTTCCTCGGAATAGGTAACCTGCATGTACTCCTTTGCCTTGACGAGGACAATACCATAATGGTTTTCTAAAATTTCATAAAGGGAACTGTTATCGGTGATAATTTGATCGAGATTAGGACAAAGCTTTTCAGGAATAAATGATTCTTCAATCGCGACTGGCATGTCATCTACAAGACGTAAACGTTTGATTGCTGTCACTGACTCACCAATTGCTACTTTTAATTTGTTTGCCAACATCGGTTTTGCTTCTATTTTTCGAATCGAAAGAACTTGGGTGATAGGAGTTAATCCCCTATTAATCATGTTTCTTGTAAAACTGTTAAAGGTAATAAAGTCCATTTCTATTTTTTTATTCGAAATAAAAGTTCCTGAACCCACTCGTCTTTCTACTACACCTTCTCTTTCTAAAATGGACAAGGTATGTCTTGCTGTCATCCGGCTGATTCCATATTGGTCAGCCAGTTCTCTTTCCGATGGCAGTTTATCTCCATGCTTTAATTTGCCAATTTCAATATCATCAAGGATTTTTTCTTTTAATTGTTTATAAAATGGAATTGCTTCTTCGTCCTTCAGCATTTTACTCATCTGATGATCTCCAATTTTTAGTGTTTTCATTTATTATTTCACTTTTTCTAATAATGGTATATACCACTTACAATAAATATAAAAAGGATTTAAAAGGGTCTTGGTAGATAAATCTTGGAGGTAAATAGAAATCGTACGTGTAGGATAGCGCTTTCAATTTAATAAGAAGATTCTATGTTGGAAGGTTAACATATAAGGTGTGATTTTTATGGTAGTCTTTTAGTTTGGATTACTTTAAAAATAATTTAAATTTTCTGTCTTGTCAATAGAATTTAAATAAAAACTTTGAAAAATGATCAAAAACTTTGTTACACTCAATTACAGAGGTGATTTTTGTATGTGTGGCCGATTTACGTTAACTGCAACTCTTGAGGAAGTTTTGGACCGCTTTGATGTTCATTCCTTTTTGGATGAGGAACTGTATAGTCCAAGTTATAATATTGCACCCTCTCAACAGGTTTTAGCCATCATAAATGATGGAACGATGAATCGGATGGGGTTTTTAAAATGGGGTCTCGTCCCTTCATGGGCAAAGGATGTAACCATTGGCAACAAATTGATTAATGCCCGGTCTGAAACTTTATCAGAGAAACCAAGCTTCCGGGATTCCTTTAAACGCAAACGCTGTTTAATTGTAGCTGATAGTTTTTATGAATGGAAACGTTTAGAGGATCGCTCAAAAAAGCCGATGCGTATAAAGCTGAAAAGCAATCATTTATTTGCGATGGCGGGAATTTGGGGCACCTGGAAATCGCCTGATGGTAAGCCCCTCTATTCCTGCTCAGTCATAACAACCCAACCCAATGAAATAATGAAGGATATTCATGACCGTATGCCTGTCATTCTCAAGCCGGAGGATGAAAAAATATGGCTGGATCCCTCTGTTTCAAACCTAGAATATTTAATGGGATTTTTAAAACCATTTGATGAACGATTAATGGAGGCCTATGAGGTTTCGTCTCTAGTTAATTCGCCTAAGAATAATTCAATCGAGCTCGTCCAAAAAATTTGTTAGACCCATTTTTAAATAATATTTTTTAAATATAGGACAAGTAAACTACATCGACGTACAAGCATCAACATACTTTGTAGTAACCCAAACATTTTTCCTTCTAACGAAAGTGGAAACGACCACTTTCGTTTTTTTTTTGTGGTGTCCCAAGTTTTAGGGACACCACTTCATTTTTAAAATTCAGCAGGAATGGCTTATTTAACCGTGAAAGCCTCCCATTGCCCCCGGTACAGAACCAGGGAAACCTGTCATTCCGCCTTGTGGACCAAACATTTGGGTTCCCCCTACTCCTGGGAATCCTGGATATCCATGGTATCCTCCAGTCCCAGGGAATCCTCCATAACCACTGTAGCCAGGATAACCTCCCATGCTTCCATATCCTCCATATCCTGGGAATCCACCCATACTTCCAAATCCATGTCCTGGGAATGTTCCCATTCCTGCATGACCGGGAAGTCCATGCATCCCATCAAAACCGTGACCTGGGAAACCACCCATTCCATGCATCCCATCAAATCCATGACCAGGAAAACCAGTCATTCCATCCATACCCATCATACCGGGAACTCCACCCATACTACCCATACTACCCATGCTACCCATACCTGTCATACCGGGAACTCCTCCCATGCTACCCATACCTGTCATACCTGCTCCAGGAACTCCACCCGTGCTTCCCATACCAGGGAATCCACCCATCGCTCCTGTACCCATTTGATTAAATGTCATGAAGCACACTCTCCTTTTTATAGGTTACAGTCTAGACTATGTCAACGAAGGAAAAAGGCATAGGCGGCTACCCAAATATAAAAATAAATCTGCCTTTGTATGCAAAAAACGAATAGGTTGGCCCAATCTTTAAACCTGTTATTTTTTCACCATTAAACGAATAAACTTTAAAAATATCGTATTTTATTCTCTTAAAATGCTGTAATTTGGAGGACAAAACATGTTTTTTATTCCAACAAAGATTAATATTGGCGGTTTGAAACTGGGTAGTCCTGATCATGCTTCATTGGTATCCTTCGGGGAGAATTATATTGTTGGGGTTAATGTGACCGGCAAAAAAAATCAAGGCTATGGCCAACAAATGGCTGACTTAACTACGATTATGATTCCGGTCCATGCGACATATGATGACGAACCATTTGATTCACCAAGAGTGAAAATAAACAGGGAGTGATGGAAATGATTGTTGGGCCTTATGCGATAAATCTTCTTGGTTTTAAAGTGAATGCGATTGATAACTCTTCCTATGTAAATTTTGGCCCCAATCAAATAATCGATGAGTTAGTTGCCTATAAACGAAATCAGGGAGTTGGCGAACAGAATGGTGATATATCACCGGTCAATATTCCTATTTCATGGGTTGTCGATCCAGATGTTGCTGATTCAAATTCCGCAAAAAACAGCGTGATTTAAACAAAAGCCAGGATTTTTTGGATATGTCTGCTTCCATGGGGTGATTTTGATGGTTATATTTGCACCGACAGAAATCAATTTGTTGGGTTATAAAATAAATGTGTTTGACCACGCATCCGTCATGAATATAGGTGCAAATCAAATTAGGGACCAGTTTGTCAGCTATAAAAGAAATCAGGGATTTGGAGAACAAAATGGCGACATCGTTCCCATTTTTATTCCGATCTCACTTGTTTATGATAGTGATTTAAATGACACATGGATTACGAAAAATAGCATTATTTAAAAAAGGAGTGAGGAATCGGGTTGATTCTTCACTCTTTTCTTCTGTAATTTTAACCAATCCTTATTAACTCGGTTGGAAATGTGGTTAATACTTTTGCTTTTCCATCTTCTCCAATATAAACATCTTCCTCAATTCGTACCCCGCCATATCCTGGGATATAGATACCTGGTTCAACTGTAAATAAGAATCCCGGTTCTAAGATTGTTTCATTTTTTTCATGCATGGATGGTTCTTCGTGTACTTCCATGCCTAGACCGTGACCGACACGATTATTAAAGTATTGACCGTATCCATTAACCTTAATAACATTACGTGCAGCAATATCCACACTACCTGCTGTTACTCCTGCTTTTGCCGCATGGACGCCGGCATTTGTTGACTCTCGAACAATGTCATAAATTTTACGTTGTTTAGCGGTCTCCTCGCCTAAAATGAAGGTTCGCGTAATATCGGAGCAATAGCCATCAACGATGACACCCATGTCAATTAAGATGAATTCACCTTTCATCATTTTTTTTCGATCCGGACGGCCATGCGGTAAGGATGCTTTCTCCCCTGAGAGAACAATCGTTGTAAAGGATGGGCCATCAGCGCCAAATTTTCTCATTAAAAATTCCAGTTCAGCAGCTAAGTCTTGTTCTGACATTCCTTCATTTACTTTTTTGATCCCTTCTGCCATTACTTTTTCAATCACTTGTACAGCTACTTGAACCTTATGACATTCTTTTGCAGTCTTTCTCATACGCTGACCTGACAAGAATTCTCCAATATTTTGATAGCTAAAATCGGAAAATATGGAATGTAGTTGCTCTTGTTGAAATAAACTGATATTTTTCGTTTCTAAACCGATTTTTCGAATGCCTTCTCCAACAGTATTTCTGAGAACTTGGTACGGATTTACTTCATCAGTGATGGGTACCAGATTTTGAATGGTCGAATTTTTTTCAGCTGCTTCTTTGTCTAGAGCAGGTACAAATAGATATTGATTTCCGTTACGAAGATCTAGGACCAACGCCATAAAGCGCTCGTGCGGATCAGAATTAAAACCTGTATAGTAAAATACATTTTTAGGAGAATTGATGATCGCTAAATCTACTTGTTGTTGATGTAAATGCCCCATTAATTTGTCTAATCGTTGTTGATACTGCTCTTTCATTATGAAACACTCCTATATTTATAAAAATTATGCTAATAAAAAACCTTGCTTCATTGGATCTATTTGATCGATGACAAACTGGTGAAAACCGATTATAAAGGCCTGACCAGTTACTTTGGAATAACGGCATCATATTGGTCTACGTTTGTTTTTTCCAGTACCTCGCCCCACTAATACCCAGATAATTTCACAATCTTCATTACTTTCGTTATAAGCAATATGTTCCTGACCGGCAGGAATAAAGGTGGCTTCTCCACTAGAAACCCGATAGGTTTTTCCATTGGTTTCCGTGACGATCGATCCCTTTACAATAATTGAATATTCGTTTTCTCGATGATTCGAAACACCCGATAATGGGACCCTTTTTCCTGGAGGTATGGTTACCGTACCCATTCTCACATTTCCAGAAAGGTATTCCTGTGAAAATACTGTCTTTAACGGAACAGCCGCACCGCGATCGATTTGAAGCTCATCAATCTTTAATACCTCCATCCTACTCCCCCCTCTCTAAACGTTCCAGTGTCAAACCTTCAACAGTATAGGTTTCAGCGGTCACGATAACACCATAATCGTCTTTTGCTTGTTGTATGGAAATAAAACCATTTTTCACGTCTTTTGCTACCTTTTCAGCAGGTCGTTTGAATGGATCACCATAACCGCCACCAGTTGCAGTAACCAATTTAACTATATCCCCGGTATTTAAAGGGTATCTTGGATAAATACCATATGGTCCATCCACTTCTCCATTTGCCTTTTCAACATAAAACTTATTCGCTGAACCGTCTTTACCATCTTTAATTCCCCAAGGAACAAACTTATGGCGTCCAAATGTAATAGAAGCTTGTTGGTTATCTGTTAATGCTTTGTAGGAACGAATGACACCCGCACCGCCAATATATTCCCCAGCTCCAGCACCATCGGTATGCAGGCTGTACTCATCCACCAAAACTCCATATCTTGTTTCAGCGACCTCAACCGGAACATTATAGGTTTCACCATCTCCGATACAGAATTGTCCCTTTTGTCCGTCCTGGCCTTCAGCTGCACCCCAACCGCCTACAGATGGTTCAACGATTAGGAATGGTTCCTTTGTATCAGGATGTAATCCAGACAAGACAACAGAGCAAACAGATAATAAATGACCTGCTGTTAATCTATGAGGAATAACCGGTGCAAGAGCTTTCCAAATTAAATCAGCCCCAGCCTGCATGCTCTCCCAATAAATCGATACAGGAGCAGGACGTTCGGCTGAAAGAACAGATCCCTTGTCTGTAATGACTTCTAGCAAACGGAATACCCCATCGTTAGCATCTTGAGAAGGGTTTGTAATGGCCATAAATAATGCTCGAACGGCTGATACGAGGGCTGTGTAAGAGCAGTTAATTGGCCCTGGTACTTGCGGGTGACTTCCTCGGAAATCAGCAATAAATTTTTCGTCTGTAATGGTTACCTTCACTTTTACTAAAAATGGTCCATTGCCGAATCCATCATCATCAATATAATTTTCCGCCTCATAGGTTCCTTTTGGTAATTTCCTAAGTTCTTGCCGTGCAAGCTGTTCACCATGGTCCAGCAAATAATCAATCGATGAAAGAACAAACTTTTTCCCATGTTTTTCACATAGTTCTTTTACACGCTTTTCGCCAGTTTTTAACGCGGCAACCTGCGCCCACATATCTCCCAATGATAATTCAGGGAAGCGCACATTTGCTTCGATGATATCAACTATTGCCTGATTGATTTTTCCTTCCTCAAAAAGTTTTACACAAGGGAACTGCAAGCCTTCTTGAAATATTTCTGTTGCATCATTACTGTAGGATCCGGGGTCTTTACCCCCCACCTCAGTCCAATGTGCCTTATTTGCAGAAAAAGCAACAATTTCTCCTTCATAGAAAATAGGCATTACCAGCCCTACGTCAGAGAGATGGGATCCTCCACCGCCATATGAGTCATTGATGATGATGATATCTCCTGGCTTTAATTTCCCATCGCCAAATTTCTTCAGTGTTTGCTTAACCATATCTGCCAACATTCCGATAAATCCTGTTACCCCGTTACCTTGCGTTAATAACTGTCCTTTTGCATCGGTAAGGCCGCTTGCATAATCAAGGACTTCATAAATGATTGGGCTCATTGAGGTTTTCGCTAAGGCGATAAACATTTCATCACCAATCGCAATTAATGAATCTTTTATAATTTCGAGTGTAAATGGATCAACCTTTGTTTGTACAACTTGTGTCATTTTCACTCCACCCCCGTGTCAATAATTAAATTGCCATAAGTATCTACCATTAACGACTGACCTGGATAGATTACTGTCGAAGCTGACGACTCCTCCACAATCGCTGGGCCTGAAACAAAAGCAGCTTTTCCTAATAAAATGCGATGATACACATTGGTATCCATCCATCCATGTTTTTCGTAATAAACGGGACGAGTTTCTTTCATTGCATCTTCCGCATTGCTTGAACCTGTTTCCAGTTTTTTTATTTCTGGTTTTACAACTTTTCCAAAAGCAGTTAAATGCAAATTCACGATTTCTGTTGGTGTACCATCAAGCTTAAAGGTATAATGCTGCTCATGAAGGTTTCCAAATCGTTCCACGACTTCGGAAATGGTTGCTGCGTTCCAATCTCCATTTGGAACTGGAACCTTAACCGTATGCTCCTGCCCAAGGTAACGGACATCGGCAAACCTTGTGAATAATACCTTGTTTTCCTCAAAATTTTCATCCTTGAATTGTTCTACCGCTTTTGATTCCAGTGACTTCCACTCATGGTTTAATTCACTTATATCCACTTGATTTAGTCTTCTAATATAGGTTTGGATGTAGTCGTGACGCAAATCTGTCATAAGCATGCCCCAAGCAGAGAAGACTGAAGAAGCAACTGGAACAATTACTTTCTTTACACCTAATTCTTTTGCCAATGCGGGTGCATGCATAGAGCCTCCCCCACCAAAGGCAACTAATGAGAATTCACGAGGATTATGACCCTTCCGAATTGAAATAAGCTTTAAAGCATTTAACATATTAGAATTGGCAATCCGAATAATCCCCAATGCCGCTTCTTCCATTGACATACCAAAATGATCCGCAACCTTTTCCTTAATAGCAGTTTTGACTTTTTCTAGATCTACTGTATAATCGAAGTTTTCAGGTGAGAGTCTTCCTGTTACAAGATTGGCATCCGTTGTTGTCGGTTCAGTTCCACCTTGACCATACGCAACAGGTCCAGGTAATGCACCGGCTGATTGTGGTCCAACCTTTAAAGAACCTGCACCATCAATCCATGCAATGGAACCTCCTCCATTTCCAATTTCAACAATGTCTACAACTGGAACTTTAATTGGGTAGCCTGCGTTACGCTCATTTTTTTCAATAAAGTAATCAGTTGATACCTTTACCTCGCCGCTATGGATTAATGAACATTTGGCTGTGGTACCGCCAATATCAAAGGCAATAATATTTTCCTCTCCAATGATTTCACCTAAAACAGCAGCCCCATAAATCCCGGCAACCGGTCCAGATTCAACCATACTAATAGGTGTTTGCTTAGCACTATTAAATGTAGTTGTACCACCGTTAGATTGCATAATATAATTTTGGCTATTAGTCTCATTTTCTATTAATTTTGTTTGTAAATGGTTCACATAGGAAGCAGCAATCGGTTTTACATATGAATTTAGTACTGTTGTGCTTGTGCGTTCATATTCCCGCCATTCCTTGGTTATCTCGTGTGAAGCGGTTACAGCTACTTCTGGCCAAAGTTGTTTAATTAATTCAACGGTTTCTATTTCATGAATTGGGTTGACATAAGAATGCAGATAAGCAACTGCAATCGCTTCTACCTCTTCTTTTTGAAAATACTCAATAATTTCTTTTAACTGGTCCTTATTTAATGGATCCAATACTTCACCTTTATAATTTAGGCGGCCCTCCACTTCTTGACGTAAATATCTCTCCACAAAAGGAGCAGGCTTTTGATAGCGAACATTAAACAAATCTGGCCGATTTCCTCTAGCAATTTCAAGAACATCGCGAAATCCTTTTGTTGTAACCAATCCTGTTTTGACGCCTTTTCTTTCCGTTAGTGCATTAATAATGACTGTCGTACCGTGTATAAATGTTTGGATTGCTTTTTGATCAATTCCACTTTTTCCAATAACATTGATAACACCTTTTTCAAAATTTGGAGGGGTTGTATGACTTTTTGCTACTCCAATTTGACCATCTTCACTAACGTAAACTAGATCAGTGAAAGTTCCTCCAATATCTGTAGCGACACGCATAATACTCCACCTTTCTATAAAAATTGTTTTATAATATCCAGTTAAAAATTAGCTAGTGTTAGAACACAAAGTAAGATTCTACCCTCAAAAAACCACCCTTTGCCAAAAGCAAAGGAGTGATTTTTAAATAATTTAATAGTCTTGCCGTCTATTCTAGTATCTTTCCTTCCGTCTCATGGATAAAGAGCATCGTGATAATGGTGACGACGACAAATACTTCAATAAAGGAAACCGTTGCACCAAATGTCCAGCCTAAACCAATGACGAAACCAATGATCGATGGAGCAAAGGTATTTGCCCAGCGCTGTGATGCTGCTCCGAAGCTGTACCCCGCACCGCGAACATTGGTAGGATAAATTTCGCCAAACCAAGTGTTCCATACTGCCCATGCACCTTGGTTAAAGAATGCAAGAAGGAAATTAAATGCATAAAGTTCGAACATATTTGATGAAAAGGCGAATAAGAAACCACTAATTGCAGCACCTGTAACAAAAGTAAATAGGATCTTTTTACGGCCAAATTTCGCAGTAAGATGTGATGCTGCCATATATCCAGGAATTTGGATAAGCGATGTGATTGCAAGAAATCCTAAGCTTTGGGACATAGACAATCCTTTTTGCTGTAATAAGGTTGGAATCCATGTATATAATCCCCAGTAACCGAAAGAAAGTGTAAAATTGACAATGGTTTGAAGAGTAGTAGTTTTAAATAGTTTTCCTTTAAAAATTTCAAAGTAGTTTGCTTGCTTTACATTTAAAACCTCGAGCTTCGTATTTTGATCAATTTGGATGCTATCTTTACTCAAATATTTAATGACCGCTTTTGCTTCCTCTTGTCTGCCTTTACCAGCTAACCAATAAGGAGATTCCGGAATCTTTATCAGCATAAGTCCCCACAGACCTGCTAAGGAACTTATTAACATGACAATTCTCCATCCAGCAAAGGAACCTTCAAACTCCAAAAATAATGCTGTTACCCCAATGGCAAGCATAACACCGAAAGGCCACCCTGCAGATAAATAGCCTCCTAATTTTCCGCGCTCTTTAACCGGCAGCATTTCCTCGAAATATGGGAAAATACAGACCAGCATTCCTGAAAGTGCAAGCCCTGCTAATAGCCTGCTGGCATAAAGCATTTCAAAATTCACCGAAAACACGCTAATTAAGGAAAACAAAGTATAGGATAACAAACTATACATCATCGTTTTTTTGCGGCCGATCTTATCCGAGAAAAACCCCCATATATAAGCCCCTGGAATCATGCCCAAGAATATAGCACCGATAATCGACCCTGTTTGCACAGCAGTCAATTTAAATTCTGCTGCAATTGCTCCACTGGCAAATATAATGATCATCATTTCCCATGCTTCAATGATAAAAGCAAAGAATAATACAAAGCCCACAAAAGCGTGCCGTTTATTAAAGGGCATACTCATGAATAATTCGCCGACCTGAACAGATGAACCAGGCTTAGATTTTACTAATGTGCTATTTACCATGTATAAACCATCCCCTATACTGAAAATTCAGAAATTAAATCTTATAACGGTCTTACTCTTCAAATCTATCTACATAAATTTTTTCCGTTCCGGAGAGCCACACTTTTTCCCCAATTTCTATAAGCTTCTGAATCTCTGAATAATCCACTTGGGCAAATACGTTAACCGGCTCGTTCCCCTTCATGCTCCTGGCTAATTCAGCTCCATAATAAATGGCCAAGACCTGGGGAGGGTCACCGAACCCTTCCCAATCCCAGTCTCGCCAATAACAAATCTCGCCGATACTTGTATAAATGGTTTGATTTTCCCGTGGGATGCATTGGGTATCATGATATGAAAAATTAATCTCACGTCCCGACCATCTGGAGTGAGTTACCACACTTCCCAAAGGAAGAAGATTCCAAATACGTTCACATGTCTGAGGTGCCTGGCTCTCATTCAATGAAGCCAGCACCTCTCCCCCACGCTCAAAGGTAATTTTTATTTTTCTCATAGTTTCCCTTAGGCCCCTAAGGAAGAACAACATATTCGTTTCTTCGATCACTTTCAATTCGCTCCGCTGCTCGGTTGGATGGGTCGCCGAAACCGCCGCCGCCGCCTGTTTTCACGATTACACGATCCCCTTTGCTAAGTGGCATGCTGTTAACTTTTAAAATATGTTCTACATTATCACCAGAGATAATTTCAACATCAGGTCCCATTCCAGCCTGACCGCCGAATAGCCCCCAAGCCGGTGTCTTTGAACGTTCAAACCATAGGGAGACATTTGCGTTCTCGCTTAAAACTTCATACTCACGGACAACACCTAATCCTCCGCGGTATTCTCCTGCACCGCCCGAATTATTTCGTAGTGCATATTGATTGACCCGCAGCGGATATTTAGATTCTAACACCTCAATTGGAAGGTTTTTGAAATCACCACTTACATGGTTAATTAAGGCTGACTGACCATCACCGCAATCAAATGCTCCCCAGCCGCCAGCTGTTGCTTCAACGCTCAAAAACTGTTCATCTGTTTGATCATCTATGCCGGCAAAGGTAACAACCATTGAATCCCCGTAGTGCGCTCCGGCTGCTTTTTCTTTCATAACCGGAGAAAGTGCCTTAATGATTAAGTCGATTAAAATACCCAGCGGTGTAAAATACCAGCCGCATGGAGCAGGTTCTACCGCATGGAAGATCGTTGCTTCCGGTGCAATGATCTTCATTGTCTTGAAGTTTCCGCCTGTTACAGGGGTATGAGGGCTAATTAAATCCTTAAATGCTACCCTGCATGCTGATACGGTTTGGGCGAAACCGCAATTCGTTTGGCCTGAACGCTGTTTGCTTGAACCAGTTAAGTCAATCGTAATATAGTCGCCATTTACCTCAACTTTTACTTTGATTAAGATTGGTTCATCCTTTACTCCGTCGTTATCAAGGTAACCTTCTGCTTTGTAGATTCCATCAGGGATACTGCGAACCACACTGCGGTCCATTTCCTCTGATTGTTTAAAAATATCATGTACACAGCGGTTAATCCGATCGATGCCGAAGCGCTCGATCATCTCCTTAAATCTTTTCTCACCGGTTCTGCATGCAGCAATTTGCGCATTCATATCGCCTAGTGCAGCATCCTGGAAACGATTATTGGAAACAATTAACCGAATTACGCCTTCCAATGGCTTTCCATTATCATAAATTTTTGTAGGAGGAATCCTAATGCCTTCCTGATAAATGCTGGTTGCATCCATTGGATAGCCAGGATCCTTTGAACCAATGTCTAACCAGTGGGCACGGTTTGCCGTGAACCCTACTAATTCATTTTCATAAAAGATTGGTGAAAAAATGGTTACATCATTTAAGTGAGTCCCGCCAATATAAGAATCATTCAGGATGTAGACATCCCCATCTTTATATTGGTCAATCCCTCCAATGACCTTCGTTGTAGTCTTAATACATTCATCAATATTACCAAGAAAAATAGGTAATCCCGCCGATTGGCCAAGTAATTCTACATCTCGGTTAAATAGACAGACACTGCAATCCTTCATTTCATAGATAATCGGTGAAAATGCACTTCTGGCTAAACTAGCATTCATTTCATCCGCAATGGATGTTAGGGCATTACGAACGATTTCCGTTGTAATCGGATTCTCTAAAAATACTGATTCTTGCGTGATCATACTAGAACCTCCTGTCCAACCGTCTGTTTGACAATTTCTATATTTTGATAGTCATCAATGCGGATATGATAATTTGGCTGAATGACAATGGTTGAGTTTTTATCTTCAACAATCGCCGGCCCATTAAAGAAGTTTCCATTTTGTAAGGCGTCTGTTGTATAAACATTTGTAGATGTTACCTGGTTATTCCACACAACATTTCTTTGTGATCTTGGTTCTGCAAGACAATCCGCTTTATCTTCCGATTTCACATATTCTATTTTTTCAAGATCCCCGAAAGCCGTTGTTCTCAGGTTTACAATCTCCGTAATTCCCGATGGGTTGTTATGGCCGTAAATTTCTAAATGCGCGTTATGAAAACTTGCCTCAAGCTCCTTGAGATCATTTGCTATATTTATAACATTAACGGTATACTCTTGGCCGGCATAGCGAATATCCGCGCTAAATTGGAAACGAACCTGATCTGTTTTAATATTTTGTTGGTTAAGCACATGAATGCTATCCTGCTTCATTTCCTCATAAGAAGATACCAATTCGGCTTTATTGACCGCTCCCATTGTTGCAACATAGTTCCGAACCGTATCATAGCGGATATCCGCCTGAAGCATTCCCCATGCCGAGAACGTTCCGGATACGCTTGGAACAAATATTTTCTTGATATCAAGCAATTCAGCAATTAAAACCGCATGCATCGGACCTGCGCCGCCGAATGCAACTAAGGTAAAATTTCTTGGGTCAATTCCGCGTTTTACGGTTAAAGTTCGAATGGCATCAGCCATTTTCGCATTGGCAATATCACAAATTCCTTCAGCCGTCTCCTGAACAGACAGGCCAATTTGGTCGGCAACCGTTTTAACTGCAGCTACAGCGGCTTCACGGTCAAGCTTCATATCTCCGCCTAAAAAGTTATTTTCATCAATTCTTCCAAGGACGACGTTCGCATCCGTCACCGTCGGCTGTTTACCGCCCTTGCCATAACATGCAGGTCCTGGGGAAGACCCTGCGCTCTTCGGACCAACACGTAATCCGCCTGCCTCAATCCAGGCAATCGAACCGCCGCCGGCACCAATTGTGTGAATATTAACCATTGGGGACAAGATTGGAAACCCTTCCATAATCGTTTCTGCTGTCACATCCGGCTGTCCGTCAACAATCAGGCTGACATCAAAGCTTGTTCCGCCCATATCGACACAAATTAAATTTTTGTCCCCTGTTAGTTTAGTTAAGTTCATCCCGCCGATGGTTCCGCCGACCGGGCCAGACATTAAGGTTTGTAAAGGCAGCTGTTTGGCAATTTTCGAAGTCATGACACCGCCGTTTGACTGCATGATGTAAATATCTTTCTTAAATCCGCGCTTTTCTACTTCTTTTTCCAAAATCGTTAAGTATTTTTTTACAATCGGCGCAATATAGGCATTAATAATGGTCGTACTTACACGCTCATATTCGCGCCATTCCCGTGCGATATCACTGGATAACGACACAGGTATGTCGAGTTCCTCTTCAAGTGCTGTTCTGATGAACTGCTCATGATTCGGATTGCGGTAGGCATGCAGAAGGCAGACAGCAACTGCATCATACTGCTTTTCCTTAAGTTCACTGATTACAGCACTTAAGCTGTTTTGGTCAAGGTCGGCAATAACCGAACCGTCTGCTGCAATTCTTTCTTCGATTTCATAAATATGTTCACGATCTACCAGCTGTTTCGGCTTATTGTATTTGACATTATACATTTCAACCCGATTCGCTCTGCCAATCTCATAAACATCGCGGAAGCCCTTGGTAACAACCAGTGCAACATTTGCCCCTTTCCTTTCAAGAAAAGCATTCAAGCCGGATGTTGTTCCGTGAACAAAATATTCAATCTCCTCAAGATTGCTTACATAATGTTCAATCGCCTCCAATACACCTTCGGCTAAATTATGCGGCGTGGTTAATGTTTTTTTGGTGTGATATACATTTTTTAGACGATCATAAACAACCAGGTCGGTGAAGGTACCTCCAATATCTACTCCAAGACGGTAACGTGACATGAATTTCTTCAATCCTTTCCGTTTAAAATACATTTTAAAAATTGAGCTTCTAGCGGCAGTATGCAGTTTCATTTTTTCAAAGTCGTTCTGTTTCTTCCTAACTGAAACTGTCTTGGGAAGAAGGGGCATTCCTCCTTTCAAGGTTTCATTTATTTCAGAAATACGAGTGTAGTAAAATAGTTATTTGAATTATGTAGATTCTATGGAGGAACCGGGCTAAACGGATTGATCCCATTAAAGCCCTTTAATGATATGCAGATCTATTGGTGAGTTCAGAGGTTGTTAAAATTTTTAAAAAAGGGCTGGTGTTACGACACTAAAAAGTACGGTTTCCTGATCAAGCGGGTTTTCCCACATATGCGGGTTAGTGGAAGGAAAATGGATGGAATCTCCTTCTCGCAAAAAATATTCTTTGCCATCCACGTTCAAGACTAATGCACCTTTTAAAACATAATAGAATTCCTCTCCGGGATGCCGGTAAAATTCTTTATCTTTTTGAAATGGCTTCATGGTGACAATCAGAGGTTCTATTTTCCGGTCAGGGAAGTTACCTCCCAGCCGAATATAAGTCGAATCAGATCCTTGAAGATTAAATGGTTTTTGATCCGCCTTTTTTACTGCGTAATTAATATCAACGGGCTCTTCAAAAAAATAGGTCATTTTCACTTCAAAAGCATCGGCTATTTTCTTTAAAGAGGTAATAGCTAATGAGGAAGAACCTCTCTCAATTTGAGATAAAAAACTGACCGATAAATCCGTTTTTTCACTTAAGTCTTTCAACGTATAACCACGTTCTAATCGTAGTTGCTTAATTTTCTTAAAAACTTCTTCCATTGTATAAATCTCCTCTGCGTTCAGAAAATTACAGTGTCATTTAATTAATTTTGATGATAGCATAAAAAATTTATAAATAAAAGAAAATTTTTAATATTTTAACAGATTTAATAAAAAATTTAAACAGAGCTGGAATATACACCTGCTCTGTTTAAACGGGGTTCCTTATAAAACTACTTCCCTACTTTAAAGATGGATGTAAAGAAACTATATAAAGCATCACCAGCAATCATCCCTGCTGCCAGGATGGTCATAGGCGTTTCAACTTCTTTCCCCTTCCATTTCGTTACGACAAAACGGATGATAATACCTGCTAAAACCGCCCATCCAGCAATTGGGTTCACGAGGAGCAGCCCTGTTGCAAACAAGATCCCCATCTGTCTTTTCGAGCCACCGATTAATTGTAATAATGCACCTGGAATCGCCCAAATCATTAATTGTTTGGCAATATCCCCGGAAACACCAGATTTAATGGTGGTAGCATAAACATGGTCAACCGGAGGGATCAACCCTTTAGAGAAATAGCTCTCATAAGTTAGTAAAACAACGACAGCCGCAACAGAAAAAGCAATTAATCCGGCAAAAAGCTGCTGCCTTCTTCCTTTTCTTTCAAATTCTAAATCTCTTCCATTGCCACGGAGGATATAGCCTGTTTTTAAATCATAGCCCATATCCGCAAACGCCACACCTGTAGAAGCACTAAATCCGACAAGAAGTGCTAAGGCAGGAATCGGGAAACCAATCATGATACCAAGGATAAGGGTGATTAAAGCCACCGCAAACGCCGGGAACCAGCCGGCATGCATCGCAGAAATACCAACAATCAACTCATGAGCAAATGCTGCGATTGCGGCAAATAATAGGAAACCAATCAGCATACCAGCAGACATATGCGTTAAAATTCCACCCGCGAAAGCTAATATTAAGGCAATGGCCAAGTAGGCAATAAAACCATAGCCAAAGGCTTGTCCAATATCTTTTTCGCTTCTTGATAATGGCGCTTCCTCAAGCGCTGCTGCAATTTCCACCTTACTTTTTCCGATCGAAGTATTAACTTTTTTCTTTCTAAAAATTAGGATGATGACCTGAATGAGCGCAACAATTCCTGCCCCAATCATAAAACCATGCGGAATATAATGGGCATTGAGATCGGTTCCAAATAACTGGGTTGAGTATCCTCGTAATAAAAGCCCGATTCCAAACATGGTTAACGCCCAAATATTTCCGATAAACGCAACACCAAAAGCGGACATAGGCACCTTTAAAACAGATCCGATAATTCCAATTACAATTCCAACACTTAATAACTTTGCACGCTTTCCACCTTCATCACCTGCCTTAATCGACTCAGCTGTTGCAATCCCGGGAGGCCATGCTTCTTTAGCTGGGAAAACCTTCGTATCAAAGAATTTATAAAGTAAAATAGCATCTACAAACATCGCTAAAATAACACCGATAAACAATGGGAGCACAAGCTCTTTCATGCCCAGTGCATAAGGAATCCCAATCGGTAAAAGCAGGCTGCTTGCTGCTCCGAATGTTGCGGATGAAATGGAGGTTTGTACTAAATTTTGCCGATGGACCGATTTGAATTTTAAAAACATTTTGACTGGGATTCTTGCAATCAACATGGCAAAAATGGCCCCAATGATTGAAGTATTTGCAGAAATTCCTAAGGATGTAATTAATTGAACACCGATAATAGCCCCTACTACCGCTGTCCCCACAATGACTAATAAGACCATTGGATCTAATACAGTGGGATGTTCCCGTTTAACCGCCTTTTGTTCGTTCATATACATCCTCCTCGAAATTTATTTATAAACACTGCTAAATTGATAAAAATATTGCTGTATTTTTTCTGCATGTTCTTGGAGTAATGTCAATGTATGATTGAAATCCACTTCTTCCATCCGGTATTCCGGACCCGAGATGGTTAAGGAAGCAATGACATCGCGCTGTCGATTAAATAGTGGTACCCCCAGCCCAAAAATTGATTCCGAAAATTCACCAACGGAGTAGCACCAGCCCTTTACTTTTATTTCATCCAAATCTAAAAGCAAAGCTTTTTGATCCATGATGGTATTTTTCGTAAACGGCTGGATGCCGCTATTAATAATTTCCATTTGTTCTTCTTTAGAAAGATATGCCATAATCACCTTACATGAGGCCCCTGCATATAATGGTGTCCTTGTACCAATGGAAACGGCAAATTTGATTTTGTGTGCGCATTCAGCAATTTCAACGGTAACTCCATCCATTTGTTCCCGCCATGTCAAGAAAACGGATTCCCCTACTTTTTCGGAAAGCTCTTTCATAAGAGGATTCACATATTCTGATAAGCTGATCTTTTCTTTCACCATCTGCCCGTATTCTAAAAAGCGGAATCCCAATTCGTATTTTTTGGAGTTTCCATCTTGACGTAAAAAACCAAATTTTTCATAGGTAGAAAGAATTCGATAAACAATGGAATGGCTGATTCCTATTTCTTTTGCCAGTTCGCGAACGCCCCAAGAGGGAGTTTCCCTCGTAAAAAATTGTAATAACTCTAACGAATTCTCTAATGTTTTTAATGACATTTTATTTCCTCCCATTGTTTCCCTATTCGAACCGGTGGTTCAATTTATGAAATTATACAATAAGAGGGTTGATTGAACAATAACAATTAAGGAAATTTTCTAAATATTTGAAGTACAAAGGGCCGAAACCCTTCTGCCAGGTCATCTAATCTACTAATTTCTTTTTTGTGTTAACTTATGAATTTTAAATGTTTCAGGGTCGACAATCACCCCAAATTTTCCCTCCGCCTGCTGCACTGAGACATAACCATTTTTAACATCACTTGCAACCTTATCAGCCGGTCGGATTAGCGGGTTGCCATAACCGCCCCCCGTTGCCGTTACAAGTTGGGCCACATCGCCTTTATTTAATGGATATCGCGCGGTTACACCTAGAGGACCAACTGTTTGGCCGTCTGATTTGACAATCTTAACATAGTTGGAAGAACCATTTTCACCTCCATTCATTCCCCACGGGGTAAATTGATGGCGGCCAAAGCTTACAGATAGTTTCTGGTTATCACTTAATGCCTGATAGGAACGAATGACACCCGAGCCGCCAATAAATTCACCGGCGCCAGCTCCGTCACAGCGGAGACTATATTCATTTACAAGGACACCATATCTCGTTTCAGTAACCTCTAATGGAATATTATAGGTTTCCCCGTCCCCCATACAAAATTGTCCTCTTTGTCCGTCCTGCCCTGTTCCTGCACCCCAACCCCCTACAGAAGGTTCAACAATCAGGAACGGTGCATTCGTATCCGGATGATTTCCGTTTAAAACCACCGAACAAACGGACAGCAAATGCCCCGCTGTCAACCGGTCCGGCAGAGTTGGAGCTAAGGCTTTCCAAATCAAATCAGCACCGCCCATTCTTCCTTCGAAATTCATCGAAACTGGTGCCGGCCGTTCCGCAGAAATAATCGAAGCTTTATCCGTTATGAGTTTCAATGGATAAAAGACACCTTCATTAATATTTTGCGCCGGCCGAATGATGGCCAAGTACATTACCCTAACACTTGCCATCAGGCCAAAATAGGAACAGTTCACCGGGTTTGTCACTTGTGGGTGGCAGCCGCGGAAATCACAAATGAATTCGTCATCGGTAATCGTAATTTTAACCTTTATTGGATAAGGCCCACCCTTGGCACAGTCGCCTTCAATGAAGTCCTCAGCAGTAAAGGTTCCTTTTGGAAGCCGTTCAAGCTCTTGTTTTGCCAGTTGCTCCCCTTGCTTTAACAGGTTTGCAATCGCTGCTTCGACGAGGCCTTCCGTATGCTTTTCACATAATTCTATAAATCTTTTTGCCCCTGTCCTTAATGCGGCAACCTGGGCCCACATATCCCCTAATGAAAGTTCAGGTAGTCGGACGTTGGTAGCGATCACATCTACGATTGCCTGGTTAAGAATCCCTCCGTCAAAAAGTTTGACGCCCGGCAGCTGCAGGCCCTCTTGGAAAATTTCAGTGGAGTCACTTGTAAAGGATCCTGGATCTTTACCGCCAACTTCTGTCCAGTGGCCTTTGTTCGCCGAAAAGGCAACCAGTTCCCCTTTACAGAAAATCGGCATCACTAAACCTACATCGGATAAATGCGATCCCCCGCCGACATAGGGATCATTAATGATAATCACGTCGCCTTCTTTCAGCGCCTTCCCATCATCAAATTTTTTCACGACATGCTGGACCATGGGACTTAACATTCCGATGAAACTCGTAACCCCATTCCCTTGACTAATCAGATTCCCCCTGGCATCTGTTAACCCGCAGGCATAATCAAGCACTTCATAAATAATCGGGCTCATCGAGGTCCTGGCCAAGGCAAGAAACATTTCATCCCCAATGGACATTAACGAATCTTTAATGACTTCTAATGTAAATGGGTTGATCTTTATTCGTTCGGCTGTCGTCATCCTACTCCACCCCCGTATCAATGATTAAGTTTCCATATGGGTCAACTACTAAAGATTGCTTTGAATATATAACAGTGGAAGTGGACGGTTCTTCAATAATTGCTGGTCCGGTCACTTTCATTCCTGGTTCCATATAGTTGCGGTCATACACCGCTGTTGGGACCCAACCATCCTCTTTATAATAAACAGGCCTTTCTTCCTTCAATGCTTGCGCAAACGATTTTCCTTTTTCCTCCATTTTTCGAAGCTCAGGTTTGTCCACCCGACCAAATCCGGTCAAATGGAGATTTACAATTTCAGTATGGGTGTTTGGCAGTTTAAACGTATAGTTTTGTTCATGAAGATCGTGGAAACGTGTGATAATTTCCTCAATGGTTCCTTGTGTCCATTCACCATTTGGAACTGGAACTTTAACGGTATGTTCCTGTCCGATATAACGCATGTCCACAAACCGACTGAAAACAACTTGCTCTTTCTTCATGCCTTCATCTACAAATTGATTTAATGCCTCTTCCATCATTTGATTCCATCTTTGGTTTAATGCTTGAAGATCAATTTCATTCAATTGTTTAATATGGGTTTGGATATAATCATGACGCAAATCGCTCATCAGCATGCCCCAGGCAGAGAAAACGGAAGATGCGACTGGAATGATGACTTTTTTTACCCCAAGCTCATAAGCCAAGGCCGCTGCATGCATGGGTCCGCCGCCCCCAAAGGCAACAAGTGAAAAGTCTTTTGGATCATAACCTTTACGGATGGAAATCAGTTTTAAGGCATTCAGCATATTGGAGTTGGCAATGTCGATGATTCCCAGTGCTCCCTCTTCGATGGAAAGATCATAAAAGGATGAAACTTTCTTCCCGACGGCCTCTTCCACCTTTTTAAGATCCACTTCATAATCAAAGTTTTCTTTGGAGAGACGTCCGGTAATTAAGTTCGCGTCAGTTGTAGTTGGTTCCTCCCCACCCTGCCCGTAAGCAACGGGTCCAGGCACTGCCCCCGCCGATTGCGGGCCAACCTTTAGTGATCCCGTTGAATCAATCCAGGCGATTGAACCGCCCCCGTTTCCAATTTCCACAATATCCACGACGGGTACTTTTACCGGATATCCGGCTGCCTTTTCATTTCTTTCTATAAAGTAATCCGTCGTTACCTTTACTTCTCCTTTTGTAATTAGGGAACATTTGGCCGTTGTTCCACCAATGTCGAAGGCGATGATGTTATCTTCCCTTAAAACTTCCCCTAAAACGGCCGCGCCATAAATCCCTGCAACTGGACCAGACTCCACCATGTGAATCGGAGATTGTTTAGCGCTTTCAAAAGTGGTCGCACCGCCATTTGATTGCATGATGTAAGTATTTCCGTTGACCTGATGCTCTACTAGTTTTGTATGGAGCCGGTCAATATAGGAAGCAGCGATCGGCTTTACATAGGAATTGAATACTGTCGTATTGGTTCTTTCGTATTCACGCCACTCTTTCGTGATTTCATGTGAAGCTGTAACGGCGATTTCCGGCCATAGTTCTTGGATGAGTTCAAGGGTCCTTATTTCGTGGATCGGATTCACATAGGAATGTAAATAACAGACTGCGATGGCTTCGACGTTTTCTTTTTTAAAGAAAGATAAAATGGAAGCAATTTGCTCTTCGTTTAATGGTGTGATGATTTCGCCTTTGTAATTTAATCGTTCTTCTACCTCTTGCCGGAGGTATCTTTCAACGAATGGAGCCGGTTTTTGGTAGCGGAAGTTATATAGATCAGGACGATTTCCACGGGCAATTTCCAGAACATCTCTTGTTCCTTTTGTGGTGATCAGTCCTACTTTAACCCCCTTGCGTTCTGTTAAGGCATTGATAATTACCGTAGATCCGTGGATAAACATTTCAATCGATTCGGGAGTGATCTCGCTTTTTTCAATAACATTCATTACCCCATTTTCAAATTGCGATGGAGTGGTATGTGCTTTTGCAACTCCAAATTTTCCTTCGTTGTCAACATAGACAATGTCAGTAAAGGTTCCGCCAATATCTGTAGCAACCCGCATGCAATAACCACCTTTCTGATATTTTTATTGTTTCTATATTAGAACCATTGGTTCTAAAATTTATAGTCTTATTATATTTATATTTTTGACAATTTTCAATAATCTTTTTTTACAATCTATTAAAATAACAGTTTTTTTCCACCGGCTTTTTCAAATAAGTTGTGAAATTTACCATAACAGTAATTTATTTACTTTAGCATTCATAATATAGAATATACGTTCGTACAAAGGGGAGAACAGCATGAAAAACAAAAATGATACCTCGCTTACTGGAGACATGTTAGTTAAATATTATGAATTGAATAAACAGAAAAAAGAAATTGAATTGGAAATGAATCAATTGAAGGAGTCTTTCCAGCACTACTTTGATCAGTTTGTTGGTGAGAATGTAAAAGGAGAAATTACAATTAGCGGGTACAAACTTCAACGGCAAATTCGGAATAGCGAGAAATATAACGATGAATTGACGATTAAAAGATTAGAAGAATTACAAATGAATGATTTGATTCAAATTGTGAAAAAACCGGATGATGGTAAAATAAAAGCTGCTCTCCAACTTGGTTTAATAAACCAAGAGCACTTAGACGGCTGTATTATTAAAACATCTTCTCCAGCGATAAATGTAAAGCCTCTTACACCAAGATAATAGTAAAAAACATGGATCTTTACAAAACAGATCCATGTTTTTTATGTTTTACATCATTGCCAGAGCTAGTGGCTCGCTTTAAAATCCCTTGCTTACTTCCTGCAAATTTAAAAACCAAAATACCGGCAACGATTATGATTACACCAATTAATTTTTTAGAAGTGAAAGGAACCTGATCGAGTCCAAACCAGCCAAGAGAGTCCCACAATAAGGCAAAGCCCAGCTGTGATGTCAGAGCGATTGAAATAGAAAATGTAGGGCCCAGCAACCGCATTCCCTTCACAAGACACATGACCACCCCTATTCCAATCAAACCGCTGAACCAAAACCATGGCTTCATATTTTGCAAGACAAATAGATTTTTTCCTTCAAAAATGAATCCAAATATGAATGATGCGAGGAATCCCATTCCTAGTACGAGTGTGGTGGTTGACCATGACCCTGCTCGTTCATTTACTTTACTATTAAAAATGTTTTGTACACTGAGAAATGCTCCGGCAAGAAGCGATATCAGTAATCCAAATACCATCCTAATTCCCCCTTCTTTCCTGCGAAAGATTATTCGTAAATATTTTGAATGGCAAGCTTCCGTAAGCCTTCCCTGTCCTTAACCGTAATGGAGCCTTTGTTCCGTTCAACAAGTCCTTCTTCACAAAACTTTTGAATGACGCGATTCAGATGCCGATAACTAGTACCAATGAAATTAGCTGTATCCGTAAGATTAACCGAACTTAGTTGCTTGTTCATTGGGGAATTTGTTTCATCATATGAGACTGATAATAAATAACTGGCCAAACGTACTTCAACAGGATACATCAGACTTAAGCTCATCGAATTGGATTTAAGGTGGAACTTTTCTGTGATGATTTTTAATAAAAATTGAAGAAACGGAGAATAATCACTTGCGTATTTTTTCAACCAGTGATGATGGATCCCAATCAAAGTTACTGGTGATACCGCCTCAACGGTATTGATAAAATGAATATTTTGGACGTATTCAATATCCCCGATCACTTCAAGAGGTGTCTTAAAGGAGAGAATAAGGGTCTTACCTTCAACTGAGTTTGTAAAGATTTTAAGCTTCCCTTTTACAAGAACGTAAAGATACTGTGCCGTATCCCCTTGAGAACAAATATTCTCACCTTGATCAAAGTGGAACAGTGATAAATATGGTAATAAATTTTCGTTAAAAATGTGCTCCAGTTCGTACATTTGCAAAAAATCATTCAATTGTTCTTGATTTTTGATTTCTTTCATTCCGTTATTTCTCCTACCGTTCCCATTAAAATTTTAGAATTAACACACCAGCAATCATCATTATAATCCCGATAAAATGTGACAGGTTCATCTTCTGCTTCCTCACACCAAACCATCCCTTACTATCAATGATGAAGGTCAGGCCAAGCTGGGCAATGAGGATTGCGGCGATTGAAAGAGTGATACCGATATGATGAATAGCCGTAACATTACTATAGATAATGACCGCCGCAAAGGCGCCTCCCGTTAAATATAATGGTTTCACCTGCTTAAACATTTGCCATTTTCCATCACGGACAAACATGAGGATCACCAAGGCCGCAATGAATCCAGTAAATTGGGTAATGGTCGCCGTTTGCCAAGTACCAATATCCTGACTGATGCGTGCATTAGCAACACCTTGAAGGGTAATAAAAGCTCCTGCTAAAAACGCAAATAGAATCCCTTTCATTTATTCCTCTCCTCTTTTAACAATCAATATGTAAATGATATATCCTTTGCTTAAATGAGAGGAAGGACATATGTCCCTGATTTTCCGAATGAAAAATCCCGTATTATTGAAATAATACAGGATTTCTAACATGTATTTACGGTAATACACATTTAGTTGCGTTTCAGATTTTATCATATTCTAATGATGGCGGTCTACTCCAAATACTCAGAATCCAGTACTGGATTCAAATACCTCGCCATCCCTGTTTTGATTTTTTTAAATCCTGCTTTTCGGTAAAATTCTTCATTTCCTGTCGTTGAAATGAAATGAATACAAGAAATGTTTTTCAGTTGGTCAAGGAGATCTTCAATGATTCTTTTAGCCATACCTAATTTTTGAAACTCTTTATGTACCACAATATCATAAATGGCTGCATTGAAAACTCCATCTGATAATGCCCTGCCAAATCCAACCGTACGGCCGTTTACCGATGCAAACACCCTGACATTACTCGCTTCGAACACCTGTTTAATGATTTCATTGGTATGTTTTGTCCAATCGACAGATTCATAGACCTCTCTCATTTCCTCCAAATTGATTTGAGAAAACTCATGGTGAATTTGAAGCTCCATTTTCCTCTCTCCTTATTCATACTTTTACCACAAAACCCCAGAACCATTTGGGATCTGAGGTATTTCATGAATTTTGCACATATCAATCGAAACAATAATGAATTTTTTGATATCCTGAACGCATTTCTATAACACGTTTTCTAACAGATTCAACTGGCTCTTGGTTCTCTAGAACACGGACGATGTAGTCTGCAATGATGTCCATTTCTGCTTCCTTCATCCCTAAGCGGGTAATTTCGATGGTTCCAATTCGTAAGCCGCTTGGAAAATCCCAATCTTCCGGTTTATCGCTTGGAATTAAATTTTTGTTCGTGATGATATTCGCCCTAGCAAGCTTATGTGCCACATCCAAACCACCGCCGAATTTCTTCACGTCAACAATGACTTGGTGAGTTTCTGTAAAACCTTTATGGGCGCCAAGAACCGTAATCCCTCTTTCATGAAGCGCTTTTGCAAGTGCTTTTGAGTTGGAAACAATTTGTGCCATATACTCTTTTCCGAAAGCGAGGAATTCAGCAGCTGATGCGGCTAGTGCAGCCACGCGGTTAACTTGGTGGGTAGCCGCAAGTGCTGGGAAAATCGTATCGCAAACAGGTTGTGTAAGAGCTGGATCATTCCAAACAATAATGCCGCTTTGTGGACCGCTGAAGGTTTTTCCCGCTGAACCTGTCATAATGCAAGCACCTTCGTTAAGTGGGTCTTGGAATTGCCCCCCTCCGATCAGTCCGAGTTGGTGGGCACCGTCAAAGAATATTTTTCCGCCCCATTCACTGACGATTTCGGACATTTCTTTTAATGGGAATGGGAAAAGTGTCATCGATGCGCCAAGGGTAACTAATGTTGGTTTTACCTGCCTGGCTACTTTTGCAAATTCATCAATATCTACCACCAAGTCTACCGGGTCCATTGGAACATCATAAATATTCAAGCCGCGGATACCGGCCGGACCATCATATCGATTACTGGAATGACCACCTAACGGTTGGGCAATTGTTAAAATATTGTCACCCGGTTTTGTTAGCGCGGCATAAACCGTCATGTTTCCTATCATGCTTGCGACAAGACGATGGTCTGCATAATTGCAGTTAAATACTTTTTTAAGTAATTCCACGCAAAGGGATTCAATTTCATCGATATATTTTGTTCCGGAAAACCATCTTTGCGTTGGACCAATATGGCCTTCTGCTGCTCGTGTTCCCACTTCTGATGCTAATAATTGCCGGACGGTCGGGCTTGTTGGAGCTTCTGGAGCCAATAAATTGAGACATTCCTGTCCTCTCCATATCGCATTTCTGTCTACGGCATTAATGATTTCCTTTTGGATTAATCGTGGTGATGAACTGTTTTCGATGATTTCCTTTGCCCAATTTAATACCTTTTGGTCATGCACATCGAAGTTTTGAGCGGTGGTAGTCGTAGTATTCATTTTAATTTCCTCCTAATCTTGTCAATAAATGTGTTACTTTGCTTCTGACTGAATTTGGAGTAACTTACATTAAGGCTTTTTATGTAAAAAAAGTTTTGAGCCTTACTAAAAACCAATATATCGCATATCGGAAAGATAGTCAATTTGTTTTTTGATAATTCAATTAATTCCTTTAAATAAAAAAGAGTACAGCATTTTGCCGTACTTTATTCGGATTCCCCAATTAAAACCCTGCTTAAACTCAACCAATTTTCCTCAACTAAGGCAGTTGCTAAGTTACTATTTTTTGCTTTACACGCTGCAATGATTTGCCGATGCTGCTCTAGTGAATGATGACCATCCACAGAACTAAACTTAGAGAATTCCAAACGCCTGATTTTGGGCATTATTCGTTCTAGCGCTATTTCTATTTCCGGATTGTCAGAAGCTTTTAAGAGAACGTGGTGAAATTGGTCATCTGCTTCCACTGCTCCAATTATATTCTTCTCTTCCAATGCCTTTTGCAACTCGTTATTTTTGGCTTCCATTCGCTCAATTTCTTCAGTAGAAATCTGCGGGATTGCAAGGCGTGCAGCTAAATTGTTTAAAGTTGCGACAACCGTAAACGCATTCCGAGCCTCCTCCAAATTGATCTTCGTGATTCTTGTTTGCGAACCTGGCAGGGACTCAACAAGCCCTTCATCCTCCAGTCTTTTTAGCGCTTCTCTAACGGGTGTTCGACTGACACCAAATTCCGCAGCCAAATCCTTATCCAATATGCGCTTCCCAGGTTCTAATTCCAAGGTAATGATTGCTTTTTTCAAAGATTCGTATATTTGGTCTCTTAATACAGGACGGTCAATACTTTTAATTGTTTTCATAAAACCAATATATCAATGAGTTTTTCCGATGTCAATTGTGGTGTAAGGGGAACAATTGGATCAAATTGTTTTATATTCATGTAACCATTGAAATGGTTTGTTCTCAGTTTCTTCAGTCAAGCTGGTAATAGTCGGAGGATAAGGATTTGTTCGGATATGCCTTTTTAGTTTTGTCATAACTTTAGTAAAATCTAACTCTGAGCAGTATTCGAACCAAAAAGTAATGGTTTCATTTTTGGTCATAAAGCCTTTATAAACGGATTCAATTAGGACTATAATTTTCAAAGCCTCTTGTTTGGTCATTTTGTGCCCTCCTTATTAGTTATTTTTCCCTTTTAGCGAAAAAATAATCTGATTGCCTTATTAACCACTATGCGATATATTGGTTTTATAAAAAAGACAGAATTAATCATTTATTATTTAGAGAATGAACAGAGGTGAACTTCAGTTGAAACCAATTTTAATCGGCATTTGTGCCTCCTTCTTTTTTGCTTTTACATTTGTTCTTAATTCATCTATGGAGTTATCTGGCGGCAGTTGGATTTGGAGTGCTTCGCTGCGATATATCTTTATGGCTCCCTTTCTCCTGTGTATCGTACTAAGTAGAAAAAATCTTCGACCGCTTTTAAATGAAATGAGAAAAAAACCCGGAACATGGATACTATGGAGTTCTGTGGGATTTGGGGTATTCTATGCTCCATTATGCTTAGCATCAGCGTATTCACCTGGTTGGCTCATTGCAGGTACTTGGCAAATCACGATTATATCAGGTACATTACTCGCACCGTTATTTTTTGAAACAATATATACAAAAAAAGGACCTATACAAACAAGGAGTAAAATTCCTTATAAAGGTCTCATCATGTCATTTATTATTTTGTTAGGTATTGTTTTAATGCAAGTTGAACATTCTAAACATTTTTCCTTAGAAAATTTATTACTTGGAGTTGTACCTGTCCTGATCGCATCTTTTGCATATCCTCTAGGGAACCGTAAAATGATGGAGATTTGTGAAGGGCGTTTAGATACTTTTCAAAGAGTATTAGGGATGACTCTTGGAAGTCTTCCGTTCTGGTTTTTACTTTCCTTCTATGGCTTTTTCACCGTAGGTTTACCAAGCACGGGACAGGTCTTCCAATCTTTATTGGTTGCACTTTTTTCTGGAGTCGTTGCCACTGTCCTATTTTTCAAAGCAACGGATATGGTACGAGGAAATACTCAAAAACTAGCTTCAGTTGAAGCAACACAATCAATGGAAGTCCTGTTTACATTAGCTGGTGAACTAGTATTTTTGTCACTGCCAATTCCAGCTCCTTTATCTTGGTGTGGTATTCTAATCGTCATTCTTGGTATGATTTTGCATAGTTATGTTTCAAATAAAAATGAAGAAAGTAATTTTAAAAAATCAGTGGCTTAATGAAGCGAAAAAACCGACTTTTTAATGAGTCGGTTTTTGTGCTAATTATTCTAATGGCCAGCTTAGTTCAAAAGATTATCCTTCATTTCCAACCGGTGATTTTGCCGGTATTAAAAACGTAACCACAATAGATAGCACACTAATACATAAGGCGAAAAGATAAATATTTTTCATCCCTATCACCATCGTCGCAGCATGATTGATAAACAGTCCCATGACCGTTACCCCTATGGACGTTCCGATGTTTCGAATAAAGATTTGCAGGGAAGTAGACATCCCCTTAATATTATTTTCAACAAATTCTTGTGATGCGATTGTTCCAACGGCGAATAATAAACCAAACGCAAATCCTTGAACAGTCAAAAGTCCAAACAATAAAAAGTAGGATACGTCTTTAATGACGAAAAAGATGATCAGCCCTGCAAGAGTACATAGAAGATTACCAATAATGAACAATTTTTTATAGCCGTAACGTAAAATCCACTTTCCTGCCGGCGTACTTCCGAATGTCCAGCCAATGGCAATGCTTAATAGAATCAAACCGCTTTGATAAATGTTCATATGGCTGCCTTCTTGCAAAAACAGAGGGATATAGTTCGGTGTTCCGAAAAAAGAAATACAGAGAAATAACATGTAAAGATTGACCATTAAGGTTCCTCTATTTTTAAACAAGGAAACCGGAAGAAATGGCTGCTCTACCTTCCGTTCTACAAGCAGGAATACGACCATGCAGACAATTCCACACGTGACATACCATAATGGTTGTGCTACGTTTGTGGCAAGCAATAAAAGCGTGATAGAAAGACCAAATAAAACAAAACCTTTATAGTCAATATAAGTCTTTTTAAATTGATTTTGTTCCTTGTAGGGGATTAAGCAAAGAACAGTCGCAATTCCAATTGGAATATTAATAAAGAAAATCCATCTCCACGTTAAGGTTTCAACAAAAAAAGAACCAAGAACAGGTCCTACTATTGAAGACAATGTCCATATTCCGCTAAAGACAGCTTGAATTTTCCCCCGTTTTTCAATCGTAAATAAATCACCGACAATGATCATCGAGATTGGCAGCATTCCTCCTGCACCTAACCCCTGGATACCACGGTAAATAATTAACGAAACCATTGAATTGGCCAACCCTGCAAGCAAAGAACCGATGGTAAAGATTGCGACTGAAATGATGAGCAGCCGTTTTCTTCCATACATATCGGATAATTTTCCGTACAGCGGCACGGTAACCGTACTTGCAAGCATATAAACTGAGAAGATCCAAGCAAACAGCTCCATCCCGCCAAGCTGTTTCACAATCGTCGGACTTGCTGTTTGCATAATATTGGCATCAAGTGCCGATATAAGGGTTGTAATGACCAATCCCCAAAATACATACCTATTTTTATTCATAAAGACCCCCATAAAACTTGTTGATTTCCATATTTTTCTATAAAAAATGAGTTACTTAACTATTATACAAAAACTAATGTTCTTTTTCTAGATTCCAATATTAACAAATTGAATAGCCAAAATCTAAAAAAGATTGTTATAATTTAGTATGTTTGTAATTTGAAGAGTTTTGGAGGGATTGGTTTGGATTCGCAAGTTGTTGTTATGCCGAACCCCAGGCCCAAGGGAGTTATTTTAGTACTCATTGGCGCTTCCTTTTGGGGGATTTCGGGTACAGTCGCACAGTTCTTGTTTCAAAAACAAGGATTCAGTGTCAGCTGGCTCGTAGTAATCCGGCTGCTTTTTGCTGGATTGGGGTTATTATTATTTTCCCGTTTTGTTGGAAAACAAAATATATGGACCATATGGAAAAATAAATCAGATGTATTGCAATTAGTTGTGTTTGGAATCATTGGAATGCTCGGTGTTCAGTATACCTATTTTGCAGCTGTAAAAGAAGGAAATGCCGCTACCGCTACCATTATTCAATACCTGGCGCCGGTTATGATTACCTGTTATCTTTGTTTTCGTTCGCGGGTATTACCTGCTAAACATGAGATCATCGCCATTGGTTTAGCGCTTTTAGGGACCTTTTTTCTCGTTACAAATGGGAATATCCAGGCGCTTTCGATTTCTGGACCGGCCTTTGTCTGGGGAATTCTCTCCGCTTTTGCCTTGGCCTTTTATACTCTATATCCTAGGAAACTATTAAATACATGGGGTTCTTTGATTACAACGGGCTGGGGGATGCTGATTGGCGGTGTAGTTTTCAGTTTTTTTCAGCCGCCTTGGCAATTTAGTGGGTCTTGGTCGTTCTCTGCGTTGATGGCGGTTCTTTTTGTAGTAATCTTTGGTACGTTAGTCGCTTTTTTTTGCTATATGGAAAGCCTAAAATACATTGAAGCTTCAGAAGCAAGCCTCTTAGCATGTGTAGAACCCTTATCTGCAGCGTTTTTAGCAGTAGCCTGGCTTCATGTTCCATTCGGTGTTTTTGAATGGATCGGTGCTGCCTCCATTCTTGCGACCATTTTTATTTTATCAGCGGTAAAACGGACCTAAACATATGTAGACTTAGTGAAAAATTCACAATGGTGCCAGGCACCGTGTGAATTTTTCACAATCTTATAGAGGAAATAGTAATTCGACTTCTGTTCCTTTTTCTTCTTTACTTGTTATTTTTATTTCCCCTTTATGCATTTTCATAATATTCTTGGCTATTGCAAGCCCAAGGCCAGTTCCGCCTGTTTCTCGACTTCTTGCTTTATCAACTCGATAAAATCGTTCAAAAATCCGATGAAGATCTTGTTCTGGTATGCCGATGCCGTAATCTTTTACGGCAATAGATGCAAAATGTTGCTGCTGATTCAAATATAGGTCGATTTGATCTTTACTATACTTGATCGCATTATCCAGAAGGATTATGATCACTTGTTTTAATTTCAGTTCATCCGCTTGGATATAAATATGTTCATCACTGTGGTGGAGATGAATCTCGCGCTTATAGGCATTTTTTAGCTGTTTTTGAATCTCTTTACATAAGCCGACTAAATCCACTTGCCTTAGATCCAAGGTCGTTTCTTTTTCGGAAGTGGCCATATTCAAGAACATTTCGGTCATTTTTTGGATCCGGGTTGCTTCCGAATAAATGGCTTCAATCGCTTCCGTTGATATTTCATTATTTTGCACGCCCCTTCGTCTCAAAAGGCTGGCATAGCTTTTAATGACGGTTAACGGTGTTTTTAATTCGTGCGAAGCATCTGAAATAAACTGGTCCTGTTTTTCCATGTTCTCACTAAGCCGTTCAATCATTCGATTAAAGGTCGAGGCCATCTGCTCCAATTCGTCCCTTGTCCGATTTTGAATCACAATCTTTTTTGGGATACCACTTTGTTCAATGTCCTCCATGGTTTTGATCATATTGGAAATGGGACGCATAATGAAGCCGGATAACCATTTCCCGCCAAGAAGGGACAAGATACCGGATAGGACAGTACATAATCCAAGGATCCATAGTAAAATATCTTTTCTCATTTCAAGTCCCATCAAGGCTTCTCCAATATCAAGAGTTGCTGTTCGGTTCTGACTTGTTTTTATCGGAACACGAACATAGATTACTTGCTTTTCTCCCGTTTTTGTTCCAAGTAATATCCTGCCGGATTCCTGTTTTCTTGTATATTTTGGTTTAATCTTACTTGTAATTTCCCTATCATTGGTTACTTCCGCAAGTGTTTTTCCATTAGGATCAACGACCCTGATATAAGAATGGATGGTTAAAAAATCTTTTAACTTTTCTGTTTGCTCTTCTGGAGATGAAGATTTAAGTTCATCGATAATATCATTCGCCTTTTGTAATAGCGCATCCTCTTCCATATTGACGGTAATTTTTAAAAAAGAAAAAAAGACAACGACATTAATAAGGATTAACACACAAAGCAGCCACGCGGTTGTCATTAGGTTAATTTTCGTGGTGATTTTCATGTTATTTCTCCTTGACGGTAAAACCAACTCCACGAACAGTATGAATTAATTCGGAGTCAAACCCTTCATCCACTTTTTTGCGAAGATGGCGAATGAATACGTCAATAACATTGGTCTCTCCTTCATATTCATAGCCCCATACATTCAAGATAATATTGTCTCTCGTGACAACCTTATTTTTATTTGTTACCAAATAAAGCAATAAATCATATTCTTTCGGAGTAACGGTGATGGAGGTCCCATCTCTTGTTACTTCTCGGGTATTTGTATCGATCGATAAATCCCCTACAGTCACTACAGAAGTAACTTCCTTTGGAGTATGAATCGAGTGGTCGCGGATACATGCACGAACCCTGGCCAAAAGTTCTTCGATTTCGAATGGTTTGGTTATATAATCATTGGCTCCTTGATCCAATCCCGTTACCTTATCCAATGTCATATTTCGAGCTGTCAAAAGAATAACCGGAGTTTGATTCCCTGCCTTCCTAAGCCTTCTTAGTACCTCGATTCCATTCATTTCAGGGAGCATAACATCCAATAAAATAAGATCGATGGATTTTTCTGTTGCCGTATTTAATCCTGATTTTCCATTATGTTCGACAAACACTTCATAACTCTCATATTCAAGCTCTATTTTTAACACCTTAGCAATATTGATTTCATCCTCGATGACTAGGATACGTTTTTTCATGATTTCTTTCTCCTTTTAAATAACTCTACCAATAATTTAACATGTTTCTTCCATTAGTTTAGATTTTTCATGGATTATTAATATAATTTTTAGGGAGAGTTTAGGTTGATCTTCTACAGAAATATCGTATCATTTTTCTGTTAAAAATAAAAAATTCTCCGAGTCCTGATGGACCCGAAGATTTAAAAAGGTTACTATACCAACATTTGATATAATGCTTTATCTTTATTCACTTCCCGATATAAAAATCCTTTTGCCTTAATCCGTTCCATTAATGGGAAGTAATCGTCTTTATCCTTTAATTCGATTCCGACTAGGGCCGGTCCAGTTTCGCGGTTGTTCTTTTTCGTATATTCAAAATGGCTGATATCATCATTTGGTCCAAGAACATCTAATAAAAACTCTCTCAATGCACCGGGACGCTGAGGGAATTGAACAATGAAGTAATGCTGTAAGCCTTCATAAATTTTGGAACGCTCTTTGATTTCCTGCATTCTTCCAATATCATTGTTCCCACCGCTAACAATACAAACGACTGTTTTTCCTTTAATTTGTTCCTTATAGGAATCAAGTGCAGCGATAGATAAAGCACCGGTTGGTTCCACAACGATGGCATTTTCGTTATATAACGAAATGAGTGTTGTACAAACTTTTCCTTCCGGGACTACCACAATATCTTCTAGCAGGTCCTTACAAATCTCAAACGTATGCGCCCCAACGGTTTTTACGGCTGCACCGTCTACGAAAGGATCAATTTCTTTAAGAGAGGTTACCTTTCCTTTTGATAACGATTCTTTCATGCCAGGGGCACCCATTGGTTCGACACCGATTAATTTAGTATCCGGAGAATATTGTTTCATATAGGTTCCAACACCTGAAACAAGTCCCCCGCCGCCGATGGCTGCAAATAAATAGTCAATTGGCTCTTGAAAGTCATTAAGGAGCTCAACAGCGACCGTCCCTTGTCCTGCAATTACATCAAAATCATCGAACGGATGGATAAAGGTTCTTTGTTCCGCTTTACTGCATTCCATTGCCTTTTCATAAGCATCGTCAAAGGTATCCCCCACTAAGACAATTTCAACATCTTCCCTGCCCCAGAACTTTACTTGGTTCACTTTTTGCTTTGGTGTTGTGCTTGGCATGAAGATTTTTCCGTTAATTTTGAGAAGATGACAGGAATAGGCTACTCCCTGTGCATGGTTTCCGGCGCTTGCACAGATAATCCCATTATGTAGATCTTCACCGCTGAGTTTTTTAATCCGATTATAGGCCCCGCGAATTTTAAAGGAACGTACACTTTGCAGGTCCTCGCGCTTAAGGTAGACATTACACTCATATCGTTCAGATAGAATGGCATTGTATTGCAGAGGAGTGGGCGAAATTTCGTCCTTAATATTGTGACTGGCAAGGATCACATCCTCAGCAGTTAATGTTTGTTCTGTTTTCTTTGTTTTCTCTGTTTGCTCAACTTGTTGTTTCATTCATGGTCCCTCCTAAATAATTGCACTTTTCAATTTCAAATTCAATTTTTAAACAACAAAAAACCCGCCCCATGTATAGGGACGAGTTAGCTCGCGTTACCACCCTACTTCCACAGCTAAAATTCCTCACTAAAGCTGCGGCTCTCAAATCAACGTACCGTATCATGATACGTGTTCCAATTTAACGGTGGACCTTCCGGCCTAGCTTACTAACTTTCAGCTACGCATCTCGGAGATGATTTTCAGAAATTTCCTGTTATCGACTCCCACCCAATGTCGACTCTCTGTTAAACAAGGAATAAATCCTACTATTCTCGTCATCAATTCATCTTAAATTTGTTATTAGGTTACCACCGTAAATCGCCTTCGTCAATATATTTTGACTATTTTTATTATTTTGTCAAAGTTAAAACGCTTACATTGGAAAATGAAGGATTTTTCACGGGCATCTATTATTTTTCCGGTTCATCCAAGGGAGAAGTTGTTGTTGGGGATGAAGGAGTTCATATACCTTCGTCCCATTCATTGGCCGAGGGTTTTCGTTGTTTGTGATTTAAATACTATTTTGGGAATTTCCTTCTTAAATTCTATTAAGTGCTCCTCTTCAAATAAACGTAAAAATACTTCCGCAATTTCTGGATCAAATTGTGTTCCTTTATTTTGTTCAATTTCAGCTAGCGTTTTATGTACATCTAGCTCTGTTCGATAAACCCGCTTCGAAGTCATCGCATCAAATGTATCCGCAACAGCTAAAATGCGGGCAATTAACGGAATCTCCTCGCCTTTAAGCCCATGAGGATATCCCTTGCCATCATATCGCTCATGATGATATAAAACGCCGTCTAATATTCCTGTTTCATGAAAGCTTGAAACGTGCTTAATAATTTCATTCCCGATTAACGGATGCTCTTTAATAATCGAATATTCCTCTTCCGTAAGCTTACCCGGCTTCTTTAAGATATGTTCAGGAACCCCTATTTTTCCGATATCATGTAATAATCCTGCTTTTTGAGTCATATCACATAATTCAGCTGATAATTTCATTTTCTTAGCGATTTTCAAAGCATATTTGGCAACATTTTCAGAATGCTGGGAGGTATAAGTATCCCTGGAGTCCAGTGCTTTGGAAAGAACCTTAATCATTTCAATATTATCTCTTTTTATTCGCTGGTTATGTTTCATTAGTCCAACTGAAATGACCATGATTAACAGATAAGTACCAAGCTGAACGAAAAAAGTGCCTGCATCCGGTAAATTTGGTGCAAAGGAATACCTGCAAGTGACAATGAGGGTGGTACATAACACTAGAAACAAAGGAGATTGATTAAAAAAGCCAATTCCTAAGAAAACGGTGGCAAGAACATAAAATATATAAATCCGTTCATCCATTAAAATGGTTAAGTTTAAAAACGTACTACATAGTAAGATGCAAATGAATCCATAACGAAAGTAATTGGGTTTATTTAACCATGATTGAATTCTTTTTTCCATTGCAGTTAAAACTCCCTTTCTTGGTAACCCGAAATACAATAATCCATCTCTCTTAAACGATTAGGATACGGGAACAAATCCATTGCATTTCTTTTCTAATTTCGTTTTGTACATTTGTTGATCCGCAAGCATTACAGCCTCTTCAAATCGTCTTGCTTGCTCTGGATAAATGGAATAACCAATAGAAACTGCGATATGATAGGTATTTTTTTCTGAGTTTAGTAGACAGGTTTCTATTTTTTCTCTTATTTTTTCGGCTTCAATTTGATTGGTATTTGGAGCGATAATCAAAAATTCATCCCCGCCCCATCTGATTAATACTTCCGATTTATTTAAGGTTTTCGCAAGAAGCTCGGTTAGCATTTTTAAAACTACATCACCGGTCTCATGACCTAGTGAGTCATTAATCTCTTTAAAATTATTTACATCTAAAAGAAACACTGCCATCGATTTATTCAGTCGCTCCATTTTTGCCTTCAATTTAGGAAAAATTTTTTCAGCATAACGGCGATTATATATTTTTGTTAAAAAATCCTTTTCGGAATGAAATTTCACTAAATCATATTGCTTTCCGGAATACCATGCGATTAGAGAAAAAACTGAAATGAGGACGAGGTCCAAGCTTGTGAAAGCATTACCATGAATGAAAAGGCCAATCATATAACTAACGATTGTAAAAGCTAAAATACATACTCTCCCCGTACATTTCATCTTCTCACCCCGTTTCTACTATTGTGATAGTTTTATTCTACCATCGGACAAAAATAGAAGGAGATTACCGTGAATTTATTAAGAATTTTGTCGAATATTTGTTAAATATTTTTGACATTTTCGAAGTTTGGCTTGGCAAAATTCATTTGAAAATAGTTCTCATTTTTTCCTCTACTGTAGAGTGGTATACTAATAACTGAAGAGAGTTATAATTCAGATTTTTAAAAGGAGAGAGAAAGAATGAAGATACCCTACAATGGTGTTGCCCCTTCGATCGACGAAACGGTATTTGTGGCACCTGGCGCTTATTTAATCGGAGATATAAAAATTGGGAAGGAGTCTACCATTTGGTTTAATGCGGTATTACGCGGGGACGAAGGGCCGATTACCATTGGAGATCAAACAAGCATCCAAGATAATAGCACCATCCATTTATATGAAGGTTGTCCAGTAGAAATTGGGGATGGAGTAACAGTTGGTCATAATGTTATTTTACACGGCTGCAAGATTGGCAATCGCAGTATCATCGGGATGGGCTCCACCCTCCTCGACCACGTCGAAATCGGCGATGAATGCATCATAGGAGCTAACACCCTACTCACAAGCGGAACCAAAATCCCGCCACGATCCCTTGTCGTCGGATCACCCGGAAAAGTAGTCCGCGAGCTCACAGAAAAAGACCTGCAACTAATCCAAATGTCCATCGAAGTCTACGTCCAAAAAGGGCAAGAATACAAACAAATTCTCGAGAAGTAATAGGTTTTTTTCGACAAAATTAGGGTGGTGCCTGGCACCACCCTAATTTTGTCGAATCACTTTTCCAATGTTTTAATATCGTTAATAATTTCATTGTATGGCGGATTTGAGGCGCCTTCGTATTTTTGGAGGACGACTCCGTCTTTGTTGACGAGGTAGAAGGATGTACTGTGTACAAATTGGTTGGAGTCTTCCAGTTTGGCCGCTGCGGCCATAAAAGATTTGTTGGCGAAGCTTTCAATGAATGGCTGTTTATATCCGGTTAGGAGGTTCCAGTTCGAGAAATCCGCGTCCACCCCTTTAGCATATTCCTTTAATTTCCCAGGCTGGTCGTGATCTGGGTCGATACTAAAAGATACAAGCTCCGCATCCACCCCAGCATCAGCCAATTTCTTTTGCAATGTCGCCATGTTCGCGGTCATCGGTGAACAAACCGTATCACAATTGGTAAACAGAAAATCAGCCACCCAAACCTTTCCCTTTATGTTTTTAAAAGTGAATGGTTCACCATACTGATTCACCGCATTAAATTTTTGTACTTCCATATGAAGTGGAAAAGAATCCTCTACATTTTTCTCCTCAGACTTAGAACAGGCTGCTAACAGAAATAAACAAACTACTAGAAACAAACAGCGTTTCATGGTAAAAACACCTCTTTTTCAGAAAAAGGTGCCGAGTCATCACTCAGCACCTTACATTTTAATTAATAAATTGTGTATCAATTAACGAAGCAAAATCAGGCTTTTCCTTTAAGAACTTTAACTCTACAGATGAATTAGCAAACTGTTGAATCACATCTTTGTTAACATCACTTGTAAAGTGAATATGTGTCCAAGCTTGATCCATCACATCTTTATCAAGACCTTGTTTTGTAATATCTTTAATCGCCTTAACAGTGATATTCTTCGCTTCTTCAGGATTTTTACCGATAAAAGCAATCGCTTCTTCCTGTGCTTTAACAATTTTTCCGACGACATCTTTATCAGCCTTAATTTCTTTACCACTTGTTACAAGAATCGTATTTGGCAACGTTGTACCGTACGAAATTTTCTGGCTGTCAACGATTACTTTTGCCCCTGATTTCTTCACTAGCTGTGAAGCCCATGGTTCTGGAACAGCGGCTAAATCCACTTTTCCTGATTCAAACATACTTGCATATTGTGCCGGGTTACCGGTTACGTGCTTTAAAGTTCCCCCAATACGGGCTGACTTAACTCCATAATCCTGTAAGAATGTTTCCATTTGTACATCATGTGTACAACCTACTCCTGGAGTAATGAAGGTTTTCCCACTGAAATCTTTAACAGAGTTGATCCCGCTTTGTTTGCTGGCAACAATCGCTGTACCACCAGAAGAAGCTCCGGCAATGATTTTTACATCGGCACCATTTGTAAAGTTATTCATGACAGGCCCTGGTCCAACTAAACCGGCATCAATATCACCTGTTTTAAGTGCGGTCATGAAGGCACCGCCATCTGGAAAAGTTTTGTATTCTACTTTGATATCCTTGCCAAGTTCTTTTTCATAAAATCCTTTTTCCCTTGCCACCATTGCAGGTGCATGGTCAATGTTTGGAAAATAGCCGATAACGACCTTTTTCTCTCCTCCATCAGTGCTTGCATTGTTCGATCCACAGCCTGCTAAAACACCTGCTCCAAGCATAACCGCCAAACCTAAAATCATTGATTTTTTCTTCATCTCTCTAGTTCCCCCTCTAATTTTCTCTATCTAATTTGATGTCTCTAGTCCCCAACGACGAATAACATTTTTTTCAACGCGTTGGAAGAAAACGATATCTACAATGGTTCCAATAATACCAATAATAATCATAATCCCGATAACCATGCTCATATTGCCAAAATCAGAAGCATATTTCAGGGTATACCCTAATCCAGGTCCGGTACTCAGGATTTCTCCTGCCATTAATGCCCTCCAGGCAAATGCCCAGCCAAGTCTTGCACCTGTTACGGCATATGGGACGGAAGCCGGGAAAATAACTGATGTAAAAAGATCTAATCCTCCGGAGCCCATCGTTTGAGCGGCTCTTATGTAAAGAGGCGAAACATTTTTGATGCCAATCCTCATATTGATGGTCATCACAAGTGTTGCCCCAAGAATCACGATAAAAATTACCGATGTTTCATTTAATCCAAACCACATAATCGCAATCGGCAGCCAAACGATACTTGGTACACTTTGTAAGGCTAAAATCAACGTACCGAGTGTTTCGTCAGCCGTTTTATTTTTCGCTAAAAGAATGCCTAAGAAGATTCCAAGGATAATCGCAATACTTAAACCGATTGCAAGCCTGCGAAAGCTGGCAAGAATATCATAGATTAATGTTTTATCTGCAAATCCTTTTACAAGTGCTTGAAGTACATCTGTCGGTGCTGGCATCACTGCGGCTGAAACACCCGTTATTTTTACCGCAGCCTGCCAGATGACGATTAATAATGCGAAGAAAATGATGCGTTTAATTGTTTGCTGCATAAGCTAATTCCTCTTTCACTACTTTATCAATCTCGCCTTGTAACAATCCAAGAATTTTTTCCTCTAATTTTGCCACCATTTGCGGATGGTTTCCCCTTGGGCGTGGAATTTTAACATGGATATCCTCTAGTACTACCCCAGGTCTCGTTCCCATGACAATGATTCGGTCCGATAGTTTGATAGATTCACTGATGCTATGGGTGACAAAAAGAATCGTTTTCTTTGTCTCTAGCCAAATTTTTTCTAATTCATGGTGGAGACGTGCTCTTGTTTGTTCATCAAGGGCCCCAAACGGTTCATCCATTAACAATACAGCTGGATTCATGGAAAGTGCTCTCGCAATCGCCACCCGCTGCTGCATTCCGCCTGAAAGCTCATGTGGGGAATGCTTTGTATAATTACTTAACTGGACCATTTTAAGAAAATGATGAGCTACTTCGCGTGCCTCTGCTTTTTTCATTTCTTTACGAAGTGGGAACATCACGTTCTCTTCGACTGTCAACCACGGGAATAAGGCGGCTTGTTGGAAGACCATTCCTCGGTCTTTTCCTGGTTTCGTAATCGGCTTTCCGCTCAGGACGACTTCTCCACTTGTTGGCTTTGTTAATCCGGCAACAATCGATAATAATGTCGATTTTCCGCACCCTGAAGGCCCGAGAATTGAAACAAACTCTCCTTCTTTAATGTCAAGATTAATATTTGTAAGGACATCACTGGCCTTTTTTTGATTGATAAATTGTTTATTCACATTGTTAATTTGTAAAAACATTTCTGTCCCACCGCCCACTTAACCCATAAATCCTATTAGATTTATCGGATTAAAAATAATACTTTAATTATAAATCCTTTCCTAACGAAGTCAAGAATTTTCGAATAATTTATTCAAATAAAATAAGTGTCAGGCACTGGTGCCTGACACCCTTCGTGGACTTTTGAATGGTTTTGTCCGTATGGAGTGGACAGTGGCGGGTTATATAGACCAGAGCGTTTTACAAGATTCCCGGTAATGTTGATGGAGTTTTTGAACGATTGCCCCGCTTTTTCCCGGCATTGTATGACCTTCAAACTCTGATATAGGAACAATTTCTTGGATGGAGTTGGTGACAAAGATTTCTTCTGCTGCTGCCACATCCTCCATACTGAAAAGTCCTTCCTCCAAATGCATGCCCAACGTTTTGACTACCTTCATTGTAAACTGCCGTGTGATCCCATTTAAAATGCCTGTCGCAAGCGACGGTGTATACACGGTGATTCCCTTTTTCCAAAAGATATTTGAAACGATCCCTTCGGCAATATAACCTTCTTCTGTTAAAAAGATGCCTTCTACGTCGGTGGAACTCCCAATCTCCCTTTTTGCCAAAAGATTATTCATATAATGATGTGATTTTAACCGAGTCAAACCCTCGGGTGTATTCCGCTTTAAAAGCAAAAGATTGGCTTTCTTTTCTGCCATCTCCCCCGCATCCGGCAGTGGTTTTGCAAAAATAAGCACATTTGGTTCCCGATAGGGTTCGACTTGCAATCCAACCTCACCCAGACCCGCTGATACATTAAAGCGGATATACGCATTGATTAATCCATTCGCGTCTAACAGTACCCTAAGGGCATTACACACTTCATCTCGTGTAAACTGTTTCTCAATATTTAGGACTTTGAGACCCTCGTTTAGACGGGCAATATGGGTGTCTAATAAAAAGGGATGCCCATTATAAACCCGAAACGTTTCAAAAAGTCCCATTCCATATAAAAAGCCATGATCAAAAGGCGAAATGACAGCTTCTTCTTTTTTAACGATTTCTCCGTTTACATAAATAAACATGTGTTATCCTCTTACCGTTTCCGTCACTCTTCCATAATGGCGGACAAAATTTCGCAATAGGTCTTTCCCGGCGGTTGTCATAATGGATTCCGGGTGGAACTGAACTCCTTCAATAGGAAGCTCTTTATGGCGAATCGCCATAATCTCCCCTTCCGCAGTCCAGGCGGAAACCTCTAAGCATTTAGGTAAGCTTTCTTTTCGAACAATTAGGGAATGATAACGAGTCGCTGGAAACGGATTAGCTAAATTTTCAAAAATCGTTTTTCCATCATGAAAAATCTCCGAGGTCTTTCCATGCATAAGACGCTCTGCTTGTACCACTTCTCCGCCAAAGGCCTGAGCAATCGATTGTTGACCTAGACAGACACCAAAAATCGGTATCTCACCCGCAAAAGCTTGGATTGCTTCTAGACTGATTCCGGCTTCATTCGGACTGCAAGGACCAGGAGAAACCATCAAGAATTTTGGACGCATCTTGGAGATTTCCTCGATTGTGGTCTCGTCATTTCGTTTAACGACTAAATCTTCGCCTAATTCTCCTAAATATTGCACTAAATTAAAGGTAAAAGAATCGTAATTATCAATCATGAAAATCATCGCTGTTCTCCTTTTCCTTCTGCCATTTCTTTGGCGCGCCAAAGCGCTGCCGCTTTTTTCAGTGATTCTTTATACTCATGCTTCGGATTAGAATCGATCACAATCCCCGCTCCTGCTTGGACATGTCCCATCCCGTTTTTCACCAACATGGTGCGAATCACAATATTTAGTTCCATGTCACCGGAGAAATCAATCCAGCCAAGGGATCCCGTATAAATGCCCCTTTGAACCGGTTCAAGCTCTTCAATAATTTCCATCGTACGAATCTTAGGTGCTCCAGTAATCGTTCCTCCCGGAAAAACCGCATCAATGACATCAATGCTATTTTTCCCGTCCGCTAATTGTCCGCGTACATTTGAAACGATATGCATCACATGGGAGTATTTTTCAATGACCATAAATTCATTTACCTCAACCGTACCATATGCACAAACCCGGCCAAGGTCATTTCGTTCCAAATCAACGAGCATCACATGCTCCGCCCGTTCCTTCTCATTTTCAATCAATTCATTGGCCAGCTCCTGGTCTTCCGACTCGTTTTTCCCTCTAGAACGAGTCCCGGCAATTGGCCGTGTGCTAACTTCCTTCCCGTGCTTTTTTACCAAGAGTTCAGGTGATCCGCTGACCAATTGAAACTCTGGTGTATGGAAATAGCCCATATAAGGGGAAGGATTGAGCAGGCGCAATTGTTCATAGACGTCAATCGCTTCTACCTCCATGGGTTTTGATTGCCGAACGGAAAGATTGACTTGAAAAACATCCCCTTGAGCGATGTATGCCTGAACCTTCTTGACGGCATCGATAAACTGCCGCTCATCCATTGAAACTTCTAAAGGATCAGACAGCGTCGAAACAGTTTTTGAGGTTTCAACAGCAGTAATTTTTTCAAGCCAGCGGCTCTCCCAAAGTGCAGCCTTTTCTTCCACAGATTCTCCTTTTTTATGCAAAAATAATAACCATAATTCATTAGTGTGATGATCGAATATGAACCATTCTTTAAAAATTAAAAAGTAGATCTCCGGTAATTCGAGGTCATCTTTTGCGAGTGAGGGTAGTTTTTCAATATAACGACCATAGTCATAGCTGATGTATCCAATGGCACCGCCTTGGAAATCAGGCAGCCCTTCTATTTTATCAACATGATATTGCCCCATCCATTCCTTTAATAAATGCAGGGGGTTTCCGTTTAATTGTTCTTGATGGTCTCCATCTTGAATGGTGAGTTGATGGTTTTTTCCCGTAATGATCTTCTCGGGATTAAATGCAGCGATGCTATACCGGCCGCCCCGGCCGCTTTCTAGAAGTACATGATGACTGTAACCTGCTGCGATTTCACGATAGTGTGAAAAAAATTCTTCTTTAAAAAAAGGAAATTTTTTGCTGTATAAATGAAGCTGAACCAAAGATTGTCACTCCTATACGATTAGTCTTTTACATCATACATGATGAAAGCATTATTTTCATAGGAAAAATTTTTTTTATGACAAACAAAAAGACTGAGCCGGGAAGCACAGTCTAGTAGTATTATAAGTTTACATAATATAATTACAGATCACTTGCTTTTTAATCCAAATCCTTTAATTCTCGATAATTACCTTTAAAATAAAGGAGCGGCTCCCCATCCTTCACCTGTAAATCCTGTACCTCCCCAATAAACAAAACATGATCTCCTGCCTCAACTTGATTAAAAACCGTACAAACAACATTTGCCAAGGCACCTTTTATAACAGGTAATTCACTAAATCGCTCAAAAATATAAGGTTCTTCATCCTTTTTTTGACCGGCAAATCTCATTGATTCCTCTTTTTGTTCACTGGCTAAAAAGCTCACAGCAAACCTTTTCGACTCTTGAAGAAACCCCAACATTTTAGCTCTTTTATCAATCGAAACAAGTATTAATTTTGGATTCAGTGACACTGAGACAAATGCATTTGCGGTCATTCCATGGGCAGTCCCCTTCACCTCTGCCGTAATAACGGTAATCCCAGTAGCAAAGCTCCCCATGACATTTCGAAAAAAACGATCATCCATACGAAACACACTCCTAAAAAAGCTGTAGTATTAATCGTATGGTTCTGTTTTGATTGTAATGATTAAATCAACGATAATTCCGATGTTAAAAGTGGAAAGCAAGAATTTCCAAACAAAAAACGCCAGGCAAAAAGCCTGGCGAATCTATTAATCTCTCTCCAACAATGCCTTTCCGGCAATTCCTGGATGCGTCATTTCATATGGATCAAGAATTAAATCTAGTTCTTCCTCAGTCAATACATCATATTTTAAACAAAGATCGCGTACAGAAGCGCCTGTTAAAATTGCTTCCCTGGCAATCCGTGCAGCTACTTCATAGCCAAGGTGCGGATTAACTGCAGTGATGACACCAACACTCTTTTCCACATATTCTTTTAATCTATCTTCATTTGCGGTAATTCCTCTTAAACAATGTTCCGTGAATACACCGAAGGCATTATTCATAATACTAATCGACTGAAGCAGATTAAATACAAGGACAGGTTCCATAACGTTCAATTCTAATTGCCCTGCCTCTGAAGCTAAGCAAATCGTATGATCATTTCCGATAACCTGGAATGCAACCTGATTAATAAGCTCAGCCATTACCGGGTTCACTTTACCTGGCATAATCGAAGATCCTGGTTGACGTGCTGGCAACGAGATTTCACCCAATCCTGCACGTGGACCAGATGCCATTAAACGAAGGTCATTGGCGATTTTCGACATATTCATCATACAAACCTTTAATGCTGCTGATACCTCTGTATAAGCATCTGTATTTTGAGTGGCATCCACCAAATGTTCTGCTCCAACAAGTGGTAATCCACTGATGTCAGCAAGATGTTTTACAACAAACTCAATATATCGAGGATCGGCATTGAGACCGGTTCCAACTGCAGTTGCACCCATGTTTAACTCATATAAATGCTGACGGGATTGCTTAATTCGCTTAATATCGCGTTCTAGTACTCGTCCATATGCTTCAAATTCCTGGCCAAGGCGAATCGGTACTGCATCTTGAAGATGGGTCCGCCCCATCTTGATTACATGGGCAAATTCTTGCGATTTTTGCATGAACACTCCATGCATAGTTTCCATTGTACCCAATAATTTTTCGAGAAGATTCAATACCGAAATATGAATTGCGGTAGGGAATGAATCATTGGTTGACTGCGACATGTTGACATGGGTATTAGGACTGCAGTGATAATAGTCTCCCTTTTCATGTCCAAGTATTTCAATTGCACGGTTGGCAATAACCTCATTCACGTTCATGTTGATGGAAGTACCGGCACCGCCCTGAATTGGATCGACAATTATTTGATCATGCCATTTCCCTTCAATCATTTCATCAGCAGCCTTCACAATAGCCTCGCCAATTCCTGTATATAAGCGGTGAACATCCATGTTCGCCATCGCGGCAGCTTTTTTCACAATCGCCATTGCTTTTATTAGCTCCCCATGAATGCGATAGCCCGTAATAGGGAAGTTTTCCACTGCTCTTAATGTTTGTACACCATAATACGCTTCGACAGGTACTTCCTTTTCCCCTAAAAAGTCTTTCTCCACTCGCATGTTTACTTCATTGGTCAACATCCATATCGCCTCTTTGTTTTTAGTAAAAATCTATTACTCTTCTTTTTCGCCCTTAATCGATAAATCTTCTGCCAAAGGAGTTTCAAAAATAGTCTTGATCTCTTTAATAGAAGATTTCTGACCCAGAGCCCACATGAGCTTCGGCACAATGGCCTCGGTATTCATATCTCCCGATAAAATGACATCATGCTGAGCTACTTTACGACCTACTTCATATAAAAGTAAATCCTCACCTTCTTCAAGGCATTGAGTCGTAATCACAACCGCTATGCCCGCTTCTGTTAGTTCTTTGATTTTCACAAGAAGGTTGCGCCCTTCGAATGGCAGTCCGCCATTCCCAAAACTCTCAATTATTATACCTTTGTATAAACCTTTTAGGCAATCAAACACTTCTGGTTTTGTCCCGGGGTATAATTTCATTAAGAAAACATCGGTATTTATATTAGTATTTAATGCAAGTCCCACCCCGGGCGGTACAGGTTTCCACTGATATTTTACCTCTTTTTCATTCAAATAGGCAACATAGGGAGAATTTACACTTTCAAATGCATCATAGCTTTTCGTTCGCATTTTTACAGCTCTCGTTCCGATGATCACCCGGCCATCAAAAACGATAAATACTCCGCCAATGTCCTCACTAGCAAATCTAAGTGCATCAGCCACATTCTTTTTGGCATCTGTTTTTTTAAAGCTAATCGGGACCTGCGACCCGGTTAATACAACAGGCTTGCGAAGTCCTTGTAACATGTAGGAAAGGGCCGCAGAAGTATAGGCGAGCGTGTCCGTTCCATGCGTAATGACAAATCCGTCGTAATTTTCATAATGTTGATAGATCGCATGAGCCATTTCAACCCAATGCTCCGGCTGCATATTTGTGCTATCTATGTTCATAAGGATCTTGCATTCAATGTGAATGTTACCTGCTGATTTTGGGAAAAAGTGTAATAATTCATCGGCAGATAATCCGGGAACAAGTCCTTCGTTCCCTTCTACTGAGGCAATTGTACCACCAGTTGCTAATATTAAAATCTTCTTCAAAAATATCACCCCGATTAGCAAGACAATTTTTATATCATCCGCGTTATGCGTATTTATACTTTAAATTATAGGATTAATTTTATATAAATCAAGTATTATTATTCAATTCGCGTACTTTTTTCTATTCTAATCTTATAACCTATGATATAATTTTTTCAAAATCTTTAGAGTGGAGTTTGAGACGAATGTTGGAGCGATTATCGGAATTACGAAAAGAACGAAAATGGTCCTTACAAGAAACCGCCGACCAGCTGGGGATTGCCAAAAGCACCTATGCCGGCTATGAGTCGGGTTATCGTTTGCCATCATTACAATCCTTATCACAAATAGCCGACTTATTTCATACATCAGTAGATTATATATTAGGGAGAACAGAGAATTCATTAGCGGAACATTCAGTGATTGAAATTACCGAATTAATAAATTCCAACGAAAAAGTTTTTTCCCTGGACGGTGTGCTGCTATCAAAAGAGGAATTAGATGATTTCGTAGCCTTTGTGCGTGTAAAACGAGGATTAAAATCGTAAAGTTAAGATCCACCCATATTGCATGGGTGGATCTTTTTAGGTCTGAATATCAAAATGGTCTTTTGCAAGCTCTTTGTATTTTTTTGGATCAATGTCCATTTTATCTACCTTACCATCGATCCATTCAGTAAATGATGAATCTGTTAAGGTCATGCTTCCTCGGTCTGTCAGCCTGGTAATTAACGGCTTTTTATTAAAAGAAGATTCCGGATGATCAATAATGATTTTTTGTACCCCAGTTAATTCTGCATGATTGGTAATAGTCGCTTTGGTATCAAAAGCATAGCCTATTTTCCAATCTTTATCTTTATGTTTCAATTTCATATAAAAAATATAATCCCCATGCTCAGTTTCCGTTTTCTCTACACGGAACTCACCATTATTCGAGAATACCACCTCTCCGGATAATGGAACAGGTTTTAAAGGGAGATTCGCTCCAAATCCTGTATCTACAAGATATGGTTGCACATTGTGAGTGATAATTGTTGCGACATGGGTTTTCCCAGTCGTGCTCCAACGCTGATGATTGTGGTCGTAGACAACACCATAAATTAATTTTGCATCAAAACCATTTTCCAGTAAAAATAAATGGAGAATGCCATTTAGTTCATAGCAAAGCCCGCCCTCCTGTTGGTCGATAATTTTGTTAATCAAGTTCTCTTTCGTGATTTCTTTTGCCTGATTTGTAATGATACATATATTTTCAAATGGAACCGTTTTGGCTGTTTTTTCGAGAACGGCCTCTAAATTATCGAATGTGATGGTTTCGTTTGCTGGGAGACCAATTCTTTTACGGAATTGTGAATTGAAATCAGTCATGAAGCTTGCCCCCTAAAGTTTAAATCATCAAGATCTCGCGAATATCCTTTTCTGATAAGGAAGACAACTTCTCTTCTCCCGTCTGGATGACATCGTCAATCAGGTGTTTCTTTTTTTCTTGAAGCTCATTCATTTTTTCCTCAATCGTCCCATGTGCCACCAGTTTAATCACCTGGACGGTGTTCTTCTGGCCCATACGGTAAGCTCGGTCTGCGGCCTGCTGCTCAACGGCAGGATTCCACCATAAATCATACAAAATCACCGTATCGGCGCCCGTTAAATTAAGACCGGTACCGCCTGCCTTCAAGGAAATCAGGAATATATCTTTTTCGCCGAGATTGAATCGGCTGCAAAGCTGCACTCGATCTGCAGAGGGGGTACTGCCGTCCAAGTAAAAATAAGAAACTCCCCTGCTTGCTAGTTCCGTGCCGATAATCCCGAGCATTTGCGTAAACTGCGAAAAAATCAGCATTCTTCTCCCTGTGCTTCGGCATTCCTCAATGATTTTCAGCAATTGCTCAAATTTTGCTGAACTTCCCTTATATCCATCCACAAACAAGGCCGGGTGGCAGCATAGCTGCCGAAGCCGAGTAAGCCCAGCAAGAATCCGGATGCGATTTTTTTGAAAAGTTTCTTTATCCAAATGCTTCAGTGTATCATGCTTTAGCTTAGCTAAATAGGCGGCATACAGCTTTTTCTGATCTGGTAACAGGTCGGAGGCATGCATGGATTCAATTTTTTCAGGAAGTTCACCTAGCACATCTTCCTTGATGCGTCTGAGGATAAATGGCCGAACCCGCTTCGCTACTACTTCCCTACGCAATTCATGGAAAGCCCTTCGATTCGGAAACAATTCTGGAAATACGACATGAAAAATCGACCAAAGCTCATCAAGCGAATTCTCGATGGGTGTTCCAGTGAGAGCGAAGCGGTGACTTGCTTGAAGTTTTTTTACCGCTTTTGCCGTTTGTGTTTCAGGATTTTTAAAGGCTTGGGCTTCATCTAAAAATAGCGTATGGAAAGCTAGTTTACTGTATAACAAAGTGTCTTTTACCAGCAGCGGATAGGAAGTAATCACCACATCCACCTCTGCAAGGTTTTTCAACAGTCTGTCCCGTGTGATCTTGGTGCCATCGACGATTTCAGCCTGAATCTCCGGTGCAAATTTCTTCAATTCGTTCCACCAGTTATACGTTAAAGAGGAAGGCGAAACGATCAAAACAGTTTGACTTTCCTTCCGAATCTGAGGCAAAACTGATTGAATATAGGCAATACTTTGCAGCGTCTTCCCCAGGCCCATATCATCTGCTAAAATTCCCCCTAAACCGTAATGGGCGAGTGTTTTTAGCCATTGATAGCCAAGTTTTTGATAATCCCGGAGAATCCCAGTGAGACTTGCAGGAATAGTAAATTGAACCCCTTCTGGATTTCGAAGATCCTCTAAAAGCTGTTTTAGAGATGAACCAACCCTTACTGAATTTTCAAAGGAGTAAAGGACGGACAAACCTTGTGTAAGCGGGAGTTCAAATTCCATGTGAATCTCTTTCGGTTTTACGCCAATCCCTTGTAAAAATCGATTTAATTCATTAAATTCCGGGCTCTCCAGCGAAAGAAATGACCCGTTGCGAAGTCGATAATATTTCCGCTTTTCCTCAAGTGAAGCTAGGATATTACGAATCTCAGATTCAGGAATTCCCTGCAATTCAAAGCGAAACGACAGCCAATCCGTCCGTTCTCTTCGATCCACTCGAAAACGCGGCTGTGGGTTTTCTTTAAATAATCTCGCTCTAACCGCAGTTGTAGCATAAACTCGAACGAGTTTTTTTAAGGTTGGAACAATATGATACAGAAAATGATATTCCAATTCCTCATTTTGTAAAAAATAACCGCTCTCTGTTTTCGTAAAGCCGCTTTCCTCCATGATTTGCAGGATTTTTTCCTCCTGTTCGCCTATTCTTAACAGTGAAGAGACTTGTTTATTTTCTTCAAGAGGATTGATGACCACATTGCCATAGTGAAATTCTAGGCCAGCAAGCAAACGATTTTTTATTCGATCTAAATATAGTTTTGCTTTTAAAGCAGTCTGGTCCAGTCGTTTGGAAACAGCTTCACCGATTCGGACATGGCCAATTTTCATGAGTCCCGGAATGACTGCCTCGACAAACGATTCCATTTGGTCTCTCGATATCGAGATTTGGTGGGTACCGGAAGCATCCAGCATTTTCTTTAATTCACTTAGACGTGCCAATTCTTCTTTTTCCAGCTTCCAAATCTGCCCTTCAAAAAGAACGAAATTGGAAAGGATGGTGATTTTATTTAACCCATTTATTTGTAATTGAAAATCTTCTTTGGGCCCAGTTTCAAATAGGAAATAAAGCGGGATGGGGCCGCTTGATAAGTGAATCTTTTCAAAAACTTGCCCTTGATGTTTCAATTTTACCAAGGGAGCATTTAAAAGGATCGGGAAAATCCTCTCCCATTCGCGGGACGGGATTAATATAAATTCATCTTTAAGGCTTAATTTGTCTTTCGTTCGAATTAATTCCTGAAGTACAGCATCCGTTTCTTTTTGAAAAAAGTGGATGTTAGGATCGTAATCTTGATAAGCTTCCCGCCGTTCAACGCTGTCTAAAAAATCGATGATTTTAAAAGATTTGGAACTGCTTCGAATCATAAGTCCGAACATGTATTCACTGTTGTCAATTGGGATGGGTTTGCACAAAAATTCTACTGTAAATAATTGTCTGTCCTCAATAATATGCTTCCCAGTACTTGGACGGATCGGTCCCCCTTGGAATAATCCTAAGATTCCCCTTGTTAAATCAGTATGATTTGACGATTGCTTTTCTAAAATCTTGACCAATACGGCCGCCACGTGGTGACAGGGCTTTTGATAGGTAGCTAACTTTGGACATGTGCAGGCTGTTTCAATTTGCCCGTGTTGATTTTTAATTGTAACCTGGAATTCATTTGTGGCATGAACGGTGGCATGGCAGATTTCGTGATCGGGTGAATAATCCGTCAGGTCCACTTTTTTGCGCCTTGTTAATTCTTCACCTTTTTTATAGGAATGCTCTCCGCATAATTGTTTAATCATCTTTTGGTTTAACGTTACATTCATTGCTGTTTTCCTTCCTAAACTGTGGATCCAGGTTTCTTCTTATATAGTGTAACCCTAAAGGGTCAATCGATTACCTATGTCAATTATACATTTCTTTGTAAAATCTCCCCAAGTTTTTTACCAATGATTTTTATCTCTTAAGTTTTTTCAGATGGGAACATTAGTGAATGAAGGATATCTATTGGAGGTTGATTTATGTTCTATAAGAAGACGTTCTTAACTTTTTTGCTATCCATCCTTCTCTTGTCCTTTGCCCCGTTTGCCAGTGCCACCCCTCCGGAAAATGAGCTGAATCAATATTTGACGGAAATTGGCTGGACAAAGCAGGAGTTGTTGGACTACCTGGATTATTATGAAATCCCATTAGAGGATTTCAATTCCGTTGAGGAATTAAAAAGTATTCTGGGAACACCGATTAATTCAAAAAATTTACAGGATTTACTGACAAAATATAATATGACACAAAGTGAACTAAACGCGCTTTTGGATCATTTTGGTGATTCTTTAAATGACTATAAGTTCATCGAGGATTTAGATTCCTCGGTGGGCTTTTATACAAACCATGATAAATATATGGCTGGCATTGAGGATGAATTGCAAAAAATCGGTATTACTGAACAAGAGGTAGAAAATTTCTTTACGTATTTGTCGCAGGTGGAGGAAAATAACAAAGATTCTCTTGATCAAATGGAATCCTTGGATTACCGGCTAGAGCAATTTATGAATACGACGGACCCAAGTGCAGAGCTTACGGAGGAACAATTAACTGAATTAACCGATATTTTAACGACTGCCTTTGATCTTTATGGGATTCAAGTGAAGCTTAAGAATAATGATAAGGACATTACGTTAAAGGACCTGTTGACAATGTCGGAACCTCCCGGCAATCTCTATACGGGGATTTATACAAAAACAGGAGCACCATTAATTGATTTCACCCTGCCGGCTGGATTTTTCGAAGGTCTTATGGCAGGTTATGAAGAAATGCTCCATTTAGGCGAGCTTTCTGATGAGTTTGTCGATTTTCTGCATCAAGATAAATATAATAATTCAAGACGGTATAAATAAATTTATTGGGCTGTCCATTTGGACAGCCTTTTCTAATTTGAAATAGATTTGCAAATAAAATGTGTTAATCCGCATATAAAACATATTTTTGAACGCCTAAATTTCAAGGGAGAAAATTTTTATCAGCGAATTTACAAGGTTTATCAGCGAATCAATTGCTTTTATCAGCGAATTCAGTCGATTTATCAGCGAATCCCCATTTCCCCCAATAACTCACGATCTTCCCCCAATCCATTTCGGTGCCCACCAATTAGCGGGACCCAGCAGTTTCATCAGTGCGGGAACGACAATAATCCGTATCAATGTCGCATCAATAAAAATGGCGCAGAATAAGCCGACCCCAAGAGCCTTGGTAATTTCAATATTGGTAAAAATAAATGAACCGACGACCACCATTAAAATGAATGCAGCACTGCTAATGAGGCTTCCCGTTTTTTGCAGTCCTACCGCTGTACTTCGATTATTATCCCCAGTCCGGTCATATTCTTCCTTGATTCTCGAGATTAGGAAAACTTCATAATCCATTGAAATACCAAAAACAATACAAAATATCGTTACCGGCATGATTATGCTGACATATCCGGTTGAAGTTATCCGTAAATCATCCGCGAGCCATCCGTATTGAAAAATAATCACCACAATCCCGAGACTGGCTCCAAGGCTGAGAATATTCATAGCAACGGCTTTCAGAGGAATTAAAACAGACTTGAAAGCAAAAAGCAAAATGAGATATGTAACCGCGATAATAAAACCCATTAAATAAGGTAGTCCTAAAAAGATCCGGTCAAGCATGTCCACCCTTATTGCCGTTTGCCCTGTAACAAAACGCTCTGCTTGATTTATTTTCACGTTCCGTATCCTTTTCACAAGGTCAGCGGCTTCTCTTGTTCCAGGGTCTGACTTCGGAACAACCTTCAAGAGAGCGTAATGGCCTTTTACGAGATTTTCTTTTTCCATTTCCGCTTTTGTAGCCGCTAAACTGATCAGAATCGCTGTTTCTTCAGGAGAGTGCTTCCCAAGAGCATCAATAAAACTGTTGACATCCATGACTCCGGAAATCCGGCGAATTTTGTTTTCGAATGACTGAATGGTTCGAATCGATGATTCATCTGAAACCTTATCTTTTGTTTTTAACACAATAAAAATCGGGCTCGATCTGCGCTTATCATAATTATTTTTGAGGATGTCCGAACCCATTCGCGACTCAAAGGCAGGCGGAAGAACATCTGCAGTTGGAACGCCAATCCGCATTCGTGTTATCGGGAACATGAGTGACAGTAATAAAGTACTAATAATAATGGCCAGGATCGCCGGATGTTTCATAACAGCATTGGCAATTTTCTCCCATATTGTCGAACCTTCCAATTTCTTTTGTGTTCGCGGAAACAACTTTAACGCATTGATATTGCGGCCGAAAATACCGAGCAGTGCCGGTAAAAGCGTGCAGGAAAGCAGAACAGCCGACAAAACAACGAGAACACCTCCGAGGCAAAGGGAATAGATAATAGGTAATTTTATAAATAACATTCCCAGCAAGCCAATCAAAACGGCAAGTCCTGAAAAAAATACCGACTTCCCTGCTGTTTGTGCAGACGCGGCGACGGCATCGCGCACCTCGTTTCCCCGTCTCAGCTCCTCCCGAAAGCGGCTGACGAGAAACAGGGCGTAGTCGACGCCAATCGCAAGGCCGAGCATCATGACGATATTGGGCAGAAAATTAGAGAGGGAAAAGGATCCAGTAAGAAAATAAGTCATTCCAAGCGTCAGAGATACGCTCATAATCCCAATGACAAGCGGTAACAGCGCCGCACCTACCGAGCCAAAAATAAACAGCAAAACCAGCAACGCGACCGGGAGCCCGATCATTTCTGAATGGTGCATGTCCTGTTTGGTTGCCCGCTGGATATCGTAAAGTGTTGCTGTGTCTCCATCGACATAGGTTTTCATGCCTTCCGGTTCAGTGATAAGTTTTCTGATTTCCGGAAAATGGTTAAGGGCTTCCGAGCTTTTAAGCTTGAGTTCAACCCTCACTGCTTGAATGCCTGTTTTGTTATTCAGGCGGTCTGTTTGGTTAAATTTAATACTTTTTATATAGTCTTTCTTTGCTAAAGGTTCTAAAGAATGTAAAATGACAGCTTTAAGTTTTGGACGGGTTAAATCAAATTTGTTGCTTGTATAAACAATATCAATGGAGGATAGCGCTGTACCTAATTTCTTTTGCATTAGTGAAAAGCCGCGGTCCGAGTCGCTCCCTTTTGGGGTTAGCCCGCTATCTTTTAACCGTTCGGGCAGCTTTTGTGCGTATGATGCTGAAACAATAAACAATAAAATCCAAAAGGCCGCAACGAACCAGCGGAATTGGTACATTTTCAAACCCCAATGCCAAAACCATCCCCTTTTCTCTGATCCTTTCATATGTGCCTCTTTTCTTAGCTGTAATCATAATAATAGGATGACACATTGGAAAGTTTTTTATGAAAATAGGGATCTCGCTCTCGAGGATTTTAAGGCTGTATTACCAATGATATTCCCCGGCTTTATGCATGTCTGATTTAGAAAAATAGGCAGGATGATAATTTTGGACAAATTTACCTGTGTTCAGATTAATAAATCCTGCACCATAAGTGGGATCCTCCACCTGCCATTTTCCGTTCAGTTTAATTTCATTCCAGGCGTGGTTTTCCCCATATACCACTTTTGCTTCGATTCCGACTGCCCGGTGCAGAGCGGCGTTTAAATCAGCATATCCAGAACATAGGACAACACGAGAATGATAGGTTTGTAGAGCTGAATATATCGGCGGATTCTTTGCATTCACCAATGGTGCATTATAGGCTATATGGGTGGCAACCCACTTGAATAGGGCCTGAGATTTTTCCGTATTCGTTTGTTTTCCCGTAGTTATATTTGCAGCAAGCGCCTTTAGTGTCGGGTCGTTACTTTGTACCATGAAACTTGGCTGCAAATACGGATCACCATCAGTTAAATGATATTTTGCATAGCCCAATACTTTATTCGGATCGTCTTTTTTTCCGTTGTAATATTCATCAAGATTAACGACCACATCGCCAACGTTATAGGTAAGAGGGAATTCATAATGGAAATCTTGGTAATTGGTAAACGGTACTTTTACCGTAGATTTCTTATTGGCCCGCGGTTCATCGATGTATAAAATGACTCCATCAGCTTTGTAATATTTTCCGTACGGCGTCGCTTTTCCTGTTACAACTACTTTTCCATTTTTTATCGTGACCACATAGGTTTGAATTTTTGTCGGGGTATATTTTTTTTCATATGTGGCTGGAATGGAAGATACCTTCGCCTGTTTGCTTTGACTTGAGATCGTATCCTCTACCTTCTTTTCCACATGGGCCACCTGAGAACCAGAAAAAAACCCCTGAAGCTTCGCCATAGATGGAAGCTCCCCGTGCTTAAACAAATAAAACAAAGAACCAACCACCAAAACAAAAGCCAAAAACCTCCTCATCCGCCAACACCTCCAAACACCAACTTTACAAAGACTATACAGGGTAAAGATGAAAAATTCATTAAAAATGCATTTCGACAAAATTCGGGCGGTGCCTGTCACCGCCCGAATTTTGTCGATTGTATTTATCCTGACATTCCGTAGTCTTTAATGGTGATTTTTATATGATAGGTGATGGGGATTTGGCTGAAGGTTTGGTCCCAGTTTTTTTTGTGTTTTTTCCATTGGGCGGGATTTTGGATTCTTAGTTGGTTGCCAAATCCGGCGACATCTACTTTATAGTGGTGTTGTGTTTTTTGCAATGATTCTTGAATGAGCTGTTTGACTTGGTTTTTGGCAGCTGTTTCGGCTCTTTTTAGAAATTCATTTTTAAACGGGTCTCCGGATGAAACCCAGTTTTCAGCAATTCGTCCTTCCGATTGAATGTTAACATGGAAAGAAAGCTGGTTTCCTTTTAAATGGGGTTTAATGGAGCTCTTTAACGAAAGCATTTCGTAAATAATTGGTTGGCCGCTCTTTTTATCAATACTTCTGATGACTCCGCCTTTTACCGTTCCGGCAATCCAAGCTAAACCTTCTACTTCCTTTTCATTCAAAAAACCTAGTAGTTTTTTCGTTTTGCCTTTTATGATCGCAGCCCCGGAAAATTTTGCTTCTCCCTCTTCTAAGCTGACATTTTGTATCAGAAAACTGGATCCTGAATTCATTTTTCCCTCTAATTTGCCTAGAGGCATTGCCGGAACAATCTTGGCATTTCTTTTTTCCCCTTGCGTAATTTGATAAAGGTGAAAGGCCGGAATAATTGGTTTTTTGGATACGAGAACTTCACTAGCTTTGCCCTTTGAAATCATAACAAGACAGCTTGGTCTCATTTCCTGTTCTCTTATGAAAAAATCAAGCGCCTTCTCCAGGCTTACTTTACGTGCCAGATCTGCTCCAATGATAATCACTTTTTCATGTTCAGCAAAAGCGCGCTTTTCAATTTTTAACGTCATGTTTCGTAAGGTTGGTAGAATGGAATCGCCTGTTTCAGAAATGTTAATATAAGATTTCGGTGCAGTAGTGTTCTCTGTTTTTCCTGCCCCCGTTCCACTTGATGTCACAAATTGATTTGTTAAGGTAAAGAGAGGTCTATTGAGAAGACTTTTATCATCCGCTTCTAATTTTTCCTTTAGTTCTCGGTCTTTTTCCAAATCCATTGCAGTACCGGCAATCAATCCTAATTCCTCGATTTCTTTACTGCTCCAACAGCCTCCGAGCAGTAGAACGACAAAAGAAAGAATCATGATTTTAATGCTTCTTTTCATGTCGTTTCCCCTTAATTTTTGCAATGATGAGCATAACTACCGGCATTGCTCCAAAAAAGAATAGAGCAGCATTTCCAATCCAATCGCCTAATTTAAATAGCGAATTAGGGTTTTTGGGATGCATGGCAACGATATAGATAATTGGCAGCAATCCATACATAAAGGGCTGGATTCTTTTTTTGAATATTTGGGAAAAACCTAATGCTGATGCATAAAGCGTTATCACATACGTAGCAAAAATTTGCATGATCCAAATAACTAGCACCAAGGATTCGAAACGTTCGAAGAGCAGACCGGGAAATTCAAAGCTCCGAATCATATCCAATGTTGGCCAAGTTCTTGTTAGGACCCCATCCACTGACAAGGCTCCGATTACCATCACAACCGTAATCAGGTAAAAAACGATTGCAAGCGAAACACCAACAACGACTGCTTTTACTGCTTTTTTCGGCTGTTGCATAAATGGAACTAAAATAAACATAATATCAAACCCGGTATAGGCTAGTGCCGTGGTTTCCAGCCCTCTGATGACTGGCATAACCCCTTCTCCTAAAATAGGTCGCAAATTATCGATTTCAAAAATTTTAAAACTCATAAAAGCAACTAAAAGAAAAAAAATGACTGTAATAGGAAAAATAATTTCAAAGAGTATGGCAATGGAAGGAATCCCCCCTAAGATCAAGTAAAGTCCCACCCACATAAAGGGCATGATAATTCCCCAGGTGGGTGTTCCCTCTAATAAAAACATTCTTGTCACTTCCGCCATGGTTCGAACTTCATAGGCAGAAATCGTAAAGAAATAAATACAAATCAATATTCCCAACAGCCTGCCGCCAATTTTCCCAATAAGGTCTTGTAAATATTCAAAGACTGTTTTGGTTGGGAATTGTTGACTAAGTTTTGCAATCAATATTGCTACGGCCATCGCAATAATACCGCCAATTAAAACGGAAATCCAAACGTCGGGTGTTTTCACTTTTTGCGCAGCTGAACGTGGCAAAGTTAAAATGATTGCGGCTAGAATATAATTAATGACAATGACAGCTGCTTGCGGGGTGGTAATTTTTTCATTTGTACGAATCATTCTTGATCCGCTTCCTTTCAACATTGGTTAACCTTTTCGAATTGGATCCTTTGTCTTCATCATTTCTGGACGGCGTTTCATGAGCATTAGTGGCATCCGTACCAAGAAGTCTTTCCAGTCATTAAGCCGATACGGAACGGCCGGGCTGGCATAGGGAACACCAAAACTCTTTAGTTTTACCATATGGCTGCAGAGGAAAAGGAAAAATAAAATGACCCCGTACAAACCATATAAGGCTGCACTAAACATGGCCACAAAACGCAGCATTCGTAATGAAATTCCCGTGCTATATTGCGGGATGGTAAAAGAAGAAATCGCCGTAATAGCAACTACAATAACCATAATCGGGCTAATGATTCCCGCTTGTACTGCAGCTTCACCAATAATCAGACCTCCAACGATTCCCATTGCCGGACCAATCGGTTTCGGCAAACGTAAGCCTGCCTCACGGAGAATTTCGATGGATATCTCCATAATGAGTGCTTCAATAAGGGCCGGGAAAGGAACTCCTTCGCGTGTTTTCATAATCGAAATCGCGAGTTTTGTCGGAATTAATCCGGGATGGAATGAAATAAAGGCAATATATAAGGATGGTCCAAAAAGAGCAATAAATGCAGCCAAATAACGCAGCATTCGAATGAGTGAACCTGGGATCCATCGTTCATAATAATCTTCCGGTGATTGCAGCATCATATTGAAAGTGGCCGGGACAATCAGTGCAAATGGAGTTCGGTCTAGTAATATTGCCACCCGACCTTCCATTAAGGCGCTAATTACACGGTCAGGCCGCTCTGTGTTTTGTGCTTGCGGAAACGGGCTAAGGAAATTGTCCTCAATTAGTTGCTCTATATAGCCCGATTCGGCAACATCATCAAGGTTAATTTTATGAATCCTTTTCTTTACTTCCTCGATCAATTCCGGATTGGCAATTTCCTGGTTATAAGCGATAACAAGGTCTTTATGTGATCGCTCTCCTACCTGAAAATGGAGCATGGTTAAATTTCGGTTATCACCTTGCTGACGCAACAAGGCCGTATTATCGCTCAAGGTTTCAGTAAAACCTACCCTCGGTCCCCTTACCAATGCTTCGGAAACCGGTTCCTCAATTGAACGCGATTTTCCTTTTGCAGTTCCTAGAATTAAAATATCCGTTTGCCCATCAACCAGTAAGGCTGTTGAGCCTTTAAAAACCTTTGTGACTAACTCTTGCAGTTCGTTTGCTTCGGTTATCTCGCTAATAGATAAAACTTGATTTCTTAAAAACTCCATCGGGATGGTCAAATGTTTTGGAGTACTAGGCAGATTACAAACTTCGGAAAAATTCATCATCAGGGACTTCATGATGTGCTGATCAATGAGTTCCTTGTCAGATAGGGAATCAATGAAAATTAGTGCTGCATGAACCCCTGTTCCACCTATAATAAACTCACGAATATTCAAATCGGAATTATGTCCAATTTCCTGGCGGATTAACTCTAAATCTGCACGAAGATCCCCGCTAAACTGGTTGGAGGTAGGATATGAAGGCTTGAATTCCTGATGTTCCGTAGTTGAAAATGACTGTTTTTTCAGTTTTCTAATCTCGAGCTTTCGTCCCTTCATCGCCGTCTAATCCTCCTCTATCTGACGAATCCAACTAAACACCTTAGAGATCCCATAAGGAATCAAAAAAGTAACCAAAGCTTGAACCAAAACCTTCCAATCCGGAATAAACCCGTGCACCATTTTCCACATACACATCACCACTACGTTTATCTTGTCTAATTTATGGAAACTTAACCAAAGTTTTTCGACAAAAATCGAAAGGTGACAGGCGCCACCCGATTTTTGTCGGATTTACTATTTCGATAATTAGAAATTATTTAAAGGAAAATAAAAAGTAGCGGAGAATTGTATATGGTAACGCTTACATCTTGTTTCAGAATAATTTTATAATGGTTGTTTAGACATATTTCCGGAATGAATAGCGTAGATGTAAGAAACAGCATTTGACAAGGAGGCTTTTTAGTATGGATGGAATTGAAATTTTTGCGTGGGTTCTAACAGCCATTTTGGGTGTTGTGTTCGTTTGGTCTTTAGTAAAGATTGCAAAGAATCCTAAAAAAGGATCCTCCCACAAGCAGACTAAGGATAATGAAAAACTTAATCATTAAAACTGGCAACTCCCATAAAAAATCCATCCTGAATTTAATCAGGATGGTACCAATTTCATTTCAAAATCCGATTATATTAAATCAATCTTCCTAAAAAAATCCCTCACAACTCGTAAATATTCTTCAGGCTCCTCAACATACGGTAAATGGGCACTTTTTTCATAAACATGAAATTCCGAATCAGGAGTCAATGAACTAAAATAATGAGTAGACTCCGGGGTTGCCTCATCATAGCGGCCGCATGTATAGAGGGTTGGACATGTTATCTCCGACAACCGAGACGTACAATCATAATTTTTCAAATTGCCAAGGACCGTAAACTCAGAGGGCCCCCACATAATATTGTAAACTTCAGGATTTTTGTACTTTGAAGCTTCCTTTAAATATTCCGGATCAGAGTCAATCCGGCAGACGAAATTTTTGTTAAAAACCTTTGTGGCCTCCTCAAACTCTTTTGAATCCGTCGTACCATTCTCTTCACAGCGTCTAATCGTCTCTTGAACCTCTTTTGGCAGTTTCATAAGGTTACGTTTTTGGTCCTGTTCCCAAATTGGCGCACTTAAACATGGACTCGAAAATATCACACTTTTTATACCACTTGGTTTTGTTAAACAATAGGCAGCCGCAAGCGTTGTTCCCCAGGAATGTCCGAGAATATGAACCTCATCAAGCCCAAGCCCTTTTCTCACCTGACCTAATTCTTCCACAAACCGTTCAATCCTCCATAGGGAAGAATCTGTTGGCCGATCTGATCTGCCGCAGCCTAATTGGTCATAGAGAATGACCGGCCGTTCATTCCCCAATGCTTGCAGCCCTTGCAGTGAAAAACAGGATGACCCTGGTCCTCCATGTAAAACAATGACAGGTGTGCCTTCAGCGTTTTTATTAAAAATTTGATACCAAACCCTGCCCCCTGTTACCTCTATGTATCCTTCATCACGCATCATTTCTCCTCCTTAACCCAAATATAACCTCATAGTAGTATTATACAATTCTTATGAAATACATTTCTAAATAAAACAATTGATTTTTGGAAAAAGTAATCTTGCATTTATAAATGTGAAAGGATTTTTAGAATGAAGAAAACTGAATTACTAGCTTTAATCTCGGCTCTTGGGCTGGAGCCCCATCCCGAAGGCGGTTATTATAAAAGAACATTTGAATCGCCTGAAGTGATTACTGACCAAGAGAGATTTAAAGGTCAGCGGAAGCTTTTTACAAGTATTTACTTCCTGTTGACCTCAGACGACGTTTCCCATTTCCACCGCTTGAAATCCGATGAATTGTGGTATTTTCATGGCGGCAGCTCATTAACCGTCCATGTTATTCATGAAAATGGAGATTATGAAGAAATGAAGATCGGTATGAATAGCGGGAACGGTGAAATCCCGCAAGCACTGGTTCCGAAAAATTCCATCTTCGGCTCCTCAGTCATGGAAAAGGATACCTATTCTCTTGTCGGGTGCATGGTTTCGCCGGGTTTTGATTTTCAGGACTTTGAACTCTTTACACAAACCGAGCTTTTAGAAAAATACCCGCAACATGAAGCTATCATTAAAAAATTAGCCTATAAAGAAATTCCAAAATGAGACAGGGACAAGATTTTGTCCCTGTCTCATTTTGTAGCCAGTCTGATATGGAATTGTAATTACTCTATAACAAAGCTGAAAAATTGTCATGTTATAATTCCAATTGTACGAATTTTGAGAATACATTTTCCTTTTAAGGGTCTCAGGTTATTTTTTAAGAAAGAAGTGATGATATTGGTTCGACTCATGTTCATAATGTTGAGCACTACGTTTTTCTTAGCCATCGGAACGATTCCAAAAGCATTCGCTGAAACCGACATTCCTTTACATCCCACAAAAGAACTTCCATCAAACTTTCAAGATACTCCAAAAGAACTTTCTCTCAAACAAGTAAATTTATCTCTAGAAATAAATAGTAAAAAGATGAAGCAAGCAGATTCTTCTGTAAAGGCTGCAAAACTGGAGGCTAAACAGCTAAAAAAGAAAATTTCACAATTAAAGGATACAATGAAAAAACGAAATACATTATTAAAAGAACGTGCGAAAGCCTATCAACAAAATGGCGGAACTGTTCACTTTCTGGATGTATTAATTGGGTCTACAAGTATCAAAGATTTTGTTGAGCGGGCCGAAGCGGTTTCTACTATTGTGATGGCAGACCAGGAACTATTAAAACAGCAGATGGAAGAGAAAAAAGAATATGAAAGTAAAAAGCATTCTTTAAAAGATAAACTTGCTGAATACAATGATTTGAAGGTTGAGTTAACAAATATGAAAAACGTGCTTAAGGCACAACAAAAACAATATAACAAGTTGACACAAATACATAAGGAAACTCCAAAAAAGCCTCTTCGTAATAGCATGAAACCAGTGGAAAAATTTGAAACAGCTCCAGTAAAAGGATCGATTCAAATGGTATTAAAAGCTGGTTATAAATATATTGGCAACTCTGTTTATGTATTTGGCGGCGGAAGGAACGCAAGTGATATCGCCAATGGAAGGTTTGATTGTTCAGGCTTCGTTCATTGGGCGTTTGGCCAAGCAGGGATTGAGGTTGGCAGCACGACAGACAGCTTAAAAAATGCTGGCGAACAGGTTTCATTTAATGAAATCCAGCCTGGTGACTTAGTGTTCTTTGATACCTACAAAAAAGACGGCCATGTGGGAATTTATCTTGGGAATGGTAAATTCATCGGTTCCCAAAACAATACAGGAATTGCGATTGAGGATTTGTCGAAAGGATATTGGAAACAGACCTTTAATGGACGGGTGGTAAGGATTTAAATAACTAAATAGGATAGGAGCTAATTTCTCCTATCCTCAAAAAGTTCTCATAAGTTTCGCATGAATAATTAACTCAGTAAAGCGAAAATAAGAAAAGGCAGGAACAATAGTGCAAGCATTCGTTTTACCCGGTGTTTTTTTATCATCATCACCTCTTTTATAAATATGAGACTCTTCAGGGTCTATCTTATTCATGAAAAATCGTTTACAATACGCATCCTTTTTCCTATGTTTTTTAACTATTTTTATACATGGTTAATCCAAAATTTGGTTACCTTACAAAAGGGATAACAATAATTGGAGGTTATGAGATGAAAAAAAATAATCAAAATACGGAAAATGAGTCACTAACGAATCAAACGGAGGATTTAACCCAATACGTTGAAACCTTAAAGGAGAAAAATACAATAGAGGATTATTCTCGTGGTTGGGAAGATGACCGTCTATAAAAGACGGTCGATCTCTTTTTAAAAAAACTATTCGACACCAGGGAACCAGCCCGGACTATTTACAATCGCCTGCCATAGCGGATCCGGTACCATAAGCTCCTGCTGCTTATCTTTATCAATTTTTGTGATAATTTCTGACTCTTTTCCTTCTTTAACCTTTTGCACCCAGTCGGGATCCATGATCATTCCTCGTCCTAATGCAATGAGCGGCACTCCGGTTTGAAAAGCTTTTAACACATCATCTGCAGTAAAGAGCGAGCCGACGCCAATAACAGGTACACGGTCGCCTACCTTCTCCTTGATAATTTCAATCCGCGGGCGGGTATCATCTATACCGCGTCTTGGAGTGGACCAGAAATCATTCAGAGAAACATGAAGATAGTCTAGGCCTTTATCAGCAAGGGCTTCAATTAATACCAAGGTATCCGCCATTGTAATTCCTGGCGTTGTTGCCTCTTCCGGTGAAAAACGATAGCCGACAATAAAGGAACCGTTCGCATGCTCAGCAGCTATTTTTTTAGCTTCCTCGACAATCGCCAATGGAAAAGCAAGTCTTTTTTCGATACTGCCGCCCCAGCGGTCCTCCCGCCGATTAGAGTGTGGTGAAAAAAATTGCTGGATGATATAGCCGTTCGCTCCGTGAATCTCCACCCCATCAAACCCTGCTTCAATCCCTCTGCGCGTTGCCTCACCAAAGTCGTGAATAAGCGATTCAACTTCTTGATCGGATAGTTCCCTTGGAACCGGTTTTCCTTCTCCCTCGGATGGAACCGCGCTAGCACTGACAACATCGCCATTTGGGACCAGCGCTGGAGGCACTTCCCTGCCGCCGTGGAAAATTTGCAGAATGGCTTTTGCACCCTGCTCTTTGATTCCAGTTGCTACCTGTTTTAAACTCGGAATAAAATCATCCCGGTCTGCTCCAAATTCACCATTGAATCCTTTTCCATTTTCAGTTACATACGTACAGGCTGTTACCACCATGCCTACACCAGCCGAACGGCGTGCATAGTATTTCACCTCCGCCTCGGTTACGGTCCCATCCGGATTGGATGAGAAATTCGTCATCGGGGCCATTACGATACGGTTCTTAACTTGCACTCCGCTTGGAAAAGTGAAAGGTTCTAATAATGGTTGATATTTTGAATTCATGTTGAAAATCCCCCTAAAAAGATGCGAAAATGTTTTAAAAAATGAACATGGTTAGTGTTCCGATTTTTCATTATGTGCATTCCTTTTTCAACTAAGGTTTCTAAAATTATAGTTGCATGAAATGTTCGCTTATTTCTTACACTAAGACCGATGAGTAGACATTGAGTGTTGGGAGGTAAAATGGATGAGTGAAAAGGGAACAAGCTATCCGAATGTAAGTCTGGGTGGAAAACGATCTGTACCAAAAGGAAAACAAGATCCAGGCAAAATTCGTTATGAATTAAAAGAAAAAAATGGTAGAGAAAAATAAGATTTATTTTCTCGGATTCCGATGAAAGGGGTACTAATAAGAAATGAACCAACAGGATATAAAGTATGAAACAGCAGATCTGGATACTTCAATGGTTGAGAAAATAAAATCTTTTGAACACGAATTAAATCAAAACGCTCATGACGATATTGTCGTGATTGCTTATCAGAAAAAGCAAAGTTAACGTATGAAAGATCTCAAAACCCATAACGGTTTTGGGATTTTTCTTTGTGTTTGGGTCATTTTTTAGAATGGGGATTCATACATAAAACAGAGAGTTTTAAGTAAATTGGGGAGGTACTTACATGATTCAACAATCGGTAAAATTGCAAACAAAAGTAGGTCTGTATCCGCCATATATTACGCGATTGGTTCAGGAAGCTTCTCGCTTTCACTCGGAAATTTTTATGACGCATAATGGTCGTAAAGTGAATCTGAAGTCCATGATGGGAGTTTTGTCTCTCGCTGTTTCCAAGGATGCTGAATTAACCTTTGAAGCGAGTGGAAATGATGAGGAAGAAGCATTAAATCAAATCATCAGTACGGTGGAAACGTTTCAATAAAAACAGTTATTAATAGAAAAAACCCTATTCTCATAAATAAGGAATAGGGTTTTAAACATTCTTATAATCCGCCACAGGATGAGTCTGAACGATTGGTTTCTTTAGAGGCTTCCTCTTTCAATACAGATTCTAATCCATACCCTGTCGAACTGATGACCAATTCTTCTTCATTCCCTCTATTGTTTGAGATTAAATCCTGGTTTGGTTGATTTTTTTCCAAATGTGCCACCTCCTGCTGCAAAAACTTCAGCTTATTTTTTGCAGCAGGAGTCTTGTCTATTCAGCCCACTAAAACAGCTTCATGGTTGTTTGATAAAGAACCTCACAGCCCAACGCGACATCTTCTAACGAACTCCATTCATCCGGATGATGACTGATACCGCCTCTGCTTCGCACGAAAATCATACCAATTTCGGTAATGCCTCCCATGACCATGGCATCATGCGCAGCCCCGCTTGGTAACTCACAAATCGGATAATCCAGCTCAATAAATGCTTCTTTAATAGCCTCTACCACCAACGGTGAACTCATAACGGATGCAAGAGATTGAAACGGCCTAATTTCACAGCTCACACCGCGCTGTGCTGAGATTTCTCGAATCGCCTCATAAATTTTTTTAACAGTCAGCTCGCGGCGTTCATCAGAAATATCCCGGACATCTAAGGTAAAATCAACCCGACCAGGAATCACGTTTCCGCTTCCCGGTTTTACCGCTACCTTTCCGACGGTTGCCACACTTCCGCCGCTATCCCGGGCAATTTTTTCAATCGCAAGCAAACATTCACCTACCGCCGTTAACGCATCTTTTCGCTCCAACATTCCGTTTGTCCCAGCATGACCGGCCTCTCCTGTGATGGTTACCTCGGCCCAGTGCCCGCCTGAAATACCGCTGACCACGCCGGCAGCTAAATCTTGACTTTCTAAAACTTTTCCTTGTTCAATATGTACCTCAATATAAGCTTTTAGCTCATCTTTTCTGACACAAGCCTTCGCCAACTCTTCAGGATTAATTCGGCTAAAATAGCCGCCTTCCATACTAGCACGTTTCATCGCTTCTATATAAGAAACTCCCTCCTGATCAAGGGCGGTCGTTAAATCGTTTTGCAATTGATCAGAACTGATCGCCCCCGACAAGGCGGAACTTCCTACAAAAGCATAATCGAAACGGGCTCCTTCTTCATCCGTAAACGAAACAACTTTCACCGTTCGCTCCGGTTGAATCCCCTTCTCCTTTATAGACCTGAGCACTTCCACACCCATTAACACGCCCATTGCTCCGTCGAAGCGCCCGCCTGAACGCACGGTATCAATATGAGAGCCAATTAGAATCGCAGGCAAATCTGGATTTTTTCCGTGGATTTGCCCAATAATATTACCTACTTCATCCATATAAGGATCTAAATCTGCATCTTTTAAAAGTTGAAGTAAAAATTTCCGTGCCTTTAGATCCTCAGAATCAAAGGAGGTGCGAGTAACCCCGCCATCTTCTCCTGCACCAATTTTTCCAAGCGTCATTAAATCATTCCAAAGACGGTCGGTTTGAATCATTCGTCCCGTTTCTTCACTCATCAACTTCCATTCCTTTCCTTACTTCTGTAAAATCTCTCTACCAGGCCGTAACTTTTTGCCCGAATAGGCAATGAATCCTAATAATCCAACAAATCCAGTGAAAGCAAGATAACTCATCAGTTTATATAACATTTGACCATTAAAGACATCAAGAATCATCCCTCCGCCTAAAGAACCGATGATTGCTGAAAGACCAAAAAACACGGAAATAAAGAATAATTGCCCAGTAGCTCTAAATTCGTTCGGGAATAAGTTTGAAACATATTGAAACGAGCACAAATAAAAAATCCCAAAGGTGATTCCGTGCAAGGCCTGAAGCAAGATGATTTGCGAAGGAGTTTCTGCAAGAGAAAATAAAAGCCACCTTACCCCATATAATCCTGACGCAATAACCATATAGGTTATTTCATTAAAAAACCGCATCCATAAAGGACTAAGTAAATAAACAATCGCTTCAAAAGCAACTGCTACAAACCAGGATAACCCGATTAAGGATTCATTACCCCCAAGCACTTTAATAAAGATCCCTGAAAAAATATCATTCGTCCGATGTGGAATCGTAACAAACATAATGATGAGTAAGAAAAATAAGAAATTTGGGCGGAGAATATTTCGGACCGCTCCCTTAAGATTAATGGGTGCAGATGGTGTATTAATATCCATGACCTTCCAGCAAAAAACAAATGCGATGATAGTAAAAGCAAGATAGGGGTAGATTAAATGCTCAAGACCAATTCGAGTAAGAATTTGGCCCCCTAGGTACGAGGTAATCGCATAGCCCACAGACCCCCACATCCGAATCCTTCCAAAAGAAGAGCCAACGATTTGAGAGGTATGCAACGCTAAGCTGTCGCCGAATGCTCCAATGGGGCTCAGAAACGAATAAAAGATGGCACATAAAAATAGCAGCATTAAAAAGGAGTTTACTTGAAACAAGATGATGCTGCAGAAGATCACCCCTACTAGGCAAAGCAGCAGAATCTTTTTAATGGTTTTATATCGGTCGCTGATGTAGCCCCAAAAAGGCTGCGATAATAATGAAGAAAACGGACCAACAGCCATTAGCCAACCAATTTGGGTCCCAGTAAGCTGCTCTTCTTGAAAATAGACTGGTAGAAAAGTTGAGATCACCGTCGAAGAAGAGTGAAAGAAAAATAGAAAAGTACTTAAATACAAAAAGGCCCGTTTATGTCCTAACATATTCATCGCTCCCGCCAAAGAAGTTCCATCGTTAATAACCTAATACAACTGGAATAAAAATACAAGACGATAATAAAAAATTCTGCCTGCTACAACATACTAGCAGGCAGGATTAGTATTATATAGAAGAATTTTCTAATAAAAGCAAGGCTGAACGGACCATCAAATGAACACCGATTTTAATAGCTTCCTCATCCACCATAAATTTCGGATGGTGCCAGCCATATTGAATCCCTTTTTCCTCGTTACCGGATCCGAGCCAAACGTAGCAGCCGGGAACTTCTTTTTGGTAAAAAGAAAAATCCTCTCCACCCATGGTAGGCTCAGCGATAACCGTATTCTTACTTCCGACAACAGACACAGCGGCAGACCGGACTATTTCAGCAATGCTTGCATCATTATAAACAGCAGGTAGTAAAAATTGATAATCAATTTCCACCTCACCACCAAGGGCTGCCACTGTATTCGTAACCGTCTTGGTAAAGACATCATAGATTTTCTTCCTGACTTCTTCATTGGATGTCCTGACCGTTCCTTTAAGAATGGCCTTATCTGGGATGACATTGTTCGTCGAACCCGCTTGGAACGACCCAATCGTGACAACCGCCGATTCTTTTGCAGATATCGTACGGCTGACAATGGTTTGCAGCTGGCTGACTACCGCACTGCCGATGACGATTGGATCAATTGTTTTTTCCGGAAGGGCTGCATGTCCGCCTTTTCCTTGAATAGTGATAGTAAAATCATCCACACTGGCCATCAAAAAGCCTTCTTTAACCCCGATTTTTCCTACTGGAAGTTCGGGAACATTGTGAAGACCAATGATTGATTTTACTTCATTTAATAATCCTTGCTGAATCATCAACTCGGCGCCGCCCTCCGATTCCTCAGCCGGCTGGAAAAGAATTCGGACATTGCCAGGGAGTAAATCGCTGATTTCTTGTAAAATAATCCCTGCACCAAGGGCAATCGTCGTGTGAACATCGTGCCCGCACATATGACTGATCCCGTCAATTTTTGAACGAAACGGTACGTTCGCCTCTTCAAAAATTGGAAGAGCATCAATGTCAGCACGGATGGCAACAGTTGGTCCTAAGGTTTTACCAATAATCTCTGCTGCAGTCCCTGTTTGAAGGCTAAGCGGAATTTGTTGAATCTTGAATTCGGTTAACCAGTCATTGATTTGTTTGGTTGTATTAAATTCTTGATTACTAAGTTCTGGATACATGTGGAGATGTCTTCTCATCTCCATTAATCTAGGAAACAATTGATCTACTTTTTCATTAATCTTGGAGGTTAAATCCAAACTTGAAACTTGTTTCATGATGATCTCTCCTTACTTGATATGCCCTAAAAACTCCTTTGTCCGTTCATGCTGTGGATGGCCAAATAACTCTTCAGGAGTATTTTGTTCAATCATATAGCCGCCGTCCATGAAAATCACCCGGTCTGCCACTTCTTTTGCAAATCCCATTTCATGTGTGACAACGACCATGGTCATCCCATCCTTTGCCAGTTGTTTCATAACAGCCAGTACTTCCCCAACTAGCTCCGGGTCAAGAGCCGAGGTTGGTTCATCGAAAAGCATCACGGTCGGCTCCATAGCTAACGCCCGGGCAATCGCTACCCGCTGCTTTTGCCCACCGGATAAACGGTTCGGATATTCATCGGCTTTCGCTTCTAATCCTACTTTCTTCAGAAGTTCTATCCCTTTTTTCTTGGCTTCCGCTTTTGACATTTTTTTCAGCAGAACCGGTGCTTCGGTAATATTTTCCATCACGGTCCTGTGGGGAAAAAGGTTAAATTGCTGAAAGACCATGCCGATTTCCTGACGCAATTTATTTAAGGATGATTCCTTATTTTCTACCATTTTACCATTTACCGTAATACTTCCACTATTGATGGTCTCTAAATGGTTCATACAACGAAGAAAGGTACTTTTACCAGATCCGCTCGGTCCAATGATTACGACGACCTCACCCTGTGAAACGTCCAAATCGACTCCTTTTAAAACTTCCAAATCACCAAAGGATTTTACAACATTCTTGCAGGAAATCATTCATATGCACCTACCTTTTTCTCTACTTTTCCAACGATAAATGTCATGATCGTGGTAAGTAATAAATAGATTAACCCGACTAAGATAAAGATTTCCATATACCGGTACGTACTGCTGATAATTTGTTGCCCTGTTCGAAGTAAATCATATAAAGCAATCGTTGAAACCAGGGACGATTCTTTGATTAGAGCGATAAATTCATTCCCCAATGGCGGCAGCATCCGGCGAAACGCTTGAGGAATAATGACCCTTCTCATCGCTTGTCCGTAGCTTAAACCTAGTGACCGTGCGGCTTCCATTTGGCCTTTATCGATGGACTGAATGGCCCCCCTGGAAATTTCTGCAATATAAGCTGCCGCATTTAACGACAAGGCAATGCAGGCCGAGACGAATGGCGGCATGGTGAGTGCTGGGATCACAGACGGAATGGCAAAATGAATCATAAACAATTGCAGTAAAAGCGGTGTTCCGCGAATCACCCATATATAAAATCTGCTAATCTGTGAAAATAATTTCACTTTTGAAACACGTCCAAGACCAAATAATAATCCAATTAAACTTCCGGCAACTACTCCAATCGCCGCGATTTCAATCGTCACTAACGCCCCTTGTAATAAATAGGGGAGATAGGTAAGTGAGAATGACAAAAATTCCTTCATTTTTACGACTCCTTTTTAAAAAGAAGACGGATAAATCTACAAACCGATTTATCCGCTCTTCCCCTATTCTTTTGAAAGATCTTTTCCAAACCATTTTTGGCTGATTTTCGCATAAGTGCCATTATCTTTCACAGTTTGCACAGCTTTCGTTAATGCCTCTTCAAGTTTGTCATCACCTTTTCGTACGGCAATTCCAATCGGTAATTTTTGGAATGAGGTTCCTACCACATCAAAAGCTTCAGGTTTCGTTGCTTTATAATAACGACCGACCGCTTCAGCAACGATTACTCCCTGAAGACGCCCTAGACCTAAGTCATTAAACACATCGGTATAAGCATTATACGTCTTTAACTCTTTAACTCCCTTAATTTGTTTTGCTGCCGTTTCGCTGGTTGAACCAATTTGAACACCGACAACTTTTCCAGAAAGGTCTTCTTTTGATTGAATGTTTAATGGGTTACCGGCTTTAACTGCCACAACTTGTCCTAGTTTCAGGTACTCTACAAAATCAACCTTTTGCTTTCGTTCATCTGTAATATTCATCGAAGTCATAATGACGTCATATTGTTTCGCATCTAATCCAGGTAAAATGCCGTCCCATGCAGTTGGTTTAAATTCAGCTTTCACGCCGAGCTCCTTCGTAATGGCTTCTGCTAGGTCTACGTCAAAACCGACTAATTCATTCTTATCATTACGATATTCCATTGGCGGGAATGTATCATCCATCGCAATGGTGATCACGCCTTGTTTTTTAATGGAATCCAGTGTATTTCCACTATCCGCCTTTTGTGTTTTTTCTTTTGTTTTTGCATCCGGCAGATTTGGCTGTGTGCCACAAGCGGTAGCCATTATGGCAACGGCCATAATGATGAATATTTGGATGACCTTCTTCATGATGTTTTCCCCCATCTATTTATTTTCTTTATCTGTTTAGCAAACTAAAGTGTTTTTATGTATTTCATTGTAATTTTATACAAAGAAAAATGCAATACGTTTCATCAAAGTTCGATAGTTTCGATAGTTTTGAATTATTATTCTATTAAAGTATTTCTTTTGTACAAAAAACAGCCGCCAGTACAGGCGGCTGTTTGAAATTATAATGGTAGAATGTGTTGAATGTATGATGTTTCTACTACTCTACTGCCAAGATTTGTCCTTCATCGATGTTAAGGTTGTATATGGGACCATGTCATTAATAATACTTACTTTCTGAAAACCCGCATTTCTGGCATTTCCTCATGAAGGCCGTTTCTAAAAAGACATGATTACAGTGAAGCTGAATCATTTGGATCCTTTTCGTAAGGTGTTGAATTTGTTGTTCTAAAGCAGCTACTTCCTCGATTAAACTCTTAACCTCATTCGAATTATCGATAGATTTTTGAGCCATCATGGACAAACTCCTCCGCTTTTTGCTTCATCCCCTCTTCAATGGAGGTCCCTTCAAACCCGGTATCCTCATTTGCCATGCCGCGGATATCATGAGAAATCCTCATCGAACAGAACTTTGGTCCACACATCGAACAGAAATGAGCCGTTTTTGCCCCCTCAGCTGGCAATGTTTCATCATGATATTCCCTTGCCCGCTCAGGATCTAAAGATAAATTAAATTGATCCTCCCAACGGAATTCGAACCTAGCCTTCGATAAGGCATTATCACGATCTTGAGCTCCTGGATGGCCCTTCGCCAAATCGGCAGCATGTGCAGCAATTTTATACGTAATAACCCCTTCACGCACATCCTCCTTATTTGGTAAGCCGAGATGTTCTTTTGGAGTAACGTAGCAAAGCATCGCCGTCCCAAACCAGCCGATCATAGCCGCACCAATTGCAGAAGTAATATGATCATATCCAGGCGCAATATCTGTGGTTAACGGCCCTAATGTATAAAAAGGAGCTTCCTTACAAATTTCTAATTGCTTATCCATATTCTCTTTAATCTTGTGCATTGGCACATGGCCAGGACCTTCAATCATTACTTGGACATCATGCTTCCATGCTATTTCTGTTAATTCCCCAAGTGTTTCAAGCTCGGCAAATTGTGCTTCATCATTGGCATCCGCGATACTTCCCGGACGTAGTCCATCTCCGAGTGAAACAGAAATATCATATTGTTTCAGAATTTCACAAATATCTTCAAAATGAGTATATAAGAAACTTTCCTGATGGTGAGCTAAGCACCATTGGGCCATAATGGATCCGCCTCGTGATACGATTCCTGTTGTCCGTTTCGCCGTCATTGGAACATAGCGCAATAGCACACCGGCGTGAATTGTAAAATAATCTACACCTTGCTCCGCCTGTTCGATTAATGTATCACGGTACACTTCCCACGTTAAATTCTCAGCGATTCCATTTACTTTTTCTAATGCTTGATAAATCGGAACGGTGCCAATTGGAACAGGTGAGTTACGGATGATCCACTCTCTTGTTGTATGTATGTTTTTTCCCGTTGATAAATCCATGATGGTATCCGCACCCCAGCGTGTGGCCCATGTCATTTTTTCAACCTCCTGCTCTATGGAGGAAGTGACGGCCGAATTTCCGATGTTGGCATTGATTTTTACATGAAAATTCCGACCAATAATCATCGGTTCACTTTCAGGATGGTTGATGTTAGCAGGAATAATGGCTCGGCCTTGGGCTACCTCATCTCGAACAAATTCCGGATCTAAGTTTTCACGAATCGCAATAAATTCCATCTCGGGAGTTATCAAACCTTTTTTGGCATAATGCATTTGTGTAACATTTTTTCCAGACTTTGCTCTTAAAGGTGTCTTATTTAAATTTGGGAACCATTCAAGGTTTGCGCGTTCATCCCCATCAAGGTAGCCGTTATCCTTAGGTTTAATCTCTCTACCTTCATACGCCTCCACATCTTCCCTTTCGAGAATCCACTTTCGACGTAAAGCGGGAAGCCCTTTGCGAATATCGATATCATAATTCGCATCTGTATAGGGACCGCTTGTATCATAAACTCGTAGTGGAGCATTCTCTTCTTCACCAAAAGTAGTGACAGTTCGGTTTAGGCTAATTTCCCTCATTGGAACCTGGATATCCGGCCTGGATCCCCTTTGATATACTTTCTTACTTCCTGTAAATTGTGATTTTAATTCAATGTTCATTTCCGTTTGCATGTAACTTCCTCCTTTAATGTTATCCAAATCTGGAAGATACAGCATCGTTCATTACGGAGAATGAATGACAATAAAAAAAGGTTCTGTTTACACAGAACCTGATTAAATCGTCAAAAAGTAGTGGCGCGTTGTAAGAATTGACGCCTTCATAACTACTTCCCTACGCTGGTATCATCCAGATCAGGTTCGAAGGGTCAAAGAATTAACGCATTCTTCTCTCAGTCCGAGCTATCGGACCCCCCTAGTAGAGCATTGGAAACAATATACAATATGAAACTTACCTTTACAAATTAACATAAGTTTTTAGATAATAAAAGCCTTTCTCTCTATTTTTTATTGAAATAAGTAAATAGAACTAGATTTTTTCTATTTTTCTTCAAGTCGGTTGTTCTTGTTTCGTTTCACTTGTTTGATTTCCTTGATTGTTGGCATGCTGATTGTTTCGATTTTCTTGATTATCTGATTGCTGATTGTTTTGGTTTTCTTGATTATCTGATTGCTGATTGTTTTGGTTTTCTTGATTACTCTGCTTACTTTGATTCTGATCTTGCTGTTGGTTTTGGTTATTTTGATTATTTTCCTGATTACCATTTTGTTTATTATTTTTTAAGTAGGAATAGAAGATGAAAAGTCCCAGTGCTACAGGTAAGGAAATAAGGAACAAGATAAACCACATCGTATTAATAAAATGTTGATAAATCCACCAATCTTGCAAAGAAAACACCTCATACCGTCAATTTGACCGTTAGTATATAGAGTTAACTTTGAAGTTTTGGTTTATTCACTTTTTTTCATTATTCCAGTTGTAGTAAAAAAAGACTGCTGAAATTGAATTTCATGCAGTCATTACAGAACTTAATGGTTATTATTTTTTCCGTGTCCTTTTTGCTTTTTCTCTTGGTTTTTTTGTTTACCAGGTGCTTTCTCTATTTTTTTCTCGATAGCTTTTTGTTGCTTTTCCACGATCTTTTGAGTCTTTTTTTGTTGCACCACAGGCTTAGGTGGGGGTGGAACCTCGGCTGCACCGCGAATATAAAGATCATTTCCCATTTGATACACATCATTCGGCTGCTGGAAGGTTGTACTGTCCGTGCCAAATTTCTGCATCATTTTACTAAACATGATTTGCGCAATATGTGTTGTATCTCCTGGTAAATAGTTACCCGTGCCATTCTTCACATATCCCGTCCAAACAGACATCGTATATTGTGGGGTATATCCCGTAAACCAACTGTCCTTGGCTACACCACCCAATGGATAGCCATATTGAAGACTAGTCCGTTCATCAAAATTAGTCGTTCCCGTTTTTCCGGCAATATCCAGCCAAGGTACATTTGCTGCTTTACCTGTCCCAGAGTCCACAACATCCCGCAGCATATCGGTAATCATATAGGCAGTGTAATCATGCATAACCTGTTTTGGTTTCGGTTTAAAGCTCACGACTTTACCGTTCGGAAACACGACTTTTTGTACAAAATGCGGCTTGTTGTATGTGCCTTGATTGGCAAAAGCACTGTATGCCCCAGCCATTTCCAATGGGCTGACGGTATTTCCGCCAATGGCATAGGACTCATAAATTTGGTTGTGATCAAAAGTAATCCCTAGCTGTTTTGCAAAGTCTTTTGCCCGGTCCATACCGACCTCGCGAAGCGTGAGCAGGGCAGGAATATTATAAGACCATTCCAATGCTGTCCGCATTGATAGCATCCCATGGTAGCGACGATCCCAGTTTTGAATCTGTTGGCCAGTGGAATAGGTTGTCGGTTGGTCATTTAACATATGGTGTGTCGACCAATTCAAATATTCAATCGCAGGACCATAATCTAATATCGGCTTAAAAGTTGAACCTGGTTGGCGGACAAGATCAATTGCAAAATTGTTGCCGCGGAATCCGGCCTTATAATCTTTCCGACCGCTGCCAATTGCCCTAACCTCACCTGTCTTTGAATCTAAAAATACAAAAGCTCCTTGGAATCGATCATTTGGATAACTGACGATTTCATTGCTGTTCATCATTTTGTCAGCATATTTCTGCTCGTTTTGGTCGAGGGTCATATAAATGGATAAACCATCCGTACCAATATCAATCCCTTTAAGCTTTCCTTCCACTTCTTTTACAGCTGCATCAAGAAATGCTTCATATGGCATCCCTTCATTTTTTTTCTTCACCAGTCCCTTGGTTACGGGAACCTTCATGGCATCCTGCATTTGTTCTTTCGAAATATATCCCTGTTTGTGCATGGAAGCTAGAACCAGATTTCGACGGTTCGTCGCTGCCTTTTTGTTTATTGATTTTGTCGGGTCATAATTATTTGGGCTTTGCGGAAGACCGGCAATCATCGCAGCCTCCGGAAGCGTTAATTGATTTAATTCATTGGCGTCGAGTCCATAATAATTTTTTGCTGCCGCAGCAACACCGTAAGAACGGTTGCCAAGGTAAATATTATTAAAATACATCATCAAAATCTCATGTTTGGAATATTTTTGCTCCAATTTATAGGCCAGGTACCATTCCTGAACCTTTCGTTTTATTGTTTTTTCTGGGGTTAAAAATGACCTTTTGATGACTTGCTGTGTAATCGTACTTCCACCTTGAGAACCAAAGTCTCCTGTAACATTTAAGAAAATCGCCTTCGCAGTCCGTTTGATGTCGATTCCATGATGTTCATAAAAATGCGAATCCTCTGTGGCGATAAAGGCATGTTCGAGCTGTTTTGGAACTTGATTATATGTGATTTTCGTTCGCTTTTCCTTCCCGTATTCATAAAGGAACTTCCCGTTTCGATCATAAAATTTCGTTGAAAGCGGGTCGACAAGTTTAGATGCATCCAATGAAGGAACATCCTTAACCATAGCAGCAAACGTAATGACTCCAGCTCCAATGGACAAGACACCGAGCACGAGACAAACCAATAAAATTTTCTTCCATAGAGAACCTTTTTTCGGTGATTTTTTCTTTTTATGTTCTCTTTGTTTTTCTCTTTCCGCTTGTTTTCGTTCCTCACGGTAGCGATAGGTTTCTGACATTCTTTCTCTCTCCCGTTGCTATAAGTTACACAATGTTGTTACTAAGTGAACATTGTATCACGCTTTATAAAACTCGTATATATCGAATGGAGGAAGAATTTATCCGATAATCCCCTTGTTCACATTCTGCCACAATGTATGAATGCTGGAGAACCTTATCTAACACTTCTTGTTTGACTTCTTCCTTTTTAACCTCTTGATCTTTTAAAATTTTTACGCGTTTAATATCATGATCCAATGTATAACAAACAATATATTCCTTCAATGTAAATCTCCCTTTCAAAAACTCCAAAAACATTTTCATCATTTTTAAAAATACAATCTCATTATCTATCAAAATAGGTTTATCGTACAATGATATTCATTCGACATAGCCTCTTTGATTAAGGGGGTATACGAATAATTTTTTCTTTCTTGCAGAATCCAATTGAGTTTGTATTTTGATGTTTATTGTAACAAGATGTTACAATTTTTGCCATGAAAAAGAAATGGATTTCTTCTTTTATTTCTTTTTATATATAGAACAACAAACAAAAACGCTCAAAGATTTTGATAAAAAAAAACGCCCAAATGAGCGGTCTGATCCTAACTATTTTTTCTTTGTTTATTCTGTTTATAGATAAAATCAATCCTGTTCATGGTTCTATATCCTAAAATCCCAAGGATTATTGTATAAATTGTTGTTAATATTAAACCAAGTATGGCTATCCAAAATAAAGATGTTAGCTTAGTTTTTTTATTTAACAAAATAATAACCTCCATTACTTAATGGTTATTATTCTGCACTAAACTAGCGAGTTTATTCAAATTAACCTTATTTCATATAGGTCTTCTGTAAATTAAAATCTCGCCATTTATCTGTTTCTTGTCCCCTATCTGCTGGAATTCCTTTAATGTATTATTCAGATGGGTTGCCGCAATCTCCCTTTAACACAGCAGTACACAGTGAGCCGAATTCAAATTCCAGGCCGCCGCATTCCATATAGACATTGCCGATTGCGGGAACAGAAGCACCGTTTCTGGAGAATTTAATGGTACCAATACCGCCTGGAGCAATGCCTGGATCAAAAGGGAACAAATGCTCATCTACTGTTAAGTAAAAAATCAAACAGTTTGAATCCAGAAAGTTTGTAATCGTATAGGTAATCGTCGTTAATCCCCCGCCAGTCATACTTTCTGTCGTCAATTGAAAATGCATCCTGCATTTTGATCCGCCCGTAACACTTGTCACAATATCAATAACTTCCGTATGATAAAATCCATTTGCCAAAAAAAACCACCGACTTTCTCCATATATATTAATAAATGAAAAATGAAGGTTCGGGCAACGGCGAATTTACTAGAAGGATTTCCAAAAAATTATTTTTTTTCTAAAGAAATGAACGATAAAGGTCCCCAAAAATAAGGCAACCAATGTGCTGAAAAAGACGATTTGGTCAAGATGGAATCCAAATACAGAGGCAATCATTTTTACGCCGATAATCGCAATTAAGATAAAAGCAGTTGTTTCAAGCTCCGGTACTTTTTCAATCAAGGCAAGGAAAACTTGGGCTACGCCGCGCATCATTAAAATTCCTAACACCCCTCCTAAAAAGAGAACCCACACTTGATTGGATACACCAAATGCAGCAATTATACTGTCAAAACTAAAAGCAATGTCCATGAGTTCCACGGTTAAAACGGTCCTCCAAAATCCCATTTTTCTAGCATGGACTTCGCCTTCCTCCTCTTTTTTGTTGATAAAGTTTTGAAAAACAATCCACAATAGATAATGGCCGCAGATAATTTTAATCCACGCGATATTGATTAGCGTTACTCCTAATCCAATTGCGAATATACGGAAAAAATAGGCTCCAAATATTCCATAAAATAAGGCTTTTTTTCTTTGATTCTTTGGCAGGTGCTTGACCATAACTGCCAAGACAATAGCATTATCGGCAGATAATAATCCCTCAAGAACCACAAGTGTGCCAATAACACCCCAGCTTGCGGGATCTGAGATAATTTTTGCAGCAGCCTCTAAAGACAAAAATGGGCTAAAATGATTGATTAATTCTTGTAGAAATTCCATAAGGATTCTTTCCCCTTTAAATTCAGTTTTAATTAATCTATAGGTCGTCCTCCTTTAATATGTATGTTTGGATTTTTTATTAATGAACTTTTAATCCTGTCATAGTTTATTGCTTCCTAAAAATAACCATTCAGATAGTCATTGGGACCAACATTAATAGCCCCGCTGTTAAGGATGGAAACGGCACTTTAGCAGAAAAAATGGTACTTATTTCTCCTAAAAAACCGCCAATGATAAAGGGAATGGCAGTCGTTGTTTTATTTGCCCCTTCCTTTGCATAAAACCAGGCATCCCACACAACATACACTTAGAAACCTGGGTAAAATAATAGTCCATCATAAACGACTGTCTCTAATGCTTTTTGGTGAAATCCATTAAAATCTAGCTGGATTGTATTATTTATGTTTCCAACTAGGTTATCAAAATGTTCAAACACAACAAAAAGCACACCTTTAATCATTTGCCGATTATAGAACTGACCAAATCCCGGCATAATGATCGAAAACAATGCTGCAATAATCCTCATGGCAATTTCCTTTTTTGTATTTTTTTATTTATTTTTTCTATCAACTTTCCTTTTTATTCCAATTCTTGCGATATTTGAAATGCGATGTTTTATACCACATAAACCTGCCTAGAATAGGAAAAATAAATATATTAAGATCACATAAAGGATGTTTTAGCATGAAAAATACAAAATTATTAATTCTGCTAATGTTTATATTACCCTGGCTCACAATCCCACTTCTTGGTAACAAAACAATGAAACGGTACCTTCCGTCAGGACTGTTTATGTGCCTTTACCTTATATTTGAAGGCAGGTTGGCGGAAAAAAGGAAATGGTGGTGGTTCCCTCTTAATATTAAACCGAATGTATTAGGAGAAATGCCATTGATTTTCGGACCGTTTTTAGTCGGATCCCTTTGGATTTTAAAATACACGTTTGGCAAGTTTCCTTTATACATTTTCGTCAATATCCTCGTTGATGCCGCTTTTACCTATTTGGGGTTAAACCTATTTAAAAAAATCGGTTATGTCTCGCTGGTACGTTTAAGTAAGTTTCAACTATCTCTTGTTTTTCTAATAAAAACAGTCGTATTATATGGCTTTCAAATGGCTTATGAAAAACTCTTTCGGAAATCTTTATACTATAGATAAAAAAGTGAAGGAATGCTCCTTCACTTTTTTGCATTTTGTTATATAACAACGGTTTTTCTGTACTATATCAACTCGAAATTTTTCTTTTTCTATAAACCCTTTTAACTTCAACATAAACGCACAAAAATATACATATAATTAATTTAAAATATAATCTGTTGTAATTATTTTTTTATCCTGTTACAATAATGATACTGAATTTATTGATAATTCATAACATTAATACTATTCAATAAGATCGGAGGAATCTATTTGTCAAAATTACCAAAAGTGAATGAATTAGGTTTTTTTGAAATCCGACTGGAATCTATCGGCGGTTTAGGAGCAAATCTTGCGGGAAAATTACTTTCCGAGGATGGTGTCGTTGGAAACGGTCTAAATGGGGTCGGTTTTTCATCCTACGGTTCTGAGAAAAAAGGCTCCCCTGTAAAAGCACATATCCGATTTTGCAATCCTGAAACCACCATTCGAGATACCACACCCATTGAACGCCCTCACGTTGTCGGCATTTTCCATGATGCCCTTTTTAAAACCATCAACTGTACAAGCGGAATCTATCCCGACAGCACCATCTTAGTAAATTCTTTAAAATCTCCCGATGAACTTAAACAACAAATAAAAATACCGGGCGGAACGATTGCTATTGTTGATGCAACCGGAATCGCCCTAGATGAAAAGACCAAAGCCAATACTGCAATGCTTGGGGCCCTTTATCGTATATTAGACTTTCTAGACCCTGAGTCCATGAAACAAACCATTCGCCGCACCTTTGAGAAAAAATATCCCCACCTGGTTGAACCCAATCTCCGAACATTTGATCGTGGCTATCAAGAAGTTAAATTCAAAAAATATCCTGTAGAAATAAGCACGGAACTAGAACCGTTTAAAAGAGCGGAACCACTACTTGGCTATGAAACTCAAACGATTGGCGGCACGATCACCAATCCAGGAAACAGCATTTTAAAAGATTTAAGCATTTCGCGAGCAGGTATGCTCCCTCATTTTCACGAAGAAAAATGTATTAATTGCGCTGCCTGTGACACGGCATGCCCAGACTTTTGCTTTGTTTGGGAGGAAAAAGATGACAAACGAGGCCGGCCGCAAATGTTCCTGAAAGGGATTGACTATCAATATTGCAAAGGCTGCTTAAAATGTGTGACAGCTTGCCCGGTTGATGCTTTATCAGGAGAAAGAGAATACAATGACGGCTACGCCGACAAGAATCGCGTCCCCCATTTATTCGATTTAGTGAATCAAAATTAAAGGAAAGGGCGGTATAAAAATGTCGATCGATTTAAACCAAGAAAAATTACAGGTTCCAAAAGGTGCTGCGGAACAAACCGTTGTTTTTGAATCCGGGAATGAAATGGCAGCCTATGCAGCCCACCAAATTAATTACCATGTGATGGGATATTATCCAATCTCCCCTTCCACAGAGGTGGCTCAGTTCCTCGATAGCATGAAAGCCAAAGGCGAGCACGATATTGTTCTAATTCCGGCTGATGGCGAGCACGGCTCCGCCGGTATCTGTTACGGGGCTTCGACAGGCGGCGGACGGGTTTTTAACGCAACCAGCGCAAATGGATTCCTCTATATGCTTGAACAGCTGCCCGTCCAATCTGGTACACGTTTTCCAATGGTCTTAAACTTGGTTAACCGCTCTGTTTCCGGACCGTTGAACATCCACGGCGATCATTCTGACTTATATTTCGCCTTGAACACTGGCTGGCCGATTTTAATGGCCCGTGACCCGCAAATTGTCTATGATATGAATATTATCGCTATTAAACTAGCAGAAGATCCAGAAGTACGGCTTCCAGTAATTGTTTCATTTGATGGTTATTTTACTTCTCACCAAAAACGGCGGGTACAGGTAGTAAAGGATCGCAAAGATGTACAACAGTTTATTGGCGAACCGCCGAGGGACTTCCCTCATGCCTTGGACCGGGAAAATCCGGTCACCATCGGGCCTTACATGAATGAACCGGACTATATTAATAATTGTTTTCAGCAATCTGAAGCAATGTATAAAGCGGAGCAGGTTTTCGAAAGGATTTCAAAAGAATATACAGAATTAACAGGGCGTGAATATCTTGTTCTTGATTTATATCGGATGGAAGATGCAGAGATTGCTGTATTTATGTTAAATTCTGCTGCTGAAGTTTGTAAGGATGTTGCTGACAGGCTCCGTTTAAAAGGGATAAAAGCTGGTGTCATCTCTCCTAATATGATCCGTCCCTTCCCGCAACTAAAATTAGTAGAAGCCTTAAAAAATGTAAAAGCGCTTACAGTTGGCGATCGTGCAGACTCCTATGGTGCCCACGGCGGTAATATGGCACTCGAAGTAAGGGCAGCTTTGCAAACCTTTGGGAACAGTCATACAAAAGTGGTCAATAGAGTTTACGGACTTGGCGGCAAGGATTTTTATGCCGATGATGCGGAGCATTTTTTCCAGATAGCTTTGGAAGCCGCTGAGAAAGGCGTGGTCGAACAGGCATTTGACTATTTTGGCCATAATCCCGGCAGACCTGAATATGCACCAAAACGTGTTTTAAATCCGATGAAAAAAGAAGACTTAAACACGGGATTAATCACGGTAACTCCTGATGATAAAACCGGTGAATTAAAAGTGAAAATTCCTCCGTTAAGAAGCTTGACGAAAAAGCCAAAACGGCTTGCCTCCGGGCACGGTGCCTGCCCTGGATGTGGAATTTTCTCGGGCCTTGAATTGTTTTTTAAAGGAATTGAAGGAGATATTGTTGCCCTATTTCATACTGGCTGTGCCATGGTTGTAACAACCGGGTTCCCTTACAGTGCCCATAAAGCAACCTATATCCATAATCTCTTCCAAAATGGCTCTGCTACTCTTTCTGGACTTGTCGAGATGTTCCATGAACGCAAACGGCGCGGCGAGCTGGATGACCTCGGCTTGAGCGATGATTTCACCTTTGTGATGGTGACGGGTGACGGCGGTATGGATATTGGAATGGGGCCGGCAATCGGTACAGCCTTGCGCAACCATAAAATGATTATCCTTGAGTATGATAACGAAGGCTACATGAACACGGGCAGCCAGATGTCCTATTCGACGCCAATGGGCCATATGACGAGTACCTCAAGTGTTGGCAGCTTCCAAAATGGTAAGCCGTTTCATCATAAGGATACAGCACAAATTATGGCCGCTACCCATATTCCGTATGTTTTTACCGGAACGGAAGCGTTTGACCGGGATCTCTTGAAAAAAGCTGCCAAAGCCCAGTGGTATGCACAGAATGAAGGTTTGGTGTACGGCAAGATTTTGATTACGTGCCCATTGAACTGGAAATCGAAGGATGAATTAGGCCAGACGATTGTGGAAGCGGCGGTTAATTCATGTTTCTTCCCTCTTTATGAAGTCGAACGCGGCATTACGACGATTACGTATGACCCTGAAAGTAAGAGTAAACGAGTTGCGGTGTCTGATTGGCTGCAGATGATGGGAAAAACGAAGCATTTGCTAAGGGAAGAGAGTAAAGAAATGCTGCAGATGTTTGATGATGAAGTGGAGCGCCGCTGGATGAGGCTGAAGGCGAAGCATGAGAGTCCATATTTATAAAATGAGCAAAGCTATGCACACGAGATTTATGGTCTCGTGTGCATTTTTTCAATAAATTTGCTACTTTCAAATTTTCAAGTCCCTCTTTTATACTTTTCAACCTAAAAAATCTTTATAAGTAAAATCAAAAAGGATAGAATTTCTCCCTATGCCTAAAATAAAGAAAGGATGTCAATAGGAGGAAGTCAAGATGATTTCGGAAATGCAGGAGAAATGCGGTGTATTTGGAGTCTTTAATCACCCTAAAGCAGCTGACTTAACTTATTACGGACTTCATGCTCTTCAGCATCGCGGTCAGGAAAGTGCGGGGATCGTAGCAAGCGATGGGAAATCATTCAGGCATCATCGAGGAATGGGATTGGTTACTCAAGTATTTAGTCGTAAGACCCTTGATGACCTCACCGGAAATATGGCCATTGGCCATGTGCGCTATTCTACCTCTGGAGAAAGCTTACTGCAAAATGCACAACCCCTTGTCTTTAAATACAGCGAAGGGGATTTGGCGGTAGCTCATAATGGAAATCTTGTGAATGCTAGATTTGAAAGAGATGTCCTGCAACAGCAAGGAAGCATCTTTCAAACCACAACAGATACTGAAATTATTGCTCACTTAATTGCTCGATCAAGTAAAAAATATTTTGCCCAAGCAGGACCTGATGTTCTCAAGCGGCTTGACGGTTCTTTTGCTGTACTCATTATGACGGAAAAACAAATGTTAATTGGCCTGGATCGTCACGGATTAAGGCCGCTTAGCCTTGGGAAAATTGGGGATTCCATTATCGCTGCTTCTGAAACATGCGCGTTAAATGCAGTGGATGCCAAGTTTTGGAGAGATGTTGAACCAGGTGAATGGCTTCTTGTTGATGAAAATGGGGTTCAATCAGGAAGGTTTGCCGCAAAAGGTGACATTTCCCTTTGTTCTTTTGAATTTGTTTATTTTGCCCGTGCTGATAGTGTCATTCAGGGAAGAAGTGTATTAGCCATTCGAAAGGAATTAGGACAAATTTTAGCCAAAGAACATCCAATAGAAGCAGATGTTGTAGTTGCCGTCCCGGAATCGAGTGTCCCAGCCGCCCTCGGTTTTTCCAAACAATCAGGAATTCCATATGAAATGGGAATCATCAAAAACCCATATGCAGGACGTTCATTTATTGAACCGACTCAGGAATTGCGAGATTTGGCGGTTCGTTTGAAATTAAGTGCTGTACAAGAAATTTTAGAAGGAAAAAAAGTAGTTTTAGTAGATGATTCGATTGTTCGGGGAACGACAAGTAAGCGGATTGTTGATTTGATTCGGCAAGCAGGTGCCAAGGAAGTCCATGTTCGCATTAGTTCGCCAATGGTAAAAAGCCCCTGTTTTTATGGCGTGGATATGCCGACAAAAGAAGAGTTATTTGCGAATAAGCATGAACATGAACAAGCAATGGGACAAGTCATCGGCGCAGATACCTTAGCCTTTTTAAGCACCGAAGGATTATTGGAGGCAGTAGATGTAGATCTCGCAGAAACAAGCAGTCGCTGTATCGCTTGCTTTAGTGGGGCATATCCAACCAAATTGTACTTGAAATGAAGTTCCGGTTAAGATAAAAAAGCTCGCAGGCACTGACGAGGGCTCATAGTGCCCGTTTCTTGGGAAAATCAAGGTCCGCTGGCACTAACAAGGGCTCATAGTGCCCGTTTCTTGGGAAAATCAAGGTCCGCTGGCACTGACAAGGCCTCATAGTGCCCGTTTCTTGGAATAATCAAGCTCTACGGGCACTGACAAGGCCTTATAGTTCCCGTTCAGATGATAAATCAAGCTCCGCGGGCACTGACAAGGCCTCATAGTTCCCGTTCAGGTGAAAAGTCAAGCTCCGCAGGCACTGACAGGGCCTCATAGTTCCCGTTCAGGTGAAAAGTCAAGCTCTGTGGGCACTGACGAGGGCCTCATAGTTCCCGTTCAGGTGATAAATAAAGCTCCTTGGGCACTGACAAGGACCAATAGTGCCCGTTCAGGTGAAAAGTAAGCTCTGTGGGTACTGATAAAAATCTTCCGAAAAAAAAGCAAACCGTCAATTACCAACTAACTCATCGCCTTAACAATTCCCACAACCCTACTCTTAGGGACCGTTGGATCATGTTGAACCACAAATGCTTTCGTGAATCGGTCTAAATACGACTCTTCATGTGACTTAGGCGTGAGAATAATAAGCTTACGTTTTAGCTCATTTACATACAGATCAAACACTTTTACCTTCCGATGCTCATCCAATGCACTATCAAACTCATCCAGCACAATAAACCCAGGAGTAGTCTGGAGATTTTGTAAAAGAGCAAGTGCAAATAGTAAGGAACTCAAAGATTCCTCTCCCCCTGAAACCCCTTTTCCCACTCTTCCACCCCGTGCTTTAATACTAACATCCTCCATGGCACCGCGATGCCCTTCTTTGCGAGCTTTTATATACAAATGAAAGTGGGTCCGTTTTCTCCTGTCTTCATAGGACTCCCAACTAATTTCTCCCTCGAACTGGAACTGGCTCATATAGGCTTTAAAACGCTGCTGCAGCTCGAGGACGCGCATGTTAATCGTGGTTTCCAATTGATCTTTCAGGTATTCGGTCCTTTCTTTATCTTCATCAAGTAGGATCTTCATCCGTTTATACTCAGAATCCAATCGCTCATATTCAGATTTTAGCGTATCATAATTCTCCTGTGCGGCCGGATCAATCCCAGCCTCAGTTCTAGCATTCTCAAACATAACCTTACCATTCTCACAGCTCTTCTTGATTTGCGGAACAGATGGGAAGGACTCACCCATAGGTATATCGCTGGCCTCCGCATAAATTGCAGGGATTAGTTTTTGTAAGTCCACTAGGTCATTGATCACTTGTACAAGTTCTAATTGAATAGATTCCTTGTCCTCACTGTAATTCTTTTTTTGTTTTTCAATGATTGCTATTTTTCGTCCTGCGTCCTCCAGAGCCCCATTCCATTTGGTAATTTCCCGTTCAGTTTTGTTAATGGAGTTTTCTACCAGATTAAAGTCATCATTCAAACGATCAATCTTTCGTTTAACATTTCGTAGAAGTTCAGTTTCTTGATTGTATTGAACTTGTAAACGGTTCCGTTCCTCATACTTGTCCTTCATTTTTCCAAGTTCATCGTATATGTTTGCTTCTTCTACTAAAATGGTCTTTAAAGTTTCTTGCTGTATTTGCTGGCGCATTAATTTTTCCAGCTCTTGTTTAATTTCAATGGTTATTCCTTCAATTGAATTTCTTAACTGCAATTCTTCTTTCAATCTGTTTTTCTTTACTATTCTTTCATACTCATTTGTCATAAAGGCTTCGGATTCTCTTACTTGATGAATAATACTATTTAACTCTTGAATCGTTTTTGTTTCAGCAGTTATATTTTCATCCAATCGTTCTAGTTTTTGAGAAAGACTCATCACCAGATTTTCGACTTCCTGCTTGCGGACCTTTAAAGCCTTCTCACTTAAAATAAATCGTTCTTTCTCCTGTGGCCCACGGATTCCCATAGGGTCGATAAGAGAACCATTTTTGATTGAAAAAGTGCTCCCTTTGAAAAATTGCTCCACCCACCAAAGAGCTTTCATCGCAAAGGTTAGAACTTCCTCATCTAATCCATCCTTCACCTGCAAGTGAAGAGAAGATAATTTTGTCACCACCCGGTCCGGAACTACCATCATTAATGGCACATGATATAAATCGTTAGGTGGAGCAATTGCTGTCCCATTGAAAAAGATGGTATATTTTATAGCATTAAATAATTGTTCATCTTTTGGCTGTGCGAGCTCATCCAGTTCCAAAAGTTCACGAAGTGCATAGGCTTTCATATTTAAGGCATTAAAAAATTTAATAGACTCCACTTGCCTAATTGAATAATCGCGGTCCTCATAAAGTAGCTTTAATTCCTCTTTCAAGTCTTTTAGTTTTAGAGAATCATTGAAATGATTTCCTTTATTAGCTAATACATTTACTTCAAGTGATTCGATCCTCCGTTGAACCTCATGGCTGCTGGTATACTGTTGTAAACGATCACGATGGACTTGCTCGAATTCTTCCTCTATTTCAATTTCCTGTTGAATTCGAGCGATCCGTTCAACCTGTTTCTTCCATTCCATTTCTTTTTGGTCTAAATGTTCTTGATTTTGTCTAAAAGCGATGTTTGTTTGTTCTTGTTCTACTAAAAGCTTCCCGAGTGTTGTTTTTACTTCTTCCTCAGTCCGTGTGACTTGATTTTTTCGTTTCGTTATCGCTTCTAATTCACGATCTAATTCTTCCATTCGAAATTGGAGATTTTTTATCTTTTCAACCAATTGATCCCGCTTTAGCTCTGAATCGCCAATCGTCATTTCTATTTGATTACGCTTTGCTTTTGTCACTTGAAGCTGTTCCTCGCCATGCTCTTTTAAGCCTTTTTTGATTGACAAATCATCCCTTGCCACTAAAATTTCTTCTTCTAAACCTAAAACAACTTCTTCTAATCTCTTAATTTCCTTTTTATAATGCGCCTCCAATTGAAGAAGGGAAACCGTATAAAGCTTGCCGCCATCGTTCAAGCGCTTTTGATTATCTAAAAATCGATCCAAGGCCGCCCTCGACATGGAAAGTTCCGTTTTTCTTATCTTCACATTCGACTCTGCAGCACGGAGGGACTCCTCGCTGTCCTTTACCTTTTCCATACTCTCTTCCCAATCACGCTGCACCTGATCAATACCATGCATTTCGCTAAAAATGCGAAACCGTTCCTCAGGATTCATCACAGCGAATTGGTTTACTTCCTGTTGATACCAAATTAAATAGAAGAGATCCGGATCAACTTTGTATTTATATTGAAGATCCCTTTTATAAGCGGTAAAGTTGTAAAACCGGTCTCCAGAGGTATATTTGATCGTTTCTTCCCATTCATCAATGGTGTCGCCGGTAGAAATAAGAAACTCTTTTTTCATCGGCTGGCCCGGATCCTGAATAATTTTTAAACCGAACTCTACAAATCCAGGGGCATCAATTTTCATGGAACCCTCATTTTTGAAAAGTAGAGATATCTTAGCCTTCCACGTCTGGTCCGCTGGTAAATTTCGTGATTTTAACCCTTCGACATCCACCTTGGAAGAATATAAAACGGCCCCCATACAAAAAGTGATGGTTGATTTACCTGCTCCATTTGGCCCGGTGATCATTACATGGTCTTTTTCTCCGGATAAATCTAACAAAGTTGGCGGGTAATCGCGAATACCCGAGAAGGTTAGTCTCCAAGGAATCATTCAACATCATCCTTTTGATAAAGATTATAACGCTTGAAAAATTTCAGTACTTCTTCTTTGTTTAATTGATTGGATTGACTAAATTCAGCGGTTCTTCTTAAAAAAGAATCTGTGAACATATGAACGCCAATTGCGGTAATTTGATAGGCTTTTTCCTGTGAATTCGTATCATATTCCTCAATGGCCCCAATTTTTTTTAACGGATCAATATTCACTAGTAATCTCTGGTTGGCTTTCGTTGTTTCATGGCCAAAGGCATTAAGCAGCTGGTCAAACAAAGTAAATTCATGCTGCAGTACCTCCTGCTGATAAAACATATAAAGGAGTACAGCCAAACTTTCCTTTGTTAACGTATTACGGGCAGCTCTTGCAGGGACGCGCATCATGACAATGACTTGGTCACGGCGTTCATCATAAATGACTTTCATGTAACGGCTCACTGCTTGGTTGACTCTTATGAGAAAAGAATGGAATTTTTCATTCTTTCCTTGAATGTGCAATTGTTTTTCTACCTCTTTTCGCGGGAGTCCGAAGTTTCCGGACCGGATAGAGGCGGAAGAGGAAAAAAGAATGTTCATGAACGTTAATTCTTCTTCTTCCGTTAAGAACCCCTTTAAGGATTGCATCACATTAAGGGGATTAACGTTCATCTGATTGTTCTCGTTTGTTTCTATTTCTGATAATGTTGGATCCATCGTCACGATTCATCCACTCCCATTTTCGATCATAGTTCGGTATCTCCACCTTTTCTACAGGTTTTGATACAGATATTTTTTTGTTACCAACCAAGGCTGCAACGGCTGTAATGGCATTTACCGCATCACTCCAACCGGTGGAAGTTGCCTCGATCACCAGCTGTTCCATTGGAGCTTCCTCATGTTCTTTTAAGTAATTTTCAATCGCTTCCGTTTCAATCATCGATTTCATCAGCTTCCACTGGCTTTCCCCCATGAACTCTTCCATATCACCCTCTGAAATGACCTCTGTCGTATAATCAAGTTCCTCTTCTATTTCATCAATAGGGTCTGCCATCGGTTCATAGGTTTCGAGATATTGAACGGCATCCTCTATCGCAGCTGGCCCAATTGGTGCTGCAAGCTTTACTGGCACCCATAACCCATCTATCGCCTCGTCTTCATGCTGTCCCTGTTCCATAAAACTAAATAATTGATAAACATTGGGTACATCGGAATCAAGCGGAGGATCATACATTTGCGTGATAAAGGCCCGGACCTTTTCAGGCTGAATGGTCGAGGATAACGGTGTTTTTTGCATATGGGTAAATCTCAAATATTTGTTTATCATCCCTAAGCTTAAGTTCGTACCCTCAGCAAGGACCGCTGTCCCTTTTTGCATTAAATGGGATAGAACTAAACTCTCTTCAACGGTTTGAAACTGTCTAAAGCGCTCCTGTAGTTTACCTTCGAGCTCCTGCATTAATCGGTGAATCACTTCCAGCTGTGGGAGCGCATTCCGATCTGCGAGCATTTCCAATTCCCGTTCCTTCATGATTTGAATCGCATTTTCTACATTGCGGATCATACTAGCAATCTTGTTACCGCCAGAGATTCCATGATCATCATAGGCCTCACTTAATTCAGCATCCCGCCGCGCCTGAAAAAGCGAGCGGCCAATATCGTCATGCATATAGTAAGCCAATGAATCATTGGCCAAACGGATCAATGCATCCATCATTCGCTTTCCAACATCACGCATTTTCAACTGTCTCGAGGTTTTCGAAATCCAATTATATTTAACGAGAACATTGACGATTTGCTCCACTTTTTTCTTAGTTGGCGGCTCGGGGTCGGTATAGCGGTTTCGATATCGATAGTAAACCGTTTCAGCATTTTCAATTGGATCATCTAAACCAAGGGCTTCCTCATTAATCAATTGAATGATTTTTAGAAAACGTAAAATTTCCGCGGGTGATTGATAATTGTTTTGTGACCCTAAATCACAGAGGACACCGGATAAGGAGGCAATATCTTTTAGAGATTGCAGAACTTCAGGATTTGATTCATCTGATTGAAATATGGAAATCATTGAAGAATCCACTTTGTCCATTCTTCTACACCTCCTAATACTTGTTCTTGTTCCATTCTTGTTTCGTTCAATAAGGATTCCATGTAGGTTTCATAATCATGCCAGTTTGTATTGACCTCTGAATCATGCCGAACCCACTTAATGGTGCCAGTGTATTTTTCCGAAACAGTAAGATAGGCTTCTTTGGCAATTTGTAATCCATCCGGGTCGTAATCGGTCCAAATCAATACTTGCGCTACCTCTCCATTTGTTAATAGCTGTTTAATACAATGCTTATGCGAAGACCTGAGATGCCCATCAACACATAGTACAAGAGATTCGGTATCATGGAGAAAGTTTTTCTTAGCTGCCATTCGAGTCAAGATAGCCCGATTTTCTACAAGCCAAAGAGTTGTCGAGTTAGTAGTATAATTCTCGATAGAGATCGCTATGTCCGTTAAGGAATGGACAGGACCATATCGGTAAGTAGAATAACTTCCGCTTATATGCCCTGAAAAGTAAAGCGGAGTGATTCTACCAAGACTTGTCATTCCCATCAAGGAAACAGGACAACCGGCCCATGCTTCTAAAAGATTGATAAATTCATCCTTATAGCGGTCGAATTCCTTGGAGCCGCCGATTTCTTGAAAATATTCAGCGCCGATCTCCTTCCAGTCAAATTCTTCTTTCATAAAAGAAATTTGTAAAAAAGCACAAATAAAATGGAGGAATTTCATACGCTTAGCGAAAGACCAGCTGGCTAAAAAATAGCTTGATTCCTTTAATTCCTTAGAAGTAATTTTCACTAGCTCCTTGATTCTCGATAAGCATGCAAAAAAACCCCTTTCCCGATGTGGGGTAAAAGTAGGGATGGATCTTAATGCGGAGATGTTCTTCTTCCAGCTGCTAAACTCGTTTTCTATTTTATCTTCTTCTCTTTGAATTTGTTCTTGTGCATATTTATATAGAGGAAAACCCATGCGAAAATATTGTGAATCCACCGTTTTACCGTCTTTTTTAAAACGAATTTCCTTTAAAATCAAACCTTGTTGGAACCATTTTAATGTGTTGGGATCATTCTCTTTTAAATGTAGCTTCTTTCTTGGTGTTACTGACGATAACAATTCTCCCATATTGCTAGATTCAAGGTTTGGAGGGTTACAAGTAAGTGTTAATAACCCAACTACTCGGTAGGTTCGTTCTGTTTGTTTTACAATCTGAATTTCCCAAACAGGTGCATTGTTTTCATTGATGGCCAAATCCAAACGCTCGCCACTTTTTAATAAAAATTGATTGAGATATTGAATTTCTTCTTGATTCATCTTATTATTCTCCAATTAATTGTTTAACTCTATTTTACCAAAGTATCGGGATTGCTGCTGAAGGTAAAAATTATGAAAAAGGATTGCATTCTTTTTCATAAAGAACCCATTCCTATCCGCCAAATAATAAAATTAAAAAGTTTGTTCATTCATGCCATCGTGCTGGATTTTTATTATTTAATGTCAACTTATAGCGGTCATCATAAAATCCCTTTCGACTTACGAGAGGGATTTTATGGAAAAAGGATTTATAATTAATTTAAGGGGATTCCTGTCCGCTTCTTCGAATATAGTGTCCAAAGTCTAGCGCCATTCGGACCACTTGCATAGCCAAAACATAGTTCTAACGCTGTGATGTTTCCAGAATCATCTTTTGTTGGTATCATAAATAATCCTTCTGGCTCCCGATAATCTAGGGTCCGATATGCTTGTGAATGATTATAATCGACCATCACTCCTGAACTCCAATCAACTTGAGTAATATGATGATTCCCAACCAATTTAATCGGTGTCCCATCTGGATAAAAACCGCCGTTTTCAGTAATATCCGTTGGGCTAAACAAATCAGCGTTATGGTATGCTGTTCCATGTTGGGTATATAAGTAATTACCAAATAAGCTCATCCCTTGATTTGATAGTGGTGATTTTACTTGAATGGGATTTCCGTTACTATTCACTTCCCACCAATTAATAACTGGATAAAGAAATGAATTTAATAACGAAAATGTTGGTTTATTTCCAACATATGAAATTTGGAAAATAGCTACATAATACTTCCCATTATTAAGATGATCTTTATACTTTATTGCCATACGATGAAACTCGTTATCAATGCTAATAGAGAGATTCGTATAATTTACTCCAATGGTCCCAAAAAAATCTATAGGATTGAATACATGAATATCAGGGCTATCAGGAGTATAGCTGCCATCTTTGTAAATAAATCGGCATAATGCATCTCCAGCAACATCATACCGTTTTGATGAAAGGGTTTTAACTGTATCGATTACTTCTGAGAGGCAGTCTGTCCAAAGATAGGCACCATCAGGAGCGTATTCTATCGCGATTTGAGATCCATGACCAAAACCAAAAGCTCTAAAATTGTCATTTATTCCTTCATAAAATCGGCCAGGACTTGACTCATAGCTATTTTTGAAATGGTGATGGTTAAGATACATCGTACCCAATAGATTTCCAGTAGCATCAAGCTTATTGATAACAAGATCTCCGTGTTCAGCACCTCGATCACCAGCTAAACTTTATTTCGGCATTGTGCAACATATAGAATAGGGTTTTCTAACTTTCCTCTATAATCAACCGCAAAGGATTGTCCAACAGTAACTTGACTTAGAGCTTTTTTCTTAATTCCTGAGTGTATACCAAACTTAACATTGTAAGAAGCAAAATCTGGATCTACATATAAATTTGCAGGATTTTGCACAATAATTTCTTTCCTCCTTAAGGCAATGCCCATGAAATATCTGTTGCCCATTGCATAAATGGCGTTCCATCTTCTAAGTCAACTGCAGTAACGGGAGAACTTTGCAAATATCCTGCCAGCTGATTCCATCCGGAATTTTGACCACTTGGTGGATTAGTAGTATTATCTGCAGCAAATTCTGTTAAAACCCCGTAGATGCTAAGCGGTTTTTGATAGGTTTGATGAGAATAAAGATCCAAATTAAACCACTGTGCTGCTTGAGTTCCAGCCGTTGTATAAATTTCGGGTAAAACAAAAGAAAACTGAGTATTGGTCACTGGATTAATTCCACCATCGGAAACATACCAAATATCATTAAGTGTCCATCCATTGTTTCCCGTACCTGAAATATACGTAGTTCTCCCTTTAGATGCTTGTGGCATCCCACCAGCGTCTCCAAAATTACATAGCTGGTTGTCTGTTGTGCTTCGATACCCATCCACCCATGCTCGTGTAACATTGGGTGAGTTCCATCCTGTCTCCATATCATTTGCCCCAACTACTTGGATTGAAAGATATCGTGTATCCGTTAATGCTTTATTTAGCACATAGGTGTTAATTGAGTTGATCATATTCCCCCATGCTTGACCATGTTCTTTTGTCACTTGGCTCCCATAATTTGTTGTTCCAACTGCAATGGTGATGGAGTACGATATAGTGGATTGGAAGGTTGCAATAAAAGAATCGATAAATTGTTCCACTCCACTTGCAATCTCATTTGTTGATGTAAAAGTTGTAGAGTTAAATAACGACGCACCATACGTTCTAAATTTATTTTTCTTAACACGTTGGGTTTGAACGGTTGGTTTGCCAAAATCAAGGATAATGATTTCATTTAAAAAAGTTAGGGATGGGTTGTTTGTAAGATTTGTTTGACTTTGGGCTGCCAAATCTTCCCCGTAACCTGGTAGATACGAAAGGCTTTTAATGTAGTGACTGGTGGTATAAAAGCCTGGAAACGAACTTGCCATTTTCCTAATTTTTCTCCTTTCTAAAATAAAAAAACTATCAAACAATGCTTGTCTGATAGTTTTATACTATAGTAATCTAGTGAAATAGTTCTGGTGATATAGTACAAATAATAGCCCGTTTTATACATTTAAATGTCGATAGTATGAATTTCTTTCAACCTGATGCACCCTATTTTCCCCATTACTTGTTTGATTCTATTTTAGGAAAATATTCCGGATGTTGCTGAAGGTAATAATTATAAAAAAAGCTACAGCCAATTCCTGACTATAGCTTTAATCAATTATATTCCCCCGCCCTCATCATGGGTCGTACTGTTCTCCTTTCGGACGTTGGAATACAGACTTAATACGCCTAATCCCGCAATAAAGGTACTCAAGATGATGAAAATATTATACATATTGCCTTGTATAAAGAGATTAACGAGCAGATAGGAAATCACCAGGGACGCGAGCGGTGAAATCAACCATACCTTTAAGATCTTTTGGATGACAGATTTTTGCCAAATCCCAAACCCTTTTTGGGATACGCCTATTCCTAAAATCCCGCAAGTGGTTACCTGTGTCAGCGGAATTGGCAACCCAAATAGTGAGGCAACCGTCACAAGCGCTCCTCCTGTAAACGAAACGGCGCTGCCTTCTAATAGCGAGAGTTTGGTAATTTTCTTTCCGTTTGTTTCAATAACTCTACCACCCAATAATATGGCGCCTATAGCAACAAATAGTCCGCCAATCCAAATTCCCTTATTTGCAGACAGCATTCCAGCACCGACAAGTGGTCCAACGGCGTTAGCTACATTATTCATTCCGGCAGAAAAAGCTTCAAAACAGCCTCCTATTACGAGTAAGATTGCCAGCCATTTTTTCCATTTTCCGTGTTTGGTCAGCCCAATCCACCGCTTTTCAGCTTTGGAAATTAGTTTTCCAAGGAAAAATGTGATAAAGAATGAGACGAGTGGAACAATGACCCAAAATGCGACAATAACTATAAGGCTATCAAAATACAATTTTTTATAAGCAATTCCGGCACCGACGATCGCGCCAACTGTCACCTCACTGGTTGATAGCGGGATTCCCATTAGATTGGCGATAAATAAGGTTAACGTTGCTCCGCAAAGAATAAGGGCGACCATTTCAATGCTGAGGATCGAAGTCGGAATAATTCCTTTCCCAATTGTTTTGACGACTTCGCCACCACCAAGTACTGCGCCAAGATAGGCAGCTAGTGCCACAAGAATCATCGCCAATCGCTTATTTTTTATGGCCCCTGCCCCATACGGAGAACCCATGGATGCAGCTGTCCCGCTGGCCCCGATATTCATGGCAAAAAAGAATGCGATGATAAATGCTATGTATGTCCAAAACATTTCAATCTCCCCTTATGTTTCATTTTAAAATTCCTAATGTTTTGAACTTTAATCCATACTATTCAGATAGGAATAATTTATATGAAGATTATTATACATTCCCATTCAGCAATAATCAATTAGGAAAATTCAAATGTTGGGGAATTTTTTAAAAATAACATAAAAAAAACACGCTTTAATCAGCGTGCTATAACTCTATTTTAATAAATTTATTTAAGATCCTGCTTTTTCCTAAAATCACAAATGAATTCCTTAAACAATTCATTTAAGCTCGCTTTTTTTTGCGCTTTTAACCATTCGACTTGGTCAATTGGCAGCTTTAGTTTTAAACTAATATCTTCGTTCGGCATTTCCACTTTTCTGATTTCTTCTATTGTTATACCCTCTTCAATATTCGGAAACCAGGAATCATTTTCGTTTACTCGATGGAAATCTTCATACTCATCAATAGCATCTAGTTCGCAGAACAAATTAAGCTGCGGCAATCCCCCTGACAGGATTTTGACATGCATAATTGAATTTATGATTCTACCATCCTCTAATTCTATTTCAATTATAAGGGTTTCTTCTTTTTTATACTTTTTTACAGCAACTTCACTGACAATCAAGTCAAACTCAAGAGTAATTCCTGTGCTGCTTTCAAAAATATAAATGGCACTTTTAAAAACGTGGATCCCCTCACCATCCACCTTTACTGACTTTACACGAACCATAAACAATTCCTCCATACAGCTATTCCATCCAATTGCATTTGATAAATCTAATTTTATAACAAAAAATGATGCTTCTTCAAAGAAAAAATAAAAACCTCACTAGGGCTAGTGAGGAATTTTAAAAAACTATTTATCAAAAAAAGTACTATTCGATGTTGTAATCTTAATAGATGCTCGGTTTAAAATGATTTTTGACACAATAAACCCAAGAATAATGGCTACTACTAGAGTAATGATGGAGCCCACTAAAGCGATTTTCATTGCCATTAAAAATAGTATGGCAAGTGTCAGCATCGTCATGATCAAAACAGAATTCCAAAGGACACGGTCTCTGACTTTTTCAATTAAACCCGGAGAAGGGACATCATTGGTTTCAGTACTTACAGCGCTTAATACCGCTTTTAAACGGCGCAAATTAATGATTGGGCCCATAAACGTCATAATGATTAATGCTGCAAGCGAAAAATCAACCCACGGTTTCCCCCATCCCCATGTAGAAATCACAAGGTATAGGCCAGGCAGTAGAATCAAAATAACACTAAAAGGCAGCAGACCATCAAGTTTCACAGCTAATGCAGACCAAATCCGTATGTTTTCCGTTTTTGTAGAATGGAGCATGGCGATCATCGCCGTTAAGGTGATTCCTACTGCAGCAAACATGATGACTGCACCTAAAATATGTAGAAATAAAACAAAGTTGTACAACAAAACCCCAAATCCTCCTTTTGTATGATTACTTTTTAATTATATATAACATCTTTATGGTAGAAAAGTCCCTTTTCTAAAAAATGTATTTTTACCAAAATAGCGCCACTGTATGAATAAAAGCCCAGCTGCTTTGCATAGTAATTCTTTCTCAGGAAAAAATAGGCTTGAATACATTCAAGGGGAATCAACGGATGAATTTTTTGGGTAAAAATTACAAATTTCCTAAACGCCAAATGGATGAATTACTTTACAAATTTCCTGAAGTTCCACTAAGTCCAGAGTTGAAAGAAAATATAGAAATACTAAAATCTTCTTATCGTGATTGCTCAGATGTTGTCTTTCGCGAATTTATGATTGGCAGCCAAATAAATGCCGTTCTTCTTTACATAGATGGGCTCTCCAATACGGAAGAAATTGATCAACATGTATTGATTCCGCTTAAACGAATGAAAAACTTAAATCAAGATACACTGATTGAAATGTTTAAACATGAAATTACTGTTTCAGATTCAAAGGAAGTCTATTCAATTTCAGATATTTTCAAGCAAGTTTCAATTGGGAACCCGATTATTTTAATAGAAAAACAAACAAATGGAATTTCACTAGGGTTACCGAAGTGGGAAAAACGAGGAATTGAGGAACCTGTTGCAGAGTCGGTAGTTCGCGGACCTCGGGAAGGATTTGTGGAAACCTTAAGAGTCAATACTTCCCTTTTACGAAGAAAAATTCGCCACCCGGCATTAAAAATGAAACAGATGGAAATTGGCCGATTAACAGAAACACAAGTAATCGTTGCCTATATTGAAGGCGTTGCACAGAACAATTTAATCCAAGAGGTAACAAATAGAATTAAACGAATTGATATTGATGGCATCTTAGAAAGCGGGTATATCGAGGAAATGATCCAAGATAAGCCCTTTTCTCCTTTCCCGCAAATGTTAACGACGGAACGTCCGGATGTTGCGGCCTCTTGCCTTTTAGAAGGACGTGTTGTCATCTTGATTGATGGTACTCCCTTCACACTGATTGCTCCATGTACGTTTGCGACCATGTTACAAGCACCTGAAGATTACTATAATTCTTTTTACATAAGCACCTTGATCCGTTGGCTGCGTTATGTTTTCTTTTTCGTCGCTTTGCTTGCACCATCAGCATATGTAGCGATTTTAACCTATCATCAAGAAATGATTCCAACCTCCCTTCTCTTAACCATTGCTGAAAGTCGGGAACAAATCCCCTTTCCTGCATTGATTGAGGCATTTATCATGGAAATCACCTTTGAAGCACTGCGTGAGGCTGGTGTAAGATTGCCAAAACAAGTAGGTGCTGCTGTAAGTATTGTTGGAGCACTTGTCATTGGACAAGCCGCAACTTCAGCTGGGCTTGTTTCCTCACCGATGGTAATGGTTGTTGCGATTACAGGGGTGGCGTCGTTTTTGATGCCGAGATATGCAACTGGAGTATCGATTCGTTTACTCCGCTTTCCAATTATGATTTTATCCGGCATATTAGGTTTATTGGGCGTAATGCTTGGCATTACAGCGATTGTCGCACACCTTTGCACCCTCCGTTCTTTTGGAGTTCCATACTTAAATTCAACTGCAACATTTAAAATTCAAAATTTCAAAGATGTACTCATTCGGGCACCTTGGTGGGCATTGGATAAACGTCCCGAATTTTATTCATCTGAAGCTGGTACCCTAAGGCGCCAATCACCCGATCAAAAGCCTGGTCCAAGCAAAGGTGGAGAGGAAAGTTGAGTGGTACCATTGTTTAAAAAGAAAAATTTAAACCTTATCATATGCTTGACTTTATTATTCCTAACAGGATGCTGGGACCGAACTGAGGTAAATAATCTTGCGCTTATTATGGCCGCTGGCATTGATAAAGGTAAAAATAATATGATAGAACTTTCTGTCCAAGTATTTATCCCAAGACCAGCGGAAAGTGATCAACAAAACGGCATGTCAAGCGGAACCAACAGCAGTCAAACATTCGTTCGATCCGCTGAAGGAGAAACCATTGCGGATGCGATGGCCCGTCTTCAAGAGGTGCTTACAAGACGGATCTTTTGGGGCCAAAATGAGGTGCTCGTGATTGGCGAGAAACTTGCCAAAGAAGGGGTAAGTGATCAAATTGATTTTTGGCTACGGCATTCAGAGCCTCGTATTAGTGCTGATGTTTTTATCTCAAAAGGAAGAGCCAAGCGGGTTTTAGAGTCGATGCCTGAATTGGAAAGAGACTCAGCAAAACAACTTCACGAATTGGTAAAAACTCAAATCGGTGTGAAAGTAACCGTGAAAGATTTGGCACAAATGTTATCTGGAGAGTCTGACGCTGCCGTTCTTCCTTGGGTTGAAAAATTGCCTGCAGCGCACCTTGGTTCTAATAAGAGGGATACTCCATTCATTAATGGGGTAGCCATATTTAAAGGAGATAAGATGGTCGGACGCTTGGATGCTAAAGCAACAAGAGGGATTCTTTGGCCAAGAAATGAAATGAGGTCTGGTGTTATTACGCTTTCCTTAAAAAACAAATCAGGCTATATCTCCTTAAATTTGTTAAGAAGCCAAAATGAGTTGGTTCCCACCATCACAAATGGAAAATGGAGTATGCTCATTAAAACAGATACGGCTCTTGAGGTAATTCAAAATACTACAAACCTTAATTTATTTCAGCCAGAAATTATAAAAGAAGCAGAGCAAAGGGCTAGTCAGGAAATCGAGGATCGGGAACGATTGGCTTTTTCTGAAGCACAGAAAAAATTAAATGCTGATATTTTTGGGTTTGCTGAAGCGTTCCAACGAGAATATCCCGAAGTCTGGAAAACAAAGAAAAACGAATGGGATGAGATTTTCAGGCAAGTAGACATTTCCTTTCATACAAATGTAACGATAGAAAAAACCGGTTTAGCAACCGGTAAAAGAAACAGAGGTGAGACACAATGAAGACGCTAGAAATATTAGGAGTAACAACCCTTTTGTTGCTTATCTATCTTTTTGAACGGCCGAAATTGAAGGATAACGGACTAAAGGTACAAATGACTTTTTGCGCGTTTTTGCTCTTTGACTGGATTCTCGCAGCAATTCTCATATTATTTCCTAAGATACCTGGGCCTGGGCAAGTCATTGACATTATTTATAAATCTATTGGAGTTTTTTGGGAAACATAACACACTATTACCACCTTTTAGAGGGGAATGAAAGGTATGCTTGAAAAAGGTAGGATTTCCTACTTGCAAATGACACTCATTATGTATGCGACCGTGGTCGCAACTGCCATTCTTTATATTCCATATATCACCGCACAGCATGCAAAGCGTGATTTATGGCTATCCCCTATTTGGGGTTCATTGAGTGGTTTTGTTATTGTATTGATTATCGTTAAACTTTATAGGCTTTACCCGAAGAAAACACTGATTGAATATAGTGAGCTCATTCTTGGTCGAACCTTTGGCAAAATAATTAGTTTCGTTTACTTGTTCTTTCTATTACATGATACAGCCATTGCATTTAGGGAATATGGTGAATTTATTGAAAGTGCCTTTTTGCATAAAACTCCGATGGTATTTGTAACCGCAAGTATTGCCCTCTCTTGCGCGATTGCAGTGAATGGAGGCATTGAAACAGTAGGAAGGTGTGCAACAATTTTTTTGCCAATCGTTTTGGCCCTTTATCTCTTGATTTATGTTTTTTTAATTCCTGATTTAAACTTTAAAAATTTATTTCCAATTATGCAAGATGGGTGGATGCCCTCTATTAAAGGCTCCCTTGCCCCACATGCATGGTTAAGTCAATTTTCATTGTTATCTTTCCTCCTGCCATTTTTAACGAATCAAAAAAAAGCAATGAAATGGGGAATGTTTTCCGTATTGGCATGTGTCCTGACAATGGTATTTATCAATCTTGGGAATCTTTTTTTATTTGGAGAAATTATTACAGATATTCAATTTCCAGTTTTTGAAGCGGCAAGATTTATTAGCATCGGTTCATTCTTTGAACATATTGAGTCCATTGTCATCGCCGTTTGGGTGCTTGGTGGTTTTGTACAGCTTTCCTCCTTTTTTTATATGCTTGTCCTTGGGACTGCTCAATGGCTGACATTGCCAAGTTATAAACAAATGGTACTTCCGATTGGGGTGCTAATTATCCTGTTTTCAGTCTGGTCTATCCCCTCATTTGATAAGATGATTCAAGGTATGAGCACAACTGTACCTTTTTACTTTTTAACGGTTCAACTTTTTATTCCAATTGTTCTCCTTATTGTTGCTTTTATCAGAAAGCACGATTAAAAATCCTTACTAGCAATCGTACTAGTGAGGATTTTTTGTGGGAAATAGTATATTATCTAAAAAAATCTATTTTTACCAAAATATCGCATTTCATTTGTATGATTAAGTGATTAACACATATAATCAAAGAGGATACAAATCTTTTAATACGAAGGGGGACCCTATGCTTAGTAAATCTTTAATTGAAGACGTACTCACAGCTGCTTTGTCTACCGGCGGTGACTTTTCTGAACTATTTGTGGAAGATCGTTTCACGAATAATATGTCGCTTAGAAGCGGGAAAGTAGAAACATGCCTCTCCGGCCGTGACTTTGGGATTGGCATCCGTGTTTTTAAAGGATTTCAGAGTGTTTATGCCTATACAACAGATTTCCGAAAAGACAGCCTTTTAAAGGCAGCCAAAAATGCGGCACAAGCCATTAGCGGAAATTCAATCATCCAACCTGCCCCTTTCATCCAAGAATCCTTCGAATCCAGTCATCCAGTTCACCTTCTGCCCCTCGAGGTAGATAAATCAAGAAAAATCACCATTATGAAAAATGCTTTTGATACAGCCAAAAACTATCATTCTAGTATTTCTCAAGTAACCGTCCGATATATGGATGAAGAACAAAATGTTCTCATTGCCAATTCCGAAGGGAAATTCATTGAAGATAAACGGGTCCGCGCAAGGCTTGCCATCCAGGCGGTAGCCGTGAGGGACAACCAAATGGAAACGGGCTTTTACGGACCAGGTGCCCACCAAGGCTTTGAATTTTTTGAAAACCTAAATATGGATCACTATGCAAGAGAGGCATCTCGAATGGCCGTGACGATGTTAGATGCCAGTCCATGTCCAAGCGGAAAATTCCCAGTGATTATTGATAATGAATTTGGCGGTGTTATTTTTCACGAGGCTTGCGGACATGGATTAGAAGCAACTGCTGTAGCGAAAAACAATTCCGTTTTCGCGAACCGCATAGGGGAACGGGTTGCTCCGGAAATCGTTACATATATTGATGACGGTACACTGCAAAATGAGTGGGGCTCGATCAATATTGATGATGAGGGTGAAAAAGCCCGAAAAAATATTCTCATCGAAAACGGTATTTTAAAATGCTATTTAATTGATAAGTTTAATTCACGAAGGATGGGAATGGAATCGACAGGATCTGGAAGAAGACAATCCTTCCGTTTTGCCCCAACCTCTCGGATGACCAACACGTATATTGCTCCGGGTAAATCAACACCAGAAGAAATCATTGCTAACACGGAACATGGTATTTATACAAAATATATGGGCGGCGGACAGGTCAATCCGGCGACAGGTGATTACAACTTTGCCGTTGCGGAAGCGTATGAAGTAAAAAATGGAAAACTCGGAAAGCCGCTAAAGGGAGCAACCTTAATCGGAAATGGTCCAAAAACCCTACAGCTTGTGGATATGGTTGGGAATAATTTGGGGCATGGTGCCGGGATGTGCGGTGCTTCAAGTGGTAGTATTCCAGTAAATGTTGGCCAACCAATGATTCGGGTAAGTGAAATGACGGTCGGCGGGACAAAGGGGGAATAAACGAATGAACATTCAAGAATTCCAAGCGAAGCTATTTTCACAAGCAGTATGCAGTGGTTTTACAGATGTTGAGATTTATTATGAAAACAAGGAAATATTCGGTTGTCAGGTTTTCAAAGGTGAAATCGACCAATACGAAATTGCAGAAGATAGCGGCGTTTCTTTCCGTGGAATCATTAATGGAAAAATGGGCTATGCCTATTCTGAGAAGTTAGATGATGCCTCGATCCTCTTTTTGATTGAAAATGCGAAGGAAAATGCTCGTATGGTGCAGGAGGATGATGGAGAAGAAATCTTTGCTGGAAGCGATCAGTATGAAAAAACCAGCTTTTACTCACCATCTTTAAATGAGGTTACCGCAGCTGAAAAAATTCAATTGATTAAAGAGATTGAACGTGAAATCTATGCGGTTGATCCAAGGATTTCGGCGACAGATTATTGTATGGTCAGAACAGAATCAGTTACAAAAAATTTAATGAATAATAAGGGCCTGTCCTTAAGCGATAAAATGAATCATTTAACCGTTATGGTCGAAGTAATTGTGAAAGATGACGAGGAAACGAAAACATCATTTGAATTTGTTGTTACCAAGGATTTTCATAGCTTGAATGCCAAGGAAATCGCCAAAAAAGCTGCAGATGAAGCACTCTCACAGCTAGGCTCAAGGAATATCGAATGCAGAAATTATCCGGTGCTTTTGAGAAATGACGCTGCAGCGCATCTGTTGGCGACTTATGCTGCTAATTTTTCTGCAGATAATACGCAAGCGGGGATTTCTTCATTAAAGGATAAGCTCGGGAAGCAAATTGCTACCGAGAAAATCACGATTGTCGATCATCCATTATTAAAGGATGGGTTAGCAAGTCGAACATTTGATAGCGAGGGAGTCGCTTCTACAAGATTGACATTGGTAGAGAACGGTGTTTTACATTCCCTGCTGCATAATCTGAAAACAGCCAAAAAGGATTCGACTGTTACAACCGGTCACGCCCATAAAGATTCTTATAAGAGTGCGGTCAAAGTAGGGCCATCGAATTTATATATCGAGCCTGCCCAGTCATCGTTTAATGATTTGCTTGCATCCGTGGGAGAAGGTGTTTTGATCACTGGTCTATCAGGCTTGCATTCTGGCGCGAATACAATTTCAGGTGATTTTTCACTTGCAGCGAATGGATTCTATGTGAAGGATGGCAAGATTGCCTTCCCGGTAAATCTAATGACGATTGCCGGAAATTTTTATCAGCTGCTACAGGACGTTGAAGAAATCGGCTCAGATTTAACCTTTCCGCTGACGCCAGTAGGATCCCCCTCGATATTGGTGAAGTCGTTGTCGGTAACAGTGGAATAATTTTGGGGGTCAGTTTTGAAGTAAGTCCCCCGCCGCGGTAATGCGGTGGGGGCTTACTTTTTTTTACGGGTATTCCCCCATTCCATTAGGAAGTAGGATTTAATTTACAGAATGGAATAAATCCCTTAAAGCAGATTCGAGTGTTGGAAACTTGAACTCAAACCCTTCATTTATCAAAATTTCAGGTAAAACATGTTGACCCTCAAGAACAAGCGAGCTTTTTTTTCCAAGGGCTGCCTTCATTAGAAAGGCGGGTACCGGAAACCAATGCGGACGATGTAAAACAGCTCCAACCTTCTTGCCGAAATCTTTCATCCTTTTTGGATTTGGTGCGGTAACATTAATAGGACCATTCAAACAATTGTTTTCAATCGCAAAAACAATTGATTGGACAACATCGGTTATATGTACCCATGAAACCCACTGCTCACCCGAACCGACTGTACCACCCATGAATAACCGATAAGGCAACGCCATAAGAGGAAGCGCTCCTCCCTCATTTCCCAGTACAACTCCAAATCTCATTAAGACTGTACGTATTCCTTTCTCCTTAATCGCAACCGCTTTTCTTTCCCAATCATGAACGGTTTGACCAAGAAAGTCATCGGCCACCTCCGTTGATTTTTCCGTATAAACAGTATCGAGGGACGGAGGATAAATTCCAATCGCACTTGCATTGATAAAAACAGATGGCTTTTCTGAAAAAGCCTCCACCATCCTTATCAATTCGTCGGTCGCTGTCATTCGACTTTGATAGATTTGTCGTTGGTGGTTTTCCGTCCAGCGGCCATCATTGATCGATACACCTGCAAGATTGATCACAACGTCTGCCCAGCCAATTTCCTTTTCTGGGTACGCCCCTTCCTCCAGCCATTGAACAAACTTTATGGTACCTTCCGACTGTTTCCCTTTTCTTGTCAAAATAATGATATCATGGCCCTTTTTAAAAAGAAGCTCCGTTAATTTTTGTCCAACAAACCCTGATCCGCCTGCAATAATAATCTTCATTGTTTCACTCCTATCAAGATTCAATTCTAATAGAATCTCTTTCTCTGTTTCCATTGTAAAATAAAAACAGCCGGCAACCATTATTTTTGCTGGCTATTTTTTCGTTCTTTTAGAATGGCTTGAATGATTTCAATATGAACAGCAGCCCACGATTTTTCGTAAAAGTGGATGATTACACTGTATAGAAGAATAACCAATGAAATAATCGCAAAAATCGCCCAAACATAACTATGGTCTTGAAAAACAAAATCTTGTAATTGTTTTGCAAATATGACTAATAGCCAGGGAATCGTTGAGACAAGAATCGGGATCATCCCCGACCCATTTTTCTCCTTAATCATACAATAATAAATTCTTTTTAAGGTCTCGGTATCAATACCATGATAAAAATTTTGGATTTCCTCTATTTCTAAAAGCCTTTTTAATTCTTTAAATGATGGATCATTTTTCGAGGCTTTTTTTAGTCTGAGGTAAATTTTATGGGCATCCCCGCGAAGTGAAAACATATTATTATCCTCTTTCTTCCAACAAAATTCCTTAGTTTAAGGCTTTGCAAATACAATTTTATTTATGCAAAATTATACTTTACTTGATTTGCTAAAAAGTTCCCTTTCCCCAATAACCCTCTTGGAAATTTTTTAGTTCATATGAAATGACAAAAGCATTCGGGGACATTTTATTTATCACTTTCACCACTTTTTGCTCGTACCTGCGTTTCACTAAAACTTGAATGATGGTTCGCCTTCCGCTTTTTTCATCAGCTGTCCAGGAAGCAACACCGTAACCTTGAGATTTCAGCGCGCGGGGAAGCTCAAAATCAAACGGATTGACAATGGCTTGTACGGTTACATAGCCCAAAGCCAGGTATTCTTCAATTTTTCCTCCCAAATAAACACCGAGGCCCCAACCCAAACAGTAGGCGATCATATTGATTGGATTTTTAAGGTTGTCCAGTACAATCGTTAAACCTACCAAATAAACATACACTTCCAACATCGAAATAATCGAGGCCCATACCTTTTGACCTTTGATCACTAGCAACATCCGTAATGTAAAGAATGTCACATAGAGAATATTAATCACAATAATAATGAAGATAATTGGTTCTAAGCCAAACAAAAAAACACCCCCACATTCCTACCTTATTATTTCTTCAAAGAAAACATGCTCTTTCTAAGAAATGAACAGGAAAGTGGGCGGTGTATTTAACATAAACTTAATAAAATTTTTATAGGATTTTATACATTTTTGCTGAATTGTATACGTATGAAATATTGAAAGGGGGAATTGTATAATGAAATTTCAAAGAACCTATTTTCTGATCGATGATTTAGTATTCGAAGTTAGAAAGCCAGAAATTACAGTGAAACAAATTAAAAAAACACAGGTTAAAATTGAAAATGAAGAATACAAAGTCCTTCGAAAACATTTTGATGAAAATATGTTTATTATAGAAAAAACACCAGATGGATGGGTGATAACTGAGAAAAAATAATACTTAGGATTATATTTTAGTTTTTAGAATGGAGTCCACGGTCATTTTCATTGTATAAATCACGGTTTCCTTATAACGTGCTGCTATGAGCAACACTCTTATTTGTTCGGATCGGGATAGATTTTTAAACCGGGGCTCTTGTTTCAAAAAGGACCGAAAGATTGACCAACTGGGTGGCATTAAAGGAAAGTCATCTAGGGGTTGTTTGTTCCACAAGCGATAAAACCAGGGTATTACTCCAGTGGAACTAGTTTTATCAACAATACATGGCGCATAAATATTTTTAGTGTGTTTTTTTAGAGATTCGAATCGTTCTTGGCCGCTAACAATAATGTAGGATCCATCTTTCCGGCTTTTTTTGACAACTAAAACATACATGCAGTCCCACATTAATCTTTGAAGTTTCTTTATGTGCTCCGTAATTTTCAATGATAAATCCGGTTTGATTTTGTTTAATGGGATATACTGGATGGTAAATTTCATAAACAGCCCCTCCTTTTATAATACATGTATTTTTCCACATTTTTTAGGTGTAACGTGTTAGTGTAATGGTGTTTTAGTGTGACCCTTTTTATAACGAATGAATCGCCGCTGCCTCTTAAATAAATGTATGAATTGGGCGCATGTCACATACGAAGTAACGATGAAAATATGTTTTTATTAAAAGAAAAGCGATCCTTCGTATTGGAAGAATCGCAACAGTAGGAAAAGAGTTAACAAAATTGGGAGAAGAGAGGTGATGAAACGACCTGATTATTCCTTAATTTCTTTAATTTGTTCCCGAATCTTCTCAAGGTCTTTTAAGGACAGCTCGCTGAGGGATTTTTTTATCTCATCCTCTATAACTTTTTTGTTACTTTCTCGATATTGATCCCACCAGTCGCGAAGACCCTCTGTGCTGTCCAATAGGTATTCAATATCCATTTCTTCCAAATCATCATCAGTAAGATATTCCATGACAGCAGCTAACATTCGGGAAAGTTTTTCTGCTTCATCTTCATCTTGAGTTGGAAAAGTAACAATGGTTTCCTCTTCAGGTGTTTCGGCATTTTGGGCAGCTTTTCGTGGCATTGTGACCCTCCTTACTATTTTTCAATAGTATGACCATTAAATAGTAATTCAACTAAGGAATACCTATTCGGGTTATTTGTGACCGTATTCTTGATACAAAAGAAGATGGGTCGCTTATTCCATCTCAAGCATCGAAAGTGATCGGCTCCTTCGTCTTGAGTTCTTGTTTTTTTCCAGAATGGTTTACAAAATAAATACTAATCACAATAAGAATTAATCCCACCAAAAGGGAATAAGTGAATTTTTCTCCCAAAAATAAGGTCCCAACTAAGACAGCGATAAGCGGGACAAGAAAAGTGAAAGATGCTACCTTTGTTGCCTCACCCGAATTGACTAATTTAAAATAAAGGATATAGGCTGCTGCTACCCCTAAAATGGATCCGTACGATAAACCGAACAAGTATTTCCCATTCCAAACGATACTTGACCAATCTTCTTTAACAACCCCAATCCCCGTAAGCACCATTCCTCCGATTAGGGACTGCAAGCCCACCATCCACAAAGAGTCTACCTTATGGCTTACTTTTTTCACATAAATAACACCAATCGCCCAAAAAATCGCTGTCGCTAAAGCTAAAACAATCCCTAAGATCGATACATGTCCCGTAAATCCTTCCGAACTAACTGCAGCAACACCTAAAAATCCGACAATCAGCCCTGTAATTTTAATAATGGACATTCTCTCTCCTAACCACAGCCAGCCAAGCAGTCCAATTAAAACCGGCTGGAAATAGACGAGCACGGAGAACAGTCCTCCCGGCAAAAAATTCAAGCCAATCGTTTGTAAGCCAAAAAAGAGGAACGTATTTAAAAGGGCAGAAATACAATAAATTCTCCAGTTTTCACGCCACTTTATTTTTTTCCATTGCGGAATCAATAAGGTGGATAATACTATTCCTCCGATTAATGGGCGCATCCCTGCGAATAAAATTGGCGGGGTATAAGATAATGCTACTTTATAGAGAGGCCAGCTAAAGCCCCAAATCAAAACTAAACCTGCAATCGCAGCAAATGTTTTTGGTGAAAATCTTCTCATTATTTATCCTCCCCTTTATTCCTTTGAAACCAGCCCAAGCTTTTTCTACCAATAAGAAGTTTTATATTTAATCTACTCCTTGTTCAAATACGACTTTATCACTTTAAAGTTATAAATTCACTAATTTCGACTCACATCACCATAACGATAACATAATCCATACTGTATGGGACATCATATAAGGACTACTTCTTAGAACAAACAGAGGGGCAGGACAATGGAACGAAATTATGCAATCGACTTTATTAAATTTTTTGCAATAGCAGCCGTCGTAGTCATTCATACATTCCCAAGTGACCATGAGCTCGGATACTTCATTCTAGATAACTTTTCCAGGTTTGCTGTACCATTTTTCTTTGCTGCTTCAGGATATTTGTTTGGACTTAAAGTGATCAATAATCCTAAATCAGCCAAATATTTCAAAAAATATATAATAAAAATCTTAAAGATTTATTTTAGCTGGTTACTTTTTTATATTTTATATGATATTTTTCAAATTTATATAGACAAAGGAAACCATAGTCACGAATTAGAAAAATATATGGAGAACTTAACTCCTCTAAATCTCCTATACTATGGAGAAGGAACAAGCGGATATCAATTGTGGTTTGTCATCTCTCTTGCTTGGAGCATTGCTCTATTATATCTATTCTACAGACTAAAAAAAATTAGGATTTTATTAATCCTTAGTCTTTGTTTAAATATAGTGGGTCTTTTTGGTCAAGGGTACTCCCAATTTCTAGAAATCCCCATCGACAGCACCCGGGATGCACTATTTATTGGTCTATTTTATACAACCATCGGATTTTGGTTTGCTTCTGCTTCCCCTTTCCAACAGTCTAAAAAAGTAGAAATTAAAACCTATCTTTTTTTCTTTTTTCTATTCTTTGCCCTTCAGCTTTCAGAAGCATATTGGCTCGAAAAAGTGTTATCTGCCAAGCATGGCGAGTATTTTTTCTCCACGATCCTTTTAACTGTTTTTTTGTTTTTGTTTACAATCAAAAACCAGCAAGTTGGAAAGGGAATGTTGATTACAAAAATAGGCGGAAACGCTCTAGGAATTTATACGATTCATGTGTTATTTATTGATATCGACGACTTTATATTTCACAAATTCGGCATTGAGAATATGACCCATGATCTAACATTAAACCTAATTGATGCTTTTCTTGTTTTTTCAATGTCGTACATAACTTACAACTTTATTCAATTTACTAAAACCCGACAACTTTATGGTAAGTAATAAAAAAGCTTGCAATGGATGCAAGCTTTTTTCGTTTCAATCCATTATTGTGCTTGTGGTACCTTTTTTAAGACTTTGCTTCTATTTGGAGCTTCTTCCTCTCTGCCGGGTTTTCTTGTTTTAATAAAGAAGGCCAAAATAAAGGCTGCAATCGTTAAATAGGTTGCAATCATAAAGGCATCGTCAATTCCCATTACCGTACCCTGTTTGATCGCCAGTGCCATATGAATTTTATCAGTTGGTGAAATTTGATTTTGACTCATAATCGTCTCCACATGGCTTTTCCCATTATTCGTCATAATGGAAACGAAAAAGGCCATTCCGACAGCCCCCGCAACCATTCTTAATGTATTCACCATTGCCGTGCCATATTTATTTAAACTAAGCCCTAAATCATTCAAACCAGCTGTAAAAATCGGCATCATCAAGAGCGAAATTCCAAACATCCTGATGGTATACACCGAAATTACATAAGAGAACGGTGTATCTGTATGAAGTCTTGTCAATGCATAGGTGGTAAAGATCGTGATCGCTAAACCAATAATCGCTAACCATTTTGCCCCGTATTTATCAAAAAGTTTCCCTGTGATGGGCGACATAATCCCCATTACCACGCCGCCCGGGAGGAGTGCGAAACCAGCTTCAAGCGGGCTGAAGCCATGAATATTTTGCATATAAATCGGCATTAGAATCATTCCTGAGAACATCGCCATTGTTACAATCACGTTAATAATCGTCGTTAATGTAAACATCTTATACTTAAAAATCCTGAATTCTAAAATTGGATGACCTACTGTCAGCTGACGCCATACAAACAGGATTAAACTGATTCCCCCAATAATAAACAAGGCAATCACCTCAGGATCAGTCCACCCTTTTGTGCCTCCTGTAGTGAATCCATAAAGAATACCGCCAAATCCAATCGTCGATGAAATTACACCGAGCACATCGAGTTTTGGACGGCTTGTTTCTGTGACATTTTTCACAAGAAAAATCGCAATAAAAAAGTCAATCAGTGCAATTGGGGCAATGATATAAAACATCACATGCCATGAATACGTTTCAATAATCCATCCCGCCCATGTTGGACCGATCGCTGGAGCAAAGTTCAACGCAACTCCAAAGATTCCCATGGCAAATCCACGACGTTCCAAAGGAAAGATGGTAAAAATAACATTTGTAATGAGTGGAAAAAGAATTCCGGCACCTATTGCCTGAACAACACGGCCAACTAATATAACGGAAAAAGCTGGTGCAATTGCACAGATAAAGGTTCCAACTGAAAAAATACCCATTGAAAATAAAAATAATTGCCTGGTTGTAAATCTTTGCATTAAAAATGCAGTGATCGGGATTACAATTCCGTTTGTTAACATGAATATGGTACTTAGCCAGTTTGCAGTAGCAGCTGAAATTTGAAAGGAATTCATAATTTGCGGCAATGCGACATTAATGACAGTTTGATTTAAAAAAGCAACAAACGCTCCAGCAATCAAAACAGCAAAAATGGGTGTGGTCCGAAGCGATGATTTCGAAGATTTTGTGGTGTCCAAGTAAAAATTCCCCCCTTGATTATATTATAGGAAAACGAGTCCCTGTTAGGTTACCCAAACACAAATGAACTTTACTACTATATTGGGTTAATAGGATTTTGTCAAACTAGTTGCTTTCTACAAGCAAATTCATAAAAAAATTTAAAATTGAACCACTAAAACAAAAACATACAAAGAAAAATCCCCACTCTGGGGATTTTCCCTCTTTGCATTTTATTTATTTTTTAACATATGAAAGACCTGTTCAACATCCTTATCGCCGCGGCCGGACAAGTTCACAATCAAAATATCGTCTTTTGTGAGTTCTTTTGCCAACTTAATCGCATGGGCCACAGCATGGGAGCTTTCTAAAGCCGGAATGATCCCTTCTGTTTTGGATAAAATCTGGAAGGCCTCCAATGCTTCTTGTCCGGTCGCAGTAACATATTCAGCTCTGCCGCTTACCTTTAAGTGGCTGTGTTCGGGACCAACACCCGGATAATCCAGGCCAGCCGCAATGGAATAGGTTGGTTGAGGCTCGCCTTTCTCATCAAGCAAGGTGAGACATTTAAAACCATGAATGACCGCCGGTACTCCTTCTGTTAAAGTAGGAGCTTCCTTAGGTTCTACACCAATCAATCGCACATCTTTTTCGTCGATATAATGAGCAAACGCTCCGATGGCATTGCTTCCGCCGCCGGCACAGGCAATAACGGCTGTTGGCAGTTTCCCTTCCTGCTCAAGGATTTGGCGTTTTGACTCTTCACTAATGATGGATTGGAAATGCTTAACCATGGTTGGATATGGATGTGGTCCGACCGCAGAGCCAAGCAAGTAAAAAGTATTTTTATAGTTTTGTACCAAATCCCCTAAAGCTTCATCAACTGCATCCTTAAGGCGGCCCTGTCCTTTCTCAACAGGAATGACTTTAGCACCCAATAATTCCATACGGAAAACATTTAATGCCTGGCGCTCCGTATCAAGCTTGCCCATGTAGATGATACATTCCATGTCGAACATTGCGCACGCCGTTGCAGTTGCAACCCCGTGCTGACCGGCGCCGGTTTCGGCGATGATTCTTTTTACACCCATTCGTTTCGCAAGCAGAATTTGTCCAATGGCATTGTTAATTTTATGGGCACCTGTATGGTTTAAATCTTCCCGTTTTAAGTAGATTTTCGCACCACCAATTTTCCGCGTTAGGTTTTCAGCATATGTAAGCGGGTTTTCGCGACCAATATATTGCTTTAGGTAAAATTTAAATTCTTCCTGAAATTCAGGATCATCTTTATAGCGCAAAAATTGTTCCTCTAACTGATCCATTACCACTTGGAGATCCTCTGGAATAAAACTTCCTCCGAATTCCCCGAAATACCCTTTTTTCTCTGTGCTCAAGCTCGTCATACTCAACTCGTCTCCTTCTCTACTTTTTGAATTATTATACTCCATTTAAGTGAATTTTCCAACTATTTAAGCGTCCCATCGCTTTATTGTTTAAAATAAAAAGGCATCCCGATTTAATTTCAGGATACCTTTTTAACTTATTCAAATAACGGACTAACTGCTTTTTCGTTGTGGATGCGATCAATTGCTTCTGCAAGCAATGGAGCAACGGATAAAACCGTAATTTTATCGATTTGCTTTTCTTTTGGCAGATCAATGGTGTTCGTGACAACTAATTCTTTAATCGGTGAGGCTTCAATTCTGCTAATAGCCGGACCTGAGAGAACCGGATGCGTGCAGCAGGCATAAACCGCCTTGGCTCCCGCCTCGATCAATGCATTTGCTGATAACGTAATGTTCGATGCCGTGTCGACTAAACCGTCAATAATAATCGCATTTTTCCCTTCCACATTCCCAATAATGTTCAAGACTTCAGACACATTGGATTCAGGATTCCTGCGGTCAATTAAGGCAATCGGCGCGTTCAATGGGCTGGCTAGTTTTCTCGCTTTCACCACTACTCCATTATGCGGAGCAACCACGACAACATCTTCTAATTGTTTTTTCATAAAATACTCGGCAAGAATCGGAATACCTGTCAAGTGATCCACGGGAATGTCAAAGAAGCCCTGTTCCTGTGGAGAATGGAAGTCAATGGTAAGCAACCGTGTAGCTCCAGCTTTTTGTAAAAGATTCGCAATCAGCTTCGCCGTAATCGGTTCCCGCGAACGGGCTTTGCGGTCTTGACGGGCATAACTGTAATAAGGCATGACCACATTAATTCTTTTTGCAGAAGCTCTCTTCATGGCATCAATCATAATGAGGAGCTCCATAATATGTTCATTGTTTGGCTGTGATGTAGATTGGACTAAATATACATAACCACCACGGACACTCTCTTGTACATGTATTTGAATTTCACCATCACTAAATCGAGTAGTGGAGTTTTTCCCCAGTTCGCAGCCCAAAAGATCCGCCACTTCATTTGCCAGCTTAGGATTTGAATTTAATGAAAACATTTTAAATTTCTTATGCAGTTGATACGTCACCTTTAATCCTCCATGCTTTGTTTCGTCATTTAAAAACCTTTGTCCATCATCTTATTTTACATGAATTGAAGGAATAGAGATAGCCATTATATTTCACATTTCATTGTTATATACAAATAAAGCCCTGCTTATACTTAAAATAACCCAAAAGTACAACTTTTCTCCCCATTTACTGTCTCTGCTAGAAAATTCACACAATGACCCAAAATGAATGTATGCGCTTACCAATCCTATTATTATTTTAAAATAGAATGTTTTTTGACATTTTCGTGTAATCCGCTTGTCTTAGTCGGAAATTACTGATAGTATTATTGAGGTCAATTTTTGAATTGATGAAATATTTAAATATTAGGGGGGCTTTTTAAAATGGGCAAAAAGACAATCATTGCGATCCTATCCTTGGTGCCTATTGTTTTTATGATTGTGGCGATCCCATTTGTTAATCGGATCCAACCGATTATTTTTGGATTACCATTTCTTGCATTTTGGCTCTTTTTGGGGATGCTTATTACTCCTTTATGCACCTATGTGATTTTTCGCCTACAAAAATCAGAAAGGAGTACTGAATCATGAAGGGAAATTTAACTGCTTTGGTCATTACAGCAGCGATCGTTTTAGTCGTTGTTTTGATTGGATTTTTATCAGGGCGTGACAAATCAAATAGAAGCTCTGTTGAAGAATGGTCTGTCGGCGGCCGGAGATTCGGGACATTACTTGTTTGGTTTTTAGTAGGGGCGGATCTTTATACGGCCTATACTTTTTTAGGATTAACTAGTACAGCCTATACAGGTGGAAGTTTGGCATTCTTTGCAATTCCCTATACCATCATTGCCTACTTTATTTCTTATTTCTTTTTACCGAAGCTCTGGAAATTTTCGAAAAGCCATAAGTTAACTACACTGGCTGACTATGCAAAAGTAAGATTTGATAGTAAATTTTTATCTTTGTTAATTGCAGCAGTTGGGGTATTAATGCTGATCCCGTACATTGATTTACAGTTAGCCGGGATTCAGGATACATTAACCGTAGCTGGGACAGGCTTTATCAATGTCAAAGTCGTGGTAGTTTTCTCGTTTCTATTAGTTGCATTATACACCTTCTTTAGCGGGATCAAAGGACCTACCTATACCGCTGTGATAAAGGACATTATGGTTTGGGTGATTATGTTATTCTTGGTTGTCAATCTACCAATCTTACATTTTGGCAGTTGGGGTTCAATGATTCACAAGGTAGCTTCGGATTCACCGCAGTTACTTACCATCCCTACTTCCGGGCCAAAAGGGATTCCATGGTTTCTAACCGCTTCACTCATTTCTGGATTAGCATTATTCATGTGGGCACATGCAGCTACTGGCGTCTTTACAGCGAAAAGTGCAGATGCACTAAGGAAGAATGCAATCTTTTTACCGCTGTATAATATTGTGTTAATTCTGCTGATTTTCTTAGGTTTTGTTGCCTATCATGTATTGCCGCAGGGTACGAATCCTCGGTTTGCCTTGTTAAACTTAATTCAAGTTTCCTATGGCGGGACGGTTCAAGGTTTAGCCTATGCAACAATTGCCCTGGCCTCTCTGATTCCGTGTTCGATTATGGCGATCGGTGCTTCAAACCTATTTGCCAATAACATTTATCGGGATTTCATTAATCCGAACGTAACACCTGCTAAATTAACGATGGTCACTCGTTCGATGGTATTTGTCGTCATTGGTCTGGCGTTAATTTTTGGAATGGTCTTCCCTTCCGCACTTGTGTCACTTCAGTTATTAGGTGTATCCGGAATGGTTCAAATCTTCCCGGCGATTGTGTTTAGCCTTTACTGGAAGAACCAAACAAAAGAAGCCACGATTTTGGGCTTGCTTGTCGGATTAATTGTCACGTTCACCGTTTATGCGACAGGAAAGTCCTTCGGTATTTACGAAGGTTTCTGGGGATTATTAGCGAATATCATCGTAACGGTCATCTTTAATCCTATGTTTGTTAGTAAAATTAAAAACAAGACCAATCCAATCACAGAAGAGTTATTTGGAAAGAACGAGCCGTCTCTCAAATTAAAAAAAGAGGCATAATCTTTATAAGAGACATCCCAGTAGATTCAGGGATGTTTCTTTTTTTAGGATAATTTTTTATCGTTGGTTGTTATGTACAAGCATTTTACCATCTCTACCATACCCTATTAATGTAGGTGATGAAAAATGGTGAAAATTTTTATCGACCCCGGCCATGGCGGTGCAGACAGTGGAGCGACAGGAAATGGTCTTCTCGAAAAAAATCTTACGTTAAAAATTGCGACAACGATTAGAGATATCTTAGTGAATGAATATGAAGGTGTTTCCGTTAAATTAAGCAGAACAAGTGATGAGACGGTTAGTTTAAATGAAAGAACAGATGCAGCAAACAATTGGGATGCAGACTATTACCTCTCCATTCATATCAATGCCGGCGGCGGGACAGGCTTCGAAAGCTATATTTACCCGGGAGTTGGCTCCCCTACCACCACCTATCAGGATCTCATTCATACTGAGGTTCTAAAAGTGGTTGATTTTGCAAATCGCGGTCAAAAGACGGCCAACTTCCATGTCTTACGAGAATCCTTTATGCCTGCATTGTTAACAGAAAATGGGTTTATTGATACTTCAAGTGATGCGGCTAAACTTAAGGATGCAAGCTTCCTAAAAGCGATTGCCAGAGGGCATGCGAATGGGTTAGCCAAAGCCTTTGATTTAACGAAAAAACCTACTGTTCTGTACAAAGTCCAAATTGGGGCGTTTAGTAAAAAATCAAATGCTGATGACCTTGCAGCTGAAGCAAACGCAAAAGGCTTTGATGCCATCGTTATTTTACGAGATGGTTTGTATAAAGTCCAAATCGGCGCGTTCGCATCAAAAGAAAATGCCGATGATCTAGCCGCAAAAGCAAAGAAGGCTGGGTTTGATGTAATTGTTTATAAAGAATAATTCTTCTATTGAAAAGAATCCCTGTGAATATCGATCCAGGGGTTTTTTTCATTTTTAAAGAAACTTTACGCTTGAAATTAAATGTTTAAGATACAACTTGGGAATCCCCTCAAAAATGAAACAATATTGTCCCTAAAGCGTTACAATTTCTACATGGTATTTTATTCCTAGTTCTGTTAATATCAAAAAGGAAGATAAATACAGTACAAATACATACGAATTGTATCTATAATTTTTATCTGATATATAATGATTCCATTAAACTATAAAAAGGCAGGAACTGAACAATGGATAAAAAGATGATTTTGATATCAGCTTGTTTTCTTACATTCATGACAGCTCCGATTGCGACCAATGCAAAAAGCATTGACCCTAAACCTCCAAAGGATTCACAAAAACAAATTCAAGACGATTTAACAGCGATCAAACAACAAAAACTTCTAGTCCAAGAAGAAATGGAAGCAACGGCAAAAAAAATAAAAGCCCTTGATCAACAAATCACTACATCAAAGGCGAAAATTCAAAAAAAAGAGCATGAATTAAATAAAATTAAAGAAAAAATGAACCGTTTAAACAAAGAGGAAAAGAGAATTACAACCTTACTTAATAATAGAAAAGTAGAATTTAAGGACAGAGTTGCTGCTTATTACCGAACTGATGGTCAAATGTCATTTTTAAATGTGATTTTATCGGTTAATAGTTTCGGAGAGTTTATCGATCATTTTTTTGCCTATGATAAAATCGTAAACGAAGATAAGGAATTTATTGAAGAATACATCGCAAACCAAAACAAGGTTGCGAGTATCAAAGATAAGGTCCAATCCTTGCAAGAGTCCACGATGGAAGAAAAAGTAGAATTGGAAGAAATAAAAGCCGGACAAGAGAAAAACAAAAAGGAAAAAGAACAATTATCGGAGTTCCTTGAAAAGAAGAAAAAACAATTAGAGAAAGAAGAACAGGAAAAAACCATCGCCCTTGAATTGTTACAGGAAAAAGGAGATGAAATCCTAGACCTAATCAATCACAATGGCACTGAAAATAAAGAAAATGTGGTAAAGATCAATTCAATTATCGCTCCCTTCGTTCCAGATTCTCAAAAACTTGAACAAGTGACAGGTGTTCCGGCTTCCATTACTTTGGGCCAAATCATTCTGGAAAGTTCGGGTCGCTATAATGGTCTATCCGGACTCGCCTATAAAGCTAAAAATCTATTTGGAATAAAAGGAACAGGCACAGCAGGTTCGGTCAAAGTGAAAACAACGGAATATGTAAAAGGTGAAAAAATTGTGGTTATTGCCGAATTTGCTAAATATAAAACCTATTATGATAGTATGCTAGATCATGCAAATCTATTATTAACTCCTCGGTATCAAAAATATTTAAAGGATGTTACCAATATTGTAGATTACGCCCATGGTATACACGACGCAGGATATGCGACTGACCCGGAGTATGCAAATAAACTGCTTAAAATTATCTACCAATATGATCTATGGAAGTTAGATGAATTTAACCATTAAAATCACCTTCTGAAAAGGGGTTTGAGTAAATTGATTCATTTTCAAGAAGTAACAAAAATATATCCTAATGGGGTGCATGCATTAAAAAACATTAATCTGCAGATCTCAAGTGGTGAATTCGTCTTGATGATTGGTGAGAGCGGTGCAGGAAAATCGACCCTTAATAAACTGATTACACGAGAAGAAAAATTAACGAGCGGTGAATTAATGGTAAACGGAATAAAAGTATCAACGATAAAAGAGAAAAGAATTCCGCAATTAAGAAGATCAATTGGGATGGTTTTTCAAGACTTTCGTTTGTTATCGAAAATGACCGTTTATGAGAATGTCGCTTTTGCTCAAGAAACGATTGGAGTACCGATGAACTTGATTCGTGAAAACGTCTATCATGCTCTAAAAATGGTAGGCCTTGAATCGAAAGTGAATGCTTTTCCAAAGGAATTATCTGGAGGCGAGCAGCAACGAGTTGCCATCGCCAGAGCAATAGTGAACCGTCCAAAAATGATTATCGCGGATGAACCGACTGGTAATTTAGATAGTAAAACAGCATGGGAAATCATGAAGGTTTTTGAAGATATCAACAAACTCGGGACAACGATCCTTATGACCACTCATAATAAAGAGTTTGTAGAACATACCATGAAACGAGTCATTTTAATTGAAAACGGAAGCATTCTTCGTGATCATCAAAGGAAGGTGCGAACAAGTTGAAAAAAGGATCCTACTTAAATCGACATATTAAAGAAGGAATGAATAATTTTAAAAGGAATGGCTGGATGACAGTTGCTTCGGTCAGTTCTTTAACTTTAATGATTTTCCTCATCGGGATTACCTTCCTAGTGTTGGTCAACTTAAACCACATGACAATAAAAGTAGAGAAAAATGTAGAAATACACGCCTATTTAAAGGAAATTGATTCCGAGGACGTAAAAATTCTAACTAGTACAATTCAAACGTATGATCATGTTACATCCGTTACGTTCATCTCTAAACATGAAGGCCTTCAGAGCTTTATGAAAAATTTAGGAGATGAGGGCGCAGCTTTTCAAACATTAAAAAACGATAACCCATTAAATGATGAATTGGTGATTAAAACAGAACAGCCAAAAGATGTAGCTGGTGTTGCCAAAAGTGTAGAAAAATTAGCGCTAGTGGATAAAGTGGCGTACGCTAAAAACGTGGTTGGTCCCCTGATTACCTCTACAAAAATAGCCCGTTTGGCTGGGATCATTTTTATTATTTGTCTCACCCTTTCAGCTGTTCATTCAGTAACGAACACGATTAAAATTACGGTATTGGCGAGAAAAGAAGAAATTCAGCTTAGGAAATTGATTGGAGCTACAAACGGATTTATTCGTCTTCCTTTTTTTATTGAAGGTTCTTTCATTGGATTGTTAGGAGCAATGATTGCAAGCACTCTCATCTTGACAGGATACTATTTTGTTTATCTTTATTTTAGTAGATATATTGATCTGGACTTTATTGAATTGCTCTCCCCTCTCCACCTCATTCCGATTTCTTGTTTGATTCTGCTTCTTTTTGGGGTTTTCATCGGAATCATGGGAGCTACTTCATCATTAAGACGAATTTTAAAGGTTTGATTTTTGGATCGAATTTACCTCCTACACAATATACTTGGTTAAAAAAGTGCTAAAGATTATAAATTCAGATCTTTGGCACTTTTTTTGTCTTTACCTGCCATTCTTTTCTTCCAATCTCGTTTCAACTATTTGTTAAAAACTGTAATATCACAAAAAACAATTGTAAACGATTACAATACACGATATACTTTATACAAAATTACTGTTCGAAGGGTGAATACAACATGAGACAATATATCTTTCTCTTGGATGAAGCAGTGAGTCCTCGAGAGATAAAGATTGAAGCATCAGGAATGATGGAGGCCTTCAAAAAAGCAAAAGAATTCCGGAAAAAAATCATGGTAAATACAAAGAAAAATGTTGACATGATATTTAAATGTGTAAAATATTAAAGTGGAAGAATTTAAGGAAAATAGACTCATTAGCGTAAAGAGTTGAAAAAAAGGATCGCCTTCTCGGTGATCCTTTACTTGTTCTTTCCATTATTTTCATTGGTAGCCTGAAGGATCGCAGCTTTTTCTTTTGCTGCTTGTGAAACCTGTTGTCCATGATTGGTTGTTGTTGTTGTCGTAGTTGTTGATGTCTTCGGAGCAGTATTGGCCACTGGCTTCGTGCTTGATGTCCCCTTCCCTGTTGACCCCGTAGCGGTAGATTTCTGACTCGAAGTAGTAGTATGAGTCGCAGAGGCTGTTGAATGAGTGGTCGTTGAGGTAGTTCTAGTTGTTGTATTATTCTTTTGAATTGATGCTACAACTTTATCACTCTTCTTTTCATTCATTACAACCGTTTTTGGGGCAGTACTAGGATGTGAAGCCGTGATTTTCACGTCTTTTACAGTCGTTTTTGCTGTTTGAGCCTTCACATTTTTGTCTTTTACAGTTTCTTGTGTTGCGACGGTCACCGCTTTATCTACAAGATTCCCAACAGCCATCGTTTTTTGTACTTTCAGCGTTTTTTCCGCTTGGTTCACGTTATTTGCTGTTTTTTGTGGTTGATTCTTCCCCGTTTTTTCGACATTATCCATTTGGTCCGTAATTTTTTGGTTATCAGATTCTGTTACATCATTTCCTTGCGTGATTTGTTTTATAGTATCTCCAAACAAGGCATTAGTGACAGAAAACGTAACCGATCCCACTAACACCATCGTGAGTGCTCCTTTAGTCAGTTTATTCATTTGTTTCTCCTCTAATCTTTTTACGCGCAATCGCCTTACAAAATTCGACCAATTCAAAGAGTTTCTGGGGGTATTCGATATAGTCATATTTACTTATTTTATCTCTATTCTTCAAGGTAATTAAACCCAAAAATATAGTCCTAAACCATCAAAAAATGAAAACCTTCTACCCTACCCCCATAATTCCACACCGACATCCTAACCTTCTGTTGGTAGTCAGTTTTTGTCGAAAAAACACTGTCCACTGGAGACAGACAATTTCATCAAAAAGTCCACGAACGGTGCCTGTCACCCAACACCAAAGGAGGAATCTTATGAATCGAATTTTTAGGTGGATGGTTCGATCGTTGTTTGCGCCTGTTACGGGAAGTGGCGGGGCGGTGGCGAGTACACTTGGATTTTTCTTGGGTTTTATACCTTTATATAGTGCTAGAATTCCATTAATGCTTGCCTTTTCCCTCATTTTCCGTCTTAATATTATTGCTTTATTCTTTGGAACGTTGATCACCATTTTTATTCCGATGGTTCGTCACTTACCGTTCCTAAATTTAGAGGCCATGGAAGGATATATGAATGACTGGCTATCCTCCACCCTAAAAACAAAAATACAGCTTACCCAATCCATTACAACTGGGATTTTTGGTGGGTTAATCGGTCTTTCCTGCTTCTTTTTCTTCCATTGGTTCTACAATTTAGGACTGAAGAAAAATGAACGCGACCAAGAACATGTTTTTCTTGATCCTGCTAAAAGGCGCTGGTCGATTATCATTCGAATGACGACAGGCTTTAGTGTATTTATCCTTTTAGTAACTATGATTTTTATAGATAGCCTGTATACAAATCCAATGTTTCCAGAACTGCAATTGAGTAAATCGGCGGCAACGAGCGGGATTGATCCTATTAATCAACCCTTAAGTGAGGAGCAGTTAGCCGCACAGTTTCAGAAAACGAATCCTTCCCCGCTTATTCAAAAAAATAATCAAGGGATTCAACAGACAAGCAAACAAGAAATATATGGTTTTTACGTCAACTGGGATGAAAACAGCAAAGCATCTTTTAATAAACACATCCGTTCCATGACAACACTCATTCCAGAGTGGCTTCAGCTCAATTCTGACCTCACCTTAAAGACAAGCACAGACTCGTCTATAAAGGCCGAGGCAAAAAAACACCAAATAAAGGTTCTCCCTTTAGTGAATAATTACATCAACAATAAATGGGATGGTGAAACTCTCCATCGTTTATTTACGACACCCGGCGCTGAAGACCGTTTGATAAACAATTTGTTAGCATATGTAAAAACCAATCACTTTGACGGGATCAATATAGATTTTGAAGGCGTCCAGCAAAGGGACAAAGCGAATTTAACTGTTTTTATGGATAAAGCTTCGAAAGCTTTTCACGAGCATGATCTCATGGTCACAATGGATATTCCGCCAATGAACAATAGTTTTGACTATGCTTCATTAGCATCTAAGGTTGACCGTATGATTGTTATGCTCTATGACCAGCACAACTCCACGAGTAAACCTGGTCCTGTTGCCCCAACGGATTGGGTAAAAGAGAGTTTAAACCAGCTCCCAATCCCTTCTGAAAAATTAATTGTGAGTCTCGGAAGCTTTGGGTACGACTGGGAAGAAAATGCTAAATGGCCCGCAGAAACCGTGACATACGGGGATATTATGAATCTCGGAATGGGAACGAACCTGCAAATCAATTGGAATAAACAAGCAGGCAACCCCTATTTCCGTTACAAAATAGACGGCAAAAACCATATTGTTTGGTTTTTAGATGGTGCAACCTTTTATAATCAAATGAAAACCGCCATGAATAGCGGTGCAAAAGGAATTGCTGTTTGGCGCCTTGGTTCTGAAGACCCGTCAATCTGGAAATACATCAATAAACCAAAGGAAATGGCTAATCCATCCAAGACACTAGAAACCCTAGTCAGTCCTGAGCCTGTTAACTATACAGGTGATGGAGAGATTTTGAAAATTGCTGCTCCAGCACAAAATGGAAAAAGAACAATTCAAACTGATTCACAGGGTTGGATTCAAAGTGAATCCTATACAAAATTACCAATGCCTTTTGAAGTGGTTCGATATGGCAATGTAGAACGGAAGAAAGTAGTCCTTACCTTTGATGATGGACCGGATCCAAAATATACACCCGAAATATTGGACATTCTGAATAAGAATCATATAAAGGCGGCCTTCTTTATCGTTGGTCAAAATGCCTTGCAACACCCGGAACTGGTGAAAAGGATGTATAATGAAGGCCATGAAATCGGCAGCCATACCTTTACGCATCCGAATGTTGCCTCCACGACATCAACACAAACAAAAATAGAGCTTAATGCAAATCAACGTCTCTTTCAAGAAATTACCGGTCATTCGATGAATCTTTTCCGCCCGCCGTATGTCGCCGATGCGGAACCGAGCACAAGAGACGAACTGCTGCCGATATGGCGTGCACAAGAAATGGGTTATACCATGGTCGGTGAAGCCATTGACTCGGAGGATTGGCAAAGGCCATCGAGTCAAGAAATTGTAAAGCGGGTCTTGGATCAACTGCCGGAAGGCAATATTATCTTGATGCACGATGCCGGTGGTGACCGCTCTCATACAGTAGAGGCACTGCCGATCTTGATAAAAGAACTTAAACAACAGGGTTATACCTTTACTACCATTTCTGATCTTATTGGAAAAAATAATCAACAGATCATGCCTCCTGCCGATGCAGACCGACCTTATTTTGTCTATGATCGGGCGATTTTTATGCTCGTACAAGGCTGGCGTTCAGGGCTAAACGTTCTGTTCTATTCCGCAATTGTGTTAGGAGTTTTACGTCTGCTGCTCTTTGTTTTCCTTTCCAGCAGGCAGGTAAAACGGTATAAAAAAACGGAGATAGATCCTAGCTTTACCCCTTTTACGAGTGTCGTGATTGCTGCCTATAATGAAGAAAAAGTCATTTGCAAAACGATTGATTCAATTTTATCAAGTGACTATCCTGCATTTGAGGTGCTGGTCATTGACGATGGATCAAAGGATGATACGGCTGGTGTAGTTCAAAAAATGTATGCAAACCATCCTCGGGTTCGGTTAATTAAAAAAAGCAATGGCGGAAAATCCACAGCCGTGAATCTTGGTTTTAAAGAAGCAAAAGGAGAAATTGTAGTGGCGCTTGATGCGGATACACTCATTGCCGAGAACGCCATCACCCTGCTTGTGAACCATTTTAAAAACGAAAAGGTTGCGGCTGTTTCAGGTAATGTCAAGGTTGGTAACAAGGGGAACCTCCTTACAAACTGGCAGCATATCGAATATGTGACAGGTTTTAACCTGGAAAGAAGAGCTTTTGCCACGCTCAACTGCATTACGGTTGTACCAGGTGCAATCGGGGCATGGAGAAAAACAGCGGTGGAAGAAGCGGGATACTTTCAAGAAGATACACTTGCAGAGGATACCGATATCACGCTGACCCTTTTACGACAAGGGAAAAAGATTGAATTTGAAGAAAAGGCCTACGCCTATACAGAGGTTCCGGAGGATCTTAAAAGCCTGGCAAAGCAGCGTTACCGATGGGTTTATGGGACCCTGCAATGCCTATGGAAACATCGAGGGGCTTTATTTAATATAAAGCACCCATCATTAGGATATATCGGCCTGCCAAACATGTGGATATTCCAATATCTATATCAAACGATCTCGCCGATTGCGGATTTCTTGTTCATTCTCGCCCTTTTTGGTGAACACCCAGGCAGAGCCTCGATTGGATTTATTCTGTTTTATGTACTTGATTTCGCTACTGCTCTTTATGCATTCAGTTTGGAAAAAGAAAGTCCAAAACCACTGGCTTCCTTGTTTCTGCAACGCATCTTGTATAAACAGCTGATGACGTATGTCGTAATCAAATCCATCTTCTCTGCAATTAAAGGCGTTACAGTTGGATGGAATAAACTAAAGCGAAATGGGAATGTCACACAGGAAGCTGCAATGGCGAAGGTTGAACAGAATATGTAATGCAATTTCTATGAAGGTCCTTCCTGTTTGGGGAGGGCCTTTTTTCAAAGGAAAAAGTGGGAAAGGTTCCCTGCCTCGAAATAATCCAACACCTTTATGAAGGATATTTTCCAGCTTTCATTCACGATAACGTCCTTCATCTCTTTTATGAAGGACGTTTTCTCGCTTCTTCTCATGATTTCGTCCTTCATCACCTTTATGAAGGACGTTTTCTCGCTTCTTCTCACTATTTTGTCTTTCATCGCCTTTATGAAGGACGTTTTCTCGCTTCTTCTCACGATTTCGTCCTTCATCACCTTTATGAAGGACGTTTTCTCGCTTCTTTTTACGATTTCGTCCTTCATCACCCTTATGAAGGACGTTTTCCAACATCATCCTTATAATTTTGTCCTTCATCTACCTTCTGGATTGTATCAATAAACACCCAAATTAGGGTATTCTAAAAATGGAGGTCATGTATATGATTGGTTATCTTGGCTCGATAAGAAAATTTGATCACTTTAATAATGAAACACCTGTTCAAAATGTAAATAATGGCATCGATACGATTGGATATTGGTTTACATCAGATCTCCAATCGGCAAAACCCTACGCAATGGGTACGGAGACTGTCATTCAAAAATCCGATATGGAATTTTGGGAGGATGGAGAACCGAAAGTAGTGCAGTTTGAAAGGCCGGTCCGTGGTTTTATCTATAAAGTCTATGTGGACGAACCAAATCTTAAGGAATATAAATCGAATTCAGAGGATTCTTATGATTTATTTATGAAAGAACGTGACAAATACTGTGATTATTTAGGTGCCAAAAAAGCCTGGGAGGGTCAAGCAATTCTCTTAAATAAAGAAGAGGCCAATTCTGAATTCCGAAACAGCCTTATGAAAATAGGATTCGAAGGTTTTGTCCTACGAAATTCGGAGCAACAAAACGGAGTTACAGACTTGTATTGTCTTTTTTCTCAGGATCCACTCCACATAACCGATGTAATACCTATAGATGATTTAGAGTAAAAAAATATACCTGTTTTTTTGTCATAGAATCCCCCATTAATAAGACGTTTCATTTCATTTATCCCCCAGTCTAATTTGTGATTTCAGTTGTACAAAAAAAGAAGAGGTACGTCTCTTCTTTTTTTAAAATGCATCTATTTTTTCTTATTATTCTTTTGGTTATTGTTTTTTGAACTATTGCTTTTGTTTTTGTTATTGCTGTTGCTATTTTGTTTCTTGTTGTTATTTGAACTTTTCCCCATCTCCATCACACCTCTCGGTAAAATAAAATGCAGTAAGTTTTTAGCCTCCTATAGACTATTCATGGAAGGGGAAATTTTACAGTGATTAACTGAAAAAGGGGCGAATGAAAGACGCCTTTTTTTGTCCAAAAAGTGCAGTAAAATCCACACACGAAAAAAACAGCCAAAAGTTTTTGGCTGCGTCGCTTTACTTAGTAGGTCACCTGATATATCAAAATCTATTCCTTATCTCCAACAATTGTCTCACCAATTTTAGGTTTAGTCTCCTGTTTAGACTTATTTGTATTCCTGTCAAACCCAGGCTCCGTGGTACCAGTTGACATTAATGGTTGTTGGATAAGATCCGGAACTTTATCATTATTGGCCATTTTTTACCCCTTTCTAGCTTCGATCATTCAGGATAATTGGGTGAACCCTGCTCTTCTGGAATTTTGTTCCCTTCTTCACTGGATCGTTTTGATATTTCCGGATAGCTTTGATGGCCCAGCTGAGGAAAAACGGGATCATCTTTCATTACCGCAATAATCTCTGGTGAAAAAGGTATGGTTACTTTTGGTTGATTCTCCGGCACTATATTTCACCTCCAGTTTCTATTTTCTTCTTTAATCTCTCTCTTTATGAGAATGCCAGCTTAAAATGTAATTTTGTATTAAACAATTAGTCGTGTTCTCTCTTTTTCTTCTGAACGGAAATGATGACAATGGATACAATAAATAAAAGTAAAGGGATCAATGATCCCATTAAAATATTTAGTGGAACATACGTATGTAAAAGAAACTCGTTTAACTCACTAAAGTTTTCAACAAAAATGAAAGATCCAACACCAATCATCCAAGCTAAGGGGATTACTAGAGGCTGGTAGGAACGTAATTTAAATATCTGTCCTATTCCAAGACTTAGGCCGTAATAAAATATGGAGACCCGGATCATTAAGCCTACTGTCCAAAAAAGGATTGCAATCGCATCAAAACGATTGATTACTTCACCCGCACTGATATAACGGACTTCTGAAAAGGTTGGAAATGACATTTTTGCTGCCTCTACAGGACCGAACAAGGCAATGGGTCCTGTAATGGGTCCTAGGAAGAAAAGTAGTGTGATCGCCGCTGTCCAGATTCCTGTTTTAACAAGTTTTTTGGGATTTTGTACATACGGAAGAACCATTCCTAAAACAACAAATTCCCCAAACCATCCCATCACCGATAAGGATCCAATGGCAACTCGAGGAAACCCATTTCCAAGTATCGGTAATAAATTACTATAGTCCTTTTTTTCTCCCATAGTTAAAAAAACGACCCCAATAGCAAAAATTACTAAAACAAGGAGCATGATTTGATTGAGCCGCCCAAGTGACTCTAATCCTGAATATACAATGAATCCTGTAAGCATGAGAATAATTGCAACAAAAGCCCACATGGGTGTGTCGCTCATAATAAGCTTATAGGATTCCGCAAACAGCCTTACGCCAAGAATAGCCATTATAAAGAAATAAAAAAGATAGAGAACACATACTATTTTTCCAACCCATGAAAATTGGCTGTATAAAATTTCAATCAGTGTAAGCCCTGGAAAGGTCTGGGATAACTTAACGATCGCTATAATTCCCATCAGCCCTAGAATGGTTCCGAAAATGGCAGCAATCCAGCCATCTTGTCGACTTTGCTGGAGAATAATCGTGAGTAATATTAAATGTCCGATAATGGTTAAAGAAGTAATCCCAAGCATCGCTGCTTGGATATTACTGATTCGGCCTCTCTCAATCATGTAGGATACCTCCGTTTCATACTCCAAAGGGATTCATCATATTCAAAAGTTTAGAAATTGAATATATATCATCGGTATAAATCGTAAAAATTCCGAAAATGATTGTAAGACCAATGATTCCTAATTGTATAACTAAAGTCTTATAATCTTTTCTTTTCCAAACAAAGTAAATATGAAGCCCTGAAGTAGCCAAAATTAAAAGGATAAGTAATAGACTTAATAGGATTTTCATTGTACTACCTCGATTCATTAGCTTTGCTTGGAGTTTTCAATAGTCCATAGCGATCTATCGTTGCTGAAACATTGATATCAACATCCATATTCCTCAAGCCGCCGCTTCTCCAGCCTTGGGCTAATTGATCCCATTTTTCCGGGTATTTACGGTAGATTGCTTTACCAAACCCAAAGATATCGGTTTCCCAATTTTGTTGTGCAATGTATAAGACACTCAAAACCTCATCTTTAATTTTAGCCTCAAATTGTTTGTTTAATTTATCCATTTGTGCTGTATCAATGGTAAAATTTTTACAGGTTGCCTCAACCAAATCAGCCTGTGTTTGAATTGTAACTGTCATTTGGGGTTGTCCATTTGAAAAGGTTGGGACCATTGTGGAGGATGAATTTGTTACATTTAGGCCCACGGTTCCTTCTTTATTTGTACTTCCACAATCTAAAATCAAATTTTCATGGTTAAGGTCACCTAGTAACCACAGAAGTCCTTTCGTTTCATCGTCATTAAGAAAGCCTTTTAGGCTGGCACCTTTAAATACAGCAGTTTCATTAAGAGTAAGTACTTTAGGTTCATTTGTATTTTTTTCTGCTTTCTTCGAAGAAGAATCCTTATTATTATTCCCATGTTCCATAGATGACAAACTAATTACCCCAGTGAAGGGATCGACCGTATCACTTGTAAGGGCATTGGTAAATTGGCTAATATCTTTTACCATATTCGTTGCAGAAAAACGATTTCTTAGTGCTAAATCGTGTAATTCGGTTGCAAGTGTTGGATTTAAGACTGGAGTCTGTTTAATCAAATCGCTAGCATTTCCTTTTGTTACAAACAATTCAATACTAGGACGGAAATCATTTTGTCGTTTAAAAAAATCTACTGCTGTTTCCATTTGATTCTCGGCGGCTTTTTTTCCAAATACCACCACATTGGCATGACCAAGAAAAATTTTTTCCGGAATAGATTTCGACAACTTCCCCATTGCATCGAATAGGTTTTTACCAGACGCCGAATGGATAACAAAACTTTCCTTCTTCGGTCCTTGCAAATCAGAGCCCTGCGCAAAAAGCATATTGGGCCTTATAACAGAAACGGTTAAGACCACATCACCTGAGTTATCTTCATCAACACCAATGATATTGATGATGGCCAAATTATTAATTTCTTGCGCACTCCAGCAACCTGTAAGCGAAAGAAGCAAAAGGATAGGTAAAAAAACTGATAAAAGACTCTTTTTTTTAGTCATCTTTTGTCCCCTTTTCCTTGTTTGGAAGCTTTGAATAGTTTTCAGCCCCAGCACGGGCTATATTTTCTATGTCTAGTCCTGGTGGGCGTGTATCCATTGCCCACCATGGAGCCCTGATAAACACATCTTTCCATCCTTCCTTTCTTGAAGGTGATACAGGAGAAAAGTATGGTACCCCAAAGGATCGTAAACTAACCAAATGGGTTAAGCCAAACATCAAAGCCACGATAATACCCATAAATCCAAACAAGCCTGCCAAAAGTAAGATCGGGAACCCTGCGAATCGAATCACTTGATGAAACCGGTAATTCGGGAGAATAAACGAAGTTAAGGAAGTTACAATCATAACAATCGCTAATACGGGTCCGACGATTCCTGCTTGAACACCTGCCTGTCCTACTAAAACTAAGCCCAGAATGGTAACAACACCACCACCAAGAGTTTTAGGCATCCTCATTCCTGCCTCCCGAATCAGTTCGTACGTAATATACAAAAAGATCGCTTCAACCAATGCAGGATATGGTAAGGATTCACGACTGGAAGCAATTCGAATTAAGAATGGCGTTTGCAGTAAATCTTGATGAAAAGTAGTCAAGCCAACATAAAATGCGGGTAGAATTAACGTAACAAAAAGACCTAGGAAACGGACCCATCTCACGATTGTGGCAACTAATGAACTATCGTAATAATCATCTCCTGCATGGAGGAATTCAACAAACACGACGGGTACTGTTAGAACAAATGGTGTTCCATCAATAAAAATGGCTACCTTTCCATCTAACAAACCCCCACAAACCCGATCTGGGCGCTCAGTACTATATATTGTAGGAAATGGAGATTTTGGCGAGTCTTTAATCATGGATTCGATATATTGACTTTCAAGAATTCCATCAATTTTTATTCGGGATAGACGTTCCTTTACCTCGTTTACAATGTCTTTGCTAGCTATCCCATCTATATAGACAATGCTTAATTTTGTTTGTGTTTGCTTTCCAATTGTAAGATTCTCTACTTTTAGATTGGTGGTAAGCAAACGTTTTCGTACTAACAAAAGATTTGTTTGGATCTCTTCAACAAATCCTTCCTTCGGACCGTTAACTGCAGGTTCAGTAGTGGGCTCTGAAACTTCCCTTCCAACTGAGTCTGCCGTTTGAAAGGTGAAAAATTGGCTTTCCTCTTCAACCATTAAGACCATATTCCCAACTAAAACTTCGTTCGCAGCACCTTGAAGTCCAGTTGATTCTTTAATATTGGTGAATGGGAAGAGTTGATTCATAGAAGGCAATAATGGTTCAGCAGTATTTTTTTCTCTTTGATTTCTTAAAAAAATGGAAATTCTCTGATCGATTTTATTAAGTTTTTGATCATTGATCATATCTTTTAAATAAAATAGGCTCGCTTTTTTACCTGCTATTTCAATTCTTCGAGAAACGAAATCATCACATTTAGCAAATAATTCTTCAACATCCGTTACATTATCTTCATATGAGACCATCAAATACACCTCCGATGGATAGGTTTTTCTTTAAAGAGAAATATTATACTTTCATTGGTAATTAATAGATTTCTTCGAAAAAACCCTTTTCAATACAATTATTTCCAATTAGTTTTTGGAAGTTGGAATAATATCCATTCGATAAGAAATAATAATGACACAACATGAAAAGTCATACTATTAAAAAAAGTCTTGGCTAGTTTAAAGCCAAGACTTTTTTCAATAGTATAATGGGTATCTGCGGTTATTAATTCAGGTACTCTCTTCGTCCTTCATCATGTTTTTTAAATAGTAATCTAGTAATTCAGGGTACTCCATTATTTCCTTTGCTCCCTGATCACTAAGGCAATAGGTGCCCCTTTTTATACGATCAAACCAGCCATAATAGTTTTTTGTTAAAATGGAGGATGTTTTATCTCCAGACCCCATTTGAAGGAGTGCCTTTGGAGATAAGGGACCAGACTCACGCAGGTAACAGGCAATTTGAATACAATTTTCTTTATAGGCGGTCATAATTTTGGTTCGATTGCTTCCGCCGATATTAAAGTCCGCACTTCGTCCGCTTATTTCTTTCAAAATTGCCGCCCGCTTCCCCTTGCTTTTACCCCGGCTCTTTTTTGAATGAAAGGGTGATGGGTGAAAGATCAACTCTGCTTTTAAGCCTTTTCCTGAAGGAGAGACCACAATAAGGCCCAATTCCAGTCTTCTGATAAAATGGCATTTATCAGCCCAACGCCTAGAGTTTAATCGATATTTAGGTTTAGGGATTGCGATGTAAACCTGATCCGTTATACGCTGGCGTTTTGCTGCTTGGATGAGTAAATCAACACTTAACGTGAGTTTTAATTCAATAATCGCCAGCTCCTCCCCTTTCACGGCAACCATATCACAGTCTTTAACCTCACCGTAGACATCATAACCTTCTCGGGAAAAATATCTTTGAATGGGTTTATATAAATCTTTCTCTTGTAATTTCTTACCTTCATTCATTATGTAGTCACCATTTCTATTTTCTATACCTATCATTCTAACATCGAAAAATAAGAAACCAAAATCGGTTATGGAAAAGAAGATAGAACCCCTCCTCATAGATTTTTCTACCTTCTTTTGTATTTTTTTACAGACAATGATTACTCCAATTTTTCACGTTTAATTTGTTGTTGCAGATGAATAATGTCACTATCGTTATTAATTTTTTCAGGAACGATATCCTCATCCCCTGGCATTAACCTCCACCCTTTATTTAAGACGAAGCGTAGCCAAGATCCTGCAAGCCATGAGGTAATGAGCGCTAGCATTACGAGAATGGCAAAGAAATCTTGATTAATAATCCCTGCCGAAAAGGCAACAGTGGAAAGAACAATTCCTGGACCTCCGCGTGCATTCATGGCCATGGCAAAGTTCATACTTGTGATCCGATCCTGACGTATCAGCTTACAAGCAAGGAATACAATGATCGATTGTGCAAGCGTCGCAAATAATAAATATTGTATAAAGAATACTAGATCAAAATGTTTCGCTAAATCTAATTTAAGTCCTACCACAGCAAAGTAAACGGGGATAAACCATGAAAATGAAATATGCAAGACGGACTGCTCTAATCGTTTGAATAATGTGGGTGGTAAAGCCATCTTTGCGCCGATTCCAGCTAAAAGAGCACCGAAAATCGTATCGATATTCAAATACCCTGCAACGGAAGAGACAACAAACATGATAAATAAAAAATATCCTACATGAGAGGCTCTAAATAAAAAATTCCCGTTTCGAATCGTTAAGTTTTTAAACAAAAAGCGGAGTACAAATATAGTAACAAGAATAAACCCTACAGTTATCCCCACACTTTTTAAAACAGCTCCAGCTGTAACAGGTCCCCCATGCCCCGCAACCGCGGTAGCAATTCCTAGCGCCACCCAAAGCAATGTATCATGAACACCCGCAATGGCGATCACAAGCTTCGCAAATCTTGAGTGCATGATACCCAGGTCATTGAAAATTTTGGAGATCACAGGTATGGATGTTACAGCAATCGAAATGGCCACGACAATCTTGATGGCAAACACACTATTGGCTGGACCTAAAAACTGACCAAAATCAATTAAATAAGATGCTAACCAACCAAGTGCAAATGGTAGAATGGTCGATGCAAGAATAATAACAGATGTAATTTTCCCATCACCTTTTTTAAATTTAGTGTGGAATTTTAACCCCGAACAGAACATAAGTAGTGTCAGACCAATTTGGTACATAAGCCCAAACATGCGATCTTCCTGTGGAAACCCGGCAAACAGCCAAGAAAAAGCATGGGGATAAAAGTAGCCAAGCAATGTAGGACCCAAGATAATTCCCGCTGCCACTTCACCTATCACGCGGGGAATCATTAATCGCTCAGCAATAAAACCAAGTAAATGGGCCATTGCTAACAGGATGGCTGTGGCCAACAAAAAGTGACTAAGTTCTATAGAACTAAAATCAAACAATCTAAACCCTCCTTAAATTTAGTACACAACATAACCTATGCTGTATCGTACAAGTTTGTGGAGGGCAAGTGTTTAGACATTCCAAACTATTTTGGACATGTCGATTTATTGTATTAGAAATAGGACCTCGTTGGGATATTTACAAATGATATTTAGAAAAAGTCAAAAGGGTCTTCCTTTCCAATTATCTTTTTGTACGCCCGTTAAAGTCCCTTTCAATTCCTTTTTTCCAGCTTCGATCAAGCTTTTTGCCACTTCGAAGGTTGCTCACAGCTTCATTCACTGCTTCAAAATTTACTTCCGTTCCAATCTTATCAGCATGATAATCAACTGCAAAGTCTTCCTGAATTCCAAATTGAGCAGCAGTCGAGATGGCATCAATATTGGCTCCAAGGAAGAGGAATTCCCAGCCATATTTCTCTTTTTGATGCTGCACCATTTTTTTGATTTTCTCCCTAGAGAACTCCCTGCTAGCATTTTCCTTGCCATCCGTGGTAATCACAAACAGTACCTTTTCAGCCCGTTCCTCTTCCATTGTTTTCTTCTCTACCTTGACGATTTTTTGAATCGTAAAACCGATGGCATCTAATAGTGCGGTCGTACCCCCCACTTCATAATCTTCATCCGTAATCGGAGAAATGCCTTTCACATAAATCCTGTCATGTAATAGTTCAATATCATGATCAAATAATACAGTCGTAACAACGGCTTCCCTTTCCGCCTTTTGTTGTTTCTTCAGCATCGCATTATAGCCGCCAATCGTATCTGCCTCAAGCCCCGCCATTGACCCGCTTTTATCTAAAATAAACACTAACTCGGTTAAGTCTTTTTTCATCCTGATCATCCTCCGTTCTTTGATAAACAAAGGATAACAATAATCCAATCAAAAATGGTCGCTTTATAAGCGACATTTTAAGCACCGAGTAATGGTTGGTCAAAGGCAAATAAAGCTTCATTGATTTCATGGATATTGAAATTCGCTTGATGAATAAAGTATTCAATAATGACATCAAATTTACTGCTGCGTGACAAGGTATATCCAGCTGCAGACAACAGATCAATCGTTTCCTCAAAATTCAGTTGCAATGCAACAGCTAACGCAACCGCTGTTTTCTTTTTAGGAGTATAATCAACTGCATTCCGGATTTTGGAGAATAACCGCCGGTCTAGATTTGCCCGTTTATAGGTCTCAACATCAGTCATTCTTTTTTCATCGATTAATCGAAGCAGCTGTTCGGAAAAAGATTCATCGAGTTGATCCAATAGCTTTATTAATGATTCCTCTGTTTCTTTATAGACGTCCTGCTGAAAAATTTCAATCTCTTGATGCTGTTCGAATATGTATGGTTCTTCTCTGTTGCGTTGGAACGTTTCTTCGACTTTCTCTACATAGTGCTCATCAATATATTGATGAATCGATGAAAATACCTTCTTGCTTAAACCAAAAGAATTTTTGTCAAAAACAACGAGATACACGAGTAAATCATGATGCAATAAAAATGAACTGATCGTGGAAACTGCAATTTCTAAGGCTTCCTCTTTTGGATAGCCATAGATACCCGTTGAAATTAACGGAAAGGCGATCGATTCACATTGAAATTTTTTGGCCAGCTCCAAGGAATGATTGTAGGATGCCTTTAACAGAGCTGCTTCTTGTTGCGTGCCACCCTGCCAAATTGGACCTGGTGTGTGAATAATATATTTTGCATCTAGTTGGAATCCCTCAGTAATTACGGCTTCTCCTACCTTGCACTCCCCGATTTTGTTACAAGCCTCTTGTAACTCCCTCTCACCTGCCGCACGAAATAAAGCGCCGCATACACCTCCGCCCATTTTCAGCGCTGTATTGGCAGCATTCACAATCGCGTCAACCTTCATCTTCGTTATATCATGGCGAACAATCTCTAATGGCATGGTTTATTCCCTTTCCAATTAAGGTCTTTTTTCTATTCTAACAATCTTAGAGAATGAAAGGAATTCTAAAATAGAAAACCTCAAACTTCCTGATTCCATCGATATTTTTGTATGAAAAAAAGAATGACTTTTCAGCCACTCTTAGATGTTAGGGTATGATGGATGCTTAATATTCTAATTCTTTGTCCTGAATATCAATTATTTCATTATAAAACGCAGCCATTGCTGTCGAGACATAAGGAACCAACCACAAGAACCCAATTCCCAATGTGAACAAACAAAGAATACCCCAGCCAATAAAACTTAGCCCCAACAAGAAATATTTCCACTTGTACCCGTTCATTCTTCTTCTGCTCTCTGTTATTGCCTCAAGCATGGAATATTCTGGGTGGTCCCGCAATAGGTAATAGGTTTGAGAGTAAGCAATACTTTTAATGATACCGGGAATAAACAGTAATAAGGACCACAAAAAAACAAATAGCCCTTGTAAAATAGATACGCCAATCATTTTAAAGGATGTTTTTCCATCCTTATAGATCGAAAAAGCATAAGAAATTTCCGGATTGTTTTGTCTTACTACTGACAAATAAAACCAATATACACCAACCGTAAAAGGAATGAGCGCAATCGATATGAGGGTACTTACAAAACTTCCTCCTGGCGATGTATCCTCTCGCTTAATCCATTCAGCAGGTCCGCCGCTCATCATCATTTCAATTAATGTAGGTAATAAAAAGTTGAGAAGGAATAGAATGAACGTTAATAAAACACCTAATCCCCATTTCCCTTTTAAAGATAATTTTGCCTGTCTTTTGATTTCTGAGATGCTTAAATTCAATTTTCTGTACTCCTTTTCTCTCATAATTTGCAAATAATCATAAGCAATAAACGGTGAGTTTTTTTACTTCTCATTGCCTATCATTATTCTAAACTAATAAGCTTGTAGTAAACAACTTCCAATTTTACATTTTTCTAGAATGTATGTCATGATTTTTGGGTTTATACCAACCTTTTGTTCCTTCTTCATATTCTCGTATCTGCACAGCACGGATATTAAATATCTCCAACAAAAAGAGCCTATAAAGGCCCCTAACTTATGTTATTTTTTACGCTACCCATGTCGCACCTAGCTAAGCAAACTCCCTTTTAACCAGGCACGGGGACGGTAAGGACCCACAGGGATTTGGATTAAGCTGGTTTTTCCTTTCGAATGGATTCTGTAAAGTTCATCACATTGGTTCACATCAAATCCTAGTAGAGGATGGCCCCCCATTCCTAAAGCACACGAAACCAAGAGCAGGCGTTGCAAGAGAATGCCTGCTTCCATCTGTTGAATCCGATATCCTCTAAACCCCATTTTCTCCTTGAGGTGATTTTTGTCTCCGACGACATGCAGGCAGAGCGGCACTTGAAACAGATTTAAATTGGGCATTGTTAATCCATTTTGTAAATACTCCCGAAAATCTCCCTGCGTGATTCTGCAAAGTCCATGAGTGTTGTTGTCATAGGAGTAAGTACCATTTGGAACTCCTTCTACATTATAAAAACTGCCGTACAAAGAAAAACGAGTCGCAAGCCCCACATGGGTGTCATCTAGGTCATTCTGATAAGATAATGGAAAAGTCTCTTTTAACAAAGTGGATAGTTGTGTTTGACTAACTTTCCCTATTATAAAATCAATATCGGGAGAACGCCTCTCCCTGCAAACGGATGCAAGATCGTATGAAGGGGATTCGGTAAATGGCAGCATGATTAACTCCACACCTAAGGGAATGCTGCCACGATTCTCTTTTATGATCTTCACAAATGACTGTGTCGTTTCAAGCATCGATGCTTCATTCATCTCTTTCAGCACCGGGTAATCAATGATTCTCTTTGAACGGTTATAGGTTTCATGCTTCAGAAATGGCACTTCCTGAGATAAATCAACGGCAGAAACATTTGCTTCTTCATTATCGTGATCAACACAAGAGATAGATGGATAAATAGATAATGGGAGCACTGCATATACACTTTCGTCCTGTTCGGATAGTCCAAGTAAATGATTGATAGACCGATCAAGAAATTGGTAGCATACCCGTGAAGAGAATCCCATCCGATTGGCCACTTCTAACGATTGCCCAATTACCACACCGGCATCTAATCCTTGGAGTCTATAGGAAAAATTATTATATTTGTAGAAGTTTTTCCAAAAAACCGTCGAGACAAAAACAGTACAGAAACAGTCAGAAACGTCACAATGTCCAAGACTTCTAGATAAGTAGGAATCGTAATTTCCTTCTCGCAGCAATAGGAGGCGGTGATGTGCCACATCGTAATGGTAAATTCCCTGTGGTGCCCCCTCCAGCTTTACATACACATATAATTCATTCGGGTACAATGCTCCTCCCGAGGGAACATATCTGCGGAATAACTGGGCATAGCTTACAGCACCTTTTTCCTCAGTCCCTTCTATGAAGGAGGATTGAGCGAATTGAGCATATTGAGTAAGGCCGTATATATACCATAAGAAAGACCCGAGCTCCTCTAGTCCGGGATTGGCCTGAGCATCTCGTTCCTTGAGAGTTAACGGAACATCTCCTGATAGTGGAATCTCAGGCAAGCCGCGGTATAGTTTATAGGGAAGTGGTGCGTCTTGCCAATCTACTTCCCAATCAGGCGGAGCCAGTTTTTCCGTATCAAAGTGAAGATGATGAAGAAATGTTTCTAGGTTCACTCTTACACCTCCTATTCTTCATTATGGGAATGGGTGAGGATAGGGATTAAGCTGTTCATACGATAACGGCTGTTTGGCATATCCAAGCTTCATTGGTACTTGGAGGACCCTTTCAAGCCCTTTGACACGAGTAAGGTGATGTCCGAATGTCATTGGTAACATACCAGGAATCAACACCTTTACACAGAATAAACCGTTCCGTTTGGTAATCGGTGTCGTTTGGTCCACCACAATGACCTCGAGGTTTAACGCGCGAAACCTTTGAAGAATATCCTGAAGATCATCCTTCAAATCAGTGTACACCGGAGGCTGTGTAAATTCCTCAGCAAATGTCCGTAATGGCCGCTGATCATCCAATAAAAAGCTCAACCGCTCCTCTGCTTCCCGCAGTCCGTAAAGCAGGCCATGGTCCTCCATGTTCCGGACTGCAAATGGATTTTTAAGCATTTCTTCATATTTCTGCCGGTTTTTCTCCAATATTTCGTCATGCCTAACCATCATTCCAGCGAGCTCGTAAATCGCGCTTTTTACTGCTCTTACAGGATCAGGATTCGCACCTGCTGCACAAATGAGGTTGACACCCTTTGATCTTCTGTTTTTGGCTATTGCCCAAACACTAGGAATCTCGTTTTCCATTGTCGAATTAAAAAAATATAGGTCATATTCCGACACCTCACGTATACGGTCAACCATTAACTCTAATTCTTTGTCGTTAGCAGAATAAGGATCAAGACGTGAAAGGGGCAGCTGTGCATACCAGGCTAACAAGAAGGAATCGCGCTCGACGACCTCCATAATGCCATGGAATATGGCTTCCTCCAAGCTCCCTCCTAAAGCACACCCATTGGAGGTTTCATAAACAAAGCCCTCCCCATTGCCCAAACTGTAGTAAGCAAGTAGCTCCGGAACGAGTATAGGACGTTCTTGCATGAAGGAATAACCCCAGACCCAATTCATTGGTTGATCAGGATGAAACGGTTTAAATGGAAAACCAGGCTTTGCATATTGTATCTGGTCATGAAATCCTACTCTGGCTGGATTTAATGCTACTTCCTTTAAATGCTGATAACTTTCCCGAACTTTCTTCCTTTTCCCTTGAGGTTCAATTCCACAATATCGCTCTAACCCCTCCAAAATCGCAGTTAACTCACTCATTTCATATGAAATAGTACGACCAGCAACTCCCTCGTCCGCTCCAAACAACGGCATGTTAACCAAAACATCTGCAAATGGCAGCCTGAAATCCTCGATTTTTCCATTCATGATGCCAGTACGAAAATCCAGATAGTCATCCACTAGCACTGTTTTCAATTCATCCATGGAACGAGAGCGAAACCCTTCACCATTTATTTTAGGACTGGACTCTAACCTAATTTGAGCTAATTCTGGTGAGTCTTCAGGTAATGGACTGCAAATCGGGCACAATGGATCAGGCAAGAAAAAATGACGGGAGTTCGTTAACATTTTCAGATTGGTAATGAACATCCTTTCTTCTAAGGACGAGGAATCTCCTTGAAGAACTTTCTGAACTTCGTTATGGATGAAGATAGCCATTTGCATTAATCCCATTCTTGATGACCATGCATCTCGCGTAACAGCTGATCCTACTGTCAATCTTGCCTGAATCTCCGACATTTCAAGTCGGTCAGGTCCGGCAAGCAAGCGCCGTTTGTCAGCACAGTGGGAGCATCCTGGAGTGCCGGGCCGTACGAAAGGGCCAATAATTCCCTCACCAAACGAAACAAAACCTCGAAGCCAAGGGATACCGGCGGCCTTGAATCTCTCATCCGCTTTTCGATGTTTGGATGGATGCCAAGTATCGTCAAGCACTAGAGCCAATTCTGTTTCTTCGGGAATTTCTTCATTCATGCTTTGACGTCTAACTTGATAGGTAGCGGACAATTGCTCAAAGACATAATCTGCTAATAATCCATCTCCGTCTATTAGAATCTGTGCAGTCATTATGAATCCCCCTCTCGTACCTGCACACCATACACCCCGGCCAGCTCTTGTTTTAAAAACGGCTCAATCGACAGATCATAAACCAATAGCTGTTTGCTGCTTCGATTTAAAACCTGAATGGAAGATTGTAACAGTTCCAATTGTGTCATTTCCTCACAAGAAGGGATTTCGAGTTTGTTTTCATTTTTTTTAAGGTAAATCATAGACTCCTTCTCATGCCTCACTCCGGAATTCTTCTGGTTTTGCGCATCCAAAAGTGCTTGCTGCAAAGTATTTTGCAATGCCAAGGTTGTATTTAAACCTACCCCTGTATACCAGCAGCCCTTTGACCTTACCCAAACCACAGGGAATCCAAATACGTCCTCTTTTAACCCAATGGCCGGTGAACCATTTAAGGTAGTAAGGGCATTTAAATAAAATCGGCATTTTTTATCTTCTATGGCTCCCATTTGTACACCCTTAACCGTATTCTGGTGATCTCCTTTTCTATTTTTCAATTCTTCATCTAGATAGGCTTGCAGCCCTCGACAAACAGCCTCAGCGATGTTTTCTCCTGAACCAATACCAATAAAACCTTCAGGAAGACTCTCATGAGCATGACCTATCTGATTTCTAAACCCATAAACAGGTGAATCGATCATTTTTGAAACATACATTTCGATCCCGATCAATCCGGCATTTCTTCTCGCTTCTTCATGTGTCAGACCTAAACAGACAACTTCCTGCAGTAGTTCTGCAGGTCCCTCTGACACAGGGTTAACGGTCTGAACATAGCACTGGGAAAGAGGAAGCTGTGGTAAATTTCGTTCCTCCCAGGTATGGAAAATACCGATTTCTTCTGAAGTTAATCGACTGAAGTATTCAAGCAAATCCTTTTGTTCATTCCTGTCAGATTCTTGTTTCAGTCTTACATCAAGATCATCAACCAGCCCGGGTCTCACACTATTTGACAATACAGAGGGATGTGAAATGAATGAAAGCCAGTCACCTTCCATCGTTTCAAGATTAAGCAAATAAATTTGATTATCTTGGTTTGAGCCTGCGATTCCTGTAGCTTTCTTGAAAAATTCGAATGCAGACACATTTGCCAAAATCGCTCCAGAGGTGGAAGAGAATGACTGTGTTCGCTCCTCGGCTTCCACAAGAGATGGATGAATTCTACGCCATGCAGAATCGAAGCATACTTCTGTTTCTGGATGGGTTAACGGGCCGGAGAGTCCCACTTTTTCTAAACAGATAGCAGGGAGAAATGACTTCTTTTCTTCTTGGCAAACCTGATTCAGATTCCTTAATTCATTTAGATTTCCATCCTGTGACACATACAGAATCCAATCATAGGGCTGAACTACTTGTTTCCAAAAATTTTCCTCGGCTCCTTTAGGATAGGATACTTCCTCGAGCTCCACATCGGAATCAATTTTTCTCGCATTCTGGATCAACTCATGGAGCCGCTGCCTATTGGTTGGAACTGTACCAGTTACCAATACATTTAATTTGGGCAGCCCCGATTCCAATAAGGCAGAAACCAACGAGACCAAAATGGGCCCTGAGCCGACAGCCAGAACCTTAGCCTGTCGATATTCTTGAAAATGGTAAGCACCCGATTCCGTAAAATTCTCAATGAATTCAATTTGTGAAGCATACTTTTCAAGAACTGGACGTCTTAATTGATGGGGAAGATCTTTGCTTACATCGCGAACAAACCCATTCTTGTACAACGTTTCTGCAATCTCATATACCCTGTCACGGTATGGTGCTGATAATCCCTCTGTTAAAGCTCCCAATGTTTGTTCCCCATTAAACATCGGCAACAATTTTTCAATCCATTGATAGATGGTTTGACCTTCCAATCGAAATGAATTGAGGTTATTTCTAAAATAAACTCCACCCTTTGGATCCGGGATAAAAAATGTATCCCTTTTAGCCTTCAAACGTGAGGACGAGGTAAGATTTGTCATTCGGCCCCTCCTTATTCTAATCGTAACTACTTGCGCACTATCAGTTTATGTACGATTTTTTGTCCAATATGATAAAATAAGTGCCCCTGCGGCACATGTACATGCAGGGGCACTTTGTTTCACAAAATCATATTTTTTTTCAGCAGTTTTCCAGAATCTAAACCCATTAAATAAATCCGAAACCGATGCCAACACAGCTAAAACCAAAACCAAAACAACCAAATCCGACACAACCAAAGCCGCCGCAACCAAAGCCACAGCCGCCACAACCGAAGCAGCCTCCACAACGAAAGCCAAAGCCTCCACAACGACCAAAGCCTCCACAGCGACCAAAACCTCCACAGCGAAAGCCTCCACAGCGAAACACGCGCGGATCAGAGCTCTGTAAATTCAATGGAACTAATTCACCAACTTGATAAGGATCGATACCCAACCCTTGCAGCTCATTATGAAAATTCTGCATTTTTTCCTCCCCTTTGTACTTATAATCAGGTTTAAGGACACCTGAAACCAGAGTTTAACGAAGTGTAGTTTGTCAGTTTGGTGTATATGAAACTAACCAATCCTACGTGAACTCTCTTCAACAAATTATGATTCTTATTAGGTTGCTGTTACTGATTTAAGCGCCTATTTCACGATGAAAAAGCCTATAGTTGTTTCTTCATATCAGTAAGCACTTTTGATAGTGATCATGTACCGCTGTCTTTTGTTCATTGGAATTCTCAAGAAAAAGTTTGATAAGCTAAATTTTAAGGAGTTGCGGGATATGGCGGTAGGTTGAAAGGATAAACGAATCCAACAAAAATCTGATATACCTATTCCTTCCAGAAAAAAGGGTGACATTCATAATTATTCCAATTGAGGAAATACTAAAAACCTAATTTTTTATAGGCTTTTTGATGTAAGACCGGAGGATAAACCATGGAGCAATTAGTGCCTGAAAAAGCAAAGATATCGCCTTTCTTAGTTTTTTTTCTCGTCCATTCTATGCAGTTTGGCATAGGGGTACTTGGCTTCCAGCGCTATATTGCCCAAACTGCAGGTTATGACGCATGGATATCGGTTCTTTTTGCCGGTTTGAGCATCCATCTCATACTCTGGATGATGTATAAAATTGTCGAAACAGTTAATGGGGATATTATGACAGCTCATACGTTTGTATTTGGGAAGAAAATCGGGAAACTCATGTCTGCCCCGTTTGTTTTATATTTTATTCTTGTTGCCGTAGCTACTGTTAGGATTTTTATTGAGGTCATTCAGGTATGGATATTCGAAGATTTTAGTACATTCTGGTTCTCCTTGGCCTTCTGTGGTTTAGCCATCTATATTATTTTCGGAGGGTTCAGAACCGTTACAGGTGTCGCATTCTTTGGAGTTGTTCTTCCTGCGTATTTAGCATTCACATTTTTATTTACCGTACCGTATGCAGATATAAAAAACCTACTACCCATCCTAGACCACTCGATAATGGACCTAATCAAGGCTTCTTATCAAATGTCCCTCACTTATCTCGGCTATGAAGTATTATTATTTGTTTATCCGTTCATTAAGGAACCGGATAAATCAAAGAAATGGGCCCATCTTGCTGTCCTTTTTACCACGATGATCTATACGCTTCTTACGATTCTAACATTTTCTTATTTTTCAGAGGGACAGCTTCAAAAGAACAGGTGGGCAACTTTGACGATGTGGAAAATCGTTGAAATGCCTTTTGTCGAAAGATTTGAATTTATTGGAATTGCCAATTGGAATATCCTCATTCTCCCCAATTTTTGTATTGCCGTTTGGTGTGCTAGCCGCATTGTAAAAAACGTGGTCAATCTGAAACAAAAATATGGGGTATTTGTCATATCATTAGCCATAATAATCATTATTAATTTTTTAAAAACAAGGCAGCAAATCTATTTGTTCGCCAATTTCACAGGGAAAATAGCTTTTTACATAAATTATGGATACATTCCAATACTTTTATTTCTGGTGTTGCTGGTGAAGAAGGTGAAGAAAAAATGAAAATCAAAAAAGAGCCAAGTTGGCTCTTTTTATTTTAAAATAGGAATTTTGTAATTTTTATGTAGGACATAATCGTTTCATTTCCTAGAGCCCTGTGACAAGGATTTTCTATCAACCGCTTCTGGTTGTTTTTCCAACCATCCATGTTTCACCATAATATTGTAACAAATAACACCAGCCTCCATGGCATGAGTAAAAACCTTATAGTAGTTTAAAATCATATCCGATCTTAAGCTGGATCCTAATCCTGCACCATAATAGGAAAGAGCCGCATTGACTAGAAACGATGCATGAGACATCATCAATTTGTCTGAAAACGGACTTATGGTAGAATCAGTAATTTCAGCATCCCATCTTTTGGGAATTGGTAAATGATCTTCTTGTAAAATTGTGTCAAAGCTTTCAGCATCTTTTCCCGCTAATGTAACGTTTTTTACCATGAAAAAGTAAAAACTGGTCAGAAAATAAACGTGGGGCATTAAGATTCACATCATTCTCTGTAAATCCGATTGGAAATTTGCACTTTTCAGGAATTCGGTAATTTTCTTGATATGGCTTTCAGATAACAGTAAGGAAGATTCTATAATGCGTTTGATCTCTCGATTTTCAACGATTGTAAGAAAATATTTGTAAACACAAATGGCCATGCTATCACCCATATACTGAAGCCAAAGAGCGGATACTTCTGCAGAGGTTAAGGTGTTTCTATTTTCTTTATTAAAAATCCCCAAAAGAAATACCTCCAATATGGTTATGTTTATTTCATTCTTTAATCTGTGATTATTTTATGGTAACTATGATAAAGGTATACAGATAAAACGTTCTGGCAGACCCCTATTGTGGTAAAATAAAAATTGCATTTTCCACATTGGGAAAATGCAATTTGCAAGATATATTATATTTTGAATTTTTCTCATAATGGTTGATGGATCTAATTTTAAGATTTTAATATACTCCATTAACTAGCTGCTCTATTGAGGTTAATTTAGAAGAAAGTTCCAAAAACCATTCCTCATCTCCTGTCGATAATGCCAAGTCGATAAGAAATCGAATTTGTTCCTTGTTGATCGCTTTTGAAATAGGCAGTTTATTAACCCGTTTACTTAACAAGGGAATGGTTTTTCCAATCATATCATTATTATCACTAGTGACCACTGTTACCTTAACTACTTCTTCTGGAATTTCTGGCGACAATGATTCGATATAACCAATGATTAATTCCCCATCTCGTGCTTTTCCCTTAATCCAATCACCTGTTTTTAAAATAGCCTGCTTATTGGATAACATTCTTTCTCACCTTCTTCAATTATTTTGAATGCCATTTTAACAAACTGTAATTTTTTTTATTACATTTAAATGAAAAATAAGCTTGCAAGGATGCGACTTATTTTTCTTTATTGATAAGATCAACAATTTCTTTAATGGTGTAGTCCTTAAGATATTCACCCAGATGTACTTCTGCCCCCCAAAAAATACTACATAGGACATTTTGCATATTGGCGCCAACAATACACTTCGCATTTGATTCAGGACATTTAGGCTGCAGGGCACCTTCAGATGTAATCTTATATATATCCCAAAGATTAATATCATTTAAGTCGAGAGCAAAAAGAAAGCCGCCGCCCGTTCCCTCTTTCGATTTTATAAATCCATGTTTTTTCAACAAACTTAACACTTTACGGATACGTACCGGGTGGACACCCGCACTTTCTGAAATAGCATCACTCGTTGACATCCGATCCGGCTGCAGCGCAAGAAACGTTAAACTATGGATGGCAAGTGTAAAATCACTGTTCATGGTCTGCCTCCTAAGAAACAATCACATCTATTTTCCATTCGTTATCGTACTGTAATACTAATCGTTACAGATTGGATTGTCAAATATTTAATTTGTACTTATTATTACATTTTAATTAGCCATTTTTTGCATTTCGTGGTTCAAAAATGTGCGAAGTTTACGTGGCAGAAAACTACGAATTTCCTCGTCGTTATATCCAACCTGTAATCTTTTTTCGTCCATGATGATGGGCCGGCGCAACATTTTAGGATTCTCAATGATTAATTGATAAAATTCATTAAGCGGAAGAGTTTCAATATTTATATTTAATTCCTGGAAGGTTTTTGAATTTGTTGAAACAATCTCGCTCGTACCCTCTTCTGTCAGACGAAGAATCGATTTAATTTCGTCAACTGTAAGTGGCTTAGATAATAAGTTTCTTTCTTCAAAATCTATATGATGTTCCTCAAGCCAAGCTTTTGCTTTTCGGCAAGAAGCACAGCTCGTTGTTGTATACAAAGTCACCATTATTTTTCACGCTCCAAGAGTTTATTTTTTTTCCACACGCATCAAAATAATAAAATGTAATAAAAAACTTTACAGTTTAACCACAAAGATTATATAATTTCATCTCAAGCAACTCATTTGCAAAATATCTATACTGTAAATTTAATTGTTACAGTTCATTTCGTCAACTGTTTTTTTATGGTTTTCGTTTATTATTTATTCAGGGGGATGATTTTTTGATAAAAGAAATAATCTTATTTGATACAGTGATCCATGTTGACAATTATAAAGAAGAGACAGTGAACGGTTTATATAAAATTACCATTGATTTTAAAGTTTCAAGTGAAGAATATCACGATATAACGACATTGTTATATAAAGGAATCTTTGATGTAAAAATTCCTGAAAGAGACTTATCGTTTAGAGCAAACATTCAGCAATATTCCACTTCTGTTACAAACCTATATGAAAAAGGTCAAGTTGGAGAATTTCAATTATCTTTACTTGAAGTGAAGAATTAGGAAAGGTGAAATGATGTGGTGAAATTAAGCATATTAGATCAATCTCCCATTTCCTCCAACCAAACCGCGCAAGATGCGTTAATTGAATCGATGAAGCTTGCGCAAGCTGGAGAATCGCTTGGGTATACTCGATATTGGATTGCCGAACATCATGATTTACCTGGTCTTGCCTGCTCTGCACCTGAAGTGATGCTAAGTTATATTGGAGCACATACAAAAAGGATTCGAATTGGCTCAGGGGCGGTATTATTGCCGCATTATAAACCTTATAAAGTAGCAGAGGTTTACAATATGCTGGCTACGTTGTTTCCAAATCGCATCGATATTGGCATTGGCCGTGCACCAGGCGGGTCTGCCGAAGTAACCAATGCCTTATCAGATAATTTTTTGCAAGAAGTTTATAAAATGCCGAATTTGCTAGAAGAACTGCTTCATTTTTTTGACCATGATTTCCCTAAGGATCATAAGTACGCAAATGTTACTGCCGCACCAATACCAGATATCACACCTATGCCATGGATTCTCGGCACAAGTAAAAAAAGCGCTTTACTTGCCGCAGAAAATGGCTTGGCCTATGCATTTGGTCAGTTTATGAGCGACAATGATGGAGCACCTATTATTCAACAATATCTAGATGCCTTTCAACCAAGGAAACATGGTCGTGTACCTCAAGTATTATTAACGGTTTCCGTGATTTGTGCAGAGACTTCTGAAAAAGCAGAAGAGATTGCGTTGAGTAATCTGATTTGGTCATTGCAAAAAGAAAATGGTGAAGGAAAAAATGTTCCTTCCATCCAAGAAGCCCAAGAATATAAACTTACTGAGAAAGAAATTGAAAAATTGGCTAAAATGAAACAGAATATGATTATTGGTAATCCCGAGGAGTGTAAAAACAAACTGATTGCGTTACAAGCTAAATTTAAAGTGGATGAAATCATGATTGTGACAATTACCCACTCTCCTAGGGACCGGATCGAGTCCTATAAACTAATTGCCGCTGAAGTTCTTTCATGATTTTTAAACGATTTTTGTTATAATTTATAATTGATACACACAGCAACTCGAGGTCTCTATTTTTCAGACTTCGAGTTGTTTACTAATTCGATTTATTTTTAAATCCTGTTTTGCTTGTTTTTCATTAATAAAATCAATATCATATTTAAATGTCCTAAGTATTTCATTTTGGACCTCTAACCTTTTGTCTAGACCAACAATATCCCTTTTTACCTCTTTTAACTCTTGGTCTAATCCATCAACATCTTTTCTTACTTCTTTTAATTCTGAAAATATGGCTTCCAAAAGTTCTCTATCGGTCATGCCGGATCATCTCCTTTAGATAGATTGTACCATAAAATTTAATTTTGAAATTCGTTAATATTGAATACATTTTGAACGAAAATCGAAAAAACGCTAAACTCAAATACGTTTGAGTTTAGCATTTTTGTTCATCATTTATTGGTGTTATTTTTTAAATGCTTTATCAATAAATTCATTGTGGATTTGATCTTTATAATTAAATGATTTTTTGATGTAACCGGCATCAGCCAAGGTATTAATGGATTCTTGTTGTGCGTTGATAGACTCTTCTGTAAAAAATATCGATGGTTTTTCTACTGTGATGATTTTATAAATAAGATCTGCCGGAAGTTTTGTTTGAGCAGAATAAATCTTAGATGCTTCATTCGGGTTAGCAATTTGCCAATCAGCAGCTTTTTTGTAAACTCGTAAATAGGCTTGAACAAGATCAGGATGTTCTTTCGCAAAATCATTGCGGGCAATGATGGCACCCGGGGCAAATATCTTTTTGTTCACATCAAGAGCGATCGCATTTCCTTTTTCCACATTATTTAAATAGTAGGGATTCCAGGCGGCCCAAGCATCCAATTTTTTTGACTGAAAGGCTGCTTGGGCATCATCCGGTTGAAGATTAATTAGTTTTACATCATTAATCGTTAAATCATTGGCTTTTAAAGCCTTAATTAAATACACTTGGGCAGTTGTACCAAGAGGAACACCAACCGTTTTCCCCTTTAAATCATTGACATTCTTGATGTCCCCATTTTTTTGAACTAAAATTCGTACGTTCGATTCTCCCGTACCGGTTTGCCCAATCACCTCGAATGGGAGATTTTTATCAATACCAGCGATTAACGCGCCATCTCCTAAAAACGATAAATCAACACGATTCGATGCAAGCGATTCTAATAGCGGCGGCCCGCTTGTGAATTCACTCCATTTCACTTTCGCATTTAAGGCCTTGAACTCTTCTTCAAACCACCCCTTTTCGCGTGCAATCGCCAAAGGACCCATTTTCCCATTTAACGCAATATTCACCTCTACTGGTTCATTTTTGTTTTGAGCGTTTGTTTTTCCTATGGATGAACTGCATCCTGCTAATAACAATATGAAAAGAATAGTCAATACAAATCCAGATACATGCTTACGATATTTTTCCATCTCGATTCCTCCTCGTATGTAGCAAACGATGTAAAAAAAAAGATTCAGTAAGGTGTGGAGTCCTTACCAGAACCTCCCATGTTTTTTTCAAAAACATTAAAGATTTATTTCTTAACAATTAGTCTGCTAACTTCATTTTCTTGATTAACAGGAACATTTTTTCCGACGGTTACGCGCCGTACCACTCGATGAGAATCTCCATAGTCTGCAACCGCATAGTGTTGGGTGGCCAAGTTATCCCAAATAACCACATCGCCCTCCGTCCATTTCCAGCGGACAGTATTTTCCAAGCGACTCACATAAGAATCAAAGATACTTAATAGTCTTTCAGATTCACTTGTTGAATAGCCTTCTAACTTTCCGGCAAATCCTCCTAGTAACAAATGCTTTTTCCCTGTTTCTGCGTGAACATGGACAACTGGATGTCTTGTTTTAAAAACCGTTGATTCAAAAACAGCACGATATTTCCTTGTTACCTCATTAACCTCACTGTCACTCCGTTTAAATTGGGCATAATCATATTCATTTGAATGGATTCCCCACAACGTATCTGCTAATTTTCTCAATCCTTCTGGAAGATCTTCATACGCTGTATTGGTATTGGCCCACACCGTATCTCCGCCAACTTCGGGAATCGTCACCCCTCTTAGGATGGAGTATTTAGGAACTTCTGGGACAAATGTGACATCTGTATGCCAATGGTTCGCTTTTGCCCCTACCTGAGAGTCTAATTCAAAGATATAGTTGGTATTATTTTTCACGGGAACTGTGGGATGAACATATGGCTCTCCTAATAACTTCGCAAATGCTTCCTGACTTCCATCAGTTAAATGATTTTGACCTTTGAAAAATACGACCTTGTACTCGTTTAGCGCTTGTTTGATTTCGTTTAAAATACCTGGTTCTAAATCCCCGCTTAGTTGAACACCCTGAATTTCTGCACCAATTCTCCCTGCTACCGGTACTACTTTTAATTGTTTTGCTTGAAGATTTGTCATTACTTTTTCCTCCTAATCAAGTTTGTTAGATTTTTTTTTATAAGAACTTTGCGATTCGGTCAAGCAACATAGAAACCATTTTACCTTCTTTCATCTCCTCCTATCACCCAATACCCAATTTAACCTAGTTGAATAGTCGGCTTTATTATAAATAAAAAAGAGATCCAACGAAGAGAGTGTTGACACTTCTCTTTGTTGAATCTCTAGTCGCCTAGTGGATTCCTATCACTATGGATTAAATTGGTAAGTCGTTTGTGTATGAATGCATCTTAACAGGAAACAAAATAATCTGTCAATTAAAATTTTATTATTCCTATAAATTTAGTTGGTTTTAAAGTGTTGCGTTCAAATAAATTCCATGATAAGGTATTTTGTAAATTAAGTCATTCGCATGAATCGACTAGTCTTCTAGAGATTCAGCAAAAGGACAGAAATGTCTTTTCGCTGAATCTCTTTTTTTATTTCAGAAAGGATGATGATGATGGTATCAGCTGTGAAGATTGACCACGTAAGGAAAACATTTAGGAATGACCAGGAAAGGATTCATGTCTTGGAGGATTTTGATCTCTCCATTAAACAAGGTGAGTTTTTAACCATTATTGGTCCCAGCGGTTGCGGAAAAAGTACCCTATTAAAATTAATTGCCGGGCTGGATTTGGATTTTGAAGGTCAGATTAGGATAGGTGAAAAAATCGTGAATGGTCCCTCTATGGATCGCGGTTTTATTTTTCAAGAACATCGGTTGTTTCCTTGGTTAAACGTAGAACAGAATATTTCAGGTAACTTGTCATTAAAGGATCCTGAAATCCGTTCAAAGGTAGACCAATTACTTTCACTTGTTAAATTGAAAGGATTTGAAAAAGCCTATCCGCGCCAATTATCCGGGGGAATGTCGCAGCGAGTGGCCATTGCCAGGGCCTTGCTCCGGAATCCTGAAGTGCTGTTGTTGGATGAACCGTTTGGGGCACTAGATGCTTTTACCCGAAACCATCTTCAAGAAGCTTTGTTGGAAATATGGAACGAAAATCAAACTACTATGGTGCTAGTTACTCATGATATTGATGAAGCCGTCTTTTTATCTTCTAAAGTCGTTGTCATGGATGCTAAGCCCGGAAGGATAAAGGGAATCGTTTCGATTGATCTTCCTTATCCAAGAACAAGGAGCAGTAAATCATTCCAAGAATATAGAACGGTAATATTGAAATACCTTGACCACCATGTCAATGAATTAGAAGATTGGAGCATTTAACTCAAAACTTAGAAAGGATGATGGAAATGTCGACACAAACGATTACCCAGAACAAAGCTATTTCGATGAAGAAAAAGAAAGCCAAATTATCAAAAAATACGGCTGTTTGGCGGGGGATATTCCTCCCTATTTTAGTAGTGATATTATGGCAGATATTAAGTACAATCGGCATCTTGCCAGCACAATTATTTTCTTCGCCCCTTTTAATTGGTTCGCGCTTTATTGAACTGGTTCAATCAGGAGAGATGGCAAAGCATTTACAAATCAGCTTAACCCGAGCAATTCTCGGCTTTGTCTTAGGAGGATTTTTCGGCCTATTGATGGGTGTCATCGTTGGAATGAACAAAAAATCGGAGGAATATTTAAACCCGAGTTTTCAAATGCTACGGACCGTCCCATTGCTTGTGATCACTCCACTCTTTATCATGTGGTTCGGTTTTGGCGAATTGTCAAAAATCTTACTCATTGCTTTAGGTGCCTTTTTTCCTCTCTATTTACAAACCTTTTTAGGCATTCGCAATGTCGATAAAAAGCTCTACGAGGTTGCCCGAATCCTAGAATACAGCCGAACCCAGCAAATAACAAAGCTGATGATTCCAGCCTCTTTGCCCAATATCTTACTTGGGATACGCTTAGCTTTAAGTGCGGCTTGGATGTGCTTGGTGGTTGCTGAATTGTTAGGTGCAGATCGAGGGGTGGGTTTCATGATTCAAGATGCACGGTCTTTTATGCAGACTGACACGGTTTTTGTCGGAATCATTATTTTTGCCCTGGCAGGAAAAATATCGGATTCCGTTGTCCGCTTGTTAGAAAATCGTTTACTGAAATGGCAAGATAGTTTTAAAGCTTAACTTAAAAACTACACAATGGCACCAACTCAAATACTACTTTTAAAACAAAAGAAAAAACGGTAAACTCCATTGGGCAGTTTACCGTTTTTTATGTTCTGTTTATGTAATAGCCCACACAATTTCACTAATTATGGCTGCTGCGTTCCCGCCCTGACCCGTTCTTAGTGTCCTTGTTGGACTATAACTCCGCAGGTAGGACTCGAACCTACGACCGATCGGTTAACAGCCGATAGCTCTACCACTGAGCTACTGAGGAAAATGCTATGTTAGTTGCTTTCACAAATAAATTTTAGTGGAAATGACGGGAGTTGAACCCGTGTGCAAAGATCTTGACACTTATACATCTACGAGTGTAGTCAGTAAAATTGAGTTCGCCCACTTCTTTAGTCTACTGACAGACATGGGAGCGGCTAGTCTGATTATTCTCTTCCTTCATCCTCAGACGGTGGATTTCGGCGTAGTCCACTTAGAATGAGTCCCTTACCCTGCCACATGGACGATGGAAGGTGGAACCGCTATCGTCTGTTATTAAGCAGCGAAAGCGAAGTTGTTGTTTGGTTTGCCAGTTATTAGGCTTTATCGTTTTAACGAGGCCGATGCCCTCGACTCGCAATATAAACTCAAACGATCCCTGTCGATACCAAGACATTCCCATAATAATATGGCAGAGAAGAAGGGATTTGAACCCTCGCGCCGGTTACCCGACCTACACCCTTAGCAGGGGCGCCTCTTCAGCCTCTTGAGTACTTCTCTGTAATAAAAACCTTGCGCGTAAGTTCCTTTAAGAACTTACAAGAGTAACTATATCATCCATCCAAATTGGAAGCTAGCTGTAAATTTTGGTAGTGCAAAAGTCCTGGGTATTCCAAGGGGTGTTTTGGGTATCTTCTATATTAATGCGTTGGATCTTTTTGGTCTTATCTCACTTTAAAATCACCGAATTTTAAATGTATGTCCTTGATTCCTTTTATCATATTTTAATGAAGGAATAAGTCTATTTCCATTAGAAATTAGAATTTGAATTCAGTTTTAGTTCAACTGCCAAATATGGTTGGAAACAATGGAAAGAACCTACTAAGGATTTAGCCTGATTATCCTGGTATATTTAATATTGTCGCTTCAAAACAAATGGATAAACTTGAAATGGTGAGTAGTCGCGGTTCCTTTTACAGGAGCTGAGGAAAGTCCAGGCTCGCACAGTGCTGAGATGCCTGTAGTGTTCGTGCCATTCGCAAGAGTGGGCAGTCGTACATGTTCGACTGACGGCGGTGAAATCATGCTAAGTCCATCTGGATATGCTGAAATTAACCTGAAAGTGCCACAGTGACGAGATTTTTCTGGAAACGGAAAAGGTGGAACGGGTAAACCCCACGAGCGAGCAACCCAAATTTAGGTAGGGGCATCATCCTGCGGGAAATGAACCTAACGGATGAATCGGTCTTTGATCGATAGTTATATGACTACTACTTCCTGTACGAGGCTTGCTGCCGTTTGCAGTATGGAAGTACAAAACCTGGCTTACAGCCATTTCATGAGCACTTTATCTATTATAGGAGCACTATAATTGCGGGATAAACTAGCATTTTTTGCAAATATACTCTTAGGACTAATTACCTTAGTCCTGCAACAAATTACATAAACCTAGTTCTCTTTTATGAAGAACCACTTTCTTTGTTTTTGAAGGGATTTGGTCTTCATCGGCCTTGATGAAGACCACTTTTTTGTTTTTCTAGAAGGATTTGGTCTTCATCGCCTTGATGAAGACCACTTTTTTGTTTTTTCCAGAAGGATTTGGTCTTCATTGCCTTTATGAAGACCACTTTTTTGTTTTTCCAGAAGGTTTTGTCCTTCATCGCCTTTAACAAGACCACTTTATCTATTTTTCCAATAGGATTTGGTCTTCATCGGCCTTCTAAAGTTAACTTATACAAAAACCCCCTAAGCTGGGACTTCATCAGTCCAACTTAAGGGGTTCACTTCTCTTGTGTTAAGTTTATGTAATAGCCCACACAATTTCACGAATTATGGCTGCTGCGTTCCCGCCCTGACCCGTTCTTAGTGTCTTTGTTGGACTATTAATAATATATCATCTAACCAATTTGTAAGATAGCTGTAAATTTTGGTAGTACAAAAGCCCTGTTACTAACACGGGCCAGTTTTATTTAATAAAGTTTCGAGGTCATTATTCAGGAATGGTGCTGATTCAAACTGAAATGGTGATTTCGAAGCTGAACGAGTCCGAATGGAGCCTTGATTTAGACAGGGATGATGATTTCTAAGACGTATGAGTCAGAATGTGGCCCTAATTTAGACAGGGGAGTTGATTTCTAATGTGATCAAGTCCAAATTGAGCACTGATACAGACTTGCAAGATGATTTCGAAGCCGAACGAGTCCGAATGGAGCTCTGATACAGACAAGAATGGTGATTTCTAAGACGATTAAGTCCGAATCTACAGGCCTTTTAATCTATTCTAAAAGCAACAATCTTTGTAAAAACAGCCTTGTTATAAAATGATTTTCTTTACTCAAAAATAGCAACAGGTCGTGCCCAGCCAGCACTTGCTCCTTTGATCTTCACAGGAAAAACGGCCACTTTAAATCCAAATCTTTTGGGAAGTAATTCTAAGTTAGCCAGTTTTTCTATTTGGCAATACTCTGCTTCTTTTCCAACATAATGTGCGGCCCAAAGGACCCCATCGCGCGGGTTATTTTTAAAATCCTCAGCTTGTTTATATAGTGGAATATCCCACCCCCAGCCATCCGTGCCCATCACCTTAATCCCCTTTTGAATCAGCCATCTAGTTGCACTCGCCGATACACCTGCATGGACAGCAGCATAATTTTCCTGATAATATTTTTTATCTGCATCCGTTCGGACAAGAATAATATCGAAGGGCTGCAATTGATAGTCCATCGCTTCTAATTGTTTTTCAAAATCTTCCACTTCAATCTCATAGCCTGGTGGTTTATCGCTAAAATCGAACAGAACTCCATGGCCGTAGAACCATTCAAGTGGCAGTTCATCAATGGTTCTAGAATGCTCGCCCGCAGTAGTCGAAGCATAGTGCCAAGGTGCGTCCACATGAGTCCCCGTGTGTGTAGTTAAGGTAACCGTTTCTACTGCCCATGCTGCACTGTCTGGAAAATCGCTAGGTTTCAGCCCCAAAACTTGGGCAGCTTGTTGTGCCCCCTGTTCATGTGTTCCATAGGTTATTTCTGGTGGAAACGGCTCTTTTGCAGCATTGTCCAGAGGGACACTTAAATCAATAATTCGTAGATTCGCTCGATTCATTTTTAAATCCCCTTACTAAAATTTTTATTAGACATTGAGAATTTATAGGAAAACTACAAGTTCTTTTAAAATCTACGAACAATATACTCTTTCTATTCCAAGTTTCTTTCTAATTTAAAAGACTGCAATTCGCTTAAAAAAGATTGGTGAATAGACTTTCTAATGGAAGACAAAATGAATTATTTCTTTCATTTAGTTAACATTCTAATTACAATCTGGTTACGCTCCGTTCCTTCGACAATTTTATCATAGTTCTATTGCTATACTTTAAATTAATAAAATCTTCTTATTAAATGATTAAAGGGTAAAAGTATTGCGGAGGTGAAAGGTTTTGAGTGATATGTATTCGCCCAGGGATGCTCAAAAAATGCTTAAAATAAATAGCAGTACTTTACGCAAGTACGCTAATCTCTTGGAAAAGCATGGGTATCACATTCATCGTAATACTAGAGGTCACAGGGGATTTCTTGATCAAGATGTTAACATACTCCGCCAATTAATTGAATTCAGTAAGCAGGAAGATATGACTTTGGAACGATCTGTTGAAGTAGCAATGGCGTTTGTTTCTGAACAACACAAATCGGATACCGCATCAGGACCGGCAAAAATAACGAATGATCTGGAAGATCCTCAAGAGCTTTTAGTGATGTCTGAAGAAGAGATAACAATAGTTCCTGAAGAGAATAGATCGGATATCCTAACAGAGTCAGTACAGAAAACAAATCACCAAGAAATAGATCAGACTCGAAACCACAATGAGCTATTGGAACGAATGGAACATTTGGAACAAATAAACCTAGATTTAATCAAACTTTTAAAGGAGAAAGCTGTACGAGAAGCTTATCTCGAAGAGAAAATTAATCTAATTGGAAAGTTTGTAGAACGTTCAGAGCAACTGATGGTAGAACGTAGTAGGATGATGGAGGAAGAAGTCAGATTACAGATCGCAGCCGCCCAGCAAAAGAAATGGTGGCAATGGTGGAAATAAAAATCCCATTTAACGGAAAAAGATATGAACGCAGAAACGGCAGCATTGATTTGCTGCCGTTTTTGTGTAATATGCTATTTTTTAGGTGACAACTTCTTTTTGTTTAATACCATAATATTTTCTTCTCTACTCTTAAAGGGGGTAGTTCGCTACTAATTACCATTCATTTATCAATACAATTTTTCCAATTGCCTTATTTGATTCTAGCAATGAATGTGCTTCTTTTACTTGATCAAAATTAAAAGTTCTTTCATCGACTAACGGCTGAAGTTTCCCTTCCTCTACAAGATTCGAAACTTCTCGCAAGATTTTCCCGTATTCCTGCCTTTGCTCTTTATTCATTACTTTTAAAAGCATGAAGGTAATATGTAGGGATAGTGCCTTTGCATGGAGGGGAGACAAATCATGCGATGAGCGTGCTGCGATTGCTAATACAGTTCCATAAGTGGCAGCAGCTTGAAAAGACCGATCAAGATTTTCGCCACCGACCGTATCAAACACAATGTCAAAGCCTTTTCCAGCTGTGTGTTCCTTTACGTACTCATCTACTGTCTGTTCCCGATAATTAATGGCCACATCTGCACCCATACGCTTTCCAATGCTTAACTTTTCCTCAGATGAAGCCGTAGTGAACACTTTTGCACCAGCTAGCTTTGCTAGTTGAATTGCAACATGCCCCACCCCGCCTGTGGCTGCATGAATCAGTACCGTTTGTCCGTTTTGAACATTTGCACGATTATAAAGTGACTCCCATGCAGTAATGGTTACTAAAGGAAGTGCAGCTGCTTGTGACATCGTTAAATTTTTTGGTTTAGGAGCTAGAAGCTGTGCATCCGCAAGCATATATTCAGCTAGGGCACCTCCTGTTCCTTTAAAACCACCTGCGCAACCAAAGACTTCATCACCGGCCTTGAACTCGGTTACTCCTTCTCCGACATCTACAACAACTCCTGCTACATCGCCGTGTAACACCGCTGGAAACTCTGGTGCAACTGCTGGTACCGCTCCGCCACGAACCTTTGTATCAATCGGATTTACACTTGTTGCTTTTACTTGAATAACAACATGCCCAAAAATTGCTTCTGGCTTAGGTACCTCAGCAATTTCAAAGACAGTTGGATTTCCAAATTTTTTAATCACCTGTGCTTTCATTTGTTATCACACTCCTCCCCTATCATTTTACACCAAATCTTTTTAATTTTTAAAATAATATGAACTTTTAAATGTTTAAGTGCTCAATATGTTTCGTTAATAAAGTCTAAATAGCGATTCCTTTATCTGGATTTATAAATCGGAATTTGAAAATATATGATCAAAAAGACAGTACATGCAAAACAAAGTAACCAAGCCAAGAGAGGTTTAGTATGATGGAGACGCAAACCAATGAACATGAAAACCCAGACTATACTTGACCACCAAAAATTCCAACCGTGATGGTAGGTGATAAGATGTGCAAAGAAGAAAATAGCTTCAACGATGTTGTATAAAATAAACCACAGTAAAATATAAACAAATTGCCTATACCACTCTTTTCTATACGGGTATCTTGAAAGATAGATCAAGACCATTGGGGAAAAACAAGTAAATGCAATCATAAAATCTGCTATTGTATGGTTTGGAATAAGTAGTGAGCCATGGAAAGTCCATAAAGGGTAATCTTTCAAAAGATTTGAAATAAAAAAGTCCACACTTAATATAAAAAGTATGGTTGGATAATATTTCTTCCAATTTTTCCAATCACCAAAACGCCAAGCTAAAACTAAGTAGATAATGGGAAGCATCATCCTTATATAGGAAACAATTGTGTGTAACATACTTTTAACCCCAATCTACAAAGAAATAGCTCTGGTTATCTTTACTGTATGAAGGTTTTCTTTATGATATTTTCCCAATCTTTTTTGCAATTATTTATTGGTTTATAGGCTTAAAATCAATCCCATACATTATAAAAGGGATTAGTGATTTGATAAATTCTTCTGGTGGTACCCCTGTATTCCTTCTCCATTCTACAGATGCTCCGTAGATTCCCCAACTTAACATAACAGCCGTTCTCTTTTGTGCTGGATCTTCTTCAATTGACCTTCTTTTTAACAACAATTTGTAAAAAATGATTTCTAGTTGTTCCCTTATAATGCGTGCTATGGTGTCTTCGTACCCACTATGGCAACGATTGGATAAGGAATTTTGAAAGTTCGTAATGGCTAAAAAGATCCTAACAATCACTTCTTCATTTAGTTCATCTTGCTGAACCTGATCAGCATTTAAATTAATCAACAGGACTTCTGATAATACCTTTTCTAATAAGTCATATTTATCCTCGAAATGATAATAAAACGTCGCACGGTTGACCATAGTTGACAAAGAACTCTCACCAAATCGTTATCAAGTGAAGGAAATTCTGGGAGAGTTGTATTTTACAACTACTACGAGTTTCGATAGGGTATTTACTATAGGAAAAAAAGAGTGGCTTTGTCGCCACTCTTCTTCTAGTTTAAATATAGAAAAAAGAACGCCGCATAATTATCTTCTATAAAAACACCCGTTACTCAAGTGCAATATTTCACAATCCTTCTTGGAACATTAGCACTTAAATACTTTTCAGTATCTTCGCTGGATTTCCCGCCACTATTGAATTAGTAGGTACATCTTTCGTAACAACAGATCCAGCAGCAATAATTGAATTATTACCAATAGTAATCCCAGGTAAGATCACACAACTGCCACCAATCCATACATCATTTCCTATTATTATGGGAATTGCATAACCACTTTTGTTTCGATCTTTAGGTTCAATTGAATGACCAGCCGTATATAGTGCAACATTAGGACCAATCATACAGTTGTCACCAATCCTTACTTCTGCCATATCTAATATCGTACAGTTATATCCAGCATAGAAGTTGTCTCCAATGTAGATGTTGTATCCAAAGTCACAGTGGAAATTATGCTCAATACTCGGATTTACTCCGACACCTCCGAGTAATTCCCTTATAATTTCCTCTTTTCTTTCTGAATCTTCGATTGGACAATTGTTAAGCTCTTGAACAAGTTTATGGGCAATAATATTTTTCAACCTTAGTTCATCCGTACCTCGTTCGTAGTAGATTTTCTCTTTATCCTCCATATCTAGTCTCCTTTCCCGTTTTTTCTTAAACGTCACCATTAGTTTAAATGGATAATTTTCCAATAATTTCAATTAGATAAAAGCAGGTAATTAAATGATATACTGATGTACTGATAGAGTCGAACATTTATTCATCTACCAATTCGAAAACATATTCGTCCTAGATTATGAATTGCTTTATTATGGACTATTTGGACAATGTGGCAAATGAATTTCGTTTGCTTACCCAATCACCGCAAAGATAAATAATTATGTAAATTGGAAATGAATAAATGTATTCCCAATTTTCCATCGTATAGAATCCTAACCGTTCAAAAAAAGGTTCGCCTATAAACGAAACAATTGTGCTATAAACTATTGCTTTTTTTAAAGGGGATATATGAGGTTTTATCTGCATTAATATTGTCATGGTCACAGGAATCAAACTAAAATCCCAAGTTATATAGGAAGGTAGAGTGGGTATTACCTTTCCTGAGTAATACCACAAACCAAGGGATACTCCAAAAAAGTCTAACCATGAACTAATAATTAGGATAAAGAAAAAGGACAGCATAAAACGTGCATATGTTTTTTTATTGGTTACTATTAACCATATTATCCAAGGAACGATAACTAATGTAAGGGATAGCCACCAATCCCAATGCAAAAAGGTGTGTTCCTTCCAAAAACTAAAATATTTATCATTTGCCTTATCTATCTCTTTGTAGAAATCTTTAATTATTTTTTTCTTGTTGATTCAAGCAATGCCCCCCGTTATTTAATTTTACTTCTTAATTGTTTTATCAGTTCCATTACCACAAAATTCACTATAATTGCTTCAGAGATATTCAGGTCAGTTTTCTGTCACTATTACTCGTAATGAATACATAATAAAGCCCTGTTAATGTTTGAGTAAGCAGGAATATTGGAAAAGAATACGATAATTGAAAATTGTTTTGATAAGTCAGGATATGAAGCAGTGTAAAGATCCATTGAACTGCAATCCCAATAATGGACCATACAGTAATATAAAAGATAAACGTTACTTTATTAATCCGTAACACCTTATAAAAATACATGAAAAAATAACCAGATGGTGCAAATAATGAATAATAGAAAACGTCAAATAATTCATAGTGATTCGTATCATTTTGCTTGTAAAAATCTAAGATGCCGCCACCAATGGTAAAATCAAACAACAAACCTGTTGTTAAACCTGCAAGTACGCTTATACAAGTTACTTCCCTGCTTAGTTTTTTCGGTAAAAACAACAAGAATAAGTAGCCGATCACATTCATGACAATAAGCGAAATCTCATTTAGGCTAAAGTTGCCGATCCAAATCATTTAATTTTTCGCTCCTTTTAAAACGAATGAGCTGTAACAAGATAGAATAAAAAATCCTAATAAGTGTAAAAAGACGTAGTATAGATAATCATAGACCAAATTCCATTGATGGAAAGCGACCACATCAAATTTTAGTAAAACCATTTTAATTAAAACTAATATAAATGAAGAAATTAGGATCGCTATACCTTTCTTTAACACTGTCGAGTTTCTATATATACTATTTATGCCAATTAATATAAAGAAAGGAGTGATAAAAGTGCGATGAATAATATATGCTGTATAATTTAGTGGAACGGTAGAATAGGTAATATATTTTAGTTCATCATTTGTGATCCAACTCCGGTTAATATCAAAAATAAATATACAAAAAATGAGTGCGGAATTTTCCATTTTTGAATATGGTTTTTTCATAGCATAAAATACCGCAATACCTAACCACGCTATGTATACAATTATTGATAATGCCATCGGAAGTCCACCTCTATTTTTATCATCACTCATAGTTAGGCTTTGATTCAATAAAAGGATTTATGCACGATTAGATTTAACACTTGCTAAAATAGTTTGTAGTAGATGGTTTCGACATTCCCCTGATTTTATCCCATTTAAAAATTACCCCGTAGTTTAGGTTCAACTTCCACTCACTCTCAATCATCAGGCTAAGGAATTTTTATGTTTTGATTGGACATTATAAGGATAAGTGAATTAAAAAATTTACATTAAATAAAACTTAGAGGGGTTAGAAAATGAGTGGAGTTCCCATTACTTCATCAGAATTAGCAAATTTATGGATGACGTATCAAGAAAAAACCATGATCATGAGAATGTTGGAGCATTTTATCGAACATGCTGATCAGGAAGAAAAACCACTGTTACAAACTCATTATAATGATGCGGCTAAAGCCATCAAATATATTACAGAACTATTCGAACAAGAGGGTGCTGTTATTCCTATTGGTTTTACAGAAAGTGATGTAAATAAAGGGGCTCCAAAGTTGTTTGATTTCCTCTACGATATCTTTTATTTGAATATGATGACGAAAATGGAAATGAGTCTTTTTACGTTGTTTTGTGGTATGTCCTATCGGAAAGATATAAATGAGTTTTTTATCAATATAGCAGCAGAAGCCCAAACGATGAACTGCAAAGCAGCACAACACCTTTTAGAAAAAGGAGTTTTGGTGCGTCCGCCTTTCGTATCAATGCCTAAAGAAGTGCATTTTGTAGAGGGAAAAAAATATAGGGGTGGCCTCAATCCATTCCGTGAAACTAGATCCCTAAATACGATTGAAGTATCTCTAATCCACCATGCCGTTGAAACAAACCTTGTAGGAATGCAACTAATGATTGGATTTGCCCAAGTTGCTGAGAATAAGGAAGTGCAAGATTACTTTGTACAGGGAATGGAATTGTCCAAAAAAATTGAAATGGAGCTAGGTGATTTTTTACGCCAAAGTTTTATTGAACCACCCGCGACTCATGCTGGTAAAGCAACTGCGTCAAAAATCACACCATTTTCCGATAAATTGATGATGTATAACACCAGTTTGTTAGCTACATTTGGGCTTGGAAGTAATGCTTTAGGAGGTGCATTTAGTTTACGAAATGACTTACCAGCAAAAATGTCTCTCCTTTCAAAAGATATTTTTAGTTTTGCTCAAGGGGGAGGAAAACTAATGATTGAAAATGGCTGGATGGAAGAACCTCCACAGATCGAGGATCGGAATCAATTAACAAAATAATCGTTTTATATGGAAATCTACCTTTATCTCTATACTAAAACAATGTGATTCATAAAATGACAACCTGATCCGTTGGTCGAATCGGAAAAATGCCTTGCTTAAGAAGCAAGGCATTATTAGTTCATTTTTTCAATTTTACGTATCCCTTTATAATGTGCCAATAAAATGAAAAGTAGAATTGGGTCGAGTATTAGCGAATAAATAAATTTCCACCAACCGTAATGAAAGTATCCCCAAGGTTGTTGTAACGATAATAATTCATAAACCAAAATAAATACCACCCAGATACCAATATAACCAATTCTTTTATTCCAGGATTGATTAAAGGGATACCAGTTTAAAAATATGATACACACAGGTGGTATTAGTACCGTATATACTAATATATTTGTCCAATCGATTCCTTTCCAAAAATACCAGTACCCATTTGTTTTTTCATCGATAAAAATATCGAATAAAATTTCCAATATCATTGAAAATGCCCAACTATGAACGATTTGATTTTTGGTCAGTCGTTTATTCATTTTATAAGCAACAGTATTGAAAATAATAATGGAAACAAAAAATAACACCATTACATACAATTCCCCTAAAAAATTCTAAATATTCTTCTAGTTTCCCTTATATTATTAGAAATAATACCCATTTCTTTTTGAAGTAGCAATCTAAATATTTAACAATGGTACCCGTTAATTAAAGGACAACTAAGTTCAGTAGAGTATGAATTTTTTCGAGTCAAACCCTACTATTAACCATTTAATACATCGAACCAGTGCCTTTTAATCTTATTTCTGAATTCACATGAAATTCTAGGGTGGGATAAATATCCCCCCATGTATCTGAAACATTTTTAGTCAAACCATTTTTCGCTTGAAATTTTAGTCCAAGGCCAAGTGGATCTACTTTTAGCTCCTGTAGATGTACAAGAAATTCTTTTACTCTCGTGCTTATTAATATAGATGCTCTTTTTTCATACTCTTTTATGTCGCTTAAATGATGAAGACTTTGTTCGGACTCTTCCACAAATCCCTGGATTTTGATTTGGACATCTACGTAAGGTTTTCCATTTTTGGGTGTTACAATCTTCATTTTCGTTTTTGTATGTTCAGCATTAACGAAGAACTTATCCTTCCCTTTCCCAACATTAATAAGTGTAGTTTTATTTGGGTTTAACAGTTCATTTAATAGTCTTGTTTCATTTCGATTTAATTCAGCTTTTAATTTTTTCCCTTTTAATACAACTGATGAATTAATTCTAAAGGATCCTTTAATTGGTTCAATAATCGGTAAATAAGGATCTATTCCATCCTCTCTTAGTCTCATATAGTAATCATTAAGAATTTCAGATATTACGTAAGGAGAATTATTTGTAACCTCATTAAAAGACAAAATTAAGGCATTTGAAGGCAATCTCTCCGATTTCACTTTCCAGGAAAGGACTTTTTCTGCTGAAGGTTTTCCAACTGCAACATATGAGATACCTTGTATATCAGGACGCTTAATAAACCATTTCATCAAAGACAATTGGTCATAATTCAGAATGTCTTTATCTAGAATTAACACCCTACAATGTCCAAAATCTAATTTTTTATCTACCATTGATTGGATTACTCTAATGGCTTCAGGAATTGAATTTGATTCCCTAGCTATGGTTTGGAATTCTGATTTTCCTGGTTCGACCTGTGCTGACGGGATGGCTAATTTCACGATCACACGGTAAGGTTTTTTTTCATCCTGTGATTTACCAATTCCAATGGCAGTCACAAAGAACCGTTTGTCAAGATCATTAAACTGACACCCAGTCAAAAAACATGTAGAGATGACTAGAATGAATATGAAGCAATACTTCATGTTTTTTGCCTCCAAGATAAGAAAAATACTAAACCGACTAACATTAACTCCGCAGGAAAACGGATATTTAACCAGATCTTAATGATATAAAAAAATTCTCGTTGATTCGTTATTGTTTGGAGAATAACAGTTAAAATACCAAAGCAAATTAAGAAACCGAGAGAGTAGAATTTTCCTCTACTCTTTTTGTTTTTTTGCTTAGTTTTAAAAATAAACATTCCCTCTAATAGTTTTAATCCAATATGCCATGTTAATATTCCAAACAAGAGGATGAGTAAAAGGTACAAACAGAGGATTAAATATAGAACACGCTCAATGAACCCAAATTCCATTCTTAAAGAATCCGTGATAAATATCCAGGGAAACACAACATCATTTACTCCATTAACTCCTAAAAAAGCAATTGGAATAAAAAATGTAGAGGTAATCACAAGAAATGCAATGATAGGAAGAGTCCATAGAAACTTTACAACCCGTTTGCAATCAATGTATCGATTAATAATGGCCAAATTAATATAACCGATAAAAATATAAGTGGCAGCAGAGATGGAGCTAAAACTAGGCATTTGCCATATATTGTGAAGCATTTTAAAAATATGTTCTGTATAAAAATATTTACTTGTAAAAGATTTAAATAAAATAAAAACCACCAAAGGAGTAGCGGTTAATACGATTATTTCAATTAGAAATAATATAGAATCTGTTTTTTTAGTTGCCCCGAAAATAATAACTAAAAGCAGAAAAGTAAGTATGACTTTCAGGTTCATATCTGGATTAAGATATAATTTAATCACATAACTGTATGAAATAAGTGCAAAGGCTCCAGCAGCCATCCACATGATTCCTAAAAATGCTAAATAAGGGTTGCGAATAAAGGCAGGTAGCTTTTCGTGAAAAACTTCCGGTAATCCTTTTTGTGGAAATTTACTCATCGCAATGGTGAATAAAAAAACAAAAAGGCTGCCAATTAATAAACTACAGAGAATCGACATAATAATTCCATCAAAGCGATCCTGAATCAATATCGATGGTACGTTTATAATGATGTTTAACATCATGGTTAACATAACCGTATAGAAAAAATGACGAACCAACTAGTTATGACCCTCCTTTGGATTCTCGGTTATGGACTCTATTTTCTCAGTAGAACCCCAATAGATTGACAAGAATGGAGTTCCAAAACTCCGTAGATCGACTAATATACAAAGAGTAACAATTATTCCACCTACAAGACCGACCAATCCAAAAATAGAAGCTAGTAACATTAATGGATACCGAATACATCGAATAGCAAAACTCATTGCGTTAATGGGGATGGTGAAATTTGCAATTGCTACAAAAGCTGTGACGATAATCATAATGGAACTTACAAGTTCTGCTTGTTGGGCAGCCTGCCCTAAAATAAGTCCACCTACTGTTGTTGCAGTTGGTCCAATTGCTTTGGGAAGTCTTATACTCGCTTCGATTAGCATTTCCACTGCTAACATCATGAAAATAACTTCATAAAAGGAAGGATATGGAACACCAGCCCGACTGCCAGCAATGGTTAAGGTAAGCTGGGATCTCAGTATTTCAGGATTAAATGAAGTAATAGCAATATATAATGCAGGCAGGAGTAGTGTAATAAGAAGTGCTGCATACCGCACAACTAGCATGAGTTTCTTTACCCAAAAGGCATGGTACATATCATCCATGGAAGACATGAAATCAAAGAAGATGGCCGGGAGACATAATGTAAAAGGAGTCCCATCAATTAAAAGGACAATTTTCCCTTGGGAAAGATTTATTACTGCTCTATCAGGTCTTTCTGTAATCATAATGGTTGGGAATAAATGAATTTTCCCCTTTGTTAATGCGTTATCTAATTGGCCGGCAGCTTGAATTACATCCATATCAATCTTGCTAAGACGCTTCTTTAATTCTTCTAAGACCTTGAAATCTGCATAGTCAACATCATACAGTAAAGCGATTTTGGTCTTTGATAATGTTCCTACCTCTTGATATTCCACCATTACCTTATTAGAAGGATACCTTTTTCGAATTAATGCAATATTTGTATGTAGATCCTGAGTAAAAGCTTTTTGTGGCCCCTGTACAGACATTTCAACAGTCGCTTCTTCAGGGTTGTTATTGACTATACGTAAGACCTTATATGAATAGATAGAATTAGATATAAATACGAGGACATTCCCGTCTAGGATAAGACTCTGAAAATCTTCATTTTGCTGAATTTCTTTACTTGTTGTTAAAGACAATAGGTGTAAAAGATATTTGCTTTCTCTTTCACACATCATCAATGGCTGAATAATATCGCTCTTAATTTTTTCTGCATCACATATATCTTGAAGATATACCAAACTTATTTCTTGATTGAAATATTCAAATGAATGAACAATTAAATCACTTGTATCTTGAAGTTCTTGCTTCAAATTATGAATTTTTTCCTTCTGCCTTCTCATAAATACGCACCCCTACATATCTTCCACTGAGCTAAACCAAATTATGCTAATAATGGAATGCTAAATCAAATCGACTTCCATAGTCATTGTTTTCCAAAGCAGGGGAATTTTAACACTATCATTATGTTAAGTTTTCACGGGGACACAAAAAAAGCGATTGAACAAGCTAATTATCAATGGTTGATGTTCTATCCATGTCAGTATTTCTTTGCTATGTGGGATGCGTTCAAGGATTCAGGGGGAGGAGAAGATAAGCATGCTTTCCTTCCGTTTGTATTTTCAGCCTTTTTTGTAACTGTTGGATGTATTTATTCATCAAATCTTCGCTTATTTGGGATTTTATTTGGACCTGTTTGGCTTCCAATGTTATTTGTCATACCGGGATTATGCGTAGGTTTCATAATTAAGAAATGGATTAAATAAAAATTTTTAAATCAACGGGGGCGGATCGCCCCAAATATTTTTATACTTACAAACGTTCTGTTTTGTGAGAAAGAATAAAAGACCACTTTTTCAGCAGTCTCATGTTTTCCTATTGACCGTTTGTGAACATGATCCTTTTTATTGCACATTATTTCGATATGGCTAATTACTTTCCCCATAAGAAATCTAGGAAATCTAAATACTCGTTCAATTGTTCAGTACTCATATTGTCTAAATTCCTAGGTCTTAAACCAAACTCATTTTCACTTTGTTTAATAAATTCTCGGTAGGTTTGAGTATTTTTAGATTCCGACTCAATATCACAAATTCGACGGTCCAAATTTTTTTTGGCTAACATTGTCAACCTCCTTTTACCTGCATATTCAACAAATTTCCACACTTATCCACTTCATGTTTAGCTTTGTCCATAAGATAATTGACTCTAGTTTCCTCCCTTATCTTTCTTGAAGGCGCCGATTTCAAACTTTTAACAACAGAATCTATTATTATCGTGTTATAATTTATCATATTAATTTAGAAAACTTTGGAATGGACAGGTTAATCAGATGAAATGCGGATTTTATCAGCGCCATGTTCGTTCACTCCAATCTAGCAAATCCAGGTATTCACTTTTGTTCCCTTATCATCTAAGGCAATAGGTGCCTCATTTAATTTTTTTACCCTCCATCCAATAGTGGCTAAAGGGCATAAAATAGGGCGTAAAAAGAGAAGTGCGATCAAACACTTCTCCCCCCTACTTCACTCCATCATTCAAAATTCTACGACACACCTCTTGTTGTGGTGGACGCGACTGCTTCCTTCTTCCTATTTAATCTCGTCTTAATTGACCTCAAAATATGATACGTTGTTGGTACAATCACCAAGGTTAACAAGGTCGAAGTTAAGAGTCCTGAAATTACGACAATCGCCAAAGACCTTGAGATCAATCCACCTTCACTGGAGAGAGCTAAAGGCAACAGCGCACCAATCGTCGCCAATGCTGTCATCAAAATTGGGCGAATTCGGGTCTTCCCTGCCTCAAGCAAAGCAGCTTTGATCTCCATACCCTTCTTCTCGTTCTGCTTTACTCTCTCCATTAACACAATTGCATTTGTCACAACGATTCCGATTAACATCAAGAATCCAACCAGTGCCGGCATCCCTAAAGCCTGCCCTGTTAGATACAATCCTAGTAAACCGCCCGAGAACAAGAACGGCAGAGAGGATAGAATCGCCATCGGCATGACCATATTTCCAAATGCCACCAGCATCACGATAAACACAAGCACAACCGCAACTGCCATTGCAATGGTCATATTGGTGAATCCTTCATTCATCGCTTGCGCCTGGCCTTCGGAATGATAGGTTATCCCTTTTGGCAAATCTAGCGTCTTAAGCCGCTTCTCTACCTCCGCTTGCACGCCTGAAGAGTTATCAGTGGTAATCCGGCCCGAAACCTGTACATATTGCTGCTGATTTAACCGGTACAAAGCTGAAGGACTAGGCTGCTTCGTAAGTGTTGCTACATCAGAAAGACTTACTTGATGCCCCATCGGATTACTCATTCTCTGACTCAAAATATCTTTAATAGAGTCACGTGAACCACTGTTCAATAACAGATTAACACTTGTTGTTTTCCCTTCAACTTGCATATCTCCCACATGATCGCCAGCAATCAGCTCTCTAACGAAGCCGGCCACCATAATCGGACTCAACCCTTTTTCAGCAGCTTTCTGATCATTAATTGACAACTGCAGCTGTTCCTTCACACCAGAAAGATTCGACTCGACATTTTCTAATCCCTCTACATCCTTGATTTTATCAACAATCTTTTTCCCAGCGGTCTCTAAATCTTTGGCATTGCCACCCTCTACTATCAGGGCCAGACCGCTTGTTCCGACAATCCCGACAGGAGCCAGTGCCACCTGCATCTGATCGTCCAAGTTTTCCACCTTAGATCGGACATTCTTTTCAAAATCATTTACTTGTTTCTTCGTCACATCATCCTTTAAATCGATGGAAAAACGAATAAAGTCCCCGCTCACAATCGTTTGTGCATTTTTAATATTCTTTTCTTCAGATAATATCTTTTCTACTTTCATTGCCAGCTCATTGGCTTTTTCCAATGAGGTTCCATCGGGTAATTCCCCGGTTAATCGATAGGAAACGGCTTTTTCCTGTGGTAAAAAGTTCTTCGGAATCATCGGTACCAAGGCGAGCGAGCCTGCAAACATTACCACCGCAAGCACAATCGTCACGGCCCGACGATTTAATACCCAGGACAAAGTGTGCTTATAGGCTTTTTCAAACCAGGATTCTTTCACCTCTTTGTGCTTAATCCGCAGCAAAAATAATTTCGCTAACAATGGCACGACGGTCAAAGAGACAATCAAAGAAAACGCAAGCGCGACGATGACTGTGATGCCAAACGGTGCAAAGAATCGGCCAATAATCCCTGGTACAAATGAAAGTGGTCCGAACACAGCAATCGTTGTCAGAGTGGATGAGGTAATTGCTCCACCCACTTCTTTGGCAGCCGTCAAAACCATCCGCTCATCCCGTTTAGGACTAGTCAGGGTCCGGCGGTAGATATTTTCAATGACAACAATCGAGTCATCAATCACCCGGCCGACAGCGACGGCTATTCCAGCCAAGGTCATCATATTTAAGCTGTAGCCAAAATATTTCATCGTCACCATCGAAGCCAGAATCGATAATGGAATCGAAAGCACAGCGACAACGGTTGCTCTGATATTCCGTAAAAACAAGAATGTCACAATAACCGCAAACAATGTACCTAGCAACACCTCGCGAAGCATCCCATCGACCGATGTTTTTACTTCTTTGGAGGTATCATATAATTTGGTTAAAGTATAGCCAGCTGGAAGATCTAATTTTTCCAGTGCTTCCTTCGCTTTTCCCACCAATTCAACGGTATTGGAACCAGGTTGTGCTTTCATTTCCACCAAAACGGCTGGCTTCTCATTCAATCGGGTATAAACCTGTTCCTTTTTATTGCTATAAGAAACATCGGCAATCTCCGACAATTTCACGTTTTCAAGTCCATTAGGACCTTGAGCCAAAATTTGAATATCTTGAACATCCTGTACAGAATCGAGCTTGAAATCTGCCAGTACATTCAAGGTTTGATCATCAACATTGATCTGCCCGGCAGGAAACGAAAAATGATGTGCTAAAAAGGTTTGTTTGACGGTCTCATAAGAAATCCCGTACTTCTTCATCTTTTTGGGATCAAGTTTAACGGCCACTTCTTTTTCAGTCTCGCCATTGAAATCAATGGTTCCTGCTCCGTCGATTCCAGTTAAGGCAGGCTTGATGTGTTCATTGATATATTGTGTCAGGTCGGATTGACCCGCTGTTTCTGAAGAAAGCGCAAACTGAAAGACCGGCATGGCAGAAGGACCGTCCTTTAAGATCTGAGGTTTCTCGGCACCTTCCGGCAACTTGATCGTAGCGACAGCTGTCGTCACATCTTTCTCAGCTTCCTCCATGTCCTTGCTCATTTCAAACTCGAGAATCCCGACAACCACATTGCTGTGAGATTCAATATAGAGATTATCCAGTTTCTTGATTCCCGACAGCGTCGTCTCAAGTGGCTTTCCTATATCCTCTAATCCTTGTTCCGGCGTAGCACCAACATATGGAACCTGTACAATAATATAAGGGATGTCGACATTCGGCATCGACTCCATCTTCATCGTTTTGACGGAATAGATACCACCCACGATCACCAATAGCATGGCGATAAAAATAACCCCTGCGTTCTTTAAAGAAAATTTGATCCACGACTGCATAACTTATTTCCCCTCCATTACGATCTTTAAGACTTCCACATTTCACCAGTTCCCTTTTTCATTATAGGTTCTCCATCGATCCTTAAGCCTCGGGCGGGTGTTGTAAAATTCCCTACGACTAGAGACCTAGAAACATTTCCCAACTAGAATTAGTGTAATGCCTGCGAATCACAGTGAATAGTGAGGATAGTCATTTAAAAAGTCATAGGAATGGAGGGGAAAGCCCCTTTTCACATACATAAAAAGCGCCAATCATTTTATTCATGATTAGCGCCCTTTTTTATCTTTTATAACTTATAAGAAGCAATGGTTGTATACGAACTGTAAATCTTCTTTCCTCTGACCACTTTATATGCCCGAACTTTATAATAGTACGTTTTGCGTTTTGTCAGGGATGAGTTTTTATAGCTCGTGGTTGAAGCCGAAGTGATTGTTTTGATCCTAGCGTAAGTACCGGTTTTATTGGTGGACCGGTAGATTTCGTATCCAGATGCTTCACTTACTTTGGACCAAGATACTTTTATAGCTGTGCTGCTTGCTTTTGCAAGCGAGATTTTTATTGGTGCAGCCAAGACTGGTTTTGCACTCGCAATGTTTGAGTACGTGCCGTAGACCTTATTGCCGGAAACGACCCGATAAGCTCTTACCTTATAGTAATAAGTCTTTCCAGAAGTAAGACTAGTATTAGTGTAGCTGACGGTGCTGCTACTAGTGCTTGTCTTAATAGTGGAGTACGTTCCGGTTTTTGAGGTGGCCCGGTAGACCAGGTAGCCGTTTGCTCCTGAGACAGGTTTCCAGCTTATTTTCACTTTGTTGTATCCAGCTGAAGCTGCCTTTGCGGCCGTTCCCGACAGCACCGGCATCCCATTGACGATTCCCGAATAGGTACTATAGTAATTTTTACCAGAGATAGTCCGATATGCCCTGATCTTATAATAATACCTTTTTCCTGTCAAAAGGCCGCTGTTCGTGTAACTAACGGTGCTATTGTCAGTAATGGTAACAATTTTGCTGTATGATCCCGTAACGGAGTAGGCACGGTAGATTTCGTACCCTGTCGCCTCGGGTGATCGGTTCCAGGACAGTTTCATCTTGTCGTAGCTGGCCACGGCCGCTTTGGCTGACACACCTAAAATGATCGGGTTTGCACTGACTACAGTTGAAAATTCACTATAATATTTGCTGCCATCAAGTTCCCGGTATGCTCTGATCTTATAATAATAGGTTCTTCCCGGCAGTAATCCAGTATTTAGATAACTTAAGGTGTAGCTTTCCGTGATGGTTGTAACCTTGCTATACGCACCATTGCTTGAATCCGCCCGATAAATTTCATAGCCTGTCGCATCCGCAGATTGTCCCCAAGTTAACTTCACCTTATCGGAACCAACCGCAGCTGCTTTCGGGTTGGTGACTCCCGCAAGGTATGTCCTCCCACTTACGAGCTTGGAATCCGGGCTGTCAATTTGCCTTCCATCTACCATCCGATACGCCGTTACCTTGAAATAATAGGTTTTTCCGGGTGTCAAACCAGAGATCGTATTCTCCGTCGTGTCCGCACTGATATAAGTTCCATAGAAATATTCATTTGGCGAGTCTGTCCACCACACGCTATAGCCATCAGCACCGTTTATCGGAGACCAAGTTACCTTTGCATAGTCTAAGCTGGGTTTGACCACGATATTTTCTACCCGATCCGGAATTTTGGCAAATTTGCCGTAAAGGATCTCATCTGACTTTACAGGGTCGGAAAACGAGTACAAATTTTGGAATTCCTGATCCTTATACCAATTTAGGAACGCATATCCCGATTTTACTGGCGGTTGAGGCTCACTGACCTTATCGCCGTACTTGTAGGTTTCTGTCCATAGTATAGAATCTCCATCTCTATACGTTACGGTATACGAGTGAACCGTGTACTTTGCTTTAATATATAAATTATCCCTGACATTTATGAAATCAGTATCCCAGCCGTCAAAGGTCCGGCCCTCATGTACCGGAACCTCAGGGGCAGTCGCAGACCCTCCATCGATGACCTCTTCGCGTTTTAAAACGGTTCCATCGTAATCTACAAACGTTACAGTATATTTAGCTGTAATCGTGACGACAAAAGTTGCCGTGAGCCCATCATAGGTGACCTTAAGTGTCTCCGTCTGATTTCCCGGCGAATTCGAATCGAATCCCGTCACCATGTCCTTCGTCACATCGATCACTTTTGAGTTTCCGTGGTTTGTTTTTACATCGAGCTTTGCACCCGTTAGGTCAAGCTCTTCCCCTTCAATATACTTTAGCTTTTCAGGGAGAGAAGCGATGGAAACATCAATATTGCGTTCCGATTCAGCTCCTGGTGCCGCACCCAGGGATGGAAAAAGAAATTCAGAATTCGTATCCAAGTGCCATACCGAATTAAAATCAAACCCTTGATAGGTTGCTGAATCTTTCATTTGCTCGAAGGAAAGCCCCATTGTCCCGTCCGTTGTTCCAGTGCCCACTCCTTTGCCCGCTTTGTCCAAATAATAGCTGTTCTCAATGATCCCCTCGTTTTCTCCTACGATACCACCTTTATTTCCTATATAGGTAGAACTAGCAGGCTGAAGCAGACCAACATTGTAAGTATTTTTAATAGAAGTACCAGATCTGGCAATAGCAACAATTCCACCCATATCGCTTCTGGCTTTTAGTGTACCAATATTAAAGCTATTCAGGATTGTCAGACTGGAACTGTAGGAAACAATTCCACCTGAAAATAGCCCTGAAATTGTTCCTGTATTATAGACTTGGCTGATGACGGAACTATACATAGTACCAGCAATCCCGCCAGCGTAACTTTGTACATTTATTTCGCCATTGTTGTATGATTCGCTAATGGAGGAATTAGAGCTTAGAGAACCAGCAATCCCTCCCCCATATGAACTTTGTGCCGTACTAGTGATGTCTCCATTGTTATATGTTTGACCAATTGTGACGGTGTAGCCATCACCGAGGATTCCTCCGCCAATCGATGAACTGGCTGTACCAATTAAATCCCCTTCATTTGATGAATTTTTGATAGAGGAACTTGACGACGCATATCCTGCTATGCCGCCTCCTCGATATTGGTATTGGATATTCCCCTTATTATTTGCATCTGATACCGTGGTGCTTGAAGATAAATAGCCCGCAATTCCACCAGTATATTTACTCTCAGTCGGGTTTAAATCAGCTGTATTGTATACGTTGCTGATTTGCGTCCTGTAGGTTTGTCCAGCAATTCCGCCTGTGTAGCTTTTTCCTTGGATTGTCCCGCTGTTATAGCTATTAGAAATCGTTGAAAAAGCATTGTATACGCTCGAAACATAGCCCGCAACCCCGCCCGCATAGCCATCGAAAAGTGAATGGGAAGCCACGTTCCCGGAATTGTAGCTTCCAGTAATCGTTACATTGTAGCCGTACCCCACTATTCCACCTGCGTACGTTTGTGAGGTTGCCGAATCGAGCGAAGTATTTTCAGCGTCAATCTTGCTGTTTACCATACCAAGATTGAGAATTTTACCATTTTTAACATATCCAAACAACCCTGCATAAATCACCTTGTCCGATTTGATCGACTGATTTAGCCCGATTATTTCATGGCCATTCCCATCGAAAGTCCCAGTAAAGGGTGAGGTATCCGTTCCTATTGGAATCCAGCCCGCCCCCTCATTGTAAAACGCACCATTTTCTGCGGTAGCTTCTGTTAAATCGATATCATTCATGATAATATATTTTCCGCTAAGATTCGTACGGACTGTATTCAGGTCCTCCGCAGTATAAATTGGAATATACCCAACTGGCACCTCTGATTGTTGAATGGCTTCAGCATGTGCTGACTGAATAAGGTTTGCCGGTACACTTCCGAGCATGAGCAGAAAAACCATGAACATCATAAAACTTTTCCTATGCATTTCCCAGACTTCCTTTCAAATCTCTCACTCTAGTAAAATGGAACGATAAAATTCCTATATAAATATTATACTTAAATAAAAAGGATTCTCGTCAATTTTGAATACTAGTAATTTTTACTATTGTGGCTTCGCATGTTTTAAGTTAATACTACGGATAATCCAAGCCAAAAGTATCATAATAAGGAAAAAGGGAATGTGAGACTATGATAAATAAGACAGTTATTGAGGAATTAAACACATTATTAAGAGGTACATATATGGGAATACATGGTTTTGAACAATATATCGAAAAGTTAAACAATCATGATTTAAAAAGAAACTTTCAACAAATTCAGCAAGAGCAAAAGCAAAATGCCCAAAAACTAGCAGAACAAATTCAGAATCTTGGAGGAGTTCCAGCTGACGATGAAGGGGTCTCTGGATCAATGATTAGCTTTATGCATAAATTTATGATCCCTGATAATGAAAGAAGAATCATAGAGGAAGCTATAGAGAGTTTGGACAAATATGGAGTCCACTATTCAGCAGAGCTTGTAAAAGGTGATTTAGATCCTAGCAGTAAACAAATTGCCGATGAAACAATTAATGACAGTCGAAGACATGCTGAACAGCTAAGGCATTTAATTCATTAAGAAATCAAGATGCTAAAGACTTTCATCCTTGTTGGTCATCTCATTTCATATACCTGCACCTTGTGTTGGAGAATCAAACAGCCGGCTATAGCAGCACGGCTGTTCAAGTAATGTGACCGATTGTTAAAAATTTCAACTATTTAATGTTCTTTTGGTACGCTAATTCCAAATCCAGTGTTTGATTTAAATAACACTTCTTCAAAGGATCCTTTTTCCGTCTTCTTCCTAGATGAAAGGACAGTTCCTAAATATGCACCAATAAAACCGAGTGGAACGGTAAAAATAGTTGGGTTTGCTAAGGGAAATAAAGGCGTTCCTGTTAAAATCGCCTTCCCCGCTTCAGGGTTCCAAACATTTGGGCTTAACAAAACAAGCACTACCGAGCTAATTAATCCAACTACCATTCCTGTCACGGCACCCATCTGATTAAAGCGTTTCCAGTAGATTGTACATAACATGACAGGCAGGTTGGCACTTGCCGCAATTCCTAAGGCCAGTACGGATAAAAACGCAACATTTAAATTCTTTGCAACTAATGCTAAAAGAATAGATGCAACGGCTACAATAATAGAAGAAATACGCGCTACTTTCATTTGTTGCTTCTCGTTAATTTTTCCCTTTTTAATAATTTGCCCATAAATATCATGCGCAAAAGCGGAGGCAGACGTTAATACAAGAGCCGAAACAACGGCAAGGATGGTTGCAAAAGCAACAGCGGAAATAAAAGCGAATAGAAAGTCTCCACCTACAGAAAGCGCTAACATTGGCGCGGCCAAATTCCCCGCGGGATTAGCGGCCACAATTTTGTCCCAGCCGACAAAAACTGTTGCACCAAATCCGAGGAAGACAACCATTAGAAAGAACGCTCCGATAATCCAAGTAGAATAAACCACCGATTTTCTTGCCGTTGCAGCATCTTTTACAGTAAAAAAGCGAATCAGCAGATGGGGCAGCCCTGCGACTCCAAGGACAAGTGCCATGTTAAGAGATATCATGTCCAATCCATTGCTGTATTTATTTCCCGGATTCGCCAATTCCGCACCAAATGGACTGGCCGATTTAATATGATGGAACATTTGAATGATGCTGAAGTCAAACTTTGCAAATACTAATAGGGTTAACACAAATGAGCCTCCAAGCAATAGCACGGCCTTTGTAATTTGCACCCAGCTCGTTGCTGTCATCCCGCCAAAAATGACATATATCGTCATTAAGACTCCAACAATCACGACCGCAAGCCAGTAATCGATCCCCAGCATTAAACTAATCAGTCCGCCGCCGCCGACCAATTGGGCAATCATATAAAAAATTGAAATGACAAGGGTACTGGCTGCTGCCGTACCACGAACCTTATTGGATTTAAAACGAGCGGTAATCATATCGGCCAATGTGTATTTACCTAAATTGCGCATCGGTTCCGCAACTAAATAAAGTAAGAAAAGAAAACCTAATAAATTTCCAATACTCATATAAAACCCATCAAATCCAATTAAGGAAATCGCTCCGGTTATTCCTAAAAAGGATGCTGCCGACATAAAATCCCCAGCGATGGCTAGGCCATTTTGTGTTGCGGTAAGTCCTCCTCCAGCTGTATAAAAATCACTGGTACTTTTGGTTTTCTTTGAAGAGAAATAAGTAATGGCCAATGTTAATGCAATAATTCCGATGAATAGTAAGATTGAAAGTGTACTCATCCACTAAGCTCCCCTCGATATTTATGTAAAATAGCCTTCGTTAAATTATCATACTTTTCTGATTTTTTTACATAAATAAAACCGCATACCCATACAAGTAAGAATTGTAATCCAGCAAAAATCCATGCACCTGTAATCGGTCCAACAATTTCTGTGTGCAGGACCTTCGTGTAGGCCGCTAATAAGGGTAGTGTGAAATAAAAAATAAGAAAAAAGATTGTTGTTGGAAGGATAAATGTTTTTTTCCTTTGGACCAATTCTTTGAATTCTTTCGTTTGAATTAATCCTTCATAAGAGATATTTTTTTGTACAGGCAGTTCTTGAATTTTTTGTTGCATCCTATCACCTCATTTTATAACATTTTTTAAAAGTTTCACTAAATTAACGATACATATTTTTCATGAGATATAACCCTTAATAGTGCCTGATAATCCTCCCTTCATCGCTATTAATAATACATTTCTACTACGGTTGTGTGCGAAACTGTTATACACTCTACAGAATATAGCATACTTGAAAATTTATGTAAATGATATTTTTAAAATTTTTAGAATTATATGAAAATATTATTTTCCCCTAATAATTTGCTTCAATTAAATACAAAAATGCTTCTTTCACTACCTTTATATCAAAGAACAAGGTATTATCGTTGAATTTTTGAAATTAAACGAATGGTCGTTAGATTAATAGAAAGACTTAAAAAACGCTTGGAAAAAAATCCAAGCGTTTTTGTATTTGATTTACTATGTAAAAATTGCTGTTTTTTAATATGACATTATAGGGTGTTATTTCCAATTTCAAATTTAAATATCCCACAAATGCTTTATAACCGCCAAACACATTATAAATAGCCTACGCCTGTGAGGTGATTGGGTGTTTAAAATGTTTAGGAAATCTGATATTGCCAGTATTTCTGACAAATAGGACATTCCCACCTTGGGATTCTCCCATTTGAGCCTCAGCGATTTCAGGAGTATTGTGAAAGACCACTTTTGTGGTTTCATCAGTACTCAACTGACTGATAATATGTAGTAGATCCAACTGTCGCTCAGAGATAACATCATACAGGTGCAGTGTTTCCCCCTCATGTTGGCAAATAGCGAGAGCCTGTTCCTGTTTAAGATAGTAAATATCCTCTGTAAACACCTTCATAGCATAAAAAATCAGCAATTCTTCAGTTCCCGTAGTCCCGAATTGAGTAGCGGGTTTCCTTTTTGCAGCGGCTTCATAAATAAACTTTAAATCTTGGATTTTTGGAGGAAGAGTGTTGCTTTTAGGCTGAATTTCTAAACTAAACAGCGTTTCTCCCATTCTTGCAAAACCGAATTTCGGATAAAAGTCGAGGACTGTGTCGTTTGCGAATAAATACATAACTTCAATATGCTTATAGTCTTCGATCACTTTTTCCAAGAGCAGCCTTGAATACCCGCAATTTCGATACTCTTTGTCCGTCATGACAGTTCCAATTTGAATAGCTGGTACGCTCTGGCCAACAATATCCAACTCAAGCAGGTTAACAGAAACATTGGCAATCACTTTCCCATGATCAATCAGCGAATAAGGTATGTATTTATCCGTCCAATAACCCTCCTTGTACCAATCCTCAAATTCAATTCCAAAGGTTTTCAATGCCAGCTCATTAAAGCTATTCCTTAATACCACATTTTCTCTATATCCCTTAATAAATTCCATTATGCTCTCCCCTTGCCGTTAATCCTATTCTATTGCTCTTTTAATTTATCATAAAGATCAAGTACTAACCCATGTCCCCTTTATAAACAGGAAGATATTAAACAAGCATTCAAGTATTTCAAAATGATTTAATACATAAAAATTTCAGGAGTAAAGTAAATATGTTGGAAGAGCCCCATTGATTGAAGTACTGTAAAGCATAAATAAACATGTTTTTTATTACGTAAATATTCAAAATATGTAAAAAAGCTTACTCTAAGAGTAAGCTTAACCACTATAAACACTATCACATGTTCCAGCTTTTGGTTCATAAAAGCAATGTTGTTTAAATTGACCAGATTGAGGTTGATCGTACCATGTTGGAGGGCATGGAGCATGTGGATTAAAATACCATAGGGCATATTTCGCTGGGTGGTCTCTCCAATAATCCAAATTCTGTTTTGCTAATCTTCTTTCAGCAGTCCTTGATCTTTGATAAAATACATTCCCTTTTTGAACGGCTTCAAAGGAAAAATTTCCTCCTTGTACTTGAAAAATAACTTGGGGAACTGTTCTTAAACCTTTAAAATCTAAACAATTTGCTGCAAGACGATTCACAATTACATTTCCAACATATAACATTCCCTGTTTTCCTTCACCTTCGGCTTCTGCTCTCATCATCCTTGCCATTACATCAACATCTGAGCTTCGGTAATTTACTCTTGGCATTTTTCCACCCCAAAAATATTGTATGAAAAAAAGCCTAAAGTCATGTCATTTTTTAAATATTATGAATGTTGAATTCACTCTTACCCCCCCTCAGAACAGAAAACGGAGGCTTCCTACATTTCTTTGACAGTCATACTTGGCAGGAGGAGATTTGGAACCGGGCCTCTCGTTGCACCGAAGCTGACGATTCGACTTCCGATCTTGCCAAGTGACACCAATGTTTTGAACACTTCACCGCCAATACTGTCGACGGATAGATCTATGCCGTCCGTTAATTTTTCCAATTCCTCGTGCCAATCATCTAATGTGGAGTTAACCCCTCCGATTGCACCGAAGCTTTTTGCTTTTTCAATCTTTTCTTCTTTGCTGGATGTCACGTAAATTTCAGCACCAAGTGCAGCTGCAAACTGAACGAGATAGGTAGCTACGCCTCCGCCAACGCCGGGGATCAGAACGGTCTCTCCTTTCTTCACCTTGCCTTTCGTCACTATACAGCGTGATAAAAATAATAATCGTATTTTTAATGACGACTCCATTCACTGGCTTACAGGCGCAAAAAAATTTAAAAAATGTAGTATGTCAGTAGAAGACATCAAAAAATATGTAGACCTATGTTTGGAAGGCAATTCAACCATTGAGGAACGCTATCAAATGATTCGGAAGCAAAAAGAGGCGGTTCTTGCTCAATTAGAAGAAGTAAAACTAATGGCGGAATTTATTACGCATAAAGAAAAACATTATCATGACATTATAAATCAAGTGATCCCGGATGCTACCAATCCTGCCCATTGGCAAAATGATAAAATCCCAAGTACCTCCTGCCCATTGGTAAAAAATTAAATGAGAATGCTCATTAAGGGTTGCTAATAATATAAGAAAACGGGATTACAGTAGCAATCCCATCTTTACAAAAAACCCTTAGTCTATTTATGTTTAATCATTTTCAATTTAATTTGACTTATATCCAAAAATACCCTAAATCCTCCCGATGTACTTTGGATCCCTAACAATACCAGGTTGCCCTGGCACCCAATTGGCAGGTATTCCTTCTCCAGTCCTTCTACCATATTGTATGCCTTGAATTACCCTTAATATTTCATAAACATTTCTACCAACTTCTAAAGGGTTTATGATTTTTGTAACAATTATTCCCTCTGGATCGATAATGATGGTTGCTCGTAATGCGGCCCCTGCTTTTTCGTTTAGAACTCTGTATGCTTTGCTGATTTCATGTGTTCGGTCACTTAATAGTGGAAACATCACCTTTGAGGCAGAAGGGGAAACCTCAGTAAAAATTTTATGGGAATATACACTGTCTGTGCTTATAGCGAGTACATCTGTATTTAGAAACTTCAGTTGATCATAAATAGCAGCGACCGCTGCTAATTCTGTCGGTCAAACAAAAGTAAAATCACTTGCATAAAAAAATAAGATAACCCATTTTCCACGATAACTCTCAAGATGTATCTTTTTAATTTTCTTTTCTTCATGGTCGTAAGCTTCTGCCTCAAAAAGAGGTGCTATATCAGTTGTTTGTGCACAAAATGGTTGGACACTGTCTCTTAAAAAATTCTCATCTTTAAATTCCATTTTTTCACCTCAATTCATTACTCCTGAGTGAAATATTGCGACTTTTTATTCATGATTTGTATTTTCGATACATATTGTATGCATAGTTTATTGTCCAATTGAGCCTATTTAGGATATATCTTTTATTTCTTATTAAATAATCTGAACCGCTCTTAATAAATGCAAATCATTTATTCATATGTAGAGCTCTTCTGGCGTTTTAAAATTCGATAAATTGGGGCAGATAAACCAGTTAACCCCCTTGCTGAACAAGGGGGTTGAATCGTTTGATTTTCTTAATAATCCCATTGCATAACCAGTATTGTGGCAGGTAATTTCGGTTATATGATTCTCCTTAAAATACGCTCAACGGCTTTCTTCTACATATGAGGTGGGTTTTCTCGGCTAATATGCAGAAACTTTGCCTCTTGAGCTTCATCTTCTATAATTGATTCTTCCAATATATGACCGATTCTAATTGATGGGGCAAACTTTTTATTTATATAAAACATTCTAAAGAACTTCTTTAAGATTTTCCCTAAATTTTTCAGAAAAAACTCCCTTATTTACACCATCTTTTAATAAATCAAAGAGTTCATCTTCTGTTAAATCAAGCGGTCTCGGCTGAAAATACCTTACCCCATTCTTTTCCTTATACCATGCGAACCTAATTTCCTCACGTTTAAGAGCTTTAATAAAAATTTTCTCTACTGCTGATATATCTTCGCCTTCTTGAGTTGTGCCTTGAGCTAAAAGGTTACAATATTTTGTTGCTTTTATTACGTTACTCATATTCATCTCTCCTAAACTAAAATTTTTATCTTTTCGTCTATGTAAGGCCATTAAAGAATTACTTAATTTATAAATATTGAGTGATCTGAATATCCTAATATTCTCTCCTTAAGAGATTGGTAGCTTCCAATAATGCCAAGTTTATAACCATGTTTAAGAATGAATCCAGACCTCTTGTTCATCTTAATTTAGCCCTCTATCCATTGTTCAAAAAAGTCCCAGTCCCTTATACAACCGTCTTCATTTAATAAGCCTAAATAAGTTCCGTCCCCTTTTCCAACTTGCCAAATCGCTTGTGCTGAATTTTGTTTATCTGTAATTCCATTTTTATATACATATTCAAAAAACGCTTGTTTACCAGGTTGATAATTTTGTGCACAGTAGGCAACCAAGTATATATCTATGCAGCTTGCTCCGAAGTCATTTGGGTCTCCGTTTAGTATATGCGCTCTAATGAGCTTAACTTTGAAGCAGCCATTAAATCTAATTATATTTTGTCTATTTGGTAGGCTTTATAACTTCTTTTCTCCCACTGTTTTAGTTGAGAAACGTCTCCTTCAACTGCTATCAACTTATCCAGCATATTTTTTATATTACATACAGTCGGAATTACATTGATATGAAGACTCCTTCCTCTTAAGTTCCTTGGCAATGAAACTATTTTTCCAATGTATGCAGTCATGTATTTATCTCCCACGTTTTATGAATTTAGGTAAATTATACCACTACGTTTAAGTAGGGTTAAGATTTAAATAAAAAATAGGAAAAGTTTTAAGTATAAAGGGTCATTTATTTGTAAAAATGTAGAAAAGTATTATTTCCTATTCAAGGAATTAGGTCTTTAATCATAGAATATATAATCAATAGGATGAAAAAGAGGTGAAAGTTCATGTCCAAGCAATGGAGTGAAAGAGAACAAAGGCATATATTAGACTTAATTCCTTTATATCGTCAAACAATTGAATATAAGGACTTAAAGGAATCAAAGCGTCTGACCTTTGAATTAGCAGAAAAAATCCATCAAAAATTTCCTGATGTACAAGATCTAACAGTGAATGCGATTTATGAGCGACTCCCTTATGTGGAAAACCTTTTGGCAGGGGTTTTTGAAGCACATCATTATGCTGTGAAGGACCGTGTACATTATTCTATTTTACCTAGAAATACCGGAAACAAAGATCCGAATCTATGTAATACCCGGCACAAATACAATGGGGCGATGACTGAGTATCTTAAAAAAATGAAGGAACTTAAGGTTTGAGGGGTGTTCAAGGATGGCAATAAAGATATTTGCTGAGATTTTAAAATATCCATATGTGATTATCTACGATAACGCAAATGGGAATAAACTACATAAAACCAGTTGTTCTTATGTTACCAAAGAAAATTATGATTTAAAGGTAATTATAAATGAAGAAAAAAACGGTTATTATAAACCTTTAGAAACTTGTGAGGATATTGATATGAATTTTATAAATCCGTGCAAGGTTTGTAGACCAACTCAATAAAATTATGCTTGTATTTACTAGTTTATACGTAAAAATACTGTCATTTAACCCCAAAAATAATCCACCCATGAGTTCATTAGCAGCTCAGGTGGATTATTTCCCCATTAGCAGACCCCTTTCGAGGGACCCGTCTACTGCTTGACCGGACTTGTATCCACCATGTTAATTGATCCGAAATGAAATTAAAGGGAAAACTTTCTTTTGAAATTAAAATTGTAAATCCTCATCTAAAATATAGGAACAACTAAATGAGGTTTTTGGAAATGAAAAATGATTTCAGCAAGATTGAATGCCCTATGATTCGTTCCAAAATTAACCACCAATTGAATAATTGTGGGCATCTGTTACGATAACAGTTGAACCATACCATTTCCAATCATCTCCAACAACAAATTGTCTTTGAATCTGAGAACGTATTGTTAAAAACTCCATTTCATTCTTTATTGGTCTATTCGTGATCACAATAATCTGTCTTATATAATATGGTTTGTTTGGAACGTCAATTCTTTTATAATTAATGTGGTCTATTGCTATTGGCTTTTCAGGCTCAACTGGTTTTTGTTCCGTAACTTTCGGCTTTTCTTCTACTATAGGCTTTTCTGCTATATTTGGCTTTTGTTCTACTATTTTCTTTCCTTCCTTTTTAGATTGCTCAACTGGCTGTTTAACGACAGTTTTTTCTTTTTTCTTTGGATGCTTTTGAACTAGCTTCTTATCTTCTTGAACGGCTGTTTTTTCTTGTACTTCTTTCTTTTGTTCTACTTCTTTCTTTTGTTCTACTTCTTTCTTTTCCCTTATAACTGGTTTGTGTACTAGCTTGTTGACATCTTCTTTATTCACTGTGCAACCTGTCATAATTGCTACTACTGTTAATGCTAAGATAAATTTATACATATTATATCCCCACCTTTTCAATTATTATTATTTCCACATTTTCATGGTTTCTAAGCTCAGGTCTCAACTTGTCCACTCAATTTTAGATAAGTTTAATTGTGGCTTATTGTTATTTAAGCAAAAAAATAATCCACCCTAGGGGGTAGATTATCTCATTAAATCGACTGCCCCTATTGAGGGGAACCGTATATTGATTGACCGGATAGGTATCGACCATGTTCGGTCTTTTTAAATTTACCTATTTAAGTATGTATAACCAAAAATTGCGAAGCTTGGGTCAAAGGGATAAAGCCAACCCCTTTGTGATTTGATTGGTTCTTTTTAGAGATGGTGTGAACCAAGAAATAAAAAAGTAAGAAATCACTTAATACTACTGGATAGAAACATGGAGGCATCCTGATTCATAAAAATATGATTGCCATGATAGAATGTCTTAATTTCAGTTGATTTAAATCCAACTTCAGATAATCTTTTTTTCAGTTCGTCATGCGAAAAACCGTTATGAACTTTCGGATGATGGATTTTATCGTTTTTGTCAAAGTCAATGATAAGCAACTTGCCACCAATATTTAAAATGTTGAACAATTCTTGTAAAATCTTTTTAGTATCCGGAATATGGAGAAGGACTAGTGACATTAAAACGATGTCTGCCTTAAGTTCAGGAGTTTCTTGAGTAAAATCTGAATAAAGCACTCTGGAGTTGTTGATTCCTTTGTGAGAAATTTTTGCTTTCGCAACCTCCAACATTTCTTTTGATGAATCTACCAACAAAATATCAGCTACTAAATCTGATACTTCTAGACTAACTAGACCAGTACCGCTCCCATAGTCTAGTAAAGATTTTGATTTACAATTTCGTAATTCCGGTCTTACTTCCTTTACGATCACTTTAGCTAGTTCAATTCTTTCCTCTGTATCATATCTTTTTGCCATCTGTTCAAAAACATTATTCTCCATATTTCACTCCCCAATTTTTTAAAAAGCTTTGTTAAACCAGATTGGTGCTTTCCGCTTCAGGCAATTCGCTTCATTCAACTTTGTTTACTAATCAACATTGTTCTTTATCATAGCCAAAATTATAGCTGTATAGTGGTCATTATAGCAAAAAAAAAGCTTTAAAGGGATTCTCCCTCCCCCCTTCATATAACTCGTTTCAAAAACTTGGTGTCTCAAACCGAATGAGCGTTCTATCCTTGATGATCCCAAAAAAATATTAATATTAATACGATCGCAATGTTTTGTTCATAATTTGTTAAACTATTTTATCTATAATAATTTTGCTAGGACAAATTAACATCAAACCCCTTCTTAAAAAGTGTCAGGAACCTTTCTGCTAAAGGAATACCTGGCACTTTTTTAATAAAGCCACAAAATTTCCCCGTTTTACTCGACTCAGACGCCCTTGTTATATTCATTTTTTTACTTAACCATAACTCCCACGTTGTATCCATAAAATGGTTATTGGACATTTCTTCCGGTGCATATAGTGTCCGTGGGGGTGATCAGATTGAACAAAAAGAGCATCATCATTCTATTCTTTTTAATGTTAGGGACGCTTCTTACTGCTTGTGGGAATGACCCAGTCAAGGATGATTTACAAAATTACGTAAACAAACAAACAAAACCGCTTGCGAAAAAAGAAAAAGAAGTGATTAATCTTTATCAAAGTGTCACGGGTGCAAATTATACAAATGACGAAACCACCTATAACACAATGGTAAAAGAAGTAATCCCCAAATACCGCGACTATATTGCTGAAGTAGAAAGCATCCAACCTAAAACAAAAGAAGTCCGTGATATCCATGAAATCTATCTGAAAGCAGTCAATTTACAGAACAGCGCTTTTATAATGATTGTCAGCGCGATTGAAGAACAAGATCTGAATAAGGTCAATGCTGCTAATAATAAATTAACAGAAGCAAGAAAATTAATGAGAGATTATCAAAACGCATTAAAGGAATTGGCGAAAAAGCATGAATTAACATTTGAGAAAAACGATTGATGAATTCCACATGGACGGTTCTCTTGGTTTATTTTATTCATCTCTTGAACCAAAAACCTCAGAAGAACCGTCCCCTTAGATTAAAGATTTTCTCATAAATCTCCTTCAGTACTCTACAACTCGTGTCCCTAACCACTTATCCGTTAAGGTTTCCGTCCCTTCACTGCTCTTCAAAACCACGAAATCCACCACCGTATAAACTACATATGGCCCAAATATTAATAAGAAAAACTCTCCAACATAACTTCCCAATTCTAAAAAAAATTTGATAAAAATAAGCCAATCTTATAGATTGACTTAAATCCTTGCAATTTTTCTTTCATCTTTAATTTTTAGGTCAGAATATTGCACGAACAACGATTATTTATTTTTTAATTGGACTAATACGGTTTCATTGCTGCCGTATTCTTTATCTTCATAAAAATCTTTAATTAAACCAATGTTTGGCGCATAATAACCTTTTCTAGATAGGTTTTTTTCTTGTAAAAACCCTTTCATTAACAAATTTAAACCCCTCTTATATTGAATCATTAATCCAAAATAAGAGGGGCACTTCAGTTGATTAGGTTAAGGTCTTAGTTTTACTCTTTATAATTCAGTGGATTTGTTTTCTGCTTACTTATAAAAATGGGTAAATTGCATTTGCGTAAGCAATTGCCCCTTTATTGTTTGGATGGCCCATTGAGGCTCGTTTACAGATCTCAAAGTCTATTCCGGTACAGCCTGCTTTTGTACAAGAGATCAGACGTTCAGCTGCGATAAAATCTTGGGGTGACATATCCAAATTAATCCCGAATAAATAAGGATCCGGGGTAAGTGCGGAGTGTTCTACACCAATATTAGGATCGGCAAAGAAAAATCGGTTTTTTCCTTCCGGAGTAGTATTGGTTTCATCTACAGCCTGTTGGAGATACAATTTGGACTCGTTCGCAAGCTGCAAGCTTCTCTCATGTATGATCTGCAGATGATGTTCCGTCAAAAATCCAGCCGCCACACCACCTGGTATTCCCTCTGTCGCAATACCTAACGCAACAAGTAATACTTCTACAGCTCTTAGATCGCTATGCTCAGAAACAGGAGGATAGTATCCCGTTACAATGACTTTGGCATTTGGAAAGGTTTTGCCCACTTCAGTAAATAAAGTTTTACTATTATCAAGGAATTGCGTCCGATTCAGCTCACTCAAATCATCTTGATTAAATGGATTCAGAACAACTCGAAGATTCACATCATTGATTCCGCCATCCATAATGATCAGATCCACCTGCTCTGGATCGCCGACAAATAAATTACACTGTTGGAGAATGGTCGGATAGGAAACAGGCACCTCTCCATCTACTGCTGGAGTATTTGTATGATCATTTACACCAATGGTCGCCCCTGAATGCGCAAGTACTTGGGTATAGAATCCTATATTTCCATTCCGGGCTTTGACCGCATTGCCGACTAGGGAATAGTGCTTTTCCTGTTCGAACAATCCTTGACCCCAAGAAACAGAGTCACCAAGGACGAGCATATGAAAGGTATCCAACACTAAATTGAGGGTGTTAGATGGAGTTCCGTCTGATAGAATCACGCGTGCGGTCACATGCTCTCCTGATGGATTTTGTTCAACTGTGGCAGGTCTGATTAAGGTGAACTCAAGCTGGGTTGGGCTTAATAAAGTAACATCCGGCATATCCTGATCATTGATCCTGACGATGGCATTTTCGGAAAATCCACTGCCGATCAACGTTACTTTTCGCCCTGGAATCACTCGCATATGCTCATTTTCTTTGTTATCCTGCTGAGCAGAATCGACCTTAGGCTTAATATACATAGAGGCTTTGTTCGATAACGTTCCATCCGACTGTTTTACCTGAATGGTATGCTGCCCTCCTCTGATAAAAGGAGCGGAAAATTGCAGGGACGTATCACTGTAAACATTTGTTGGTACAGGTGAACCATCGATAAGCACAACATCGGTTTTCGTATAACGCTTGCCTTTTAATGTGATGCTTTCCCCTGCAAAGGCATAAGCAGGAGTTGCTTCAAAAATAACTGGTTCAAGCAGTTTTCTCAGGAAATCATCTCGATCGATGGCACGCATACTGATAGGATCTGGGAGTTTCCCCCCCTCGTAGCCTGAATACCCTTGGGTAGAAGATGCACCATCCGGGCCTCTGGATCCTGCCGTTCTGGAACCAGGCCCGCAAACGGCTCCGAAGTTCGCTTTAAGAGAATCTCCAACAGGTCCTCCTGCTCCTCCAGAACCCCTTTCGCCAGGCAGACCCCCTGCTCCTCCACGTCCACCATCGACGGTTATGTAAAAACCTTGAAGGTATTGACTGATCACACTCTGTGGGGCATATAGGGAAAGCTTCCCTCCAGTTCCCCCATTTCCTCCATCTCCGCCCAAACCTGCATTTCCTCCTGCTCCTCCATTGCCGCCAGCACCGGCCCCAGATTTGCAAAATCCTGCCCAGTCTAATTGCGCAGGTTTTCCTTTTCCTCCTTGGCCGCCATTCCCGCCATCTTGCCCTGCACCACCGGTGGTTCCATCCTGACCTCTTAAATCAAAAGCAGGGCGTCCAGTCATATCAAGCACCCATACTTCCAATTCAGGAGCACTCGTTCCGTCCGGACCTCTGCCGCCTTTGACACCATGTGTGCCATTTGTCCCTGTAATGCCCACAAGCGTAGTGGATGTTGGCGCTTGGGGAGGCGTTGGTGGTTTCATCGGTTTAGCAGGACTAAATTTACTTGGCCTTTCCCATGTAAACGTAACATTTTGGCCAACCGTTATTTTTTCAGCAATTAAAATAAGATAATGCTGCGGTTGTTTGAGGACAATGGTCGTATTGTCCTGTAAATTGATTTCTGTAGCGACCCAATAAGCGGTATCTACATTAATCTGGGTTGTAAGACTTGATATAGAAGCAGCACTTACTGTTTTCGATGGTAACGGAATGGCTTTAAGTATAGTAGCCTGGCCCCCTGCAGGTTGAAGTACAGGTGCAGTCGCCGTGTTCGTTAATTTATACGCTGACTGGAAGTATACCTGACTGGCCGCCAAATTAGGATCAGGCCTTGTTAGCCCTGCTTGAGGTATTAAATTTCCTGATAAGTTGAGTGTTCCAAGGGATGAAAGGGAAGTAATTCCCACCGATTCAAGAACGGCTTTGTGATACTGTAATCGGTCCTGGCTCGAAGTTGTGAGTGAAGAGATCGTGTTAGGGCTCATAGTAATGGATGGTTTTGCAATTGGGATAAATTGTGTTCCTAAAGTTGAAGTCATCTGATTCCTCCTGAGAATAACAATGTTTAGGCTTTTCTCGTCCAACAAACCTATGAATGACTGGTAAAACAACATGGTATGAAGGACTTAAAAACCCGATTAAAAATATATTTCAGAAGAGACCACAATAGACCCATACTTTGGTAAAAAGGTAATTTAACATAGGATATGATTACATCAAGCTGAAAAGGCTATATTTAATAATTCTAATTAACTATTAATAATTCTGTTGGACAAAACAAAGTGATCACGCTTAACACTAATTCCTTTTGTTGCAGCTTCATTAAAATTTTCAATATTCCATTTGTTATGAAAGAACCAATTAGAATGGTCTATTTTGAAGTTTAAATCAAGTAAATAGAAAACTTACAAATAAATAATCTACCATTATTTGGTTATAAAAAATGCACCTCCAATTGCTAGTTGTAACGAACAATTGAGGCGCAGCTTCTTAGGTCCTTAATTCGGCTACTAAGATTTTTGATTTAATTGTTTGATAAATTCTATCAGATTTTATCAACAGTACTCATATTCAGAGAATGATTATAATAGAGACTGGTCTTTCCGAAGTTAACACAATCTATAACTTGTGGTTAAGAAAGTGGCTAATTCTTTGCTCTTTTGTTTTCTTTCCTTGCGCATTCTTGCTCGGTCTGGTGCGGTTTCATGCAACTTTTTCTCTTCATCTGTTTCAGGAATGACCGGTGGAACATGTGATGGACGTTTATTCTGATCGAGTGCAACAAATGTTAATAAAGCAGTCGCTGCAATTCTACGTTCACCACTTTTTAAATCTTCAGCAATAATCTTAACAAAGACCTCCATGGATGATGTACCTGTCCATGTCACATAAGATTCAAAACAAACCGAATCTGAAGTATGAACAGGACATAAGAAGTCAACAGAATCTGTTGAAGCCGTTACACATTCCGTGCGACTATGAAGAGCTGCGGAAATAGATGCTACCTGGTCGACATCACTCATTAATCGCCCCCCAAATAATGTATTATGATTATTTACGTCATTAGGAAATACACGACTTGTTCGTATAACTCGTGAGTCTCTACAATATTTTGTTTCCATACTTTTCCTCCTTAAAACACCTAAACCACTGGTACTATATCTAGCTTAATTTTATTCAGAAAATTAGATCAATCTACATGTAGGGTATTTTATATTAAGAATGATAGTTTGACAATATATTTTTCCAATTTTTTTAATTTTGGGATTTTTACTTTGTCTCCGAATTTTCCTTACCCCCCGGTAGCATTTGCTGCGTGTTATTCTTATTTTAGGTACTTAACCCTCCTTTCAAAAAAAAATAAGCCAATCTTATAGATTGACTTAAATCCTTCCAATTTTTATCACACCTTTTATTTTCTATATGATTAAATTTTCTTTACCTGCTTCGTGAAGGCTGATCTTCGAGAATCTCCTGAAATTTATCAGTATGAACGAACATGTTCGCTGTAGGCATTCCTACTTGATTCTTGTGGAATATAGACATTAGTTCAAACCTAACTTGCCTGGAAATTTCAAAATACTCTTCAGGCTTTACTGTGCCTACAATACAAAATTCGTACCCAACATATTTAAGGTTTGGATTTAAGTCTGTTATGCCAATATATTGAAAAGGTTCAACAACCTCGTCCTCTAGCCTAAATAGGTCTTGTTCAAATTTTTCATTGCAGATTTCACTTACTTTTTCTAACAATTCCTTTATTCTTTTTGGATCTTCTTGATAACTTATTGTAATCCGTTCAATTACTCGCATCCAGCCTTTATTAAAATTTTGAATCGTTCGAATTTCTCCATGTGGGATGGTAAGGAGTTTTCCTGACCATTCTCGAATTTGCATATAGCGAATACTGATTTCCTCAATGGTACCTGAATTTGTTCCGTTGAAAGTAACAAAATCGCCGACCCGAAACTCTTTGTCCGTTAATCTCACAAACCCCAATATAACGTCTTTTAACATTTGTTGTGCTGCAAAACCAACGACAACTCCGGCAATACCTGCACCTGCAAGTATTCCTTTTATATCTACAAATTGACTAATTAGATATATAAAAAGGCTGATCGCAATTCCATACCTAAAAATCGAGCGAATTACACTTTGAATCGTTTGTTCTACCTCATCATCAAAAAAATTTGACTTCCTAAAGAACCATTCTAAAATACGGTTTACGACAAAGGAAAAGGTCATGAGAACCAAAGCAAATAGTGTAAATCTTAAAAGTAAAAACTTCCGAATATAATTAAAAAGTTCCTCAGTAAAAGTTAATAAATCCATCCATTCACTTCCTTAAAAAGGAAAATCCCTTGCTCTAAACATACTATTTTTCTTTTCTTACCTTCCTATACCAACCTATAAGCACTATAAAAAGAATAATAATAATAATTTGATACACCACATTGGAAAATCGATTCATAAAGTATACTACATTTTCCCAATTAGCTCCCAATCGAGCTCCTAGATTAACTAAAATGCTATTCCAAATAATAGTCCCTATGGTTGAAAAAATTAAAAATAGCCAGAAGTTCATCTTTGCCGTTCCAGCAGGTATGGAAATTAAGCTTCGAATCAGAGGAATTAACCGACAGATTAATACTGTCCAAATTCCATATTTATCAAACCACGAATCAGCACGATATAGATCTTCTTTTGTTAACCGCAAAATACGTCCATAGCGCTCGATGATTTTTTCTAATTTTTTTACATCTAATAATAAACCGAGACAATACAAACAAATGGCTCCTGTGATCGAACCGATCGTTGATGAGATAATCACACCTGTAACACTAAGATTTGTTCCGTATGTCATATATCCGCCAAAAGTAAGAATCAGCTCTGACGGGATCGGAGGGAAAACATTTTCTAATGCAATTAAAAAAAAGATTCCCAAATAACCATATTGCTCAATTATATCTTTAATCAGGGACTCCATAGTTTCCTCCAGCATTTGGACCTTAGTTATTTACGCTGTTTGATGAAAAGTCGGCTTACCCGCCTTGAAAACCCCTCCAGCACAAAGCCTGCTAAATCAATCCGATAATATAAATGTTTTATTGTTTCCAAGATCCATAAAGGCACTTGGACGCTAGAAATGAAAGGATAGAAGTTATTATATGCCCATACAAGGTGTTCCCAACGTTGGTCGTTTCCCTCTTTGACATATTCCGATACGTCTAGAACTTTTCCTCTTCCATTTTGCAGAAGGATGTTTTTTAGGTGAATATCTCTCGGATTCAAACCTTGACTACGAACATACACCCTAGCATCCTCTACGTCCCGAATCGCTTGTTGCGTGATCGGAATGCCTTGTAAAAGACAATCATAAAAAGTTATCCCCTGTTCGAAACTTAAAACAATGTAATTAGGTCCGTTCCCATAAAGTTTAGGAAAAAAACGGGACCCTTTTAAATGTTCATAGACATATTCCTCTACTTCTCTTTTCTTTAATGCTTGAGAAGAATATACTTTAAAAACATAGGCTGGAGTCTTATGATAATAAAAAACAGCAGCATCCGTTCCAATTCCAATGCATTTCAGACCTTCAGCAACCCCAATAATGTTAACAGGTTGATTATTTTCATTACCTATCACTTCAATGTTCCCGAGTGCTTCATCTGCCAGTTTCCAATCTGGAATCATGAAAATCTCCTTTTTGTTTGGTTTTTTACTTTATTAACCACCCACTACTCAATTTCAAACCATTTATTTTTAGGCTCCAAACAACCAGTGTATGATTGATCACTGAACTCCCCTTACCATAAACTTATACGATTATTTAAAAGGTAAGTTTCAGAAATTATTCAGTTACCTTAAAGATAATTATGTATTAACGAAATACTTTTTGGGTTCAATTTACCCAATACTATAAATCTCTCATTAGTGAAAAAAACTAACTACCTCCTTACCTCTTCCCGTTTGATATCTATAATCCTCCCTCCATCCCCAATTCTCCAAAGTTATGGGGATTTTTCTCACCCTTGTCTGCATAGAATGTAGACAAGGGTGAGTGATCTCTCAATGAAAATAGTGAACTTGGAGGGAATAACCTAATGCAATTTATAGAAGATGTGAAAGACGTGAAATTTAGTTTCTGGGAAAAACCGCCGGCGTCGTCTATGGCTTATTCATTTGTTTATGTAAATAAAAACAACGATTACTATGCAGTTAAAAATGGTGAGCGTTTGTCACGCAGTGAATTGCGGATTGGTAAATATCATAGGGTTTATACCGTCAATATGCAGCAGCAAACCATCACCTACAATGAGGAGGTCCCTTCGGCAACAAGAGGGAGAAGGTTTTCTGTCAATTTATTTGTCGATATCGCCGTCGAACACCCGGAACGCTTGGTTCAACAAAATGCAGGCGAATTTCGCACCATGATTAACAATAATCTGCCCTTCTGGGTAGAATCAGAAGCAAGATTTTTTCCTATTGAAGAGGAACTGAGATTTGCCCGGCATATCGAAGAATTTTTTCAAACCTCGCCATTAGTCAAAGTGTTAAGAGAGGCTGGAATCGTTGTTCGAAATGTTCGTGTTTTAATCCGGCAAGGTATTCGGGACCAGCGCCATGATGAGACGATCGCCGATTTAGACCGGAACGCAGAACTATCCGCCTATCAAGAGGCACATGACTTAGAGGAAGCGCGCAGGATTTCTGCCTCGATTAAAGAAGCCCTTGAAGATGGTGATTTCATCACTGCTGGGAAGCTTGGAGAAAAAAATGAAATGGCAAAGAGGTTGGTAGAATCGGAGTTTATCCAAAATCAAACCTTTAAATATGAAGTAAACAAACAACTTTTAAACTTGATCAACGATCACACGATTGACCAGTTCCAGGCAGAACAAAGATTAGCCAAACTAAAGAAACTATTTCCCTATCTTCCCATCGATCTGGCAAAAGTAAATGAGCAAAAACAGATTTCTAGTCCAAGGAAAGAACTTCTATCCTATTTTAATAAAGGAGAGTAGTGACTGTGGAATCCATTATAAATCAGCTGTTTTGGTTGTGGTCACCGGTTTCTCTCCTTCCGGAATGGCTCCGTATTTTTTTAGTTCTCTTTGTGCTCCTGCTGCTGGCAAGAACGATTTTGTTATACATTGTTCCTCCCTTCGTCAACTTGTTGTGCCGGTTGTTGAAAAAATTGCTTTATCTCCTTTCCTATCCGATCATGGTATTCATTTGCACGATGCAAAAAAGCAGGAGAGAAGCAGGAAAAGCGGGCATACCTGTTTGGATGGATATCATTGAAGGAATGTTTGCCTTGTTCGATCGATTTTTCAACAAAATGATTCAGCTTTTCAGGAAACGGAAAAGGAATAAGGCAAGGATTAAAAGATGGTCCTTCTATTTTGCCACAGCTTTAGCGATTTTGCTTACTGCAGCAACCATGAACAATCCAAATGAATGGTATACACAAAAATGGAAGAAAGCTGAGGCCTGGTTAAACCAAGAACAGGTTCACAAACAAGTATCCAGTGCTGCTTCTCATGATACAAAAGAATTCATTTTAAATAGGGAATATAAAGATGGTGGAAATATCCGGGTGGCTCCCACACTAACTGCGGATCGTCTATATACGATTGAAAATGGGGAAATCATACACTTTTTGAATGAAGAACAAGTAGATTCCAAAGGAATTAAGTGGCTAAAAGTTCAAACCGCAAACGGGGTCAAAGGCTGGATTTCAGCCAGCATTGTCCGGGAAAAATAAAAAACCACAGGGACGGTTCCATAGGCACTTTGCCATAGGAACTGTCCCTGTGGGTTTTCGGTTGATATTACGGTTTGGGGATAGAAACCGGAACCCTCTCTCTCGTGACTGCTATTGAGCCCCAGTTGTTTGAACCTTAGGCTGTTTCGTATTACCATTAGGACCTAAATATTGATAATCATTAGGATCAATCGGTTTAAATCCCTTTGGTGTATAGAACCGTAATAAATCTTTATTGACCACTGCATCGGACATTTGAAGCTCTGTTGAGATTTTATCATTAATGGATTTATAGGCATTTTGATTAGGTAATAATTCACCCGTGTTAGGGTTGTAGAATTTCCCGCTTACTTCAGTTACTTGCGGCGAAACATAATCTCCATTTCTAAACAATGCCCAGTTGCGATGGCCTTTAGATAATAAATCGGAACCGAACTCAATGTAATCTTTTGTATCAACACCTAATAAATGTAGAAGGGTTGGACGAACATCTACTTCACCGCCAAATTGGTGCTGAACCCCACCTTTTACACCTGGAACGTGTATATATAATGGTACTTCCTGCAACTTGGCATTAATGGTTGGCGTAATTTTTGGAACGCCAAGAACTTTTGCCATTGCCTTATTGTGGTTTTCGGAAAGACCATAGTGGTCTCCATAAAGGACAATGACCGTTTTATCATATAGCCCATCTGCTTTTAAAGCATCGAAAAACTGTTTAAGGGCTTCATCCATATAATGTGCTGATTGGAAATAATGATTTACAACTGAGTCACCAAAGTCTCCGGCTGGAAAATTAGTATCTTGTTTGTCCATTTCAAATGGGAAATGGTTGGATAACGTAATAAATTTGGTATAAAAAGGTTGTTTTAAACCCTCAAGCATGGACATGGACTCTTGGAAATATGGCTTATCTTTCATCCCGTAGTTCTTTATATTTTCAGGAGACATATTATAATATTCTGCGTCGAAAAATTGATCATAGCCTAATGCTCTATACATAACATTCCGGTTCCAGAAAGTTTTGTAGTTTCCATGAAATACAGCAGATGTATAGCCTTTTTGACCTAAAATGGCAGGAGTCGCTTGATAGGTATTTTGTGCTTTATTGATAAAAACGGCACCTTGATTTAAAGGATATAGTGAATTTTCCATTAAGAATTCAGCATCTGATGTTTTACCTTGTCCAGTTTGATGATAGAAATTATCAAAATAGAAGGTGTTGCCATCATGAGCCAATGAATTTAAAAATGGCGTCACTTCTTGTCCATTTGGCATTTTATAATCTATCATAAAATTTTGGAATGATTCTAATGAAACGTAAATAACGTTCATCCCTTTTGCTTTACCAAAGTAAGCTGGATTTGGTGCCGTATAATGGGCTTTTCGATAATTTTCTACAGTTGTGATATCACTGCTGCTAGCGAGTGCCCTTTGACTAGAAGTTTTGATATTTTGAATGACATCCAAAATGGTAAAATTATATGCCCCTAAATATTTAACAAGGTAGTTTCTGTCGAAGGAACGTGTTAATAATTGCGGACGGTCCTTTTCTGCTAATCCTAGGTTAAAAAGGAAAACAGTGACAGCAAATAAAAATACTATTTTATAGGATTTACGATTTTTCACAACAGCTTTTTTAAATATCGTTAGAGCAAGAACAATTAGAATAAGAGTATCTGTGAAATAAAAAATATCAAATGGTGACATTAAGGAATTGGCGCTATCGCCCAACTGTCCAGCATTCGTTTTCGCTTGCATAATGACAGGGACTGTTATAAAGTCATTGAAAAATCGATAATAAACAATATTGGCATATAATAGAAATGACAATACAAAATTGATGATAATCATAATCTTTTTGGTATGCTTTTTAGAAAGTAAACCTAATCCAATAAAGAATAATCCAGAACTAATGGGATTAATAGCTAACAAAAACTTTTGTAGATTATTATCTATGCCTAATTTAAATTCTATTTGATAGGCTGCATAGGTCTTGATCCAAAATAACACAACTGCTAGAGTAAAAAAGGTAATATGACTCTTATCGAATCTTTTAAGTAGTCCGACCTTTTCCATTTTAAAACTCCTCTCAAATCTATAAATACTGTTTCTCCCTTACTCGCACCCTATTACAAAAAAAATTACCCAGCTGGGAGCCGGATAAAGAAAAATATATTAAATAAGGGGTCAACATGAAAAAGAACTTTTCATGTTTTTATTTTAACCCCATAATATGAACAAGGTATGAACAAAATATGAAAATTACGTTGAACTTTTCACCCAAAAATGATACCTACCCCGTTATTTTGATAAATCTACCAATCATTAAAAATACACGAAATCAATGAATTACCACAAAAACTCTTCAATCACCAATTATTTAAATTGGTTAGAATAGATAAAATGGCTACACATCGGCCCAGCTGGTGCAATCTTGGAGATGTTTATGCCTAGAAAATTCGGGTAGCTATAGACTATGAATGATTACAACTTAAAGGAGGAAATGTAAATGATTGACCAAAATCTCCAACAAAATGGACAACCTGCCCAGCATCAAGATCAACAGCCGGGAGTAAAATCTCAAATGGAACCTAAACCCCTTGATCAGGACTCCTCATACAAAGGTAGTTATAAACTTAAAGGGAAAACAGCGCTTATTACCGGCGGGGATAGTGGAATCGGTAAGGCTGTTGCGATTGCTTATGCAAAAGAGGGTGCTAACGTCGCGATTGTTTATTTGGATGAACATAGGGACGCAGAGGAAACGCGGGCCCAAATAGAAGAGGAAGGTGTGCGTTGCCTTCTCATTCAGGGTGATATTGGAAATGAGACTTTCTGTCAAGAAGCCATCTCCCAGACAGTAAATGAGCTTGGCAGTTTAGATATTCTCGTTAACAATGCCGCAGAACAGCATCCGCAGCAAAGAATTGAAGATATCAATTCAGAGCAGTTGGAAAGAACTTTCCGCACCAATATTTTTTCGATGTTTTATCTTACCAAATCTGCACTGGAACATTTAAAAAAAGGGAGCGCTATTATTAATACCGCTTCGGTTACAGCCTATGAGGGCAACGAACAGTTAATCGATTATTCATCTACGAAAGGGGCCATCGTCTCCTTTACTCGGTCATTGGCCAAATCTCTTGTTAAAAAAGGAATACGAGTAAATGGTGTAGCCCCCGGGCCGATATGGACCCCTTTAATCCCATCGACCTTTCCCGAAGAAAAAGTTGAAAACTTTGGAAAAAACACTCCAATGGGCCGTCCGGGCCAACCGGAAGAACTCGCTCCAAGTTACGTTTTACTTGCTTCAAACGATGCTTCCTATATAACGGGACAAATCATTCATATTAATGGAGGGCAATTTATAACCAGTTAAGAATTGCAATTACACTTTAAAAAACACCTTCGGATACTCTGAAGGTGTTTTTTTGTAGGGATTAATAATTACCAGAATACAAAAACTCTCATCCTATCATTCATGCTGCTGTGCCCATACGGATACACTTCCTCCATCCACCTGGAAAGATGCAAATCCATCCTCTTCAATCGTTATGGTTTCATCTCTTGTTCTCGTAATGTCTACCCAAATTTCTCCTGCACGTTCCTTACCTACAAACATTCTTTTTTCTCCCCCATCACTGTTGGAGATTACGACTGCACAGCCAGACCGCTCGAATTCCTTCACCCCTCTTCGAACCCATCCAATTAGATTTGCGTTATCAAAATAATCATCTTGTTCTCCATATGCCTTATGGTACCGGGCATAAACAAGAGGATCAATTGCTACTTTTTTTCCTTCAATCGGATTTTCCCCGCCAATGCCAAAATAATCGCCATAAAAGACACAGGGAAAGCCATCCTTTCGGAGTAAGATAAGAGCATAAGCGCTTTGTTTAAACCAGTCATCTACCCAAGATTCAAGAGATTGATTTGGTTGTGTATCATGATTATCGACAAATGTTACTGCATGAGTCGGGTTGGTGCTCACGAGCGTTTCATTGAAAATGGTCGTTAAATCAAAATCAGCCCCGGCTATTGACGCTTCATGTAATTTATAATGGAGTGGGACGTCAAATAAATGGATCGTATAATCGACATCCTCTAAAACTTGTTGACAATCTGAGAGATTACGGTTCCAATACTCAGCAACCATATAAAAGTTTTTACCAAGATCCACACGTACCTCTTCAACAAAACTTTTAATAAAATCATAATTAATATGTTTAATCGCGTCTAATCTATAACCGTTGCAATGTAAGGTATTGGCCAGCCATTTCCCCCAGTGGATCATTTCTTCTCGTACATCTGGATGATTATAGTCAATATCCGCAAACATTAAATAATCATAATTGCCATATTCATCATCTACCTTGTCATTCCACGTTTTGTTCTCTCCAACTATTCGGTAAATGCCTGATTTATCCTGTTTAGCGTCATAGTCTATCCCAATAAAATGCTCGAAATTCCATTTAAAAGAGGAATACTTGTCCCTTCGTCCAGGGAAAGTGAATTTTGTCCATCCCTCAATCTCAAATGGCTCGGAAATTTCTTTCATTCGATCTTGTGGATTAACTTCAACGACTTGAAATACTTCGGTATCATCTGCTCCTGCTTTATGATTCATAACGATGTCTGCAATGACTTTAATTCCTAAATTATGACAGGCAGCAACAGCATCTGCTAATTCTTGTTTTGTTCCATATTTTGTACGAATTGCTCCTTTTTGATTAAATTCACCAATATCATATAAGTCATATACAGCATAACCAACATCATCTGCTGAATTCCCTTTTGTAACGGGTGGAATCCACAGCGAATCAATTCCTATTTCTTTTAATTGTGGTGCAGCTTCTTTTAAATAATTCCAATGAGTACCCTCCGATTTTATATGCCATTCAAAGAATTGCATCATCGTATGATTTCTTTCCATTCTCGGTTACCTCCTTCAACTCCCCTTATTTTCTATGTATCTATTTTTCTCATGGACTAAAACAGCGAGAGACTTGTCATGTCTCTCGCTCATTTATTTAACGAGTTCATTAACTCTGCTCGCTGCTTGATGTACCATTTTGTTTATCGACTTCTCGCGAACCATTCTGTTCTAGCGAATCCTTAACATCCTCTTCAGTGCGCTCTTGCGCGGAATCAACATCGTTTTTGCCTGTCTCAATTTCTCTATCCTTGAGGTAATAAGGAGCCAGTCCTACTCTATGACCAGCTTCTTCCATATTCTTTTGATCATATTTATTTTTATCCATGTTCCTCTCCTCCTCTTTTTTAAAAAAATGCCGCTGTTCCATTCTAGCTTTCTACTGAATTTGTAGCTGCTTATTTCTTTGGTACCCTTGGTATTTTAAATACCCCTTTCCAAGAGACCTAAACACTTTTACCTATTTATAAATAAAAAACTGACTTAAACGAGCCGTCATTCAACGACCTTTAAAGTCAGTTCTTTTAAAAAAATGTATTTGATTACACTAAACTTTTAATCGCTCGTTTAAGTGTAGAAACAATTGGGATTTTATTAAAATCAATTCCAAGTTGAACAGCAGTCTTTGCGATTTCAGGTCTAATTCCTGAAAGGGTACAGTCAACGTTTATTAACTTTAGCGCTTTAATCAATTGATAAATTTGTAAGGCAACCATGGTATCAACTTTCACTACTCCTGATAGATCAATCAAAAGGTGATTAATGTTCAGTTTCGTACATTGATTTAAGGTATTTTCTAGGAGAAACGTTGCCCTTTCACGATCAATATCACCGATCAACGGAAGTAAAGCAACGTCGTCATTTAAACAAATGACTGGAGAACTAAGTTCATTTATTAATTCTTGTTGGGATTTGAGTTTTAACTCTGCATAATGATAGCTTTCTTGTGTAAACCATGCGATGATCAGATTGAAATTCTTCACAATGGTTCGATTCCAGGTATTTATATTTTCATAAGAATATTTATTTTTGTGTAACTTAATAAATTCTTGCACTAAGTCTAAATATTGCTCTTGGACTCTAAAAAATTCCTTTAAAATAAATGGGATAGGCGTCCTTAAATGTTGTTCATCCCTTGCAACAGTCATGACCCATTCTTCAAACTCTTTGTAGAATTGTTCATTAGAGATTTCTTCATTAAATGCATTGCAAAATTGCAAATGAAACTCATAATTTTGCTGCTTGAGCGTGTTAATTACCTTAGGATCTTGGGAAGCATATACTCCGGATGCGTTGCTTTTATCCAAGGAATCATACCATTGTTCTGTTAACTGCCATGTTTTCCTTAATAGAAAATGATATAACTCATTATTTTTCATACGATCCCACCTCCCTCTGATTGTGATCGATATTAAAGCCATAATACTATTTTAAAAAATAAAAAGTACCCGTCGTACCAACCAGAACGAAGGGTTACTTTTTAGCTTTACGATAGATTCATTCAAAAAAAGTGAAGGCTAAGCAAGATGTTCATTTAGTGTTTGCTGTAATGTTGCTTTTGTTTGTGTTAAACCTTTAAGGTCAATTCCTAAATTAACCATTTGCCTTACTAGTTCAGGGCGTAATCCCGTTATGACTGATTTAGCCCCCATCAAGTTAATGCCAATCAATACTTTTTGAAAATGGGAAATCGTCATTTCGTCCATATCCGATATTCCAGAAAGGTCAATAATCAATGTAAGAATCTTTAACCTTGCAATCTCCTTTAGTATTTTTTCTTCAATAATATCCATTCGATAAGAATCAAACTGACCAATCAACGGCAGTACAGCTACAGTTGGACTGACTGGTATGATTGGAGCCGATAAATGTTCAACTAACTTCCTTTGAGAAAGTATCAATTCATCCTTATACTGGGAATAGCTAATGAAAAAGGTATTTAAAAATTCATCAATCCCATCATTTACACTCTTTTCCAATTCAAAAAAAACGCCAGCATTATTAAAATTCTTATTTTCTTGATCATAAAGTTCGATGAAATACCATAAGGTACGTCTTATTGCATGTACCCATTCTAATTTGAACTCTAAAGTTAATGAATGTTTCGCCCAAGCGACGCCTTCTTGTTTAGCAAAAGAAATGAGGTCATCGATTGAATTTTCGACAACGTAAAGAACGAGTCTTTGAGCATTTTTCAAAAGATCAATGTTTCCGGCTTTTAAAATCCCCTCAATATTAGAGGCAACATTTACAGCCTCCGATAAAAGCTTTTCCTGAAATTTCATGTTATTTGCGATAATATATTCTGAGATATCTCTTGCGTCATAAAAGGTATTCAAAGTTTGTCCTCCTTATGTAAAAGTGTAATTTTGAAGCTCCCCAAAACGATTTCATTCACGATCAATATGATCTTTCTTCAAAAAAACGCACTCATGCATATGGGGATCCGTTTTACTAAAATAGTTGACCAATCACATAGGTCAAGTCATCTTTCCTGGTTTGTGTATAGATCTCTAAATGATTCGAAATTTCTTCAACCGTCCTAGAGTTACTTATTAATGATTTAATACCTGGAATGAGAAGGCCATCCGTATAAATGATAAATTTCGAACCTTCTTCATAAGAAAAAGTTTCACAGTGATACTTTTGCGGCTTTCCCGATAAAAACCCCATAACGGGAATCGGGTAAATGAATCGGCCTGAAGGGCTATGAAGAATAAATTCAATATTTCCCACCGAGCCATAAGTGAATCTCTTTTCTAGAAAATTTATCTTCAAAATGGATACGGTTGCACCTCTTAGATCTTTAAGAACTTGATTGCAATTGTCGATTAATCTTTCTACCTCTTCTTCATGGTGTTGTTCCACCACTTCACAAATCGCCTTTGATGAGGCATTAGCATGCTGGCCGCTCCCTAAACCGTCAGCTACCGCGCAAATAAAATATTCATCCATTGCTTTCATAAAGAAACTATCTCCATTAACATCGTTGCCCTTTTTTTGAATTTGATAGGCAATGGCCTGCATATACTGATTGGATTCACGCTCTAGCATTTTTTCACCCGAGCATCTTTTCTACTTTTAAATTCATTCATATTTCTCCTTACCTATTGCTTTCTTCGTAAAATAATTAAGGTAAAATCATCCCTTAACTCAAAATTCTGCAATCTCTCAATATCATGATAGATGTTTTCCACCATTTCTTGGGAGGATAAATGCATATAGGTTTTAATTAAATCTGTGATCGCTGAGCGTTCGATAAATCCCTCGTCTGTCTTTGATTCCGTCACACCATCCGAGAGTAAAACGAGCATGTCACCGGGTTCTACTCTTTTTTCATATTGCTTATATGTAACATCCTGATCTACACCTAACACGATACCCTCTGTTGTAAGATCTTCAAAGGTATCTGTTAAAGAATGATAATAGAACCCTTGCTCATGCCCAGCGCCAGCATAGGTAAATAAATGCTGAACGGAATCATAGATTCCATAAAACATCGTAATAAACATACTTGAGCCGATATTTCCTTCTACGACTTTATTTAAATATTCTAGAACATCTTTTGGAATTTTTGTGGACTTTGGTAAACTGTCCATTGCATATTTGATCATGGACATACAAAGAGCGGCGGGTATTCCTTTGCCAATAATATCAGCAATAGCAATACTAATCTTTTCTCCCTCTTGAACAAATTGGTGAAAATCCCCATTCATTTTCTTTGCCGGAATGCTAATCGCACCTATATCTAATTCATCATGATCGGGGACTGGCGTTTCTAAAAGGTTTTCTTGAATGCTTGCAGCCGTCTCAATTTCTGAAATGATTTCAAACTGTCGATTTCTTAAGCTTTGATGTTCTTGATAGGCTAAGCCATAGTCCATCATAAACTCCATAAGAAAATCAAATGAGGATAGAATTTCCTTTTGAATATCAGGAAATAAATCCTTTAACACTTTACGATGGATATTGATGATTTCCTCAGGGGATACCTTATGTTCAATTGATTTCCTGCTAAACATTTGGCCTTGGTACAATGCCACTTCACTCGATTCTTCTATGTATCTTCGAAGCATTTCCCGATAACTTGCTTCTAAAATCGCTTTAAAATCCATTCTCTCACTCCTAACGCAGCCACTTCTCCACCTGGATTGTCGTACCTTTTCCGGGTGACGAGATGAGATCAAAGTTGTCCATTAAACGTTTCACTCCCGGTAATCCTGCCCCTAAGCCTCCTGATGTGGAATATCCATCCTCCATCACTTTTCGAATATCCCGAATACCTGGCCCCTGATCCATGGCAGTCACTTTTAAACCGATTCTTCCAAATTCATGGAGACATTCAATATGGATTTCCCCTTCTCCCGCATATAAATAGATGTTTCGTGCTAACTCAGAAATCGCTGTTGTGATCCTTGCCTGATCAACCGTTCCAAATCCAAGCTCTTTGGCAATATTTCTTCCTAGTTGCCTAGCTTCAACGATATCCCATTCTGATATTATTTTTACATAGGATTCGTTCTCCATGCTCTACTCCTCCAACTCCCGCTGTAATCTTTCTAACCCCTTTTCTAAATCCAATGCTGTACGGACATCTTGAAGGTGTATTCCGAGTTCAACTAAGGTAATCGCTACAGCCGGTTGAATACCGGTTAAAACGACTCTTGCCCCCATCAGTTTAGACATGTTAATGACATCACCGAGCACTTTCGCAATAAAGGAATCGATCATATCGACAGATGTTAAATCGATTACGACGCCATCTGCGCCGGTTTCGTGTATTTTTTGAAGCAAATTTTCTTGGAACTGTAATGCCGTTTGATCATCTAGCTCCCACTGAATGGAAACAAGCAGGCAATTATATAATTTTAGTATGGGTATATTGACAGCCATTCTTAATCCTCCATTGATACGATTTTTCGATTGGTCATTTTTAATGCCGCTAGAATCCCCTTTTGCAAGCTGCTTTTTGTCATAACCTGATCTAAGTTAATTCCTAGTGTAACAATCGTTTGGGCAATCTCTGCTCTTATCCCGACGATAATACATTGTGCACCTACTAATCTTACAGCTTCGGAAGCTTGTATAATATGATGGGCCACCATCGTATCGACAACAGGGACTCCTGTTATATCAATTAACACCACTTGTGAACCAAACTTAACAACACCCTCCAGCAAATTCTCCATAATCTTTTTCGCTCGCTCGGTATCAATCGTTCCGACAAGAGGCATGACGGAAATATTATCAAAAACGGGAATGAGCGGTGCGGATAACTCTTGCAAGGCAATTTTCTGCTGAGAGACCGTTTTTTGCCATGAGGATGCGTATTGGTTAAACAATCGGTTGTTAATCGGACTAATCCGCTGATCATAACCCCAAACAAACTCAACTTGTTTCTTTTCTGAATCATTCCCCGTGATATGAAAGAAAATAATCTTTCCAAATTCAGAGACACTATCTATAATAGAACTTAATGTCCAGCCTAATTCTACTAATTTCTGAGCAAACACAGCTATTTTCCCATCTTGATCGTTCATGGAATGGGATAGCAGTATATTAATATAGTCATTACAAAAACTCGCATAATTTTGGTCGGTTTTTTCCTCATCCAGGCTGACCAGTTTGTCTTTCCATTCTTTCACCAGTTGTTCCCGATTTGTTCGTATGTATTCAAAAATATAATCTGGCTGCTCCATTATAATCCCTCCTAAACCTATACACTTAGTATATCATATATTCAATAGTCCCAAAAAACAGATAAATCCTGCCGGTTCTAACGGAAAATGAGCTTGCACCAATTTGTGCAAGCTCTGTTTGTTTTCTGTCTAAAAATGTTAATAATTGAGGTATTTTCAGTTTTTTTCAAAAAGACCATCGATAATACCTCCCTCAATTATTGCGACCTTGTTTATGATTTACCACCTTTTCATGCGTTTAAAACCTTTTTTAACATTTTTTTATTAAATAATCTCTATTAGATTACCTGTTCTACTATTTTATCATCCAAAAAAACAAGTAATTGGTATCCAGACATGGCGCTATATCATCATGCCCCAGGCTCTAAAACCATTGGGGCAGTTCTTCTGGATTAAAAGAGCCAGAATCGTCCCATTGATTTTTCCTTGCATTTCAATAATCTTTCAGTTCTATTCCGTTGGCAGCTTTCGCAATCATTTTTGAAACCATCTTAAACTGTACGGCCATAAGAGTGGGTACTCGCAATAGTAAATTTCTTAGAAAGATTTTGAAGTTTGATTTTTCGATCATGCTCCCTACGGCTATTCGTCCTATTTTTTGATTTATGACAGTCACATCAAAACCGTAGCGGTGAAGCCAGTAAGCAAGTGCCGGTCCGGCAATACTGGCACCAGTAATAAGAACGTGCATCGTTTTTTTCATAATAATGATTCACTCCAATCTACTGCTTTTAAACCTTTCGGAGACAACTTTCAGGTAAGACTCACATTGGACCTTCGCTACATAACATAGTCACTCTAAGTTGGCGAATAAAATAACATAACTCTAAATTAACTTCGATTTCCCTTTGAGTAATCCCTTAACTAATTGCATAAATGGCCCAATACAAAAAAGTGCAATTCTTACTATAGAAATGCACCCTTAATTAAACTAAAACCTCAATCATGAGTTCACTTAATTCTGCTTAAATGTCCTCAAATACAAAAACTGTTAGCTGTATACAACCTATTAAACTTTTAAACTTATAAGCAAAACAGGATAATCATCAAATAATCACAGTATGTTTTTAGTGCGATTTTGTGCTCTAAAAGTTATATAAATTTCGGTTTACCATCATAATCTTTGGATAGGCATGAATAAACTCATGCACAGCGTTTAGGAATTACTGACAAAAGATTTAACATTGCGGATATTTTGCACCTACAACGAAAATAAAGTAGTAGAATTTAACTGACAATTTAATTTTAGAGGGGAAAATCAATGAGTCCAATAGTAGGATTAATTCAAACACTGATTATAATGGCTCTAGTCTTCATTTTGGCTTACAAATATGTTGATATTCAAACAAAGAACACCCATTTTGAATGTCCGCATTGTCGATCTTCCTTTAAATTATCAAAATCAAGTTTCGCCTTGGCTTTTAAAAAAAATCTATACGAACGAATGGTAACTTGTCCTGCTTGTGGCTATAAAGGTTGGATGCGATTAATAAAAGATGAAAAATAGAAAATCAAAGTGCAATGGGGACGGTTCTTGAGGCTACTATTGAACAAAAAAAGCAACAAGAACTGTCCCATATATCCTCTATTCCATCCACTTTTTGTAGAGGTCGTCAAATTTTCCCTGGAGCTTCATTTCATCCATCCACATTTCCAAGTAGCTTGCATAAATGAAATCACCTCGCGGGATCATATAACCTTTTTCACTTTTTGTGAAAGGCTTGTCAGTTAGAGCCGCATACAGTCGTGAATCAGCTTTAGCATACAGCATGGCTTCTACTGTGTCTGTGATCATCACATCATACTTTCCTTCTGCAACAAGATGAGGGATATCGAGATTGTTTTCTACAACCGTTATGTTAGCCTTGTTTAAATACTTTCGGACAAATGATTCGTTAGTTCCACCTGGATTTACACCGATGCGTACAGAAGGCTTGTTGATATCTTCAATGGTAAGATATTTATCTTTATCTTCATTGCGAATCAAAGGCACCTTGCCGAATGATAGATAACCTTGGGATACATAAGCGCTTTTTTGTCTGGCTGTGTTTCGTGTCACACCACCCACAGCGATATCAAATTTGTCTTCTTGGAGGTCTTCCATCATCGTTGGCCATGTGGTAGCCACAAATTTCACCTCCACACCGAGGTCTTTTCCAAGCTCTTTAGCAGCATCCACGTCAAAACCTTCATACTCCTTAGTTTCTGGGTTTAAATAGGAAAAGGGTTTGTAATCCCCGGTCATTCCTACCCGTATGTATCCACGTTTGATTATTTCATCAAGCTGGGAAGCCTCAGCATTTTTTAAATGCCCTGGTGCGTTTTCTGATGCGGGTTCAGCTGATACCTTTAGCGAGGAGATCAGGTCGTGACCAAAATAGCCTGTACCAAGTAAGGATAAGCTGATCACTCCCGCCATTAGAGTTTTTTTCCAATTCTTAAACATGTGTTTTCCCTCCATATTTCGCAATATTTTTTGATATATCTTCCAATTATTAAAAATACGACAAAATCAGAGAATTCCCTTCACAAAACTACATAAAGATTCCAATGCTTAGGTTGTTCCTTTGTAACAGGTAAATAAAAAGGACTACACATATGACTAAAATGTGTAGTCGTTATTTTAATTCTTGTTAAACTAACTCACCTGTATTTTCAGTAAAATTTATCACAAACTTTTCCTGACTACTCATGTCTGGAACAGTACTTATATTAAGTGGCGACAGGAATGCATCTTTGTAAACAAAGATGTATTCTATCCTTTTGTATCAATAATTTTCACCTAAACATCTAATATCCCCTCAGAACCTGAAAAATCAAGAGTTCGGACATTTTTTCAAATTAGGTTAACCTATTCATACACATATATTTTCTTAAGATGAAGTAACAACTTTGTATCATTGGGCATATTTTCGCACCTTCTAAATCTAACAGCTTTACATAATTAGGACTATTGGGATGAAAAATGTAAAGGCTAGTAAAAAGTCAAATATTGTAGGATTTAGAATATGTAATGATTTACGAAGCCATAATGAATATCCACACATAATAATTGAAATAAAAAGGTCAACCCTATAATAAAAAGGATAGTTGGATAATACTTCTTCCAATTTCTCCAGTCACCCAAACTTCCATGCTCCAATCAAATAAAATATAGGAAGTATTGATCTTAGATATGATCGTGTGTAACAAGGTAGGATTGTCTCCAAAATAAATTCAATTCAAATGTTCATTATCCATTATATTGCTTACTTATAACACCAGATTAGATTCATTAACAATGGGATTACCTTCACAATTCCATTGTTGGCTTTCTAATGTTGAGGAAGAATGTAATCGATGTCATCTTATTTCTGCCTTCTTCCTTTATTTAATAACACCGACTCATAGAAAAAAAATCTCCTGATTTCCTCCTCCATGTAATATAAGTAGACCAAATATACTCAAAGAACAGCTAGACCTTGCGACCCAAAGTAAGGAAGGTTAGTCCAGGCAGCAACCTGTAATCTTACTAAACTACCATCATTTTGGATAGAAAATACTGATATTGTTCCCTGATTTCCGTTAAGGGTGTAAAAATGCTGTCCATCTTTACTCACTCTAACATCCATCGGAAGACCTGGTGCAGCACCTGGCGGGGTACTGGTGATATGCCTTACCACCGATAGGGCTCCATTGGAATCAATTCGGTAGGTGGAGATGGTGCCGCTTAAAGTGTTGGTAGTGTATGCAAATCGTTCATCCTTTGTTGTTACAACCCAACAGGCTGTTTTATAACCGTTTGGAACAGATCCGCTGATCACATGAAGGATACCATCATTGCTTAATGAATAAGACGACAGCGCATTTGACATGGCTTCCGTAACCAAGAGAATTCCAGAGGATAAAAAATATGCGCCTAATGGTCCTTGGCCATAAGAATTATTGACGATTGGTCCTGTAACTATACCATTTTGATTTACATGGAATATACTGAGATTGTTTGATGTAAGCTCTGTAACTAGGATTTTACTTCCATCTGGTGTGAATAGAACCTGCGCAGGTTGAGCATTAAAAGTACTGAGAGAATGGGTGGATCCTGAAATCGGAGTAAGGCGTCCGTTAGCTTCGATTAGAAAACCAGAAATATTGGAGGCAAAATTGGTAACGGCATTACCTACATTGGAAACATAGACAAAATTACCAAACACATCTACACTATTCGGCTGAGCACCTCCTGATGGCTTCACATCCGTCAAAACGGGCACCCCGTTGTCTGTTATGATGAAGCTGCTTATAGTATTACTGCCAGCGTTAACAGTAAGTAAAAAACGTCCATCACGTGATAAGGTCAGGGCGCCTTGTGAGGCAAGGGGATCGACTCCTTCGTTTGCTGTAACACCTGACACTTCTTTTGTACCGGTGCCTCTTCCTTGTGTTGGATAGGCTCCTACAAAGGTGAGCATTCCATTCATGTCCCTGTAAAAGGCAATGATTTGATTCATTACATCATTATTGGTCATCATGTAAACCATACTCGTTCGGACACGAAAATTATTGGAAATAACCTGCATCTTATGACTCTCCTCCCTTCATATTTTTATATGGCTCATTTGCCATTTAAATTCACAAAAACAAATTTCTTAGAAAAAAACCATGGGGACGGTTCTGGCGGCTTTTAAGCCGGAAGAACCGTCCCCATGGCATATACTTAAACCTAAAGATTGGATATATTGAAGATTCAATTACTCCCAATAAAATAACGATCGTTTCCGCATCATTTCACGATTTTGGGCTGTGGATATTGGTAAAAGGGTATTAGTGGTCATATCCAAAATAATTCCGTATCGGCGGATAAGATCTAATTGATCCACTTCACCTTTTAGGTACTTTTTATACACTGCATCCATATCCTCTTCTAACCATTTTTTTCGATTGTTCCGAATAAATTCACGGGCAGCGTTTGTCGCTTCAATATCAATTTCAAACTGATCTAAATCACGGTCGATTTCTTTAATGACGACCCCATAATCTTTTTCTGCTCTCTCTATCGAAACATATTCATCTATAACATCCTTTAAAACATCTTGAATATCTCTTTTTAGAGGATCACCTAAACCTCCGCCACCCGCTGAAGGTCTAGTGAACATATCACCATTTTTTAATTTCACATTGGAGAAGACAGTTCCTAAGCATTGTTTATCTTCCTTATCAGGGTTTAACCAGACACCATGAGGTATAGAAGGAAGAGCCATTTAAATCATAAAAAATCTCATCGTCTTTTATTGTCATTTTCACTTTAATAGTAATAATGCTCTGATACCTCTATTCAAAGTTCCTGCCTCTTTTTCTCGCATTAACTCATTGTTCACTTTTCTATTATCAAGGAATTGAGTCCGATTAAGCTTACTCAAATTATCTTGATTAAGCAATTTCAAAAAAAAACTGCCAATTAAAATAATTGCAGTTTTTCTTCCGTTGCTCTTTGCTCTTTAAATCTTCCATTTAGATAACAAAGATTATTTAACACCTATATCCTAATCTTTCACTTATTAAATTCGCACAATTTTTAGTCTTGTTTACCAGAAACATTTTGTTTTCATCTGTTAGCATATGAATTTGGCCTGCAACAGTAAGATTCGCCGTAATTTCATTGGAATGATCAAATATCGGCACTGCGATTCCAAAACTTCCGGGTCTTCTTTCACCTGTCGTTATTTTATATCCCTTAACAAGAATTTCATTTAATTCTTCATTTAGTTGCTCAATGTTAACATCAGCCTCTTCAATGATCTTTTGTAAGATTTCATCCTTATCTTTTGAATAGGCAAGTAACACTTTTCCAGATGCCCCGGTGAAAAGAGGGGTATGTTCACCAATCCGGATAAAATTAATCACAATCTCAGGCCCGTCAATCTTATCAATACAAACCCGGGAATTCCCAGCTCTGATATTTAAATCCACTGTCATCCCTGTATCTTTTACCAACTCAGCCATAATCGGTTTTGCAACTTTACGTAAATCAAAATCATTCATCACAATATTCCCTAGCCTAAAGAACGGAAATCCTAAAGAATACCTGCGCGTGTCAGGATCTTGTTTGATAAAATCCATGCTCTCTAGCGTAGCTAGTAACCTGACAATTGTACTTTTAGGGTATTTAAGCTCAGCATGAATCTCGGCGATTGAAAGTGTGTTTCGTTCAAATGAAAATAACATTAAAATCTTAAATAATTTTTCAATACTCGCAACCATATATTTTTGTTCCTTTCATAGATAGCGCTTTTTAAAATTCCAGGAACGATTATCTCAAGACATATTTTTCTTCCATCTCATGATACCGTTGGATGCCAAGCAGTTGATTAAGCTGACTAAAATTCAACATCTGGTCTTTCATCCCAGCCGTAGTTCCTGTTTCTTTCAATTCATGAAATAAATCTTGTGCAGCCTTTGCAACTACACGAGTAACACTGTTTGGAAAGATGACAATTTTATAACCCATGCTGTCGAGTTCAGAGGCAGACATTAATGGAGATTTTCCGCCTTCCACCATATTCGCCAATAAAGGCATTTGGATATAATTTGTTATGGTGGAGAACTCATCCTTGTTCTCCAAAGCCTCTACAAAAATTATATCTGCGCCAGCTTCCGCATAACATTGTGCCCGTTCAATCGCTTCGTGTAAACCGTTGATTGCTCTCGAATCAGTACGTGCAATGATTAGCAGGTTTTCATCCACTCTAGTGTCTACTGCAGCTTTGATTTTACCAATCATTTCAGACAAAGGGATTACATTTTTATCTCTCAAGTGACCGCACCTTTTAGGGAAATCCTGATCTTCCAGTTGGATTGCGGAAATGCCTGCTCGCTCAAAATCTCTTACGGTCCTCATCACGTTCAAGTAGTTTCCGTACCCCGTATCAGCATCTGCGATTACTGGAATTTGTACCGAGTCACATATATATGATGCTCTTGTTGCCATTTCACTTGCCGTCATTAAACCTATATCAGGTTTTCCTAATGTGGTATAAGAAATGCCGCCGCCTGTCATATAAAGTGCTTCAAACCCAGCCTGTTCGATTAGTACCGAAGTCAAACTGTCATATGCCCCCGGTGCAATGATAATTCCAGTTTGCGATACTCGTTCTTTGAATTTTTTTCTAATTGAATTCATCATATCTCACTTCCCTTTATTTGCTCAACTTTTTTATTAACAAGTTGACCAACCCGCCTAATTAATGATTCTTTAATCTATGGCGGGTTAATCAAAGTAATTTTAATGGACTATGGTTTTAATTCTCTGTTCCTCTGAAATAGAACCCTGTTTTTCTTTTGTAAAAAATAAAAATCCGATGGAGCTAAGTAATGCAAGAACAATCATGACCCCAAACCCTGCGCTGAAACTGCCCGTTATTTGAATGGCAAATCCCATTGCTGTAGGAGCAATAATACCGGCAAGAGCAAACGCAGCATTCAAAAACCCTGATGCAGCTGCGGGCTGGTCTGGAGCAGAATCAATTGCAACGATCCACCAAATCGAACCCGTAACCATCCCAAATCCTACCCCAAGGGAGATAAATGTAATGGCACCATATAGGGATGGATTAAACATGATTGGAATAAGGGAGGCACCCGATAGCAATAAACATACTCCTATCAAATTAAATCGGCTTCGTATACCTGGTTTACGTTTATATAGTTTGTCTGCAATAAGTCCGCCTGCGATGGTAGCTACCGTCCCAACGGCCCATGGTAAAACCGTGAAAAATCCAACTTTAACGATGTTGAGATGATAAACCTGGCTGAGTATGCCTGGCAACCAATACATAAATCCCCAGAACATGAATCCCCAAGAAAAATAACCAAATGCGGAAATCAAAAGATTCTTATTGGTAAATATCTTCTTCCATTCTACTTTTTTTACATGCTCCGTTGTCTCTTCTTCTACTAAGCCGCTTTTAATGTATTCTTGTTCTTGAGGGCTAACTCGATGGTAGCCAATAGGAGAATCCTTAAACAGCCATAACCAAATTCCAACCAATATCAATCCTAATGTTCCTAAAATAACGAAGGGCGATTTCCATCCCAGGCTTTCCATTAGTTGTGTAATAATGGGTCCACCGATCATGAGGCTAAAAGGGACCCCGAATCCAACGATCATCCCTAAAGCCTTCCCTCTTTCCTTTCCTGGCAGCCAACGGCTAATTGCCCTGCTGACTGCTGGAAAGGCTGGTCCTTCAGATCCACCGAGTAACACCCTAACTAGGAAAAGGCTGACAAAAGAGCCCATGAAAGCGGTCAAAATACTAAATACTGACCAGAGCCCTGCAGAAAGAGACAATGCCTTCTTTACTCCAATTTTGTCTATAATTGGGCTGCCTACGAAGGAGAGAATCAAGTAACCAATGGAAAAGGCACTACCAATGAGGCCCCACTCCGCATTGTTAATATTAAACTGTTTCGTAATTGCTCCATTGGCAAAACCAAGAGCAGATCTATCCAAGTAATTTATTAAAATAGTAAGAGCAATAATACTTACAATGACCCAGCGGAACTTACCTTTCATATACCCAACCGACTCCTTTTTCCAACGTTATAGTGGTGAATTAACATAGTCAAGCTACCTTAAGAAAAGCACATCAAGTTTATAACTTGATTTCCTTATTGCTCAACTTTCGTTCCAGCATGTTAACCAAACCGCCATGATTGATAATTTCCTGTATGTACGGCGGGTAGATAGTTGTTGAATAAGACTCGTTTTTCGTTAAGTTATAAATCACACCATTTTCAAAATCAATTTCAATCTCATTTCCTTCTTCAATTCTAGTTGCTTCCTTACATTCGATTACAGGTAAACCTAAATTTATCGCGTTTCGAAAAAATATCCTTGCAAAAAATACCGAAATGATGGCACTAATACCAGATAATTTAATAGCAGCCGGGGCTGACTCGCGACTTGATCCGCATCCAAAGTTTTTACCGGCAACGATAATGTCCCCCGCTTGGAATTTGGAAGGAAAGTCGGGATCGATTCCCTCAAATATATGTTTCGCTGCTTGATCAGCTGATAATTTTAAATACCGTCCGGGGTTAATCATATCCGTATCCACATTATCTGGAAACACCCATGTCTTCCCTTTAATCTTTTGCATATCTATCCTCCTAAGTAACCTGACATGTAGTTTGGTACCGTAAGACTATAAAAACTCTCTTGGGTCAGTTATTATGCCGGTAATAGCGGATGCGGCAACTGTGGCAGGGGAAGCTAGATATACTTCCGATCCAGATCCCATCCGGCCAGGGAAATTGCGGTTTGTCGAAGATATACATCTTTCCCCGGGAGCAAGCACACCATTGCCAAGTCCAGCGCACGCTCCGCAACCTGTCGGCAAAAATGATGCTCCCGCATCCAGCAAGGTTTCAACTATGCCGCTTTTTGTAGCCCTACTCATGACTTCCGATGATGCCGGTGCAATCAGCAATCGCGTGTTTTCGGAAACTCTTCTGCCTTTAAGGACTTGGGCAGCTATTTCCAAATCATAATACTTAGCTCCCGTACAAGCCCCTATATAGGCTTGATCTAGAAGCTCGAAGTGATCAATTGCTGAAACAGGCTTTACATTATCAGGAGAATGCGGAAGTGCAACCATTGGTTCTAGCTGATTCGCATCGAATTCTAAAGTTTCGCAATAGAAAGCATCTTGATCCGCTGTTACTACCTCAAAATTACTTACATTCCTCTCATTAAGGTAGTCGATAACAATATCATTAGCTTCGATTAGTCCCGCTTTTGCACCCATTTCAATTGCCATGTTTGACAGAACTAATCTTTCATCCATTGGTAATGTATCGACTGCACTTCCCGAAAACTCAACTGATTTATAGGTAGCACCATCAATACCCGTTCTCTGTATTGATTTCAGCATCATATCTTTAGCCATTACCCCTTTGGAAAGTTTCCCTTTCCAAAGAATCTTGATGGATTCAGGTACTTTCACCCATGTTTTCCCAGTCGCCATGACACCTAGCATATCAGTAGATCCTAGTGCGATTGCAAAACATCCCATTGCTCCGGCTGTTGTTGAATGAGAATCGGCTCCGACATACATCATACCTGGAGTGATGTATCCTCGTTCAACAGGTACAATGTGACCGATACCTTCCCTCTCATGGAACTTCGAAATCCCATATTTTTTCGCCCATTCCCTTGTCAATTTCAGAATGGAAGCTTCAGTAGAATCGCTGGATGAAACAAAATGGTCAGATATCAAAGCAACTTTCTCAGGATTCCAAACTGTCGCTCCTAACTTCTCCATGGTAGAGCCGAATCTTCGTGGCCCACTCGAGTCATGAATCATGGCAAAATCAATATCGACCTCAACAATTTCATTCACTTGGACTTGACTCTTTTTACTTGCTCTCGCAATAATCTTTTGCGCTATAGTATATCCCATATGAACTCCCGCTCCCTTCTGTAAACCTAGATTTGGCGATGGAGATATTTCCCCCTGCCTGGTTTTGCAGTAATCTTACCTTTTTCTAAAATCACTTCACCACGGCTAATGGTGTACACTGGCCAACCAACTGCCTCGATTCCCTCATACACTGTATAGTCAGAAGCGCTTTGAAGCAGCTGGTGGTTAATTGATTTTTTCTCCTGTAAATCTACAATGGCAAAATCAGCATCCGCCCCTACTTCAATGCGGCCCTTTTGTGGTAGGTTAAAAGAATCGGCCACTTGGGTAGAACAAATATCTGCAATTCTTTCAAGTGGAACTCCTCTTTTTACATATCCTTCGGTAATCATGAGCGGCAACAGTGCACCTACTCCTGGAAATCCGTATTGTGTATCGAATACCCCGGTACCATTTTTGTATTTAGCATCTATGCTGCATGGAACATGATCCGTACCGATTGCATTAATAAGTCCCTTTTTAATCCCGTCCCACAAACGATCTTGATCCCATTGTGTATGAATTGGAGGACCAACTTTGGCATGAAGATTCGCTGGAGAATCATTTGTCAATGTCAGGTAATGAATACACGTTTCAACTTTTGCTCCACTTTCCAATAACCACGGAGCTTTTTCAAGCAGATCAACGCTCGTTCCGGAAGATAAATGAACAATAAAGACATTTCCACCAACAATCTGATTTAAATAAAGAGTGCTTAGCATCGATTCAGCTTCTGCATATCCTGGACTCGTTTTGGACCATGTTTTCAAATGATCTTCCACAGGTTCTTGTTTCAGCTTTTTGGTTAAATACCGATTGATGTCCATATTTTCACAATGCATTCCCAATAGTAATTTAGGAGAGATGCTATTAAATCTCTCTAGTATTCTCATTAAGTCCATGGAAGTTAGATCAATTGCATTGTTCACCTTAAATTTATCGTTGAGTTGTCTCTCGTAATTTCTGAAAAATTTAAAGGATGTAACACCAAACCGTTCAATAACTTCTTCTAGTTCATCAATATGGTCCTCTAATAAAATCCCTAAACTGTAGCCGAAATCAATATAACTGTTTTGTTCACCTATTTCTTTCAGTCTAGGGAAAGCTTCCAAATAACTTTTAGGGATTCGATCATAATTGACTAATGTTGTTACACCGCCAACGGCATGCTGCTTTGTATCGAGAAAATCATCTTCGACGGAATTATAAATTCCTAAATGCTCATGCGCGTCTACCACTCCTGGGAAGATATGAAGACCTTCCGCATCAATAATTTTCTTTGCATCCATTTCTTGTTCTGGATCATAAATTCCAACGATTTTTTCATCTTTAATTCCTAAATCTGCACGTAAAACCCCTCTTTTAGGAAAAACAACCTGTCCGTTTCTAATTAATAAATCCAACATAACTTAGTAGACCTCCTTGTATTGTAAGTTTTGAAGATACGTTTTAACCTCTTCTGCGTTCATGACGTCACAATATTTCATCCATAGATCTAGAAGGCCAGCTTGGTGGGATAATTGAATACGGTCGAAAACGCAATCTTCTATTACCGCTACATTAAAGTTGTGTGTAACTGCATCGACAGCTGTTGCTCTCACACAGCCGCTCGTAGACCCGCCGACAATGATAATAGAATCCACACCGAGCTTGATCAAATAGCTAATAAGTGGAGTTCCAAAAAAAGCGCTTGCATAACTTTTATCGACAACAATATCCTGAGCATCTGGCTTTAACTCTTCAACGATTTGCGTCTCTGGACGTCCATCAATATATTTAGAATTGTCTCTTGCAGCTTTTAAACCGAAGGAATCGAAAGCTATCGTTTTCTTTTGTACGTTTCTTGTATAGATAACTGGAATACCAACCTTTTGAACATACTCTTTTAACTCTTTAATTTTTCTTATTCCTGCCCATGCAGAAGATCCCCCGCCGCTAGGCCATTGTTCAAGCTGCTCTTCAATGGGCTCATCTGCTCCAATATAGTTGTACTGAGCATCAATAATCATGAAGACTGGCTTTTTTCCAAGTCCTCTTCTTTTTCCATAACCGCCTTTTTCAATGACAATCTTATCTACATCTGTTAATGCGCTTTCCCAAACATGTGACATATGCTATCTTACCTCCACTTTTTTTATTGATTTTGCTGCATGGGACCCAGCAATTTTTCCAAACCCCAATGCACATAACAAACCATTACCTGCTACATAACCATTGGCTCGAGTTCCGGAAATACCTACAGAACTTCCACCCCCGGCGTATAAATTAGGAATGGGAGTACCATTCTTCCCTAGTACTTGTGCATTTTCGTTTATTTTCAGTCCTCCCTGTGTATGAAACAAGGCGGGAACGATTTTAATTCCGTAATAGGAATTTATAAGTTTCTTTGGCAAAACTTTTCTCCCGAATTCATCCTCCCCTACCGTAACTGAATCATTGTATTTTACCAGTGTAGTTTTAAGGGTTTTTGAATTCAATCCTAATTTTTCTGCTAAGCCTTCAATGGAGTCCGAGTAATGGAACGCTTCGAAATTGGCCAAATTTTTAAAATCCTCAATCCCAAGCAATTGATTGTAAATTTCTCGATCAAAAATCATATAAGCATGCTTTTCCGGTTGCTTTAATACTTCGGTGGCATATTCGGAATATCCCTGTGATTCATCGCCAAATCTAAAACCTTGGTTGTTAACAATGAATCCACCCAACATGATGGCTCCCCATGTAACGAGAAGTCCATGTGCTTCGGAAACGGAAGCATGTCCTTGGTAGGCACTCATATTTTTCAGTTCGGCATTTACCTCCGCACTCATGGATACAGCATCGCCAGTGTTGCCTTCATAGCCAAAATATATTGCGTCCGCAATCTCAGGAATAAATTCACTCACCATCTTCTTGTTTCCACCGTATCCGCCGTCGGCTAGGATTACCTTTTTTGCCCCTATCCGTTGCATTCCATTTGGCGTGTTCGTTTCTACACCGATTACTTCATTGTTGTCGGTGAATACTATTTTAGTAACTGGTGATTTCAACATAAGGTAAATGTTATCCCTATTCCTTACAGCGCCTCTTAACATTTTCATTAATTCTAATCCTGATCTTGATGGTGGAGCATGCATGCGGTATGTTTTGTGGCCTGGCAGTAAAAATTCTGTTACTAGTGATAGTTTAATATCATGTTGATCAACCAACCATTCAACTAAACTCGCTGATTCCTCACATATTCTTAGAGTTTGCTCGGGATCACCTGTATATTTATTTTTTTCTAATATCTCATTTGCCATTTTTTCTGGAGAATCACTAATGTTCATTTCTTCCTGAAAGCGTGTGCCTGCCGCCGGTATCATTCCTGCGCTTGATGCAGTATTCCCCAAAACAAATTCTGTTTTTTCCAAAATAGCGACATCCAATCCACTTTCCCCTGCTGCAAGAGCGGCAGTTAGACCACAACCCCCACCACCGACAACAACAACGTCCACCTCTATATCCCATTGCATAAATTAAATCACCATCCTAAAACAGTTATTTGTTTCGCATTGTGGAATTCATTCCATTAAATTTTGGCACTCTCCTAAATTGTACCTTTCCCCCTTCTCTCCGTTCCACATTGTGGAACGCATTCCATTATTTGAATAAGATATTTTTAGTTTAAATTTATAGAATGTTTTTGTCAATATTAAAAAGATTTATTATTTTTTGAATACTCTCGAAAAATGTAATTTTGCATACTTGGGGTTGTACTGTCATATGCTTTTTGAACGTAATCGACAGGCTGTAACTAATCATAGAAGTATGAAATAGTTATTATAATTCATTAAAAAAATATTTTTTCAAGAAGGGCATTTTGGGATTAATGAACTGGCCAGATCCGTTTGATGATGATAATGCCAACTCATTCTCAAAAGAAAAACTGCCAATTAAAAAATGGCAGTTTTTCTTTTGTTGCCTTATAAATATATAAAATAATGATTATATTGACAGAAATTGATTTTTTTAAAATTCGTCCTATTTATTTCTCAACCTTTATCGTTTCATTTACAACTAGTTCCAACGCATTCGAAATAACAGAAGTCCCTGTAATACCGATATAGCAAGCCCCTGAGTCAAAACCTTTACGAACTCCAGCCGAATTAGCAGCCACTGTACCAATTTTATAGCCTTCCTCTTTTCCAATCTCAAACAACTCATTGATGGCCAGCTGAACTTCTGGATGTCCTGGTCCCTCTGCCTTAAAGCCCATATTAACAGATAAATCAGTTGATCCTATAAAGGCCATGTCTATTCCAGGAACATTCATGATTTCCCGGAAGTTTTGTACCGCTTCAGGCGTCTCGATATGAACAGAAATTAAGATATTCTCATCTGCATTATTAAAATAAGCTTCCCCTCCATCCTTACCGAAACGTGCCGCCCGAATAGCAAAAGCAGCTCCCCGCTGTCCATGTGGAGGAAATTTTGCTCTTCTTACCACTAGTTCTGCATCTTCCTTATTATTAACCATAGGCACTTGAATGCCTTTAGCTCCCCGATCCAGCGCCTTTTGTATGCTCGAAGCATCATAGGAAACCCTAATAATGGGCACTAAATCAACCAATTCTGCAGCCCTAACCATATTTTCAATTTCTGAATGACTGAAAGCTCCATGCTCATCATCTATAACAACAAAATCATAACCAGCATAGCCAATCATTTCGATAATGGATGGAGCATAAATTCCTAGGAACACCCCTAGTACATTTTCTCCATTCATGATTTTTTGTTTTACCTTATTTTCCATTTAAATTTCACTCCAAATTTCGTTCTATTTAAATAAAGAAATCATCTGTTTCATCGATGTTGTTCCACGAATCATTAATTCGGGAACAATTCTAACTTGTACAGGCTTTTTCAAACGATCCTCGTTTTCTATGAGGGACAACAATATATCAAGGGCACTAATCGCCATTTTTTTCTTTTGCTGTGAAATCGTTGTTAGATTGATATAAGGATTGGAAGAAATATCAATATCATCAAATCCAATAATTGAAATTTCTTCAGGTACTTTAAAGCCCATGCGTGCTACAGCATCCATTACAAAAAACGCCATATGATCAGAAGATGCGAAAAAACTAGTTGGAGGGTCATGGATGGAAAAGATGCTTTTAACAAATTTTTCTATTTCCTTATAAGTTAAATTTTCATTAAAAACCATCTCTTCTTCGTAGGGGAGATGATATTGCTTTAGTGCATGCTTATACCCTTCAAGTCTTTGATAAAAAGTGGAATATTTTGAAGGTCCTGAAATAAAAGAGATTCGTTTATGTCCCAAGTCAACCAAATGGCTGACAGCAAGCTGTGCTCCCTGTTCATTGTCAAGAATCACTGAATGCATGTTAGGATCATCTGTTGTACGATTAAACAAGATAACTGGAAAACCCGATTGATACAATTCGCTGACATATGTATCCCACCGATTTACTGATGCGATCATAATTCCGTCTACCCTGCGATTCAAAAGCATCCTTATTTCCTTTTGTAAGGAATCAGAATCATGGTCGGTATCACTTAGGATGACATCATACCCTTTGTTTCGGGCGAACCCTATAATTATTTTTGCTGTTTCCGCATAAAAGGGATTGGAAATATCACCGACAATCAAACCTAAAGTGCCTGTTCTATTTGTTACCATACTTCTTGCGATCGGATCAGGAGTAAATCCAATTTCTTTTATCGCCGACAATACTTTTTGCCGGGTAGAATCTTTCACGGAAGGGTGATCATTTAACACTCTGGAGACTGTCGTTTGTGATACTCCTGCCATTTTAGCAATATCATTTTCCGTGACTTTCATGGTTTGCAACTCATTCAACTAAGTTAACTCCTCCTCTTACGATCCATAAAAAATCATGTTTCCCTTTTTAACCGAGCAGCCAGTTACGTAATGCGGATGTCGTTTCCACTGGCTTTTCTAATGTACTTAAATGACCGCAATCTTCAATAATTGAAAGCTTGGCATTAGGGATGATGGAAATGAGATATTCATGCATTTCAAGAGAACATAGTGCATCCTGCCGGCCAAGAAGAACCAGTGTCGGACACCCGATTAGATGTAAATACTCCCTAGGATCAGGACGGCTCATAAGCGCTCTCATTTGTCTAATCATCGCTTCTGGTCCTACGTCTTCTGCCATTTTCCGAATGGTATGAATTAAATCCAAGTCATCCTGGCGCTCTGGATGGATCAATCCTGGTAAAAGATATTGATCCGTTACCTCCATAAATTTTCCGTCTTTAGCCATTTGAATAAATTGATTCCATCCTGAAATTTGTTCTGTTTTTGGAGGATATGGATTGGTATCCAAGAGTGCTAATTTCTTCACTCTTTCAGGAGCTTGATGGATTAATTCCATCGCTACAATTCCGCCCATGGACAAGCCTGCTAAAGAAAACTCTTCTGGTGCCTCATTTAAAATGGATTCAGCCATTCCCTGAATACTATCATTTTTCGTTAAGTCTCCAACTTGGATTTCTGCAATATCTGATAAATGATCGATTTGATCTCTCCAAAGTCTTTCACTGCACAGTGTCCCCGGTAACAGTATTAAATGTTCTTTTGTCATCACAATTCCTTTCATTAAATAGAATTCGCAACAGATCCTTTTTTGGTAAAAAAGGACAATCCCATGTAGAATTGTCCCTCCTGCATCTTTAGGGCTGAGTAAAATCCAGAAGATAAACCAATCCCTTATTTATCAAGATTTTTTGATGTTGTCTTACGAATCTTTAGTTCAGGTTTAAGGACGATTTGTACCGGATCAAAGGAATCTGTTTCATGATCAATTAAATCGACTAATTTCTCCAACGCAACAGAAGCCATCACTTCCATATGCTGCGAAACAGTTGTTAATCCAATAAATTGATTGCTTGCTAGACTGATGTCATCAAACCCTATGACCGATACATCTTCGGGAATTTTTAAATTTAAACTGGTTGCTGCATCTAAAATAGCTAAAGCCATTTGATCAGAGACCGCTAAAAAGGCAGTAGGCCTATTTTTTTTGGTTAATAATTCTTTTGTAAATTCAAAAATCTTTTGATAAGAAAAATCACCATTATAAACAAAATCTTGTTCTAATGAGAGCCCATTTTCCGAAATGGCTTCTTTATACCCAATATAACGTTGATAGGTTGTTAAATACTTAAATGGTCCGGCAATATAGGCAATTTTTTTATGCCCAAGTTCAAGCAAATGGTTTACGGCCATTTTTGCCCCTCTGATATTATCAATCACCACAAAGTTGGCCATTGGGTCATCAATACTGCTATTGTATAAAACAATAGGAAAACCCTTATCGTGCAGCTGCTGGACTTTCGTATCATCCCGTTTCACGGAAGCGACCAGTATTCCATCCACTCTTTTTCCAATTAAGGTGTTAATTGATTTTTCTAAGTTTTCATCATTATGGTTGGTATTGCAAATGACGACATCATATTTTAATTTCTGCGCCTGTTCAATAATCACTCCAGCAGACTCAGCAAAAAAAGGGTTTGAAATATCCCCCAAAATCAAACCGATCGACCTGGTTTTCTTTTCAACAAGGCTCCTCGCGATCTCATCCCGGGTAAATCCTAATTCTGATATGGCCGTAAGGACCTTTTCTCTTGTAGCTTCTTTTATAAAAGGATAATTATTTAAAACTCTAGAAACCGTAGACTGTGAGACACCAGCTTTCCTAGCCACATCATCCGCAGTTACTCTACCTATCATATTATTTTTTTCCTTTCAACTAAGTAGAAATAACCTATTCTACCAATATCTTCATTGTTTAGAAACCATTACAATGAAATTCGTCTTTAAACCCCAATAATCCTTCATTATTTAAATAGCCGTCCAACCTCCATCTACACGAATCGTCTCCCCGGTAATAAAATCAGACATATTCGAAGCTAAAAACAACACTGAACCAGTTACATCTGTTGGACGGGCCAATTTTCCTAATGGGATTCTACTAATCACATCTTGATAGAAACCTTGGTCCTCAAACATTTTTTTAGTAAAGTCTGTTTCGATAAAGGTTGGGGCAACGGCATTCACTTTAATATTAAATGGTGCCCATTCAACGGCTAACGCTTTCGTCAACTGTACAGCGCCGCCTTTGCTAGAACAGTAGGAAGCTCGTTTAATATAACCAACAAATGCCATTTGTGAAACGATATTGATAATTTTGCCTTTTCCATAAGGAATCATGTGTTTCCCCGCCCGTTGCGAGCAGAAGAACACTCCTTTAAGATTCGTATCCAGAACCTGATCCCAATCTTCTTCCGTAACCTCTAAAGCAGGTTTGGCGATATTAATCCCTGCGTTATTAATAAGAACGTCAAGACCATTTAACCTTGTGACAGCTTCATCAACCATTTCATATATACTTTTTACATCCTGCATATCACATACAATGTAGGAGCAATCCGATTGAAGTTCTTTTAGCTGCTCAGTAGTAGTATAAAGTGCTGATTCGTCCCGCCCTGTAATGATTACTTTTGCACCTAACTGGGCAAAAGTAAGGGCAATCTCTCTACCGATTCCTTTGCTTCCACCGGTAATAATCACCTTTTGGTTATTTAAGTCTGTAAAATAATCCACGAACATCCACTCCTCGGAACATCTTTCCTTCCGTTTCTATTCCATAGATTGATGATCATTAACCCCATAAGCTTTCGTATCCAGAAAGCTTATGGGTTAAAAATCAAAATGATCATTTTACCAATTGATTATTTTCATCAAGAGATAAACCAGTTTTGTGAGCAGCCTTTACCACATCAGGAGCCCATTCCAATTTCGGCCGCTGATCCCCGCTATTGATAACAAATAAGAAACCAGTATCATTGCCAACACACTCTATTCGGCGATAAACATCAGCAGGGACAGATAGGATATCCTTTTCCTTTAGCACTACTTCGCCTTCTTCTACATTTTCACCCAGCGAAATTTTCCATTCTCCTTTTTGAACAAAAACCACTTGTTTAACATCTTGTTTAAAGGGGTGGAATCCATTCCCTGGTTCAGCTTCGATCAGTTCAAAATTAAAGGAATGTTGATAATTTAATAGAGTTGGCCGATCGACCGCTTCTGCGATACCTGGTCCAATCAAGCCATAGCTCTTCTTCTCTCCACCTGGTAAACGGCAGTCCAGAAAAGATTCCAAGTGCGGGACCCGCTCTTGAAAACGAAAAATCTGTTTACTCATTTCTTCTTCACTGATTTTTGGAACCAATGCCAGCTCTTCATTACCAATTGGTTTGACCACTTTTGCATCGGAAGGAACTTCCTTGCCAGCTGTTGTATCGATTAAACGGCCATCTTCCAGTAAAACCAGCCCATATCCTTCGGCAGCCCTTAGTACTTGGGGAGCCCATGTTACCTTACCCGGATTATCTTCACCTAAAATACAATATAAGAATCCATCATCTGCACCAACATTTTCAAAGGCTCTGAAGATCTTTGTCGGAATCGAGAATACATCTCCTGCTTTTAAGATGGCCTCTCCTTCTGTACCTTCATTCCCCCAGAAAAATCGCCAGGTTCCCTTCGCTACGATAAATACTTCTGCTGTTAAGTGAGAATGGAGCGAATTTTTGGTTCCATTGGGCATAGCTGCAGCTCCAAAGTTAAACCCGTGGGCTTCCTCTAAATTAATAAATCGATTACTGCTCTCAGATACACCAGGTCCAATAATCGTGAAGTTTTCTTTTTTGTCAGAGCCAGGAGTCTTTGCATCAATAAATGCAGCCTTATCTGCCACTAGATCCTCAAATCGAATCACTCTCTTTTTATATTCCTCTTTCACAATAGTCATCAACATTGTATACCTCCTTTACATTTTAAAAATGGTTCTATGAAACTTAGTTAAAAAATAGAAATTTCTTAGTATTAAGTACTTTAATCAGTTAAAAACACTTTTATTTCCATAGCGTCTTACACGAAGCAAAGCCTGTTCACGGTGACCCATAAAGTTTTCTAGCTCGCAAAGACGGGCAGCATATTCCCCAATAAATGCACTGGCTTCAGGGGTACATTTTTGATACGTACAAGTTTTAATAAACTTACCAACCCATAACCCGCCTGTGTATCTTGCCGCTTTTTTAGTTGGCAGCGTATGATTGGTTCCAATGACTTTATCGCCATAGGCTACATTCGTTTCAGGGCCCAAGAATAACGCACCGAAATTTTTTAAGTTTTCCAAAAAGTAATCAGGGTTTTCTGTTAGGATCTCAACATGTTCAAAGGCTAACTTATTCGCTTCAATTACTGTTTCTTCTTCATTTTCAACAAGAAGAATCATCCCGTTTTCTTCCCAAGCAATTCTCGCAACGTCCGCTGTAGGTAATACGGCTAATTGTCGTTCGATTTCAATTAAGGTTTCCTTAGCAATCTTTTCAGACGTCGTAATGAGTGCACCTGGTGACGTAGGTCCATGTTCAGATTGACCAAGAATATCGCAGGCGATCATTTCAGGGTCCGCTTTGTCATCGGCAATAACGAGAGTTTCCGTTGGTCCAGCAAGAAGATCAATCCCTACGATTCCAAACAGCTGTCGTTTTGCCTCAGCTACAAAGGCATTTCCAGGTCCAACGATCATATCGACAGGTTCAATCGTTTCTGTACCTAATGCCATGGCAGCTAATGCCTGAACTCCTCCGAGTAGATAGATTTCATCTGCCCCAGCCAAAGACATGGCTGCAATGGTTGCTGCTGGGATCTCCCCGTTGATAGGCGGTGTGCAAGCGATTACTCGATTTACGCCTGCAACCTTTGCTGTTAATACACTCATGTGAGCAGACGCAACCATTGGATATCTTCCACCGGGGATATAACAGCCAACACTGCCAACGGGTATATTTTTATGTCCTAAAATGACACCTGGTAATGTTTCTACCTCAATTTCCCTTAAGGCTGATTTTTGAACTTCGGCAAATCTTCTAACTTGGGATTGTGCGAACTTAATATCATTAATAGTTTCCTCTGGTAAGGACTTAATAATTTCCTCAATCTGTTCGTTCGATAGTTTAAAACTTTCCGGAGACCATTTATCTAGTTTTCTAGAATATTCTCGAACAGCATGATCGCCATTTTTCTTTACTTCTTCTATCATACTTTTAACGGTTTCAGATACATTCAGCTCTGTTTCAGCTATTTCTTCCTGCGACTTCCCAACTTTTAAAAATTTCACCATCTTAACCTCTCCATTTTTTCAATTTTAAAAATATCTTTTATAGAAATGGTTACCATGAATATTTTTACTCTATATTAGTTTTGGGCTCTGTTAAACTTAGTAGTTGATTTCCGCTCCAGGCACTTCGCTTTCCGTGGGCGGTTCTGGGAGCCTCCTCGTCGCTCCGCTCCTGCGGGGTCTCCCCTGTCCCGTACTCCCACAGGACACTGAATTGCTTCCTTGAATCCGCCCACGCACGAAGAAAATGCGTTAGCATTTTCGAGGAGTCTTCGTGCCTTCCGCTCCAATCAACTTTGTATTAAAAATCAACATTCTTCTTTAACATAGCCTAGTTTTTAAAAGATGTAAGAAAGCCTAGGATTTAATGCTGGTTAATCTTAAAGCTGCTGATAATTGATGGCCTTCTAACCCTTCTATTTCGGATTGTTTTGATGCATGGGAAGCTAATAGGTGAACTCCCTCACCTGAAATTTGCTGGTGGGTAATCACCTTAATATAGCTGCCCACCCAAAGTCCGCCGGTATATCTCGCAGCTCTATTCGTTGGTAAGGTATGATTCGTACCAGAAACTTTATCTGAAAAGACAACGGAACTAGCTGAATCAATGAATAACGAGCCATAATTGTAAAGACGATCCATTAAATCTCTGCTGTTTTCTAAATGTAAATGAAGATGCTCGATTGCATAATCATTACAGATATCGATTCCTTCCTGTAAAGTCTCTGCAACAACGACCTCACCTAAGTTTGCCCATGATTCATGTGCTGGTGAATTTGGTGAGAACTCTTTAAGTAACTGATTAATTTCTTCCATGGTTTGATAGGCAATGGAATGAGAAGTCGTTACCAAAATCGCACGTGCGTGAGGATCGTGTTCGGCCTGTGCCAACAAATCTGCTGCACATTTTTTCGGTTCAGCGGAATCATCCGCAAAAACTAAGACCTCACTTGGTCCGGCAATCAGATCGATCCCTACTTTTCCGAAAACCTGACGTTTAGCTTCTGCCACAAAGCGGTTCCCTGGACCGCCAATAATATCTAGCTCCGGAACGGATTCAGTTCCATAGGCCATTGCAGCAATGGCTTGAGCTCCTCCAATGGCAAAAATGTCAGTAGCTCCCGAACGGACAAGTCCGTAAAGAACAGCTGGGTGAATGCCGCCTTCAAAATTTGCCGGGCTGCAGGCAACAATTTGTTTGGCACCTGCTACCTTTGCGGGAGCCACTACCATTGGACCAGATGACAACAGCGGGAATCTGCCTCCCGGAACATAAGCTCCCACCTTCTCGATTGGAACAATTCGGTGCCCCATTTGAATACCAGGGCCAAAGTCCTTCTGAAGCGGCAAAATGCATTCAAGCTGGGCCTTCGCAAAAGTGGAAATCCGATCCACTACGCGGTCAATTAATTCCTTCACATCACTGGATAAAGACTTGATACTTCTTTCGATTTCTTCTTCACTCACTCTTATAGCACGATCGGATTGACTAAACTTTCTTTCATATTTTTGTACCCCCGCATCACCTTCAGTTCGCACTGTGGCAATAATTTCTTTAACCGTTTGTTCTACATCAGTGATGTTCGTTTGTTCATTCTTTTGAGCCTGTTTAATATATTCCATAATAAATACCTCCTTATAAATAACTACCCGTTTTAAATTTGTATGATTGCCATCAAAGGGAATCTATTAAAATACTAATATGAATCTAACAAACACCTACTAGATTAAGAAACGCCCGTAAAATTCCCGTCTTCTGTCCCATTCGTTCCTTCTTCTGACTCTTCAGAATCAGGCAGGTAGATTTGGCGAAGAACTTCCATTCCGTCGAATAAAAACCATTCTTCTACGATTTTTTCATTTCGAATTTTATAGTGATTCATTCCTGCAATCTCAATGGCTTTACCGCTTGGCTGGCCAAAATAACCGGTTCCTTCATGGATTCCTTGTAATCTCCAGCGAACAGCAACATCCCAATCTTGTTCGGAATCTCTTTTATTACAAGTTATTCTTTCCAAGATTAACTTTGCATTCGGCACGGAAGCGAACAAACTAATAAACATTCCTTGAATTTCACTAATCCCAACTAAGTCTTTATTGCAAACATAATGAACCACTGCTTTATCTTCATAGAACTTCTTAGCAAAATTAAATGAACGTCTTTCCCATACCCGGTTAAATAGCTCAAGCATAAATTCGCCAATTTCAAATTCATCAGAGGATGGAACAAATACCTTTGGAGGCAAGCCGATCTCAGCAGTCTCCGGATTGCCGAATTTTAATGCAGGTGCCAATTTTTGTGATCCAATTGCAATTTTTTTCGCAACCTCCACCGGAGCTAATCCTAGCTGTTGAACCAAATGAAAAGTATCCATGACAAGCCATTCTTCGTATATTTTATTCGCATGAATCAAACAGTCTGCTGTTGTTCGAAAAATCACTTTCTTTCCAGTAGCCGGTCCATAATAGCTATCCCCTAAATTCGTTGCAATCGAGCGGCCGCGATGGGAAGTGAAAAATCCATCCTTATCATTACCAGACCAAATGACACTCCATCCTAATCCCTTGCGGTCAGGAAAAGCATGTAATGTCTGCAGGGTACCTGAGATGACTTCATTAATACCGTGACTATTGACCAATCCTTTATGGACACTTACCCCAGTGCTGTAAGTATCATAGATTAAGCCAATGTCTTTTTCCTTCCAAATTTGTCTTGTGATTTTTACGATATAATCGACGATATTGTTATACTCTTCACTAAACCCTCTCATGCTTTGTTTTTTCTGATCACTTTCACTGATATGGATGTAATCATAATCATCTTTAGCATCAATCATATTGACATCATTCGCATCTGCATAAAAAATTAAATTCGGATAGTTGTTTGTCTGTTTTTCTTTTCTTCTTTTTTCTTGACTGTTTGTGATGACACTGGATTCTTCTTTGATCAACGTATTCTCCATTTGAAGGACCTGCCTTTAAAATAATTTAGTAGCTATATAAATTTTAGGAAACTCTACTTAACTGCCCCTGAAGTCATCCCTAATATGAATTGCTTTCTTACAATGAGCATAAAGATGACCGTTGGCAGAACAAAAATGATTCCGGCTGCAGCCATTTGATTCCATAACACGCCTTTTTCACCATTAAAGAAGGATAATGCTACTGGTAATGTAACGGCATCCTGATTGGTTAAGATGAGTGCGAACATAAATTCATTCCAAATGATGACAAAGCAGAAAACAGTCGCTGTAATAATTCCTGGTTTGGCCATTGGCAGCAGTACATGCCAGATGATCTGGAGGCGATTCGCACCGTCAATGGTCGCCGCTTCTTCCATATCATGAGGGATTCGATCGATAAAACCTTTCATTAACCAAATGGCATATGGAATGGTATGACCTAGATTGACAATGATGAGAGCCATTGTTGTATCTAATAGCCCCCAATTTCTAAACATAATAAAATATGGAATGACATTGACAATCAACGGAATAAACTGGGTTGCTAGGATGGCAAACATAATGAGTTGTTTCCCCCGAATTTTAAACCTTGAAAGACTATAGGAGGCCAGAATACTTACCGGCACTGTTACCAACAACGTCACAATCACAACGATTAAACTATTCGAGTAATATTTACCCAAATTGAAAGAGGGACTAAAAACGGCTTTAAAATTATCTAATGTAGGTTTAAACAGAATACTGGTGGTGTAGACTTCATGTTCCGGCTTAAAGGCGGTAATTAAAATCCAAAAGATTGGAAGGAACATAAAGATTACAACCAGCAGGACACCAATGCTTTCAAAAATCGAACCGAATGTTCGAAAGGAATTTTTCTTAGACGTATTTACATTCAGTTCATTTTTCATTAAGTTTGATCTTTCTTCTTTCTTACTTAAATCTAGTGCGTTACTCATTAGTTCCAATCGTCTCCCTTCACAAGCCTTCTCATGTATATGATGACAAATCCGATTGTGATTAGAGCTAAAATATAACCAAGTGCTGATGCATATCCCATGTCGAAATAGCGGAAGCCAATTTTATAAATGAGGAAGTTTAGGACTTCAGTTGAACTACCTGGTCCACCTTGAGTCAGCGTGACAACAGGGTCAAATGCTTTAAGAGCAAACATGGTCATTAAAATCGCAGCAATTAAGATAATGGGCCTTAGCATTGGAAGTGTAATATGTATGAGCGTTCGAAGTGGTGAAGCTCCATCCATCTGGGCTGCTTCAAATACTTCTTTTGACATTCCCATTAATCCGCTAATAAACATAAGACTCATAAATGGAAGCCAAATCCAAACAACCACCGAAACAAGTGCTGCAATAGAGGTTAAAGGAGTTCCTAACCAAACCGTGTGTGATTGAGCAGGAATAAAAAAATCTAGGATCTTATTAAATAAACCGTAATCGGAATTTAACATGAATCGCCAGGAATAACCGATCAATGCCGCACTCATTGCAAAAGGGATAATAATGACAGCTCTTAAATAGGAAAGAATGCGTTTTTCTTTACTTAATAAGAGGGCAACACCAATCCCAAGTCCAAGCGTTAGAATAACCGTACATACCGTAAAAATTAAGGTAATCCACACACTGTTCCAAAATTGCTCATCAGAAAAGGCGCGAATATAATTATCTGCCCCAACAAAGGGTCCCATTTCTGCGGATACCTTTAAGTCCCAAGTGTGAAGACTAATCCAAAAAGACTTTAGTAAAGGATAAATGGTCGTTACTAATATCAGAATGAGTGCAGGAGCCAACAAAATATACTTAAAACTATTATTCTTCAATGAAACTCCCTCCTAATCTTTGGAGTAGGGTTACCCCTCCAAAGTGGTTTTGAAGTCTCCCTCTAAACCACTTTGGAATAGGTATTTCCCAGAAAACTTACTTATAATAACCAGCTTTATCTAAAAGCTGCTCAACCTTCTTTGACGCCTCCTGCAGATTTGTTTCCACAGACCCGCCTGTTGCCATCTTAGAAATGGCAGAACTTAAAATATCAGCAACCTGAGGCCATTCCTTGATTTTCGGTAATGTACGGGCATTTTCAAAATTGTCTGCAGCTACATTATAAAATCCGCCGCTTAAATCATTTAATTCTTTATTGCGAAGGTTTGCAGTTTGTGTAACAACGGTAGATTGGACAGTTGCAGGTACTTCATTTTTCAATGTTTTCGTTACCATATCCAGTTCTTCACTCGGTTCAGCAATCCATTTTAAAACTTCCCAGGCCGCATCCTTATTTTTAGATCCCTTCATCATTGCTAATGGGAAAGTGGATACATTTGCCTGGCTTTGTTTTCCTTCCCAGCCAGGAACCGGTGCAAAACCAACATTTCCAGCGACACCTTTTGCAGTAGTCTCTTTACTATTAAACTCAGGATATACCCACCACCAGCCAACCCACATGGCTCCCTTGCCTTGTTTGAAGTATGTCCGTGAATCCTGTTCGCCAAATGTTACAGAACCAGGAGGCGCCACCTTATCTTTTACGAGAAGGTCAATATATTTTTGTGTTGCTTCCACACCCTGTTTGCTAGCAAAGGTCGGTTTCATATTTTTATCAAAAATATCGCCGCCATTACTCCACAAATAAGCAGTCCACATGTAAAGGTTTTGGCCATTATTACCTGAGGCATAGTAAGGTACAATACCTGATAGATTCGTATTCTCAGTTATTTTTTTACTATCGGTTTCTAGCTCGCTCCATGTTGTAGGTGGCTGCAGATTCAATTTCTTAAAAATATCTTTCCGATAGAATAGCATTTGGACGTGAGCCCTTACTGGCAAACTCAGAAGTTTATTGTCAAATGTGGATAAATCAAGAACTGACTTTGGCCATCTATTTAAGTCAAAATGGTCTCTTTTCACGTAAGGATCTAGAGGTTCTAAAAACTGGGAAATGGATGAACCCATTGTGTCCAAATGGACGACTAGGTCATACTCACCTCTATTCGAAATACCGTCTGTTGTAATGTTTTGGAGTAAATTTTCGTAAGGTGTTTCAATGAATTTTACTTTAATTCCAGTCTTTTTCGTAAATTCTTTCGATCTTTCTTTCCAGGCATTAAATTGCCCGACTCCCCCTGCTGACAATAGCACTGTGACTGTCTTACCCTTTAGAGATCCTCCACTTGATTCATTACTACTGGAGGATTTGCTGCAGCCAGTAATCATAAGGGCTGCAATTAGAATCAAAACAGCAATCATACGAAATCCATTTCTTAGTTTCATTTGCATGTTCCTTTCATCTTAAAGTTATATTTAATTTTTAATTTCTACCAATCTACTAAAAATGATTTCAAAAAGAGCAATGACAGAAACAATATACAAAGTTTGAGTTTAAACTGGTTAATACTGGTTTTTTTAAAATTGAATAGGAAGTAACTCTTAGATGTGCGACGTGCTCGAAGGATGTAATTTCTAGGGTGTAGGTAGAATGATTGTTTTGCATACGTATTCATTTAAAACGAATTCTTTTTGCATACGCATTCAATTTCAAACGAATGATAAATTTTGAATACGCATTCATTTCGAACTTGATGATTTATGAATCTTAGAGATTAATTTTCCTTTTTGAATACGCATTCAAGATATTCCTAAAATAAAAGCATATTCATAATCTCATGCTTTTTCATCCCCACTTTAAGGAGTTAAATAAGTGCTTTTTGTTTTAAGCTTCTAATCCTATCGATTCTTTTATCATATATATCGACTAAATAGGCTTGTTCATACGAGTAGGCCGTCTTGATTAAGAGATCCTCTCTAAAATGGTTGGCGATTAATTGTAATCCGATTGGAATTGATTCATGGGATAAACCGCACGGAATGGATAGTGCAGGATGACCCGTTACATTAAATAAACTGGTGAAGCGAATTAAGCTTTCGTTAACGGATTCCCTCTCACCACCTAATTCTATTTCTATTACATCAATTTCTGTAGGCGGTACAGGTATGGTAGGAGTAACAAAAATATCGATCCCCTCGAATAGACTTGATATTTCTTGATCCCATTGGGCTCGCTTGTTTAATCCTTCCAAGTATGCGTGGGCAGTAATCATTTTACTCTTTTCAAATGTTTGTCTAGCACCTTCGCTATATTGACTAAGCGAAGATTGAATTAAATCTCGATGTTCATACCCTACCTCAGACGTAGCAATCACATGGGCTATATCTCGAGGGTCATCTGCAATAGGCAGGTCAATATCAATCACAATCGCACCTAAATTTTCTAATGCTTTTAAAGCACGATTAAAATATTCTTTTACAAGGCTGTTAAGTTTATCATGGAGGTATCGCTTAGGTACCCCTATCCTCATCCCTCTAATATCACCCATACAATTCTTACTGAATGACTGTTTCGTACTAGCTTCCAATAGTAGAGCTAAATCCTCAACATTTTGGGCAATTGGGCCAAGATGGTCAAGTGAAGGAGATAGTAGAGTAATGCCTTGTTTATGAATTAAATCGCGGGTCGGTTTTAACCCAACAACGCCACAACATGAAGACGGGACTCGAATCGAACCGGCTGTATCTGTTCCAATGGACCCTAAACAAAGATTCGCCGCAACGGCAGCAGCTGATCCTCCGCTAGAACCGCCAGCCGTAACCCCGTTATTCCATGGGTTGATAATATCTCCGAAAAATGGGTTTTTAGAGGTAATACCAAAAGCAAATTCATACATATTATTTTTCCCAATATTGATGGCGCCTGCTTCTTGCAGCCTATTCACAACAAACGCATTACGTTCAGGAATTCGATTTTTATGTATAGGAGAGCCACTGGTTGTTAAGATTCCTTTTGTATCAATATTATCTTTATAGGAGATCGGAATCCCCTCTAATATTCCTAAATCTTCACCAGCCATTACTTTCTTTTCAGAACGTATGGCCTGCTGAAAACCTTGTTGTTCATTGATGGTAATCAAAGCATTTAGTTGAGGATTAAGCGTTTTTGCTTGGTTTACAAACTCTTTAAAAACTTCCACTGGAGAAAATTGTTTAACTCGATATCCATGGATGATTTCTTTAATCGACTTGTTTACGATCATGCAGGTCCCCTCTTTAGAAATACGTTTATTTTCAGTGACCTTACCTATTTTTAAATCTACAAAGTTATGATTTTGACGATAAAAACCTCCTTATCTTTTTAATGTGGATTTTTGAATGCGTATTCAATTTAGTTTGAATGCGTATTCAAAAATTAATTCAATAAAGAGTTTATTATTTGGAAATTCTTAGCAGTAATGAATAGATATTCCTTATATTCACTATATTAACCTTGCAAACTAATAACGTCAATAGTGAATATTCAAAAAAATAAAATATTTCAGATTCCCCTTTTCTAAGCAACTCTAACCGAATCTAAAACGTACCCTACCACTCTATAGCGTACATTTCCTTCAGATAGCCAAGAACTCCATCGTTTCTAGACAAGCACTCATGCTTCATTTAGCTTAATTCCTTAAAATACCCAATCATAAATTCCCGGAATTCCCGAACGACCTTTGAAGTATACCGCTCCGTTTTCCATGCCATTCCTATTGTTCTTGTACAGACAGGCTGTTCAATATGCAAGGGAACAATTTTTTCATAGTGTGAATAGCGAAGGGTGTGCTCGGTTAAAAAAGATACACCCAATCCCTCCTCTACAAAGTTATGAATGGATCCAGGTTCTTCGAGTTCAAAGGCGATTTTCGGTGTGAATCCTGCTTTTTCACAAAAACCATCTGTTAGCATTCTGAAAGGATTTGTCGGCTCTCTGTGAATAAATTGTTCATCTGCCACTTCCTTTAACTGAATGCTGCCTCTCCTAGCCAAATGATGGGTATCCGGGACTATAATAAATACTTCATCCTCCATAAGATTAATCCAGCTGATTCCTTCTTTCTCAATAGGAAAGTAAGTAACACATAAATCGATTTCCCCTTTTTCCAATTGTTCCACAAGTCGCAAGGGTGAATGCATACTTACTTGAAAATAGGCGAATGGATATACCTTACGAAATTGACTAATAATATTCGGTAATAATGGGGTATGCATGACAGAAAGCGAAATTTGATTCTTGCTCTCTCCTGCCAGCTCCGCCATCTCAAGCTTGGCAAATTCCAATTCAGAAAAAGCCTTATCTACTCCTTTTAAAAAAATTTTCCCAAATTGATTTAGTTTTATATTCCTTCCCTCTCGATCAAAAAGGGAAACACCCAGCTCTTCCTCTAAACGAGAAATAGTTTGACTTAGTGACGGCTGTGCGATTTTAAGCTCTCTGGCAGCCCTAGTTATATGTTCAAATTCGGCAACGGTTTGAAAGTACCTTAATTGTAAGAAGTCCATTTGTTCACCTCTATTGATAGTCCTCAACCTATAAGTAAATAGTAATACATATATTAGTCATTATCAATTGTTTGGAGTATGATTAAGGATATAAATTACTTTGGAAGTCGAAATAAATTCCAGTTAATAAGAAAGGTGTTTATATGGAGAATTGGAAAAGAAATTTATTTGTTTGTTGGTTTGGTTCATTTGTAACGGCCGCGGGGATGAGTCAAATAGCGCCCATGCTTCCTTTATATATCGATCAGCTAGGGGTACACGCAACCTCAGATATTGAAAAATGGTCTGGATTGATTTTTGGTTCAACCTTTTTAATCTCAGCCATTGTTTCCCCTATTTGGGGAAGACTTGCAGATAAAAAGGGCAGAAAACTAATGTTACTCCGTGCCAGCCTTGGAATGGCCATTGTCGTTTTTGTGATGGCATTTGTACAAAACGTTGATGAATTACTCGCATTACGGATGTTAATGGGGGCCGTTTCCGGTTACATTTCTGCATCGGTTACATTAGTTGCAACACAAACACCGAAAAAAAATTCAGGCTGGGCACTCGGTACACTTTCAACAGGCTCCGTTAGTGGCGGGCTTCTAGGTCCTTTAATGGGAGGGTTTATTGCTGAATTCTTTGGAATTCGAAGCTGTTTTGTTGTAACAAGCGTATTATTGTTAATCGCCTTTTTTGCAGTTCTATTTTTGATAAAAGAAGAATTTACACCTGTTCATAAAACACCGTTAGCCTTTAGCCAAGTTTGGAAGCTAGTTCCTGATACGAGATTGCTAATTTCATTGTTTGCTAGTACATTTATTTTGCAAATAGCCAATATGTCCATTCAGCCATTAATTACTGTTTATGTAAAAGAATTATCACCACATGCAACCCATTTATCTATGATTGCGGGAATGGTGGTGGCTGCTGCCGGTTTAGCCAATATAATCGCTGCACCACGATTAGGTAAGCTTGCTGACCGTATCGGTTCAAGAAAAATATTGATTGGAGCACTTATTGCTGCAGGGATTATCTTTATTCCACAAGCATTTGTAAAAACACCATGGGAACTCATGGGGCTTCGCTTCTGTCTTGGACTTGCGACAGCTGGATTATTGCCATCCATTAACAACCTTGTCCGAAAAAGTGCGCCAGATGAAATTGTTGGTCGTATTTTCGGGTATAATCAATCTGCACAGTATATTGGTACTCTCGGAGGATCTGTATTAGGCGGGCAAATGGCAGCATTCTTTGGCATTCATTATGTGTTCTTCACTACAAGTGCTTTATTATTGCTAAATGCATTATGGGTTTACAGTATTAACCATATAGGTATTAGAAGAAGGAGCATGTCACATAGTCATTAAGAAGCACACTGAGATTTCAGTGTGTTTCTTCTTTTTGTTCTTTATTTAATCATTTTAAAACATCGGCTTAGAGGGCCATGGGGACAGTTCATGTGGCCACTTTTGAATGAAAAAAGCCACTAGAACCGTCCCCTATGTTTCATTTAACTATCTCCCGAACCCCTGCACTCCTCATTAATTCTTTCACTTTCTGGTCAATTCTTTCGATTTCTGTCGAAGAGTTCTTCCACCAGTTCCTACTCCAGATTCGCTCGATGTTCCAGCCTCTGCTTTCTAGGAAACGCTGACGATAAACGTCCCTTTCCTTTGCATTCTTAGAACTATGATACATTGCTCCATCGCACTCAATTCCCAAAATGTAACGAGATGAATCATGCGGGTGCACAATAGCCATATCAATTCGATATCCTGACATCCCAACCTGAGTGGTCACCTCGTACCCCAGATCTCTCAATTGATGGTACACTTGTTCTTCAAAGGGAGAATCAAAGTGTAGTTCTTTTTGCTGGACATGTGTGTTTACATTTTCATTGATTTCGTGAACCACTGCTTTAATCTCATCAACCTGAGAGGTCGACACCGCTCTCACATATTTGAGATAAGCCTTGAACAATTTGGGCCCCACATTGGCGGTGTTTGCTACATTGAGCTCCTCTGGTTCAATGCTTGAAACAACAATAATCGCTTCTTTTGCACGTGAAACCGCAACGTTAAGCCGGTTTTCCCCACCTTTTTTATTAAGATCCCCGAAGCGGTTAACCACTTTCCCCTCTTCGTTCTTGGCATATGTAATGGAGAAAAGGATAATATCCCGCTCATCTCCTTGGACATTTTCAATATTCTTCACAAATACTCGTTCATCAAGGTCCTTGGTTAACATTTGATTATAAACGGCACTAAATTTCTCATCTTCACTTAGCAGTCTGTCAATCTGATCCTGGATAACCGTTTGCTGTTTGGCGTTAAAGGTGATAATCCCAACTGTTTTTCCAGGCTGATTGATTAAGATGTCCCTGAGAATATGGACGACTTCGATCGCTTCTACTTCATTGCACTGATTGATCCATCTCCCGTCTACTTTCTTCCAACGAATTGCAGGTGGATTCTTAAAAGGGACCACATTGGGAGCAATTTGGACATGTCCGTTGTAGAAGGCGTGATTGGAATAATTGATCAATTCTTCATATTTTGAACGATAGTGCCATTGAAGAATTTTTTCAGAAAACCTTCTCTTGGCTAAGTTTAATAAGCTGACGGAGTCATCTGTATCATAGGTTTCATCCTCATCCTCGTCATTGACAAAAGAGGTCTGGAACAAATTATAGGGCGGCAGCTGCTTTTCATCACCCGCAATGATGACTTGTTTCCCACGGTAGACCGCCGGAATTCCACTCTCCACTGTACATTGGGAGGCTTCATCAAAAATCACCAAATCAAATAACCCTTCTTGCAATGGAAAAATAGACGAAACAATTTCAGGAGATGCGAGCCAGACTGGCAAAATATCGACAAGGCCATTCCCAGCAAATTCGTTTACCAATCTCCGCAGCGGCCAAACCTGTCTTTTCTTACCTACCTGATGCTTTAACTCTCTGATATGCTTAGCGTGTGTGGTCTGAACCGAATCCACTTTCTTGGTTAAAGTATGAATTAAATACTGAGTTCCAACCTTTCTCTTTTCCTCAATTAAGTCTGCAAATGACTCTCTGATCCTTGAGAATTCATTGGTTGATATTTTTTGAACCTCTGGATGACTCTTTTCTGTTTGGTCGATCCAATGGACATAGGTAGAGCTTTGAAATAAATCCTCCCAATACTCGGATAAGGTTAATTCATTCTTTACAGTTCTTTTACTAAGGAGTTGAATAACCTTCTTCTCAACCTCATTACATTGATTCCAAAATACATCCATTTGCTGCAGTTCTTCAAAATCTCGATGAATATATTCCATCATTTTATCTAGTTCCTGTAAGGGTATATCTCCTTCAGAGATTCTGGTTTTTAGGGTCTCTACTTTTGAATCCTGGAGAAACTTCTTTAACTTTTCCACTTCTTCGCCCATGGCTTTTGTTACTTTACCTAATTGATGCATGGTCACCAGTGACTTTTTAATCTTTAACCATTCAGGTGAGCTGGTTCCTCTGAATTTTTCACCTTCAAGCAACTCTTCTATGATGTTTTTACCAGATACAGCAGTCCACCACCAAAGTCGTAAACCTTGTAACGTTCTTTTATTTCCATCTTCTAAATCAGGATAAATTTTATCCAACTTGTTCTCAATCAGCCACGTGTAGCCTGGTGTAATTTTTTCATGATCCAATGTTTCAATATATTCCACCGATTTCTTTGCCTTATCGGTTACATCATTCAATAACTCAATGGCTTCCAGTTTTTCTTTCATATTAAAATGAGCGAAGTTTTTTCGTTCCTTTAACGGAAAATCCTCGTCTCCAAAGCGTTCATACCATTCCGCATAGGTGTATACTTTTTCAGAGATATAGACCAACACATCTTTAGTTAAAGCTGACAGTACTTCATGAAGATCAAGAATTTCTGTAGTTTCCGTAACGGGCTTCGCTAATCCATATAAATCATATAAGCGTAAGCCAAAGTCTTGATAACTGTACAAAGCACTCGCAATACTGTTCAATAATTCTTCCTGTGAGGACAATTTCTTGGTTGTCGAGGTTAACTCGTTCATTGCATTCTCAAAAGATACTTGATTTTGCTCAATCACCGCTGCAACTTTCGCATATAGGTTTTTTCTGTCATTTTTTTCATCATGGACAAGGGCCACATGGTTACTTAATCCTAATCCATCTAACCGCTGATAAACCACGTCCAAAGCCGCACGTTTCTGACAAACAACGAGGATCTTCTTTTGTTGCTGTAATGCATCCGTGATAAGATTAACGATGACTTGAGATTTACCGGTTCCCGGCGGTCCATGTACCACAATCCCTTTTTTATACCGTGCTTCTTTTATAATTTCTTCTTGCGACCCGTCAGCTTGTAAAAGGGTTAAGACCTCTGATTCCTTTTTTGGAACATCTTTTTCCGATTCAAGTTGGTCACCATTATCTTCAACCTCTTCAGCTAAAGGTTCAATGAGTTCTCCGGCTAACGATAAATGACCATCCTCTGATCGTAAAATAAGTTCCTCATAATCTTTTACTAACGAAGATCCGCCTTGCGGGAAGTTACCGATGACCGCATTCTCCAATAATGTAAAACCTGCAACTTCAGGCTCTTCTTCTTTTTTATACTCTTTCAGTTTCGTTAAACCCTGAGGAGTAAACGAAACATTCATTTCATGAGCCTTTAAAAATGTGAGCCATTTATCGTAATTGTAATTCGTTGCTAGTTCAGCAGCTTGTTCAAAGAAATCTTCTGTAAAGCTAAGGTTATTTAACTTTTTAAATGCCAAGAATAAGGTTCGGTTAATTTGCGGACCATCTTCCTCGAACTTCAATATCCATTTTTGGGCATTTACATTATTCTTCTCAAGCCTTACTGGGTAGAGGAATAACGGTGCTTGAAAAAATGTGCCATCCGCGAAGGTTCCTGATAAAAAGGGAAATCCTAGATAAAAATCATGAATTCCTGTTTCGTCTTCAATTGCCTTGATATTTCGATATAAATCAGTTAATTTTTTTGAAATAGCCATTGAAGTATCATTATTGAAGGTTGGCTTTAATAAGGTCAATTCATTTTTCGAGTGGTTAACAATTTGCTCCACTACGGACTCACTGACTTTTTCTTTTGACAACTTAGATATTGAATCCAGCTCCGTTAAATCGAAGCTCCACTTGTGATAAAGCTTTACTAATCGAATGGAACGATTCCTCCGACTGATATCATTAAGTTTGTCCCTCATATGTATAAGCTTGTCTTTCATTTTGCAGGACCTCTTTTCAATTTCCAACTAATTTCATTATACATCTGAATTTTCCCAGTTATCACTCATTGAAACAGAGGAAAAATACGCTTGTCTCATTAAACATGATAATTTCTTAAAATGAATGTAAGGATCAATACGTGAGTTTCTACTCTATACTATACCTTCTAATTCTACTTGATTTGACAAAATGAGCCAAATGGAAATCCGCGGGGACGGTTCTGTTGTGGCCACTTTTGAATTAAAAAAGACCAGACATGCGGTAACATGTTTGGTCTAGCAATAGAAGGTTCCCCTAATGGGGTCCGCAATTGTTGAATGATAATCCACCCGAGCCGTGAAAAAAACTCAAGGGTGGATTATTTTTGTTATCCCTCAATCCATTGCTCAAAAAAATAACCGTCCCTACCCTAGGTCCTACTAATTTACCCTACACTCTTGGCTTTTTTAAAGGCTTGTAAGATGAGAAAAAACAAAAACAAAAATGGTATATAAATATATAGAAAGCTGGATGAGACAAATGTAATGACAGTTCCTATTTCCTCAACCTCCAATTTACTTTTGACATTAATAATTATCAAATGAACGATAATAATTGATATCCATAATGACATTCTAGGTTTAAATTTAAACGATTCTTTCAAAACTCGAATCGCCCCCCACAATGCCATACAACAAGGGGGAAGGATCACTAAGAGCCATAAAAAAATAAAGATATATTCAAATCTTTCGATAAATGGAAAACGGATAATTTTTGACATCATGAGGGTGGGCCATGTAACATGTTCAAGCTGCCCATGACTAAAATAAACAAATGAAGTGATTGTAATAAATAAATATAAAATCGTTGTATACGCTTGTGAAATGTGGGCCCATTTTTGGGAAATTTGATTATTTTTAATAAAAGGAAAATAAATAAGTAAAAATTCTGGTCCGGAGTACATAAAAATACTTTCTTTTGCTGATACAAAATAGTCACTTAAGCTGTGATTAAAAACGGGTAATAAATTCGTCCAGTAAGCATATTGTAATGGAAAAAATACTGTGAACAGAAGGAGCGAAGGGATGATCATCCCCCAAAAACAAATACCGGTAATAACCCTAAAGCCTCCAATAACTAAATATGAAATCACAAAAATAACAACAAGTGATAAAATCCAAATAGGGGTATAAGGAAAAACCCAAGTAACCAAAACTGATAAATAGGACCTAATGATAGTTGAAACAATTAAAAGCATATATCCATAAAAGAAAATATTTAATACGTTTCCTAGCCATCTCCCAAATAATTGTTGATGTAAAGACATAATATCACCATTATTTGATTTCTTTAATAAGAAATACAGTAGCCAAATAATGAGATGTATACTAATTCCAACCAATACAATTGAAACCCATGCATCCTGTTCTGCTCCCTTTATTATTTTACTTTGAAAATTCAACAAGCCTACACCGGTTTGAGTACTGTGAATCAGAAAAAATAAAAAAAAAGGAGATACTGTCAAACTTTTATTTAATTGTTTACTCATGGTCAATCACCTTTTTTTCTTATTCGCCAATCCCTGCTTGAGATAGTTCTATTTTTAAATTTATATCCAATGAAATAGTTGGGTACACCTTTTCATAAAACTCCTTTTCATTCCATTTTTTTGAATTCGCTCTTGCTAAGTCACCTATACCTAAAGGATCGACTTGATGCTTTTGGAATTTTACGAATAGGTTTTCAAAATCCTTTTTCATTTGTTTTTCCAATTGCTTTTTTAATAATATGTTATTTTGTTTTTTCCTTAAATCTAGCCAATCTGGAAAATCCTTTACCATTCCGTTTAGTGTTATATTGAATGTTACTTTTGATTTCGAACCTTTGTTAATAATTGATTTTTTGTTTTTTCCATTCAAAATGGCTAAAATTACTGAATCCCTCGACTGCCCCTTATGTATGTTAAATTCTGTTTGGCCTCTAATCACTCTTCCTCTTAATATTTTATATAAAAAGCTTTCTTTTTGATTTAAGATAAGTTCTAGTCTGTCTTTTTTTAACACTGCTAGCCCGTTTACCTCAATGTTCCCCTTTTGATTAATCTTTAAATAAGGTAAGGAGGGGTCTCTTCCGTCTCCATAGAAATCAAATAAAAAACTTTGCAAAGTTGGGATTGGTACATTTTGAGTTCGGTAATTTTGTTCAATCATTTTATAAGGATAGTTGCTGTTTCTATCTTTATTTTTCATTAAAATTTCCCCTGCTGTTTCTTCAGAAACAGCCACTAACATATTGCTTCCAATCAAAGGATCCCTGCAAACAGTCTTAACAAAATAAGACACCCCATTTTCGGCTAATTCTTTACCAAAGATTACAAGGTTCAACTTTCCAATTTCTAGCGGTTTAGGAGATTGTGCATTGATAGATTGTTTTATTAAATAGGATTTCCTTCCTTTCCCCTGTAAAATAGAGCTCCCACCTTCTTTTTCATCTCCCGTATAATCAGAATAAAGCGCAGTTCCAACATACTGGTTATCAACTTTGTCAAAACCTAATACTTTAGGAAGTTGCACATCATCTATAATTTTTTGCCGTGGAAAAGAGCAGCCAGGAATCATCAAAATGAGAGGCAAAAGAGCACAAAAATACCTTATATTTTTTCGCTTTTGACTATTCATTATTCATATCATCCTTATCTTGATTTGGTGTATATCTTTTAAGTGAAAGAGGTCTTAAAAATCTGCTTCGTGTCGTTGTAAACTGATAGGATGATCGAATAAAACTGTCGCGAAAGTTCTTTATTCTAAAAGGAAATAGAGGTACCATATATGGATTTCCCAAGGATTTAAGTTTTAATAAATGTCCTAACAGAAGAACAAATCCTATTATAATTCCAAAGCCACCCAAAAATGCTGCAAGTAAAATTAGTGGAAACCGGATGAGACGAATTGCATTTGACATTTTAAAGATGGGAGTTGTAAAAGAAGCAAGTGCCGATGATGAAACAATAATAAGTAAAACATTACTTGTTAGAGCAGCTTGGACAGATGCCTGACCGATAACAATACCACCTACAATACCCAGTGTTTGCCCAATTTTTGTCGGCAAGCGTGCCCCCGCCTCTCTCAACAATTCAATGGTAATTTCCAAAAAAATCGCTTCCCATACCGGAGGAAATGGAACATGAGCTCTTGAGCTAATAAGGGGTTGCAATAAATCATCAGGTACAACTTCATAATGAAAGGTTAAAATTGCTACATATATAGGTGTAGCAAACAAAGAGAAAATAACACTAATAATACGAATGATCCGAAAAAACGACCCGAGTACCCAATTAAGATAATAATCTTCTGGAGAAATGAAAAAATCTAATATCGTTGTTGGTCCTGTAACAATGTAAGGTGACCCATTCGATAAGATTGCAACTTGTCCTGATATCATTGCATATAAAACCCTGTCAATCCGTTCAGTAGATAAAAAAATAGGAAAGGGGGTATTTGAATGATCTGAAATCATTTGATCAATTTGGGAATTATCGAATATAACATCAAAATTAATATTCTTCAGTCGCTGTCGAACAGTTTGAATATATTCCGGATTAGTAATTCCATCTAAATAGGCAATGACTACTTCCGTTTTAGACATTGAACCAATTTTTATTTCTTCAAAAACTAATTCTGTAACGGCCATTTGCTTTCTTAATAAATGAAGATTAGTACTAATATTTTCTACAAAACCAACTTTTGGACCAATAACACTAAATTCATTCTCTGTATCATTATTCTCTCGATAACCAAGATTTGCATTTTCAATATTTATGGTCAAAAAATGTTGGTTGGAATCCTTTAATTGAACAATAACATATCCTTTAATTAGTTTTTCTTCAACATCTAAGGGATCAGTTGTTACTATGACATCCTCAAAAGGAATAAACTTTTTTATATCATTAATTCCCCTAATTTTCTCAATATGTTCTTGAATTGCTGGGAGGAGAAGGTTATTTATTTTCTTTGGATCAACCATACTTTTATAGTAACGAATGGTAATATCCTGTTCTTCAGATAATGAAAATTGATGGAAATCACTTGATTTAGCAGCTTGTTGAAAAATCATTTTTATTGATTTTGTATCGGTCTCTGGTTTCTGACTATTTTTAAATCTTTCTAAAAACTTAAAAGGCATTTATATCACCTGAATCGATTTTTACATTTTTTTCAGATTTGTCGTGTGATACCATGACACTTTAAAAAATTAAAAATCACACCTTTTTATGAATTTCACAATTATTAATATGCCCTTACATTCAATTTAAATTCCCTATATTTCTCCCCTTCGCCATTATTCACCAGCAAAAAACTAATCGGAATTTCCGATTAATCAATTGTTTTTTGACAGCCATGTAAGGTATGTAAACCCATTTCATAATGTATAGTAAAAAAGAAGACAAAATCACATATTTATGCTTTTTCTATCTTCTTTTTCTTTCTATAATAGTGATTGAGTTTCCGTATTTAAGAGTAAGCTGACAAGACGCAGCCAATCCGTCTCAAAGTCCTGACCCTCATCAATAAGAATCGCATCATAGTTTGGTAGAATCGCTTCCTTCTTCTCGATTTTTCCAATGATATCAGGCAACTGCTGCTCTCGAATTTTCAAATCATTCTTTAACCAAGCATGAAAATTCCGAACAATAATGTTTTGATTTTGAACACTTTTTCGATTCGGATCAAAATCGAATAAATCTTCGGGCTCATTCAACATGTGATGGATCATTTGTTGAATGGCATTCGCCAGTGAAATATTATAGCAAAGAATCAGAATCTTCCAATCTGGGTTCTTTTTGGACAACATCTTCGCTCGACTTGCTAAGATAATAGTCTTGCTGCTCCCTGCTACTCCGCGAATCAAACGATTTTTATCACCGATCTGTTTCGCCAGATTTTCCTGATGGAGATCCATGGTTTTAATATCATGTAAGGATAACAAAAGCTGGTCCTGATAAGGAACTGGTGGTTTGAATTCTGCGCTAATCCTCACTTCTGGAAATAAATGGTAACGAATGGCATTGATATCTTCAATCGAAAGTGGCTCCCTTAGCCGAAATGGAACGACAAACATATTCATAATCTTTTCCATTTCTTTATTTTGTCTGGATAGTGTATCACTCAACAAGCTGATCCTCAATAAAATGCATCTGTTTCATGACCTTTCCTTCCTTACTTTTATCATAAACAGTGTATTCCTTTTGTGGTTCAGCATCTGACCAAATGATATAGGCAATTAGATCATTCTTATGATGTTCCAGCCTATCTGTGTCCATGTACTTTTCATCAGGCTGCCAATCTCTTGGCAAATCCTCACTTTCCCGATAAAAGGACAAATCGAAAATCCTGTTTTTGCCTTTGATTCTTTTCATCTCATCTTCAACTGGATGATTCTTACTGTATTTTTCAACTAATTCTTTCAACTCTTTTAAATCTTTTGGTGGATTTAGAATCATAAAATGCTTTCTAAGAGTCTCCACTTCTCCACCCTTTTGACCAACGACCTCTTTTGTATTGGCAATTTCGAAAATCTTTGTTTCCCCGCTTGCTTCCTCATTCTTTGTACATCCAATTAAGCTTAATGGAATGAAGAGTGTACAAATCATCAAAGCGATAATTTTCACATTAACTTTAATCATAATTCTCCCTCAAATGGTATATCCATTTCCATTACAGACACAAAAGGCTTATATTTCCCATCATATTCATCAAAGTGCTGTAAGACAAACCAGGAACGGAATCCTGCTAAGTTCTTATACACCTTCTCAACATCTGGCTGATCTAACCCAAAATGATCATATAAACGAACACGCATGACTCCTTTAAAGCGATTCCGTTCTACTGAAAAATCTTTTACAGATACAGTATTCCCCCACGTATCATTTACCGTAATGGTCAGTCCACCTACTCGGTCACTCCAAGTGCTAAACGTCGGATAACTAGCATTTCTCTGGATAAAATTATAAAATGCATTTGTATCCTTTGTACTTTGATCAAACTTAAGTGCTGCCAAATTTCCTCCATTTTTCTTCAGCTCATCGACTAAGGCCTTTTTGACAAATTCAACATAGGCTTTCGTTGTTTCATGCTCACTCGCTTCTTTCGTTAACGTCTTGTTTCTGTATTCTTTACCAGTTCCATCCTTGAAATGATTAATCATATCTACAATCACATCTTCCATATCTCCCATGGCAAACAAACTTGTTGACATATCCTCGAACTCATAAAAGAGAATACTTGGGAAATAAGATTCCAGTAATTGGAGTCTGAACATCCAGCTAATGTCTTTAATTTCATCTTCAGTATAATCATTTGTTTTCATATCATTCGCGACATTTCCATTTTCATCATGGCCTTCTGGTCGATCTGATTGAAAAATGACCGTATTGGATAAATCAGAGTACAATGGTTTCAAATCCTCCTTATCAGTCTTTCCATCTCCGTCACTATCTTTTCGGTCAGGAAAACTCTTTGGAAAGAAACCTTCAAAATGAATAGGAACTCCAAAAATAGTTACCGTGAATGATTGGAATGGACCCATTTCTTCGCCATCGGTTAATCCATCTCCGTCACTATCTTTTTTGTTAGGATCTGAGTAGATGATACCGTATGGTGTCTTCATTCCTTTTATTTCATAGATATCGTATAAGCCATCACCATCGGAATCTGTTGTATCGATCCCTCCATCACCTGATTCGTCGCTAGGGACAATGTCATTCAACTTATTGCTGCTTGCAGCTTGATCGTTCTTTCCCTTCTCCCCCGAGTAGTCTATTTCCCTACTCCAAAGCTCCAGCCATTTTTTCTTATCAACAATCAGAAATTCGCCAAAGTGAGTCGTTTCCACACTTATTGTATTCTTACTTGCATTCAATTCCGCGTTAAGGCCTTCATATATTTCCTTCTCTTCATTGTACCAAATAATTCCTAAATCATTTTCCACTGTGTCTCCTAGCTTCGCTTCATCATACGTAAATGTAATGCTTGCTTTCTCAAATGCTGATTTCGTAGTGATGCTTACAGGAGAACCAATCATACCGTGTAAATTAGTTGTTTTAACGTTGTTTGTGGTGCTAATTCTAGTTGTTTGATTGATATTATCCTTTGCACTAAACTCAACTTCTACGCTTTTAATTTCTGCTTGATTAGGCTGAGTCAATGATTGACGAATCGATTGTTTATAGAGTTGTTGTGAATCCTCGATTCCGTCATTGTCGCTGTCTGCAGCATTCGGATTTGTCTTTAAAGCATGTTCATCTCCATCACTTAACCCATCGCCATCTGTATCAACCTTATTAGGTAATGTTTTAAACTGATGTACTTCATATCCGTCAGTTAAACTATCTTGGTCTGAATCTCCCTTAATCAAATTTGTTTGATAAGCTTGCTCGTCTTTATTACTCAAGCCGTCTTCATCACTATCTTCATCGGCGTCACTTATGCCATTACCATCTGTATCATATTTTGTCGGAGAAATTAATGATTTAACCTCATATTCAATATTGTCCTGCAATCCATCACCATCTGTATCCTTTTTATATGGATTCAGTCCCTCCAGGAATTCTATTCCCGCTGTTATAGTGTCACCATCCGTGTCAGAGGTAGATTCAAAGAACTCTTTATTAAATGAGTAGCCAGCTTTTTCAAGTCCGAATAACACTTGTTTATATGCATTTTGATAGGATTTTGAGGCAGGGATAGCTAGATCTTTTTCCAGAAACTCATTACCTTTTTCAGACATTTTCACCGCGTTATTCAAATGAGCTTTTACCCGATTTCCTTTGTCATCTGCTTGATCGGAGATATCCTTTAAGATACCGATCGCATTTTTATTGACAATTTTATCCGATAAATAAAAATTAAAGAGTATATCTGCAAGTAAAACTTCAGTTGGTTCATTAAAATCGTTTTCTGATAAATAACCCCATAGACATATGGTTAACTTATGTTTAATTTTCAAGAGCAGATCACTTTTAAGAGCCACCTCTTGTATGTACTCCTCTTGAAAGGCTTGTTCATATTGGTTAATCAATTGTTGAAGTACATCATTAATATCTTTTTGTTTAAATTCTCCGGTTTCATTAATTTCCGCTATCCGTTTAGAATCAAAATTAGCATTAGATTCTTTTATGACTGTCGCGAAACGCTTTAATTCATTTATTGCCATTTGATCATAGATTTTTGCAATTCTGGTGTCCTCATAGAATTCATATTCACTTAACCACTGTTTTACATTTTCCTCACTAGAAATCATTTGTTGTCCTTGATTAGCATCCTTAATACCCTTTGCCACCACTGTTTGCCCAATTCCGCCGAAAACTATTGAAAAGCTCAATAAAATAATCAGTATACTTTTTATTTTATTTTTCAAAATGAAAATCTCCTCTATAAAAATATTAATTTAACCAATAAAAATATAACGATATTTAGAGAAGCTGCATGCATTTACTATGGTGGATACTTATAAAACTTATTTGGTTTAATGATAAAAGCATACGATATCGGGGTTCCCATCCAAAGAAGTATTGTCAAAATCCTTGAGATAATGTCATTAAATCAACTCCCTCTACAAATATTGATATATCAACGGTTTTACCCGTTGGTGGGGTGTCAAAAATATTTTTTGACACTCTGATTAACATTATTTTATAAATATGCGAAACTCTTACATTAGTTAGGTACGCTACGCTGTCACCACTGGATAAATATGGTTTGTGGTGGGTGGGATCAGTAAGCAATGCACAATGAATCTCTTCTTACGTAGCTATTAGTTTAATTTATTTGTTTCGTGATTTTAAGGTAATAATTTCCTAAATTGGAAATTATTTTATAAATCTTTGGACCTGTGATATCTTACGATAAAGGTTAAAGAAAAATACTAACTGCGTATCTAATTCATTATCAGTTAATCGTAAATATGAAGTTAGCAAAAACAGCAATCCCATACATAAGGGATTGCCGTTTATCGACTATGCATGATTTTATACTTCGTTGATATATCAAGATTTTCGGCTTCTAAAGAAGCTTGTCAGACGATAAAAAGTAGAATTTTTATGCATCTACATATTCCATATAATAGCCGTAAAATGAAAAATGAGCGCTTATCCTTGTTCCAGGATAGCGCCTGATATTTGCAGATCATTTCAAGGCCATATTGAACAAAACCGGCTAATAGGATGTAAATACTTTCTATAAAATTAGAAAACAACTAATGATATATTGAAACATTGTTCACCCTTTATTAAATATCCTGTACCCGAATTTCATCTAATTAGATTCTTTTTGTTTACTGTCTAATAAAAGGTTTAGGTGCTTCTTTTTATCAAACTTTATTACAAAACTACTGGTAACAGTTTATAAATTCAACTTCAATTGCTTTCTAACTAGAATCGCCGATCTTCTACAAACTGGCCCGTTTGTTGAATAAGAAAAGCGACCCTTCTCTATTGAAGCATCACATCATCTATGAAGCTATGCTTCATCACAAAATAATAAATTACGTTCTTTAATTTATATAATAGAATATTACGAAACATATGGGTCCGTGTATCTTGGGCAATGGAAAGGAAAAACCCTAGTTGACAGAATTGATTACTATGTTCCCTGTAGTAGCCGCCCCATGACCACCACCACACCTTGGAACACCATTTATAAGTAATATAAAACTCCAGAAAAACATGGAGCAATTAAAGTAATTGATTACAATCGTATTAACTTGAAGCTTAAAGCAAAAGATGGAAAAACATGGAGGTTTAACGTCTTAACAGGAAAATTCCAAACTTCAAATTAAATTTTACCAATGTCAACATTCGTATCTAAATTCTCAAGAGCTGAACCAAAAGGACTTTCATTCGTCAGTTTTTTGGGATAAAGGCCGTTCGATTTGGCAAATAGATTCGTATAAATTCTTAAATAAAATGGACTAACAACCCTTAGTTCCTTTTCCTCTTTTTAAAATAAGTTGATATTGGTATTTTTTTTAAAACCGTAATACTATAGATAAACACTATATGAAATGGACTCCTAATCGGGAGTTCTTTTCATTTTATAAATAAAAGCCACCAAGGAATTAGTATTTTCATGTGATTATCCTAATGTAGTCAGAAAATCAGCAATTGCATTTTGTTGCAACGAATTGTATAATTATAAATAACTTTTCTATTTCTGAGAAGTTACTACTACATGAGGGCTCCCATACCAGGGGGGCCTTTTGTATTTTTATTTGTATATAACCGCATATCGTACAAGCAAGTTAATGCAATACCTATTACAAATCCAAACATGCAAATAAAGCTATAATTGTTTTTTTATAAATCAACAACTTTTCGGAGAATACAGAGTAATTCTGCATTTTTATAAATACTCCTCGTGAATGTTTTGTTACATTTATGCTTCCGTCCTGTACTTCTTTATGTCTTTTCTTTAAACTTTTGCAATTTCATTTCCTTAAAACCTTGGATAGTAGATTTTCTACAGAATCAAAATTCAAGTTATTTTACCTAGAAAATACTAGTACATTTTCCTCTTTTTTCATTGGTTAATATTGGTATAATTGAAATACCCTAATGTTATAGATAAATTGCTAGATGAAAAGAACTCCTTATTGGGGGTTCTTTTCATTAGGAAAAAAACTACTCTATAGAAGGCAGTTTTAATACAACCAATGATCACTTATATAGTGCCGCTGATATCCTAAAAAAACCTAATACAATCTTTTTTTCATAAATTTAACATTTATGACTTGGAAAGTTAATAGCCTGCTACGTTTGGATCGTGACGAGAAAAAACTTACAGGTAAGATTTTATTAATAACTAAGACTTGATTTCTTGGATTATATCAAAATTAAAAAGGAGATAATTACTAATTATGAAAAAGAAACTTTTTTATGCATTTTTAGCTGGATCTTTAAGTTTTTCACTGGGCGGTTGCTCAGGTCAAACGAAGGAAACATCTGAACCAAAAGAAGAGGAAGCTTTAGAAGCAGAGAACAATCACTCTACTCAGTGGTCATATGAAGGAGAAACAAGTCCACAAAATTGGGGGAAATTAGATACGTTATACTCTGAATGTGTCAATGGCAAGGAACAATCACCTATTAATATTGAAATATCTGAGGTTCAACCAAATCACGCATTGGATGATGTCAGAAACACTTACCAACCAACGGTATTTACTTTCAAGAATAACGGTCATACTGTACAGGCCAATACATCTGAAATAAATAACAGCATAGTAGTGGAAGGAACAGAATACAAACTTGCTCAATTTCATTTCCACCAGCCAAGCGAGCACCAGTTTAATGGGAAAAACTTTGAAATGGAGATCCATCTGGTGCATCAAGATAAAAATAACAAGCTAGCGGTACTCGGCATTATGATCAAAGAAGGAAGCAAGAACAAATCTCTGGCAGAGATTTGGGGCAAGCTGCCAAAAAAAGAAACCAAAGAGGAGATCAAATTAATTCAACCGATTAATTTGACAAGCCTGCTGCCGAAGAGTAGGAAAGCATTTCAATATAATGGCTCGCTAACAACACCTCCTTGTTCTGAAAAAGTTGAGTGGGTAGTATTAGAGCAACCAATTGAGATGTCCAAAGCACAAATCAATGCTTTCGGTAAAATCTTCCAGGATAATCATCGTCCTGTACAACCTCTGTATGAACGTGAAATTCAAACGAGTAATTGGGCAGTACAATAACAATTTAACTAATAGCTACAAGATCAGCAAATAGAACAACAAAATTAATAACAATATGTTGATAAATTTATGCAATTATATATTAAAACAGCATCTCTGTTCAGCCACTCTCATCTACATCCTTTTTCATAATGAGTATGGAATAGTTGGATTTCATCGTATATTTTCTAACGCATTTGAACATAATAAAAATGTAAGGTTTGTACCTTAAAACAGTATAGTTTATCGGAACCCCCTTTTTCCAAGCTCCATCAATATTGTTGGGGTTTCTTTTTTTACAAATAAAAAAAGCGGCCTTTTAGTAACTCCATTAAATTCCATCTTTGTCCATTTCTTTTATAATGTTTTTTCATAAAAATATTACTCCCTATAACTATTAAACTAAGCAGGCTTAAGCACATGTCGTATTGTTGATTTATGCCCTTAGTGCAATGTAGTACCCCCTTTTAATTTCAAAAAATCCCGGCTGATTCTCACAGCCGGGTTCTTTCTTTTAATTATTGGAAGATGATTCATTTGTAGATGGTGTTCCACTTGAAGTCGTTTTTCCAAGAAGATGATTTTTCAGGATTAACTTTGTTTTGTCCAATGATGCTTGATCTAACTTATAATAATAAACTCCATTAATGCTTGCGTTGGAACCTTTCAATGTCAGGGATTCGTAATTTAAGCCGGTACCTGCTGTTAAATAATTAACATACGATAACATTTGATCAAAGGTTAAATCTGATGTCATATTCTTACCAACCGCTTCGATTATCTTTGAATAGTTAGATACTGATTTTACGGAAGTAGCTTTGGCTAGAATAGCTTTCATAATTTCCTGTTGTCGTTTTCCACGATAAATATCGCTATCATAATGTCTTGTTCTTGCAAAAGCCAGTGCTTGTTCTCCGTTCACATGCCGCATTCCTTTTTGTAAGGTAATCGCTCCCTGGTGGTCCTGAGAATCCTGTTCCGTAAAGGTATAAGGAACATTGACATTAATTCCGCCAAGGGCGTTAATGACATCCATAAAAGCATTAAAGTTCATTTCTACATAATAATTAATCGGGATATCGAGCAATCCTTCGACAGTATCGAGGGTAAGCCTTACGCCTCCATATGCATGTGCATGTGTGATTTTCGTGTAAATATTCTTTTCAGGAATATGAACATAGGAATCACGTGGGATGCTCAGAAGTTTAATGGATTTATCTTTTTTATTAAATGTGGCGAGCAGCAAAGCGTCTGACCGCGGATTTTCTTCTTTCCTTTTTTGACTGTTATCGATTCCAATAAAAAGAATCGAAGTGTTTTCAACTGGAACATTTTTAAATACTCGTTTGGAATCCCGTTCAATCGGTTTATATGAACTATTCATAACCGATTGTGCCTTGCTATAAAGGAATGCGGCATAGACAACACTGCTTAATCCAATGACTAGGATAGGCAAGAGGATCCAGGGCAAAAATCTTTTTCTTTTTTTATTATTTACACTGTCTTCTCTATTTGCGGACATAGATGATCTCCTTTTCACGTATGAGTTACTTAACACCGTATAGACGGCCAAGATATCCATTCAATTGGTTTTATTCGGTGTACTGTTTAGCCTGATAAGGGAATTAAAAAGCCGGCTTTCCTCATATCACAGGAAGTCCGGCTTTTTACTAGGGAAAATTGCTATCCTTGGAATTGATCGTATTTACTATATCAAAGCTTGTTTACATTTTTATTAATAAAAAACAACAATTAGATTACAGGGACCTCTACTTAAGTTCGCTAAATAAAATAGCTTTATAACTTAGTAAGTACTGATACCGAAAACCAAGAGTTAAAATAAGGGGTTTAAAGGTGTCATAACTTATATTTAAAAAGTAAAGGGGTGTGATCCTTTAAAAATAAAGTAAGGTTTTATGGAGAAGAATGGAATGTCGAAAATGAGAAAATGATTTACTTAAAAAAGCGATTCCTGTTAGTGTGAAGTTTAGAATTGGAGCTAGGAAGGGGAAATTAAGAATACCTTCCTTTAACACTTGGATAAGTTAATAAAGCTTAAGCTTTGTCAACGGACTCTAAAGAGTGCATTTTTCGTCGATAACTGAGCTTAAAAAAAGGCAAAATAAAAAGAGCCTTTTAGCCCTTACCCTAGCATCAGCCCCATCCTACTCTTGATACCAATGATGGCCACGCTTGCCACCCAACCTATTTTTATATAAATTTACAAACGCTTACATATTCAATATATTTTTTCTCAATTAAAGTAATAAAGTTCAAGATTTGTATCGTATCCCATTATTCATGAAATCTTGAATGATTTTTTTCTGTTCAACAGCTGACATACCATCGTTGAAATAAAAAAAGAGGAGCTTTATCGCAAACAAAATTGTTAGGATAAGCCCTTCTTAAAAACTATTTTGCAGAAATACCACCAAGTGATAAATATTTGATATCGAGATATTCCTCGATACCATATTTACTTCCTTCTCGGCCTAAACCGGATTCCTTCACGCCTCCGAACGGTGCTTGGGCAACGGATGGCATACCGTCATTGGCACCAAGAATGCCAAATTCTAAACGCTCAGCGAGGCGAAAAATTCTGCCTACATCTCGTGTAAAGAAATAAGCGGCTAATCCATAATGCGTATCATTCGCTTTGTAGAGTACTTCCTCTTCCGTTTCAAAAGGAAGAATTGCGACAACGGGCCCGAATGTCTCTTCTTTCGATATTTTCATCTTCTCCGTAACACCTGCTAGAATTGTCGGTGGATAATAATATCCTTTTTCAATTCCTGTGCATTCTCCTCCTAATAAGAGTTTGGCACCCTTCGAAACCGCATCTTGTACCTGATCTTTAACTTTTTGTACAGCAGAAGGTTCAATCAGAGGACCTACTGTAATTCCTTCTTCAAGACCATTTCCTACTTTCATGGTTTCCAGAAGTTCTATTAATTTCTCTGTAAAGGCTGGAAGAATCTCCTGGTGTACATAGAAGCGGTTGGCCGCTACGCATGTTTCACCCATTCCCCGCATTTTTGCCAATGCTGCATGGGAAACTGCCTCCTCCAAATCAGCATCAGGAAAGACAATAAATGGAGCATGTCCCCCTAACTCAAAGGAAACCCGTTTCATCGTATCAGCAGCCTGTCTCATTAACAGCTTTCCAACACTTGTTGATCCCGTGAAGGATATTTTACGAACGCGTGTATCTTCCATTAATACCTGAGTCAGCTCAGCAGGATCTGTTCCTGTGACGATGGATAGGACCCCTTTGGGAAGACCTGCTTCTTCAAAAATGCTGGCAATTTCTAATGCAGATAATGGCGTCAATTCAGATGGCTTGACAATCATGGTACAGCCCGCCGCGAGTGCCGGTCCAATTTTCCTTGTAATCATCGCTGCTGGAAAGTTCCATGGAGTGATTGCTGCTGTCACACCAACAGGACGCTTGAGTACCAAAATCCTTTTATCCTTAGAGTTCGAGGGGATGGTATCCCCATAGACACGTTTAGCTTCTTCAGCAAACCATTCCAAAAAAGAAATAGCATACGCGATTTCTCCGCGTGCTTCACCAAGCGGTTTTCCTTCTTCTAGCGTCATAATTCGAGCAAGCTCATCGGTTCGTGAGCTCATCAATTTCGCAGCTTTCAAAAGGATATTTGCACGTTCAGACGCAACCTTGTCTGCCCATTCCGGTTGGACACGTACAGCCGCTTCAACGGCAAGTCTCATTTCTTCATGTGTCGCATTGGGCACCTGTGCAATTATTTCTTCCGTTGCTGGATTGATGACATCAAAAGTTTCCTTTTTATCCACCCATTCTCCGCCAATAAATAACTGATATTTTTTCAACATTGCTTCCGCCCTTCTTCTCTTGCAGAACTAAAATACAACGACCAATCGAGAAGCTTCCCCTTTAGCCAGCCGGTCGAAGCCTTCGTTAATCTCATCCAACGATAAACGGTCTGTTAATAACTGATCGACAGGAAGACGGCCTTGCTTATATAATTCAATAAACCGTGGAATATCCCGAGCAGGTACACAACTTCCAACATAAGATCCTTTAAGCGTACGCTCTTCCGCCGTTAAGGTAACTTGCGGGAAAGAAAAGTGATGATCAGGATGTGGCAATCCTGTTGTAACCGTTGTACCTCCACGTTTCGTAATGCCATATGCCACGTTCATAGCAGGGACAACACCTGCTGTTTCAAATGCATAATCAACTCCGCCACCTGTTGCTTCACGGATTAAGGAGACAACCTCAGGATCTTTTGAGTTAAATGTATCAGTTGCACCTAATTTACGTGCTTCCTCAAGTTTTGCATCATTGACATCTACTGCGACAATTCGGCTAGCTCCGGCAGTGATGGCCCCAAGAAGCGCACTTAGACCAACACCACCAAGCCCGATAATAGCCACAGTGCTTCCCATTTCAATTTTTGCTGTATTGACCACCGCTCCTACTCCTGTAATAACCGCACAGCCGAACACAGCCACCTTATCAAATGGAATCTCAGGGTCGACTTTGATGAGAGAATTTCTTGAAACTACTGCGTGATCAGCAAAGGCAGAAACACCTAAATGGTGATGAATAGTTCCTTCATTTAAATGAATCCGCCGTTCACCGCTTAACAAGGTTCCCTCTGTATTAGTTTTAGCCCCTGGTTCACATAACGCAGGACGTCCTTCCTGACAAGGAAGACAATGGCCGCAACTTGGAACGAAAGCACAAACAACATGATCCCCTGGTTGAAGGTCTGTGACACCTTCTCCGACTTCAACAACGATGCCCGCTGCCTCATGTCCCAATGCCATTGGCATTGGACGGGGGCGACTACCATTAATCACTGATAGATCTGAATGGCAAAGACCAGCGGCCTTAATTTGCACTAATACTTCTCCACGTCCAGGTGGATCCAGTTCCAGAGTTTCAATTTTGATAGGCTTACTTTTTGCATAAGGGGTAGGCAGCCCCAATTCATGAAGTACTGCTGCACGTATTTTCATCTCTTATTCTCCTTTTATTCGTAATATCCCTCAGTGGATTTGATAAACTTGGCAAATTGCTTTGAATCATGGCCAAACCAGACCTCTGAGTTTGTTTCTTTTGCCAGTCGGCGAATTCTCTCAACGGTTTTTGAATAACCGACAGAATCATAGATAATACCCGGAGGTTTAATTGGAGGTCCAAAGCTTTCCGCTGTATAGATTGTGTCTGAAGCTAAGATAATTCCACCTTTTTCAGGCATATCTATATGTAGTCCAAGCATTCCCCAGGCATGTCCGCTTCCAAAGTTTAAGATACGAATACCGGAGGCAAGTTCAAGGAAATCTTCATCCCGTTTAACGGTTTGCCATTGCAAATGATTTTTAATCCAGGCATCAATATCACCCCAAATATAGGCACCTTCTTTTTGATGGCGGGCATAGGATTGAAGCGTGCCGTTGAACTCATCTTCATGCACAATAATCGTTGCATTCGTAAACATTTCCAAACAGCCGGCGTGATCTAAATGCAAATGAGAAGCAACGACATATTTAATATCTTCTGGACGAACTCTTAATTGTTCGAGACGATGGTGGAGGTAACACTCTTCTCCAGCTTGCCAAGGGAAAGCTTTTTGTGTCGTTTCTGTCCACCGACCTTCTGCTCCCATGGAATTCGGGTTACAGGCGGTATCAAATAAAATTTTCCCTTCCGGATGATCAATCAGGACCGTGTAAATTGGGAACTCTACCATTTCAGAAGGCATTGTTGGATTGTCTGTGGTTGCTGGATTATGCATTGCAATCATCCAGTTTTTATCCATTTTCATTCTGCCATTGTCCATTACATAAAGCTTCGGTTTTGGTGTGATAATATTTGCCATGTTAAACCTCCTTGTATTCTCTCATTCAAATAAAATTCTTTACACTTATTTAAAAGCAAGAATCATGCCAACTTTTAAAATACTATTAGGACGCCAATTTACTAGTTTTTCATTGATTGTAATGGTGAATAATTTCACCAACATATTGCGTAAGGGTTTACAAAAAAGCATTAAAACATCATACTAATCCTATGGTGAAAAAATTCAGCACTATATGAAAATTTCACCACCTACATTTTGTATGAGGGTGAAGATTTATGGTTCAAACGTTAAATAATAAACAAATGTTAGCCATTCTTGAATTCTCGACGGATGGAATTTATGTTGTTGATCGTAATGGAATCACACTTTTCGTCAATCAAGCTTATGAACAGATCACCGGTTTTTCCCGTGAAGATCTTGTTGGAAGACATATGAAGAATTTAGTTCAGGACGAATTTATCGATCAATCTGTTTCCCTTCAAGTCCTTCGCGAAAAGAAAAAGATTTCTCTATTACAAACCATCGCTCAAACAAAAGAAGTAATTGTAACGGGAAATCCCGTTTTTGCAGAGGATGGAACCATTGAAATGGTTGTAACGAGTGTAAGAGATGTTACCAAACTAAATTCATTGCAAAAGGATTTAAGCAAAGCCAATACTTTTTCACAAATGCAAAACTATCGATATACCTTTACAACAGATGAAGAAGAAAATAAATTCCTTTTCCGCGATATCCGAATGAAAAAAATCTATGAAAAAGTGACCCAAATTGCTCCATTCCCCACTAGTGTTTTGTTAACCGGACCTTCTGGGGTGGGGAAAGAGGTGATTGCCAACCTGATTCACGATTTCAGCGATCGGAAGGCTCAACCATTTATAAAAGTCAATTGTGGAGCAATCCCGGAGACTCTTTTAGAGTCTGAATTCTTCGGGTATGAAGCGGGTGCCTTCACAGGAGCAAGTCGCCAAGGAAAACTCGGATTGTTGGAATTGGCCAATAATGGGACTATAATGCTTGATGAAATAGGTGAGATGCCCTTCCAGCTGCAAGTCAAACTTCTGCGCGCGCTACAAGAAAAAAAGATTCGGAGAATTGGAGGAACTGCAGACATTTCTGTAAATATTCGTGTGATCGGTGCCACCAATCAGGATATCATGAACTTAATTAGACAAGGGAAGTTTAGGGAAGATCTATACTACAGGATTTCGGTGATTGAACTGCGTATACCTCCCTTATGTGAGCGCAAGGAAGATATTATTTTACTGGCTGATCATTATTTTGAATCTTATTGTCAACGGTATAAAATTCAAAAAGTCTTAACACCTGAAGCCAAGCATTGCCTTATCCAGTATCACTGGCCTGGAAATGTAAGGGAGCTAAAAAATATTATGGAGAATCTTGTTACTTCAGTGCTTGAGCAAACTATTGAACCCTATCATTTACCCTTTCAGCTTCAACAGATGGAAAATGGATCGTCATCGAATTTGAAAAGTAGATTAGAACAACTAGAAAAACGAATTATTAACGAGGCGATTGCCAACAATTCATCGCTGCGCCAGGCCGCCAAATCACTAGGAATTGACCACTCCACATTAGTAAAAAAGCTGCAGAGGTGGAAGCGCGACCTGTAAAGCATTAGTGGCTTCTTTAATCTATACTTGTAACTAACCAGATAATAAGGTGCTTAATGGCATTGGTAACAGGACTACTTTTTACGTTATCGAAAACAAAAACGGATAAGTCCAATGACTTAGGGGAGCCGTGGTTATCTGTCCATTCAATGTCGAAGCGACATGTACGGAATGACAGAAAGAATGCTTTTTTATCTAAATTATAAAAATTCTTTAAAATAAAGAAAGCACATATTAGTCATGCATAATATGTGCTCTTCTTTTATTCAATTAAGGCGCCCTTTAATTGAAGATCGTCCCTCGTATTTAGCACCAACTTCTATTTAATAGAAATCGGCACTTCGTTTATTCGCTAAACGTTAGCGTGACGCTTTTGGCGGTTGGCACACGTCACATTTACGTTGGTTATTATTTTTAAATTTCGTAAATGTTTTTTCAAAATTGCTACCACAAGCACATTTAAATAGTAACTTTTGAGAAAAACCTAGATATTCCGTCGTTAGCAACTTACTTTCCGAATTGTTCTCAACAAATTCTTTAATTTTACCGATTGTCCATCGTTTATTCATTCTCTTACACCTCTATATTTTATCGCTACACGGAGGCTTTTTTTGGCATCCGTTCAATTATGAGCAAAAGTTTTAATTATCCTAAGTTACTCATTATAACATGAGCTGGAACACAATTAAACAGATAAACCATACTCACTGATTACGCTTTTGAGTATGGGATAAATCATTCTGCGATTCTTCTTGGTTATGAATGTTTTTTAACCACTCTTATAAACCTAATACAATTTATGAGATTAATTTTAAAAAATGGAGAAAAGGAATTTGCTGATTGGTTACCTACTCTATACCACGGGGCTTCATGCAAGTGAGCTTTTAAGCTTAAATTGGAGAAGTTTTCGATATAACTGTAAAGGATTTTTATTTGTAGATGTCATTAGTAAAGGGAATAAACCTCGATCAATCCCTATAAGAGATAAAACCAAAGATATTTTATTTAGTTTCGAAAATATACGGGCGAAACAGTTGAAATAAATATGCAGGATACCAGCCCGCTCTTTTTCGAATATTATACAATAAAAATGAGCCCAGAGTTAATAAAAAACGGTTGTCCTACCCTGCCCTGTTTAAAATTGTGAAAGAAGCTGTACAACTTGCAGGAAAAAATTTAAGCGTAACCTTTCACTGGTTCCGTCATACATTTGTCATTCCTCTGCTTGAGAACGACGTTCCTCTTGCAGTAGTTAAGGATCGGACTGGCCATTCGGATGTTTCCACAACCAACATATACTTAGAACGCATCAATTGCAATCATAAGACGGTTTCTAGTCCCTCAGTAGTTGCTTCCTCAATTATACGTGGTGCAAGACAATCACCGATTTGATATATATTTGATGTAAATTTTTTTAGTTCTTCATACAAATGGCGAAAATAAGTTTTATTATGAGTTAAATAAAATAATAAATACAATATCAATTACCACGGCAAAAATTAAAGCAATAAGCTTACTCCACCATTTTTTTTTAGAGAATATTAAGATTACAGCAGTAATTGTAAAAAACAACCACTTTGATGCAATTACACTAAAGTGGAATGTATCGGGTAAGATAACAATGGTCTTCATCCTCTATAAAGGTAATATCATCAAAACGTGCTATTTCTTGAAAAAGGTTGTTTTCCTCATCCCTTGCTTACTTTATTTTATCATCTTTATCTCTACGGCTAAATTAATCAAAGGAAGGTTGGTTATTTCCATACGCAAAGCTATAAAAAGTATTTTTAAAAATAATATAAATAGAGACTTAAGCATAAAATGTTTCCAAACTGGTTCGACATATTTACATTTTTTTAGAAACATTAGTATCAGCGTTACCATTGAAAATGTTAATCCACCACATTAAAAACAAATGTACAAATTGTGGAAAAGAATTTAGAGGGAATTTATTTCTTTAAGCATCGTGTTTGGATTTTATAATTTTTGTAAATAAATGAATAATAAAGTTTTTTAAAACGATTGACAAAAACGTATTGGAGGTTTTATACGTGTCTTTAAGTCAAGTTCTACAAAAACACATTATTTATCACCAATATAGAAATTGGTATGTGTTGGATGATGAATTTTATTGGGACATTAAAACATTATCCAATATTATTTTTAAATACTTAGACTCATATTTTAGCATCCCTGTTATTTTTTGTTCTATTTGTGAAGCAAATAAAATCATTAGTGACTTAGGGGATGAAGAAGACGAATATTTACGTTTTGCATCAGGTATTTATTGGAGAGAATTAAATATTATATTTATTTTTCGCTTCAGTGAATATAGACCATTAATCGAGACTCTATTTCATGAATTTCGCCATGTTATGCAAGATTTAGATCCAGATTTTAGACTACATTTCCAAAGTGATAAAAAATTACCTTATCAAGAACGAATTACAGAAATTGACGCCTTTCAATTTGCAAAAGAAAAAACAAATGAATATCTAACATCAGATCCATATAAAAATATCGACTTATGGTTAGTTCAAAAAAAGGAACTAAAAAAAGTATTAGGTTATTAGAGTAGGCCTTGTCCTTTTTATTAAATATGTAAAACAAAAAAACAAAATGTGAGCTAAGCTGATTTTTCCTATGCTAAGGAATTAATAGGCTAATTAATTTATAAGTAGATACATTTTGTATCTCTTCCATTTTAGGATTGTTATTTACTGGATTTATTCAAACCGCAGGCTCCAAGGTCTTTTTTCTATGAAAATAAAAGGTCAAATAGGGGGGCATCTATCATAGTTGAAGGTACTTTCTTCTTTACTACGAAAGCACCTGCGAAACGTCTTAAGACCATATTTTTATGAAATAGGCAAATATCCAAGACCAAACTCCACATACGCAGTATTATATATACAAATAATGACCTTCAAACAGTATGTTTCGTACCTCATTACCATTGTGACTAAGCCAGGTGAGCCTGGCTTTTTAATTTCTTCAATTATGATAAAGGCAACATTTTAATTAGCCAAATTACTTATTCAATTAAGCTAGTTTGAAATTGCGGAAGTATTAAGCAACTAAAATTGTTTTATATTCACCTTTTCCCATCAATGTTTTTAATTAATGAATAAATATACTTTAAAGAACTATTTAGATTGTCAACAATTCAAAAAAATAATCAATATTGCCGTTAGTTAGGAACCATTCGTTTGATGGAAGAAACGAGTTTAGAATATAGTATGGCAGTACTAAAACCATCCGGTTGTATTTCATCGACATTATTGTATGGTTGAACATAAAATATACTTTAAAGTTGATCTATTGTATCTTGGCCAATTTCATCCTTATATCTCATGCATTCATAATAAAACATTTGTTTATAAGATTGATTTTGCAACTGAAAATCAGGATATTTGTTTTGTAAATATTGATAATTCTGATCATCACTATTTGATCCAATTTTATTGTTTTGAATGTAATACAAATAAGTGATAATCTCCTTTTGTTCATCCTTTGAAAATTACCTTGGTGGGTTAGAGAAATCCTCAGGAGAAAGGTTTTTTCCATAAAACTCTTCTGCCATCACAAACTTCTATGGTTAAATATTTTCTTCCCTCCCAATTAGGATACATTTCACTAATCCTATAATCATAAAGACGATCCATCAATTCTAGAGATTTGTTTTTGTTTCAATAAAAATTGTAATTGATTTAGGTCTTTCTCAGAAGCATTTTTTATGGAAGATGGATCAGCAAAATTAATTCCACTTTTTAGTCTTAATTGTTCAAATTTCATCCCAGCATTTTTCATTTCCTGTTGCATGCTAAAACGAATTTAGGTCGATTATTTAATAAAATATTTAGATCTTTTTCGATCTGGTTTCTCTCTAATTCACGACATACTGTTTCAATGTCATTAGTGTTCAACAATTTATTTTGCGAAACAGTTATGTCAACAACTTCTATTTTCTGATTCTTTGTTAACTCACTTTTATTTAAATTTGGATAATATTTATCCAGAAATCGATTAGCTTCAGTTTCTAATATAAATTCGGCTTGATTTAAGATATCTGTTTCTTTTTCGATTCGACTTAATTTTTTATACTTATCAATTGAATTTTTTTGAAATTCAATACGAGATTGCCATTTTTCCAATTGCAATTTCCTGATGTTAATATTTTCATGGTTTACAAACATTCTTAAATATTTGGCTGTTTCACGCAGTTGCCTTTTTTCTAAAGGAGTAAAGCGACGTACAAACTTTTCTGCTCTCTCTTTCCTTTGTTTTTCTTTCTTTGCTTCTTGGAGTTCAATAACCGTTTTGTTGTATTCTTTCCGCGACTGATTCATTTGGATCCTGTCAGATTCTCTCCCATTTTTTTGCATCTGCCGTGCAACAAATCCCTCATGGATAGTTGGCAGTGTTTCAATCCCTCTATCTTTATTTGATAAGTGAGTAATTCGTTCAGAAAATCCATTCTTCTCTAAATAGTGATTTGCATAATTTGCCCACTGTTCTCTCCAATAAACAAGCTTCACTTTCGTATTCCAATCAGTTGTATGCAATGCTTTAGCCTGTTGCTTACCATCCACTAATTCTTTTACCTTCACTTGCTTATTTCCCTAGGTCCCATCTTCATTAAAGGGACGAATAGTTAACATCACATGAAAGTGTGGGTTTTCCTCATTATCTCGGTGGATGGATAAGTCAGCAACCATTCCATCGTTTACAAAAATGTCCTTACAAAAATCAAGGGCTAAGTTCTCCTGTTCTTCTTTCGATAGCTCTTTTGGTAATGCAACATTTATTTCACGTGCAAGTTGAGCATTCCATTGTTTTTCCTTTAACTCCACTTCATTCCAGAGTCTTTGGCGATCATAAACCCATTGAGGTGCATGGCGTGGCGCAAGAATATGAGTGATTGGCTTCACTTTTCTTTTATAGAACTTTTCCTCATTTGTTCTTTCATCTATCAATCTTTCACCAGAACGGTAAGCTGCAGCAGCTATTGTATTTTGCTGTTTTTTTCTTGAAATGATCTGATTTGAGAAATGATAGATAGCCATCGACATTACACCGCACATTCTTTTTAAGACATGAGCGAAGCGAATTTTTTCGACGCCTCACGAGATTGGCTCCTTCAAAGAAGGAGCCAACGATTCAAAAACATTGACTCCTGTTATATGTCATAACATTGTAATTATTGGATTTTATTATAAAATCTCTGTTCTTCCTTTTTTTGCAAAACCTCCAACTGCACGCCAAAATATTTCATTCTCATCAAAAGTAATTTTCCCCTTTCCATCTATTCAGTGTTTTTTTCTTCACAAGGATTTCACAATTTCCCCAAAACCATTCTCTTTACTACAAATTCAGTTCAATTTGGACTGTACTTTTAAAATGTTTATACTGTATGCGATTTGTATAATTTGGTGGATATTTGACACCCTACCAAATATTAGGGTAAATATTTGAGGTGCTTTCTAAATTAGACGGATATTGTTTTAATTTTATTTATTCTGTTAAAGAGAAACAAAAAAACTGCAAAATGGAGAAAGTATTTTATTTCTATCAATTTGATAATTAAATTGATTAACTGGTTGAAAAAATATTCAGAGGGAGTCTAAGAAGCAATTAGTACAATAAAGAAGAAAAAGTGCTTTGGAGAAGAACAAAATAACCCAAAGCAAAGGGGAAATGTAGTAAATGGATAAGATTAAAATAAGCGCATCCCAGCTTTTCGTACTAGTATTTTTATTTGAAATGGGGAGTTCAATCCTCTTTGGTCTTGGAGCAAATGCAAAACAGGATGCATGGATTGCCATTTTATTAGGGTTAGCGGGTGGTTTAATCGTCTTCTTTATTCACTATCGTCTGTTTCTTTTTTATCCCGAATTAATTCTAACCAGCTATATACAAAAAATTGCCGGAAAATGGCCGGGCCGGATTATCGCCTTATTCTATATCACCTATTTTATCTATATTACCGCAAGAGTATTACGAGATTTTGGGGAACTCTTGGTAACGACTGTTTATACAAATACGCCGTTATTTGTCATCAACGCATTGATGGTTCTGACCATCATTTATGGCATTCATAAAGGTTTAGAAGTAATCGCAAGAGTCGGGCAGATTTATTTTGGCATTGTTTATTTAATGGCCATATCAGGATTTCTACTAGTTACTTTTTCCGGGTTAATCCATTTTGAGCTTCTAAAGCCTATTCTTGAAAATGGCTGGAAACCCATATTTAAGGCGTTTCTTCCTGAAACACTTACATATCCTTTTGGAGAAATACTTATTTTCACGATGATATACCCGTTTGTGAATGAACCAAAGAAAATAAAATTTGTTTGTATTGGCGGGATGATTTTAAGTGGGATTAATATTACCATTACCGTGATTATTACGATTTCAACCATTGGTCCAGAACTTTATACCCGCTCAAACTTTCCATTGTTAACCACCGTTTCAAGAATACAACTGGCAAATTTTATTGAACGGCTGGATGTTCTTTTTTTGCTCTACCTAATAATTGGCGGTTTTTTTAAAATATCACTGTTTTTTTATGCTGCAGTAGCAGGTACAGCAGATCTATTTCAGTTTAAAAAAAAGGAAAAGCTGACGTTTCCAATTGGATTGATTGTTCTGTTTGCATCCATAACCATGGCATCGACGTTTGCTGAGTTTGTTAAAGAAGGACTTGAATTTGCAACAGCCTATGTAAATTTGCCTTTTCAAATTATCATTCCAAGCATCTTACTAGTTATCGCATTCATTCGAAATAGGAAGAAAAATCTGACAAAAATATAAATTGAAAAAACAGCCATTTATATTGCTAATGGCTGTTTTGCATAGGAAATTATAGTTTTGTGATTTAAAAGTAAATAAACATTCAACTCGTACCCCAATTCGATGTCTAATTTGCATTTGCAAATCTAACATGGCGTCCGATATTTCCTAACTTTGAAGCCTGAAAGTAGATAAGGGAGTGTAACGGATGAGTTGAACTGACGTCGAAACTCACGAAGACCTTCGGTTACCATCGCTGCCTAAACTTTTTAAACACATTTATGAGTAACATCTATCATCAAAATATCCGGGAAACCTCCCCTTTTAGAGTACACATTTTGTTTAGTTCTTTTAATACAATCCCAAGATTCAATATTTCTTTTTTGATTGCAAGTTTATTGATTCCTCTAACTTCTTTATAAAAAAAGTGATTTTTCCTTCTAACTACTTTAAAGAGTTAGAAATTCAACTGCCACTTTTGACTTCATCTCTTCTTTTTTGACGTATAATCATAGGTTTATGCTTGCCTTTCTTCATTTCCTCCAAATACCTTGCCAAATAGTCGTCTGTGATGCGATGGGGAACATATCCCAACCGCTGGCGAAGAATATTTTCGAGAACAAACATTTTCCGAGTGATTTTTTCATATTCTTTCCCGCTTTCTTTTCTTCGTTTACTATATAGTCCTCTGTTTGACCGAGCTTTCGAGCTTTGTAGAACACATTTAAATAATGATAGAGAGATACTCTTTCAGCTCTGGCGTACTTTAGCAAACTAAGTAGCTCAAAAGTTGACAGTCTCATAAGCTCAGGTGTAGTCTTGTCCAGATAAACTTCAAGCGAAAAATCTCTTATTCGAAATTACCCAGTTCTGGTTTTATACTCATACAGATCTATCTTTTTGCTTTTTTATTTTTTTTAAAAAAGAGTAACATTATAATTGAAATGTTACCCAATTACCTTCTTTTCATCTACTTTTTTAAAACAATAAAACAAACATAAAATGTAATTCTTCTTTAAATTTACAAATCTTGTGTATTGGTGGAATCCCACTTTTTAATTTTACGTTTTTTTCGCAGAATACCACTACTACAACAATCATGTTTCGTAGTTGCTCGAATGACAACGACCATCAACATAGGAAGAAGAAACAGTATTAAGAGGCTAATCCAAACCACAATTGTCACCCCAAAATCACTTTAGTAACAATATAGAACACAATAGCCAGATTAAAAGCTGGCAGCCTTTTAAGAGCATGAGTTACACTGGCTAGTAAGATAAAATTCTTAATTGCCTTCATCGGATTTGATAGTCGTTACGATGCAACATATCTTTTATTTCGTCAACACTTCGTGTATCGGAAATTTCAAACTGACTGTGGCTGGTCTCTTTGTTAACATAACCACCAACAGCAGTTGAGGAAGCTGCAGACATTTTAGTAACGCCCAAACTAATAAGATGGTCACGAAGTTCCGACTGCTCTCTTGTAGAAAGGATAATATCTGCTTCTGGCAAAAACAAACGCATTGCCAGCATGGCTTGAAGTAAATTTTTGTCTGTAACATTTGTTTTTGGCTGAAAATCCCCCAAATGAGGGCGCATTCTTGGAAATCCAATTCCGATTTCCGTTTCTGAATAGTTATTTTTCAAGTAAGCAGCATGAATACCGGTAAAAAACACTTCTTTCCTCCAGTCATCCATTCCTAAGAGCGCACCGATAGTAACCTTGCTCATTCCTGCTTTGCAACCCCGTTCCGGCGTATCCAACCGATATAAATAGTTTCGTTTTGGACCTTTCACATGAATTTGCTTATATATATCTTCGTTGTATACCTCCTGATGAATAGTGAGTCCGGTTATGCCACATTGAATCAATTCCCGGTATTCTTCTGTTTCCAGAGGGTGTATCTCAATTGAAAGGGAGGAAAAATATTTCTTTAAAATCGTGATACTTTCTTTAAGATATTCAATAGAGGCATGTAACCTTGATTCCCCAGTTAAAATAAGCAAGTGTTCAATTCCTGTTTTAGCTAGTGCCTGTGCCTCTGCTTCAATTTCAGACAAGGTAAGTTTTTTTCGAGAAAAATCATTGTTTATGCTGTAACTGCAATACACGCACTGATTGACGCAGAAATCGGATATATAGAGAGGGGCAAACAACTGCATAACTTTCCCAAAATGTTGAACAGTTACTTGTTGAGCCTTTTGCCCTATATCTTCTAAAAAAGGCTCTGCTGCAGGCGACAATAACGTTAAAAAATCCAACTCGTTTAACGTTGTTTTATTTATGACGTGCTTTACATCTTCATAAGTTAGTGATGAAAAATAGTCCTCAAAAGGTAAGTTCTTTTCCTCATAATATTTTTTGTAATAGCTCATTGTTCTATCCTCCTTGAAATATAAAAAAGCTTACCCAAAAAAAATAGGTAAGCTGCACTAGCGTGTTTAGCTTCCCTACGTTGGTACTAATCCAAATCAGGTTCAAAGGGTTGGATTGCTCCTCTCAGCCCAATAAGGGCACCCCTAGCTTTCTATCAAATGTTATTTGTTTTTATAAATCAAGTTTATCAAAAGAATTCCATAATAAATATGATATACATCACATAGGACATATATTGAACCTATGTGATGGATGAACTTTGTGTTTAGATGAGATTTGATTACGACCAAAGGAATTTACCACCTCTGCCATCTTTTGAACCATTCCTTGACAAAGAATTTACCAATCATTGTCTACTCTTTACCAATAAATAAACTCCTCTAATTACTTTTGTAATGTAGAGGAGTTAAAACAATCCCCACCTGTAAAACCAGATAGGGAACACGTTATTATATAGGTAAGTTTTTAAAATTTATACAAATGATTGAAAGTGTTTTTGACCAAGGTAGTAATTTTTCCAAGGTACTTTGAACGGGGCAGTTTGGTGGAATATAGACATCACATATCTTCTTCCCACAAAAGAGGCTTTTTTATTAGTACAATCCCCATGCAGTATCCATATAAATAAAAAAAAGCTTGTTTCATGGAGAGGGGAAAATCTATTGGTGTTTTTAGGCAGGATGAAGTCATTTATAGGTAAAATGGTCAAAGTTGATCAAGGTTTTCAAGAAGCAGGGGTTGGAAGGTTGTTAGATGTTTCTGATGATCATCTTGTCCTACTCACGGAAAAAGATGGGGTTGTTTACTATAATAACGATCACATAGAAAGTGTGACAGAGAATACCAAGGAATTCAATCTCGTATCTCCAGAAGATATTGGGTACAATAAAGCTAATAATTTACTAAATCTGTTAGAAACGCAAATACTCAAATGGGTCAAAATAAACAGTGATGGACCAGTAAAAATAGAAGGAGTTTTATATGATGTAAATAATGATATTATTTCATTGATTTACGATAAAGAGATTGTTTACGTTTCCTTCAACCATCTCCATCATATTAGCATAGGCTAGAATTTTGAAAAAATAAAAAATGAAGGCGATTTTTCTGGGGGTATGGTGTTATTTTTGTTGTGGTAGTCTTTAATAAGCTGTAAAGGAATTGCACAAGATGTATCAATTTATTATTGAATTTTCACTATATTCCTTTATTTTCTCGCTTTTTTTTAAATCCCTTTAAATCAACATTCTTATTAAAACAGTCAAAATAAAACATTTTGTTGAACGAATGGGTACAAGAGTTGTAGAACTAGCTGGCATTGTGGCAGCTTTTCTTAATGCTTTAAAGGGATTGTTTCCCATGGTTTAATTGCGGGTTACCCCCAACCACAAGAACCATCCCCATGGTCCCCCGGTGAGATATAAGCCTATTAAATCTTTATTTGGGTTATAAGCAACACAATCATTTTTTAAAGCCTTAAATTAAACGGCTTTCTTATCTTGAAGTTGTTTATTACTTCTTAAAACAGTGATAAAACCTTCTAATATGTCATGACTTACCGTAAACCCTTTACGCTTATAGAATTCCAAGGCATTTTCATTACCGTTTGAGACGTAGATAAAATAATCTTCTATATCATCAAATGTATTTAACCACTCCATTGACATGTTGAAAAGTTTAGATCCAATTCCGTATTGTCTGTACCCTTCCTTAATGTAAAATTGGGATAAGCAACCTACGTTTTTTCCTTTAACAGATGAAAGATCAAAAAAAGTCGCAAAATCATTTGAATACGCTTCTTTAGGAGAGATATTTGAATACACATAAGCCACTGCTTCTTTATTTTTATCCATATCTTTCACTACCACAATATAATTATGTAATGCGCTTTTAATTGATGGTACCATCCGTGTGTCAAAATTCATGCTGTTAAACAACTCTGGTTTAATTTGAGCTTTTGACTTTTGAAAGGACATGAGTTCATTGCACAAATCACGACAACATTCTATTTTTTCTTCTGAAATAACTTCATATTGTAAGTTCATAATTCCACTCCTTATATAGCACTATTCCGAAATCCCATACCAGTTACCTTCATCTAATTATTATAGAGACTTCTTTTCATCAATATCAACTTTGGAGTGTGTGTTAAATCCAAAAAACCTTCCTGCTTATTCAATTAAAGGGCCCGATTGATGAATTGCCCATTAAAAGACATATTACAAATCCTCGCACAGTGTTGGTGTCCCCCGGCACAGTACAACGTTAAATCATGAGGGCCAGACATTCTAGCCTCAAGGACAAAGAAAAAATAGTTTGACATTTAAGTCAAACCGTTAAAATTGTATTTGTTTTTGTGTGCCTAAAACTCAGTCCTGTAGCGCGGTACTGCTCTATCACTAGGTACGGCCCTTTCACCCATTATCTCCCTCAAGTCCTCTAAAGTATGTTCAAGGCTATCAATCCGAACCATTTGCATTTCGATTGTTTTTTCGGTATCTACAACCTCCCAAATAGGAAGTACTTGTTGAGTTTCTTGTTTTGGGTAAGCTATAATTAGCACCATACCTTCTTAGAGTAGCTAAGGAAAAATAGTAAAAGATATTTCATAAATAAGAACATAGTTTATAAAATAGTAATTTAGACCTCAATTAAATACATATTAATTTACTAATAATGGATAAAAAATGATAAAATAGTATCTATTGTATGATATTGGAGGATTTTGTCATGATTTATTTTTTTATTTTAATTTTTATTGCATTGGTAGTAACAAATTCTGCTTCTTTTAAAGGAAAGATTGGAGAAAAGAGGGTCAAAAACACAATTAAGAAATTAAACCCCACACTATACGTTTCCATTCATGATCTTTACATACCAATAGAGAATGGGAAAAAAACAAGTCAAGTTGATCACCTAGTTCTTTCTCATAAAGGTATATATGTAATTGAAACAAAGAATTATAAAGGCTGGATTACTGGGTCAGAACAAAGCCAATACTGGAATCAAACAAACTACAAAAGAAAAGATAAGTTTAATAACCCTCTTTGGCAAAATTACGGACATATTCAAGCTTTAAAGACTTATTTGGGAGATTTAGTAGAAAATGTTCCATTTTTCTCGATTATTGTTTTCGGAGATCAATCAGAATTAAAGTTTAAATCTGAATTCAAAAATGCATCTGTCATAAAAAGAAACAAGTTAATAGGGCTAATAAATGGGAGCACCAATTCAAACATTCTTAGTCATCAACAATTAAGGAAAATCCAGCATAAAATTGAACCATTAGTAAACATATCAAATGTAGAAAAAAATAAAGTGGCTAAAAATCATCGTAGTGAAATCCGATCCACTTTATCACAAAAAAAACAAAGCATTAAGAATAATATTTTCCCCAGATGTGGCAATCCAATGGTTAAAAGGAAAGGAATATATGGTGAATTCAAAGGGTGCAGTAAATATCCAAAATGTAAATTCACAGCATAAAAGGCAGGCTTTCCCTGCCTTTTTAGATGAAGATAATTCTAATGTGTAGGTATGTCCGTATTGACTGAACGATATTCAGGATCTCCCGAAACAATGTTTGAATTCGATATCAGGAGATTTAATCTTGCCGATAAACGATGAATTATTTAAAGAGTATTGAAGCTGGCGAACTTTCGGATGCTTATTGGAACAATATTTTGGTAACGAACTTAGATACCTCCGTTACCAGTAGTCCCTATTTCAATTTGTTTATAATGGCACAAATTTATGATAAGGATAATGCCTTTTTATCAAAGTCAATAACAGTAAGTCATTTAATCGAAGAACGTGGGGATGTCCATCATATTTTCCCGAAAAAGTATCTTCAGAAAAATGGGATCAATAATCGTGGAAAATATAATCAAATCGCCAACTATGTTTATACAGAACAAATTGTAAACCTTTCGATAAAGGACAAAGCCCTTTCCAATTATATGGAGCTTGTCAAGGTACAGTGCAATGGCGGGCAAATTGCAATAGTAGAAATCACAAACGAAGACGAATTAAAGTCGAACATGGAAATGAACTGTAGCCCTTTATCGATATTTAATTTAGACTACACCGATTACGAGGAATTTCTAAAGGAACGCAGACAACTTATGGCCAATAAAATTCGCCTTTTTTATGAAAAATTATGATGAATGAAGAAGAGCTGCACAAATTGGGCAGCTCTTTTTAAGTATATTATAAAGCGCTGGAAGAACCTGCAACTAAATCTTTTTTAATCTCCGGCTTGAATACTTTGCTAGATACCTATCAATCGCACCCCTTCCTTTTAGGCAAGCTGGATTTAGAAAAGTCCAGATATGGCCTAAAAAATAGGTAGAATAGGTCTAAAATCTGCTCTTATGAACAAATTTCAAAGAAAAGGCATCCGAATGGGCTCATTCGGATGCCTTTTCCTACACTCTGACAGGCTCTAAAATAAGAATCTGTCTATATTTATTCTTATAATTAAGAAGCTTTTCGTACGTTAGCTGCTTGTGCTCCACGTTGACCTTGCTCAACGTCAAAAGTAACTGATTGACCTTCTTCTAATGTTTTATACCCTTCGCCTTGGATAGCTGAGAAATGAACGAATACGTCTTCTCCACCTTCACGTTCGATGAATCCGAAGCCTTTTTCGCCGTTAAACCATTTTACTTTACCTTTTTCCATTTGTGTTGCCTCCTAGTGTGTTAACACACACAATGTTACTATCCCTGCTCTCAGTGATCTTCAAGACGAAAAGTTTTAACTAATACTATCCTTTTCACCGAACAAAAATAATTCTTCCTTATAATAGCACTTTTTGGAATTAATTGCAAGCTTAATATATATAAGACGAATTTCCAAATTTTTGTCGTATAGACCCGACCATTCAGAAGTTCGTCAGCTTAACCTTTTTCTTTTAGGTGTACTTGCATCCTCACCATATTCAATCGACTCAAGCACCACGAACTACACCACTCCCTCAAGTAGGGTTCTGGCAGTTATTACTTAGAATTGAAGCAGAAAATATTGCTTCAGGTATCTCATAAAAATTAGAGTGACTTTATAAGCCACTTTCATTAAATTAGGATTATCCTTAATTGTATGCTACACTTTGTTTACCATTTGATTTACTGTTTTCATGTTCCCTACTCATTCGTGAGTGGGGTTCTTTGTTTTTTATTGCATAAAAAAACAGACTCTATTTTTAGAGTCTGTCCAGATTGTAGACAAAAGGCATTCCGAATGTCCCTATTCGGGGCCTTTTTCAATTCTTAGCCATTTATATGTTAAATTTTTCTTTAACAAGACCCCTCCGGGGTCATTTTTTAGCCCATTTTTGGGCTACTCCAAGTCCATGTAGCCATCTTCTTTAAATTCATGGTAGCAAAAGTAAGCATCGCCTGCATGGACAATTTTTTTAGACCTCTTAAGGTTGTCCATCGCATACCATGCTTTTCTTTTGCATCCGTAAAAACACGTTCAATCGTTTCCTTACGACGTGCATATATCATTTTATTCTCTCCTGTATGACGGAGATGTTCAGCTTCCTCAAGATACTCCTCCCAAACATGCCGTTGAATAAGTTTTTGATGATTTTTACTCTGAGTACACTGTGATAGAAGCGGGCAATCCTTACACTTAGCAGGATTAGAGAAGTACTGACGATAACCCTCTTTAGTAGTTGTACTGTATTCAAAAATTTGTCCTTCTGGACATATGTAACAATCATAATGTTCATCGTAAACAAAGTCGTATTTTTTCAAATATCCATCTTTCGTTCGAGGGCGTGTATATGGTAAAACAGGGCGAACCTCATTTTCGATTAAATATTGAGCAATGGCAGGAGTTTTGTATCCTGCGTCTGCTGCTATAGCATCAGGTTTTCCTTGCTTTTTAATTACCTTTTCAACAAGTTGCTCGAAGACGGCACTATCGTGTATATTACCAGGAGTTACAATTACATCAAGCACAAAACCATTTTGTTCAGCAGCAGTGTGAAAAGAGTAGGCAAACTGTTTCGTACGCTCATCTTTCACATAATACCCACTTTCCGGGTCAGAGGTGCTTTCCTTGATCTCTTTATGTTCTTCTTTATTAAATTTATCTGAAGGGATTGGCTTTTTTCCATGGTTTTCTCGGTCAGAATTTATCTCTTCTTGTAAACGTGCATGGTATGCCTTCGTTTCCTTTTGAACCACTTTCTTTTCGAATTTATTCTTATTTGCATTTGCTTTTACGTGTGTTGAATCAATAAATACATGTTCATTTCTGAGTAGCTTTTTATCTGCGGCTTCCTCTAAAATCCGATAAAATATCTGTTCAAATATATCTGTCTCCTCAAACCGTCGTTCGTAGTTTTTACCAAATGTTGAAAAGTGCGGTACTTTATCATAAAATCCAAAGCCTAGAAACCAGCGATATGCCATATTTGTTTCAATTTCTTTTATAGTTTGACGCATTGAACGAATACCGAAGGTATATTGGATGAATGCCATCTTAACTAAAATAACAGGGTCAATACTTGAGCGTCCCCGTTCAGTTGAATATAAATCTTCAACCATCGGATAGATAAATGAAAAATCTATTGTAGCCTCCATTTTACGAACTAAATGATCAGCAGGTACAAGTTGATCTAGGGCTATCATTTCTACTTGATCACGATTGATCTGTGTATTTTTAGTAAGCATTTCATCTACCCCGTTTAAACCTTTTACCTAAATTATATAAAAGGCTGTGTTTATGTACTATATTTATTTTTACACACTGTTGATTGGAGTGGAAGGCGCGAAGACTCCTGCGGGAGCAGCGGGACAGGTGAGACCCCGCAGGAGCTTTAGCGACGAGGAGGCTCACCGCCCGCCCCGCGGAAAGCGAAGCGCCTGGAACGGAAATCAACAGACTAGTATAACGCAGCCAAACAAAAAAGACTGTCGATAAATCCAAAATCCTTCGGATTTGTCGACAGTCTGAACAGACTCTATTTTTAGAGTCTGTCTATTGGTTTTATTTAATCTTTACGAACATTAGCTGCTTGTGGTCCACGGTTTCCTTGTTCAACGTCGAAAGTAACTGATTGACCTTCTTCTAATGATTTGTAGCCTTCACCTTGGATCGCTGAGAAATGAACGAATACGTCTTCTCCACCTTCACGTTCGATGAATCCGAAGCCTTTTTCGCCATTAAACCATTTTACCTTGCCCTTTTCCATTTGTTTTGCCTCCTAGTGTGTAAAAACACACAGTGTTATACTATCCTTGCTCTCAGTGATCATAAAGACGAAATTTAAACTTAAACAAATCCTTTACACCGAACAAAGATAATCTGATTAATTTTTAACATATTTTGTAAATAATCGCAAGGGGAAAATTCCACAGCTCGTAAAAACTGTTATTTTCTTACGATTTCTTTAATATAATGATTGCAGTATATTTTGTATCTGGATAAACCCCATACTCAGTATGCGTGCTTATAGCAAGTGGAACAGAATTATATTTAACATCTATAAGCTTTCCTTCCTCTAATGTGCCAAGAAAATCATTAACTACCCGAGTAAATTCTGCGAAGTCTGTACTTTCAAAACCTTTTGCCTCATACATAAATTTATCCCTCCTTCATCTAATCTTTCTACACAAAAGGCATATTCTCCTGTAAGAACTCCATTTATATAAATTCCTTTCACCCGTCTTATTTGTTTGTAATATTATGTACTTTTGTTTTTCAGCTATTCTGCCACGACGTTAATAAAAGATAAATTCTCTTTCAAGGCATTTCCTCCGATAATGATCCTATTCATTTATCATTATATTTTACAGCTCCCCCCGTTTTCACTCACAATAATGTTAGTCGAATTAGAAAAAAGGCTGTAGAAACAGCCTTGACTTGTTGAAATAAGCATCTTTCAACTATGTAGTAAATTGACAAGTTGTTTTAATTCATACTTGTCTACCACTAATCATCTTTTATGGCATTTGAAAATAACCGTAGAGGGAGAAATTTTCGACCTTGCCCCTGAATACCATTTTGCTTGATTCTTTAGCCTTGAATTTGCATTAGTCGCATATTGGTTATATTCATATTCTGGTAGTAATATCGTAATCATGTTTGTATGGATACGGGATACCAACCTCCATAAATTGGTTTTCAAGCAACTTTGTTACTTTTGCAATTGATGGTAAATTTAACAGTTCCAAATGGACCTCGAATAAATTGGTTTCAATGGCATGCCCAATCGCCAGGATATTACCTTTTTCAAAGGTAATCAATGATTCTTTATACCATTTATTTAGACATTCATTTCGATAATTCGGCTGGTATCGTATAGTTAGAGGTTCATGGATTGAGTGCTTTATAAAAGGAGAGTGCAGGATTTGGTGCCTGTGCCTACCCCCGGTAAGCTAAACCAACAACTCAATCGAACTCTCCATTCCGAAGGACCTATTACGAGGAAAGATTATCATTAATTCTTTTATTCTTGCAAAGGATAAAATAGAACAAAAAATGCAAATTTCACATTGAAGGCGACTTTGGCAGGGTCTAGGTCAGTGGTTTAACCCCTATTCTTCAAACAAAATATCAAGCCGAGGCTTTGGCCAATCAGTTACTGCAAAGTATCATTAGTTATCAAAACACGGCCAATATTAACCGAAACCATCGAGTCCATATGATTTATGAACGAGAAAATCAACGTGAAACCAAATATCAAGTTTACCCGGGCATAAATGAGTTTACAAAATTCTTGAAAACTCATTTGACAAAGTTAATCCAAATCTCCACCCCAAAACCAGGACAAAACGTCCATGATGTCTATTAGCAAAATCGAATAGGTTTAAAGTCGAAAAAACATTTATCTCACTTGGGTTATTTGAAATGCTAGATCAAGTCTTGTATGAGGTAAAGGGCGGAGATAATCCAGAAATATTTATGCGGATCAATACTAAGCTCCAAATTTAAACTGCAATAAGAAATGCGTAAAATTATCAAAGTTCGATTCTAAATAATGTGCATAAACGACATCAGGTTTCCGTTGCGATGCCTTCCTTCCTTTTAGAGAATGAGGTCAAAACAGAAGAATTTTGGGATATATTGAGGATTTTTTCCTTGGCCTGATTCCAGCCGAGGTATTGGAGAGAGTAAATAGTTAGATAAAGTTTCCCCAATGTCGAGGAAACATTAGGGATTTTTTTAATACTGCATAATAATTTAAACAGAATAAATAACACCTGGTATCCGATTCCATGCTTTGTGAACTTTATACTTTCCGTTTAGCCTTTTCTATTTGTAGTGTAATTATCTCCCCTTCCAAATCACGGTTTACCATTTTATTTATAAACATAGAAGGGTCATGGTAAAATCCAACCAGTTCTCTTTTAATTGAAATCTGTACAATTCCATTTTATTTCATATCATCCACCTGAATTAAATAGATCTTTTCTTTGAATCCACCCCGATTTACTTCTTTCATTCTTCGAACCTCTTCTAACATTTCAAAGGAGGAACCATGACATCGAGCTAATGAAATAATGACTTCAAGGAGATCAGCTAATTCTTCGATCGCATCCTGATCATTATAAGTTTCCACATATTCTTCCAGTTCTTCATATATTTTATTTTTTAATTCCATTATATATTCATCGTTGTCTAGTATCTTTGTTATAGGTTGTTTTCCAGTATTTTTTATAATTTGGGGTATACGGTCTCGGACTAATTTGTAATTTGTAGACATTCAGGTTTCCTCCGTCAAAATGATAGAGCTGAGTAAAGTAATAAAGTTAATATCCAATTAGATTCCTGGACTCCATGTAACAGAATATCCATTATAGATTGTATATTGGTATAGTTGAATTAATTTTTGTTCTTTATAATTCATAAATAAATCGCTTGGTTCATTCTTTATTTCATTAGATAGTTTTTGATTTCTTTCCAGTAAGTGGTCTAGGAATTTTTCTTCTGCTATCTTATCACTCTTCTGAAGGTTGCATTTTTGACATGCGATGACTAGATTCCAAAGATTATCATTTTGAATAAAACTCCAAGGAATAAAATGATCAACATGTGTATTTCTCTTTTCTTTTTTAATCACCTTACCACAATAAAAGCAATTTTCTTCATCATACTTTCTTAGAATTTCTAAAAATTTTGAAAGGGATTCTCTTTGGGAAATTACCTCTACTTTACCTAGGATATAATTAATGTTAGGGACAGTATTATTATTTTCTAAGAATTTCGTATTGATAATTTGTTAAATATGTAACCGTTCTTTGATGTTTTTGCAAGAATCTATAAACTGGGGCATTAAATTTAAGGTATTCACGTTTAAGATCAAACTCATAAAAATAAGAATTTGTATCAGAATAAAATGCACCTATAACATATCTTTTTCCGATATTTTTAATTTTCTCCAATATTTCAATTTGGAAGTCATCTGGTAACTTATCAAAAGTCCATTCACTTGGAATGGAATATTTTAAACAAAAGTCTTCTAAATTTTTTTGAATGCTAGAGGGTTGCTTTTTTGAATTAGATTGCCAAAGCTGATGATGTATTACTAAATTCCAATAAATTTTTGTAAAAGAATAGAATAAATCACTGAATTTTAGTTCTAGATTTTCGTTTACATTATATAGATTTTCTATTAATGACTTAAGTAAACCATACTTATAAGACATCGTTGTCGATCCATAACTATAAAATTGGTTTAAGGCTTTCCAAATATCCTCATCAGTAACATAAGTTTGTTTAATTTCTCCTACCTTTAAATCCCAGCCAGCCAATATTACACCCCCTGGGACTATATTATAACAAAATTTAACAATGGAATTTTTGTTTTGATTAATATTATAAATTTTGTCGGTATTTATGTTACACTTTTATTACAACCTTTAGAAAAACCATTCCATATTAACATAGTGTAGGTGATTTTTATGAAAGAAATCAGGAGAAGAGAAATAGAACTTCTTGCTAAGATATGTTATGAAAACAATTTTCATCTAAAACTTGCTAAAGATTTAATAAAAGTTGCTGAAAGATTATCTTATGAAAATGTAAGCCAAGGGGCAAGGATAAAAGAATATCAAGAACTGATTGATTTCCATATAAAAAATTCTGAAAATAATAATCAATGATAAGGTGATTTAATAAATGTTATTTAAGAAATTAGTATTTGTAAATTATAAAACATATTATGGTCACCAAGAAATTGATCTCTATATACCAAAAGAAATAAGAGATGAAAAACATCAAAATATTATACTTCTTGGTGGATTAAATGGGGCAGGAAAAACCACTTTTCTAAAAGCCATCCTTTATGTGCTTTTTGGTAAAAGGGGAATGTCTGAAGCTGAACATAAAAGGTTGTTTTCTAATGTAATTAACAATACCTTCTTTGATGAAGGTGGTCGTGAATGCTCAGTGTCATTATTACTTGAAACTGATGCTGGTGAGGAATGGAATCTAAAAGTTAAATGGTATTTTGACAATGTTAAACGAGTCTCCCATGAAGAGAGAGCACTAGAGGTAAAAGGTCCTAAATCCAAACATGCCAAACATGCACGTATTGATAATATTGAAGTTTATAACAGGTTTATAGACAAAATTATCCCCTATTATGCTGCTCCGTTTTTCATTTTTGATGGAGAAGAGATAAAAGAAATTATTCTTAGACAAAATAGTCACGAAATGAAAGAAGCAATCCATAAAATTACTGGTATGGAATCATATAAACTTCTTTTAAACGATTTCCGTTCATTAAAAAGCTCGTTAGAAAATAAACTGGCTAAATCAGTTTCACAGATTAAGCTAACCTCTATACAAACAGAGCTAAATGAAATTAATAAATCTATAGATTCACTGGAATCTAAGAGAGAAAAATATTTATCTGAAGTTAAAAATTTTGAAAAACTAATTAATGAAACAAAATTAGAGCGTAATAATAAAATTTCCCAAAATTCTAAATCGCGTGAAGTAATAATTAAAAAACAGACTCGTACTGCTACGGAGTTAAATTTTGCTAAAGATGAATTGAATTCATTCCTTAAACAAAATATGATCAACATAATTTTAACAAATAAAATTTCAAATTTGAAAAAACAACTTAGATTAGAAAATGAAATTAGTCATAAAAGGATTTTACAAAACTCTTCCCTGACACCATATAGAAATTTTATGAATCAATTATTGAGTAAAAGCATTGATCCTCCTTTAACAAATGAACAATTGATGCAAATCAAAAAACTCGGTGAAGAAGTTTGGATTAAAGAAAATGATATAAGAAATACTATTCCTTCTGATTTTATAGAAATACATGATATTACCAGTAATGATTATAGCTATTTACAAGGCATACCTATAAAAGACAAATTACAAGTGACTCAATTAATTAGTAAAATTGATAAACTTCAAAATGAATTAAATTCACTTGAAATTGAAATCCGCAATGCACCACAGGAAGTTAATATTGACGATGAAAACTATAAGATTGACGTACTTGGAAAGAAATTAGGAGAACAGACTTTAAAATTAAAATCAGTATTAAAAAAATTATCTGTAGCTAAAGATGAAAAAACCACTTTACAGAATAAGTTAACCCGTTTAGCCGGACAAGATGAAAGTTTAGAAGAACTACAAAGGAAATATGTGGAAGTAGAATTAACTATTAAAGTATTAGAACAATATGTTACTGAATTAACTAGAATGAAGGCGACATATATTAAAGAAGAATTTTCTATGATGTTAAAACGTCTATTTAGAAAGCAAGATGAATTTGGAAAAATCGAATTTGATATTAATACTTATAGTATCAGACTTTATAATGATCGTATGCAGGAAATAAGCATACAAGACAGGTCAGCAGGTGAAATGCAAATGATTTCATCAGCTTTAATATGGGCTTTAACTAAAGCTTCTGATTTATCATTACCGATGGTTATCGATACTCCCCTTGGTCGTTTAGATAGTTATCATAGAAACCACCTGATTAACTTCTATTATAAAGAATTAAGTGAACAAGTAATCATACTTTCAACTGATACAGAAATTACCAAAGAATATGTAAATCTGATGAAAGAAAATTCTTATAAACAATATATGTTAGATTATGATGAAAGAAAAAAATATACCATAATTAGGGATGGATATTTTAAATTTGTAAAAGGGTGATTAAATGTCTAATCGAAGAATGCAATTATCTGAGAGAGGTAAGAAGATTTTAGATAGTGTTGCTGATATCTTGGAAGTAGAAAGACCATTTGCAGTCAAGATTGCTCTTGCAAAAGGTATATCAGTTTCAAATGGACCAGTCGCCGAGGAATTTGATGGAGGAAAAGATAAGTGGACAATCCCAGATAATATTATAAAAGACAAAGAATTCCTTTTGTTTAAACATATAATAATAAATGAAGTTGAAAAACCATTAAATGAAGACGAATTACACAAACACATGCTCTCTTTTATTGAAAAAGGTTTAAGAAAGTTGAACGATGAACTTGAAAACAAAACCTCTATGGAAGATTTTAGACTAATAATATTATAATAAAACTCCCACCTATGAGGTGGGAGTTTTATTATAATCTTTCCGATAAAGGGTTAATATCAACAATCGTAACAGTTGGATTTGATAACTCCCCGTTTGCTTGTAAAATCGGACCGTGAACAATACACTGCCCCTTCTTTAAAGATGCCAGTTTATTTTCCCAGTACTTTTTCTCCTGGTTATCCTTTGAAATACTTGCTGCAATATTTGATAATTCTTGTTCTGGAGGTGAAAAGTAAATTTTTTGAGATGCATTTTGAAGTCTTGCTAGCTCATCAGCATCTAATTGAGATTTAAGAAATTGAGTTGCATACCATGCAGACCAACCAAATTTTCTTCCTTCCGTTAAGATTCTCGCAGAAGGTGATTTTTCTGTATGATCTAGATTTTGGGCTTCATCCATAATGACTGGCATTGGTTTATTTTTATTACCAAACCTAATGGAGTAATTCCATAAATCCCAAAGAATAAACTCTGTTATTATCAATTGAACATCCCTTGGAAACCCAGTGAGTTGTATAATATAAACTTCTCCCTGACTCTCAACAATATCTTTCCAGTTAATTTCATTGTCAATACTAAAAGGATTTCGGTCAATTAAAGGCCTAATTTGTGATAATGCTGTTTTGGCATATGATGATCCGTCTTCTTCAAGAAGATCTTTTAATTTTACTAAACTCATTTGGTTCTCATACCGATCTAACCCAAGTAATATCGCTTCGTATATAGCATTTTGTTGTTGAATCCCTAATGTTTTATATACGGCTGCAAAAACACTTTTAATTCTTTCAGCCACATCAGTATTGGATTCTGGTAACTGAATTCCTCCGATATCTCTAACATTTTTTTGGAAAGGATTAATCGGAAGCTTTTCACTATATACTATTTTCTGCTTAAGTTTATTACCTAAATATTCAACAAACTCTGGTTCTAACTGATTTGGCAAGAAGCCTTCGGTATAGTCAATTACGATGCTTGGAATTCCAAGTTTGGACTTTTCAAGGAGCAAACATTGCATAAAATACGTTTTACCCTGACCTGATTTACCGGAAATCAATAAATGTCTATTGGCTAAACCTCTATTTCCATATTCCCAATAAATATCACGACTTGAATTTTCTGCCCTACCAATTTTAATTCTCACTGATTCTAGCTGAGTTGGTGAATTCTCAATAATCGAATCATCACTCATCTCATCTACAAGAAAATTATTTGTTTCTTTTTCTGGCATAAGATGGGCACCCTCAATTAATGTCTGACTTTTTTCTTCATCTTCTCGCTTGAAACTTTTGGAAAGTTCACCTGAATCATTATCTTCATTTTCCGGAGCAATTGGTAATCGACTGCTGTTCTCTGGATTTTTCTTCACCACGTACTCTTCTTTTAATACACCTGTATTCAAAATTTCAGTTTTATTACCTTTTAACTGATATCTTGATGAAAGCATTTCTTCTTTAATAAAATCATTTTCTTTATCTTGTATCCAGTCTCTCATCTCTACAATTGGAATTACTAAACCTTCATAACCATCCTTTTCAGTGAGATTTAAAAATAATACTCGTTCATCCAAAGTAGCGCTTCTGAAAAATGCACCTTTTTGGAAAGATAAAATAGCGCCATCTCCAATATAATCATTTAGATTATTAGAAACCTCGAACTGATCCTTTAATAATTTTTCAATAATTTCTTCAGTTAATTGGTAATTTTTTCCTTCCCAAAATTTACTTTGATCAAGTTTCTTAGCATTGGAAATCAGTAACTGGACAAAGAAATTACGATAAAATTTTCCCGTAAAAGTTTCACCAAATTCACCTGTTAGGGATTCCATGATTACCTTTTTAGTTTTATGAACTTGTACCCGTGCCTTATCTAATACTTCCCCCCTATTAAATCCTATTTTAACTTCAATAGGATAAAAATGAATTAATAAATCATCCCCATTTTTTTCTAAACCTAATAACAAAAGATCATCACTATGACTCCCTTTTACACCAAGGTTTTTTGCAGTAAAAATCCCTTCAGATTTATTTAAGCTAACTGCCCCAGCAACCCTCAAAATCTCTTCAAGCGAAATTGGTACCCATAATATGTTAGGATGATCCAAATAAGAAACAGAGTACTTTATAGCCGAAATAATACTCAACTTCTCTCGATCATAATGGCCCTTGCTACCAATGATTCTTAATAACCATTCTCCGTTAAAAGTATTAAACGCTTTAATTGTAGAAAGAACATTCTCATCTGTCCCCTCTACTTCTTTTTGATTTAGAAATTCCTTAATAACAGCATAATATTGTTGAGATTTATCTGTGACGGTTATAGCATCATAGCGACTGGAAGAGGAATACTGATCACTATAATGGATTACAACTAAATTTCCATCATATTTATTAAAAAACTCTAAATCCACAGAAGGATCGACAAAAGTCACCCAGTATGATGATTTAAATATCTTTTCTAATGTTTCCTCGTCTGCCGTGGTAGTTCGTGAGAATATTGCTTCTCCTTTACGATAACTATCGTTTCCGCCATTTCTTAAATTGGCTGCTAATTCATTAATATAATAGACTGTACTGATTAGGTAATTTTCTTTATTTACACTATAAGTTTTGGTTCCGAATCCACTCTTATAAGTTTCTTCATCTTTCATCGAGGGAACACTAGAGTAAAGCCCATCTATAGAAACACCTGAAATCATTTCTTTGATTGGTTGAACGGCGTGATGTTCTTGTGCATGCATTTTATAAAACGAGATATGTGCATATCGAAGTTCCTCATTTGGTTCTTGTTTGTAAAAGAACAGCTTCTCCCTAATAATCCTTAATATATCATCGGGATCAATATCTTTAGCTTTCAATTTAATATCAAAAAGTTGTTCAAACTCTTCAACTGTTTCGACCCTTGCATAATAGTCAAAATAGCTTTCCGAATTATCCACTTTATATAAGGTCACTTCAATCGGTATTAGACCTTCAGGGCCGCCGGAGTTTAGTTCCTTAAGAATCCACTGGAATAATCCACGAACAACTTCGCGGTCATTAATAATATTAATTACATTTAATTGTAACGGAGCTTGAGATTTTTCGATAAACAGGTATGAAAAATGCTCTTTGAATTGCGTAATTTTATCATTAACCACTTTAGCTAAATAATGATTCGCATCAGAAACGGTTACCTTCTGAACGGGTTTAAAAAGTAACCATTCCATTGCAGCCTGTTGATGATCCGGTTTAAATAATGTTTCCTTTTCGTTATAAATAAAAGGTATTAACGCATCAGGATTTAGTCGGTTTAGGATATTATTCTCAACCTCTTCCGATTGTAACATTTCATAAGTCTTAAGTTTAAACGCAATCATTACAGGATGAAATGGTGTGAAATAAATAACACCATCAGAAAAGATTGTCCCTAACTTAAATAAGTCTCTACCTTTTCTGCCCGCAGGAGAACCTCCTTTAAAACTTTGGATTTCTTTTTGATATTCTGTTAATAGATCAAGTGACCTTTCTTTTAACTCATCAGTTACAGTACATAAACTTGGAATCGAATTTTGAATTTTAAAGTAAGTTAAATAACGACTATATGCTTCTCTCAAGTCATCACTTAATTCAAGGTTTTCACCGACTAATCGATCCGAATTAATACTTGCAGATCTTAAGCCCTCATCAACCCACTGATTCTCCCACTCAAAATACTCTCGATACTCTGAGTGAAAATAAAACTCTCGGTTCTCTAGAACTAAACGATTATTTTCTTTAATCCATTGAATATCTTTGCCGGTCTCCCTTGCTATTTTCCAAATACGCTGACCAGCAATAGGCATCGCATCTGGTAATTCATTTTTCAACAGAAATGGCACTAAAACCTGATCAAACTTAATATTTATTTTTAATTCGTCATCATCATTAAAAGCTTCAGGAAGTGGGGTGATGACTAATTTCTCATCTTCAGATACACTAACTACCTGATCGTTCTCCTTTATTTCAACTTTTTTTAGATCCATACCATTATTAAAAGTTAATTCATCCTCTTCATAATGGAGTTCTATATATCCTTTACCAGGATTTAAAGCGTATTTTGATTTATATGAATCTAAATAAATTGGGTCGCAAGGGATGACAGCAATAGAAAATTCTCCACCTAATGCAGCCTTACCATCATGCTTATAAGCAAACTTTACAAAGGTTACCTTACCTTTTTCATTAACCACTTTTACTGAAATATTTTTATTTTTAACATCAGCCATAACTTTTTTTGTAAACGTATTTTGAATGGTAATATAATCCGATGATAAAGTTTTGATATTGCCTATTAGGTTAAAAGAAACTTGTAATTCAATTTCATCTAATTGATCAGGATTAAAAATAATAATTTGTCTCTTTCTCTTACCAGAGCTGGTTTCACTAAGCGGCTTATCCCAATAAATTAATTTGTTAGCGATTTTGAGGGATTCAAAATCAATCTTCATCTTCTTCGTTGTCTTTTTAAAATCCTCATGGTATTTATGCACTTTAGGAAATAAAACTTCTTTCCATTCTTCACCTTTTAAATCCTTGCTGCCTTCGGGAGTAAATTTATTTTCTAATACATCTTGTTCCAAACCAAAATCATGTACCCTTTTAACAAAATCAAATAATTCCCTATTTTCTTTTATCCGTTCTTTTTGTTCTTTACCTTTAAATTTGTCTAAATCGGGATCTTTGAATAAACCAAATTTATGATAATCCTGGTCATCTATAGATCCTTTTTGTAAAGTAGTAAAAATATCTTCAAAATCAAAGAATGTAATTTGTTGAAAGGATTGTTCTTTTAACAAATTCTCTAAATTATCTAATAAAATAATACGGTCTACCTTTTCTAACACACTATTTTCTATATCATTTTTCAAATTTTTAAATAGAGATGCATAATGCAAGGGCATACCTTCTTTTTGAAGATCACTGCTTCCCCCCTGAATAGAATCTAGCTGTTCAGAAACAATACTAATCAATGCAGTATCTTCCCAGACCCCTTTTTGCTCACCAACTAGGTTTCTTAAAGTTACAAGGAAGTCTGGTTTGACATTTTCAGCAGTGTAAGCCACCACTAATTTAATATTACCGAATGGTATATAAAAGGTTTTATATTCTTCACCTTTTTCATGTTTGTATGAAAATTCTTTAGTATTTTCAATGTTATTAAAGGCATTTACCAAATCTTCTAAATCAGATTGTTTATCTAATTGAAGGTAATATCTGTCCCCTGATTTAATCACAGGTTTTAAATGACCAGTTAACAACGATGATATATAGTTATAAAATTGGCTTGACATATTGAGCATCACCACTATCACTTTTTTTATCGATAATATTGAGTTTATCATAAAGGTTAATGATTTCCTTTTTGGAATATCGGTCAAAAGCGACCCCTCTTTTTTCAAACTCGTTAAATAATTCGTTTAAAGGTATTCTTCTATCCTTTACCGAAACGGCAGTTAATAATAGAAGAAAATCATGTTTTATATTTAATACTTGACCAATACTACCTCGTGATTTGATAAAATGACTAGCACCTAGGTCTTCTAAGTTTTTACCAAACTTCTCTGCAACCCCTTTACTTGTCCCTTGCTTTAAACATTTAAATAATACTTTAAAAGCCTCATCTAAAGTCTTTGAATCATCATTAACTTTTACATTTGATGCCCAATCAGAATAGTCTTTTATCCATTCTTTAACCTCTATGAAGGCAAGTTCTTCAAACTCAATTCCACGTTCACTGATTAATTGATAAAGCTGACTATAAGTCATAAATGGCTTAGGATCATGTTTCTCAGTAAAACAGTTATGACTTAATTGCGACATGGTATGGATATGTGGAAAAAGATTTTCCATTTTTTCCTTTATAAGTTTAAAACCATCAAATTCTGCTGCTTGTCTTCGTTTACTCATCGATTCCCATTCTAATCCAAAATAAAAAGGGTGTGCCTGGTTGTAATCCGCCTTAGTAAACTGGTCAAATTTAAAAACTAATTGACAAGCATACATAAAGATATAGAAATGTGTAATCACTGGAAATGAAGTAAGAAAATAGTCTTTATGACGGCTTAAAAACATAATATCTTCCTGATAATTCTTTGTAAGCGAACTTAGTAATGGTTGGTATTGTTGGTTTATTGGCCCTGTTTTGTCTAGCGCAAATATGTTGTCAAGGATTAATTCTGAAAGAATGTTGTCCGAAACTTTTTCTTTAAAAATGGAAGTAATTTCTTTATTATCTTGAATTAAAATATCTTTCATGAAATTTGCATACTTACCAAATTCATTTTTATGTTTTTTTTCAACCTTAATATAGTTAAATAAAAAGGGATGTATCGGTTTAATTTCATCTTGGTTAAACAAATAATCATCAAGAAATCGAATAAAATCATAGCGATCATCTTCTTCATTAAACTCTACCGCGTTAGCAATATGCTCACTTAGTTCGTTTTCCTCCGAAGACATATAAAACTCTTGCTTCTTTATGGATTTTTCATTTAATTCTAATTCGCAAATATTTCTAACGAATTCACCAAGGACTTTACTAAATTGATCTCGAATGGCTCCGGTTCTTTTTGTCAGAAATGGTAAGACATCTAATGCCTTCCCAGTATCATGTTTTCTCTTTGTCTTTAATAAATTGATTAAATAGTCTCTTTCTAATAACTGTGCCATTTATAAATTACTCCCTTTCAAATACGAAAGCTCCAAAGTCGTCACGTTTAATAATGTAATAAGTGTTCTCTTTAGGGAATTGTACCAAAATGTTATCTTTTTTCTCCCCAAAATCCATTATTTTTTCAATAAATTCAACGAATCTAATGGCATCTTCTTCGTCTTTTTTATTTGGACGATACCCTTCGATAACTTTGATTAACAAAGAATATAAAGGATAATCAATGTCCAAGAAAATTTTGTTCTCTGAATTCCCACCATGATATGCAAGTAAAATTGACGATTTAAATGTATCTAGGACTTCATTGGTATTCTGTTTTAGATGCTCAATCGTTGGACGCAAATTTAACTTTTGAGCTAATCTGTATTTTTCTGAAGTTCTATCCAAATACAAATGTTCTTTTCTTGGGCTTCCTCTCCATTTGAATATGGCTTTTTTTATTTCTTCATAAAACCCTTTGATTTCCTTTCTACTTCCTGCATTAAAGTAGTACAGATTTCTTAAATAATCCAAATACCCAGGTTCAATAATATTTTCAGCAAATTTTTTATTAGTTAAATATGTGACTCTAATGAAAGATTCAAAAAACACATTAAAAGAAGTATCTGTTAAATTATGCTGAGATACAAAAGGTGCAAGCCAATTTTTCGAAGTATCTTCCAACACATATCGATCCAAAATAGGGTTCCAGTCATTGATGGTATTTAATTCAATCACTAATTGATCGATGTGTATTGATCGACGGTGAATCGGGTCTATTTGACTTAATGCATTTAAGATGGTAGATCTTTCATTTCTGTTAAATAAAAGAGTAGGTAAAGAGTGATTTAAGATATCAAATTCAGATAAACGGTTCGTATTTGCTAATTCATCAGGAATTAAAATATCAGCCACAAAATTTAGAAAAGCTCTTGCAGAAATAACTAATTTTTTCTTAACAATGGTTTGAATAATTAATTGTACAACTTGCTCTTGAACAAATTTATTTTGCAAAAATGTATAGTTCTCGTGAACCATAGAATGAATCTTTCTATTTTCATCTTCCTTTAAGGCTAAGTAAAACGGATTGTCTTCTAATGGATTTAATATCCGTTGAATTAATGAAGAATAAAAGTAAGATCTGGGGCCATTCTCGCCTAGTTCATAAGAGTGGTAATCACCAAAATTTAGTAAATCAAAGGTTTCATTACTGAAATGCGTTGTGATGTTCTGTGAAAACAAATCACTTTGATAAACAAATTGTTTCAATTTGTTGTAGGAATATTCCTTATGTTTAACATTTATAAAATTGTGTAGTACCCCCATATTTATAGCCAAAATAACTTTTTCTTCTGACTCATTGACCCTTTCATCAGAAAAACTGTTTAAAACCTCTTCTAGGGTCTCTAAAGCGTTTTTATTGGGTGAGAAGCTCTCTGTTGCATCATTATAAATCGTATACTGATTAATTAATTCTGGCTTTTTATTTTTTAGATAAGCTAATAAGTGAGACTTTCCATCCCCCACACTTCCGCATAAAAGAATTAAGTTTCCCTCTTTACGACCTTTATTCCGTTCGAGTATAACTTCTAAGTCCATTTGTATCTTTCGGTCCACATGTAAATAATCCTTAAAAGAACTAAATTGACTCGCATTTTCAATCGCTTCTTGTGATGAATCCTTGAGCCTTCTTAACTCACGTAATAAGAAGCTTTCTCCCTTCTCAATATCCATATTTAAGATAGATTGAGCTTTTTTCTGCACTACTGAATCTTCAAATGAAGGACAATGTTCCTTGTCTAAATCTTCATTTATCTTTGGTTCCCTGTCTTCTAATTCTGGATTCTTTTCGTCCGAAGGAATTTGTAAGTTACCTGAACCTAAAAGTTCCAATATTTGTTTATTAATCATTTCTTTAATGTCGTCCTTATGTCTCGGTTTTGGAACCTCATATAAAGGTAATTTAGTTTTATGGTTGGATGAATACGATTCGTAAAACCAAACTCCTACCTTATACATTTCTTTATGTAACTTATATGCTTCTGTAATGTCATTAAAGTTCCCTACGTGAGCGGCCTTATTTCCTGATAAGCGGATAATATCTAGTGATTGTTGGTGCTCACGCTTTATATAACCCTCTCTAGTTAAGTAAGAGATCTTTTCATGTAAGGATGATAAAAAAGGTGCATCAATTTTTTCTTGTTTAAAAACCTCATTCAGTATGGCCTCAGTAAATAATCTTGCTTTCACAATGGAGCTAGCAGGGTCTTCAAAAAGTAATTCTTCCATTTTTTTCGCATTTAGTGCTGCTACCGGTGCAATTTCATCTAAAAAATTCAAAAAATAGTTCTGCTGGGGATTCATTTTCCATCATCTCCAAATACTTTTGTCACTTTTACCCTAATATTAACATAATCTATCCATTTATTTTAACAATAAGAAACCGCTTTAAATTTAATATGCGGTTTCTTAAAATACCGAATAAAGGTTCGTCTTTTTTGTTGTATAATTTGATTATAAAGTTTATAATCAAATTATAAATTACGTACGTAATATGGAGGTTTGTTATGGACGCAACTTTTAGTTATAATTTCCCTTCAATTAGAGGATTACAGGCTGGAAATGAGTATTTTGTCGCAATGTGTCCGCTTAGGATTATTCCGAAGATCTTTCTTTTTGATGAAGAAGAAATTCCACCAGAGCATAGAGCACAAAGAATACTTAATAAGGCAAGAATTCCAGAGATGACTAACTACATTGTCGAAAATCAAAAAGATTATGTATTTTCATCAATTACAGCATCTGTCGATGGAGAGGTCGAATTTTTCCCATTTAATAATGACCAGTCGTCCAAAGATATAGGACAACTAAGGATTGCCTTAGATGCTAGATTCTTAATAAATGATGGTCAACATAGACGTGCAGCCATTGAAGAAGCATTAAAGATATCTCCTGAACTCGGAAATGAAACAATATCAGTTGTTTTTTTCCATGATGAAGGCCTTAGGAAATCACAGCAAATCTTTTCAGATTTAAATAGACATGCTGTTAATACAACATCTTCTATAGGAATTTTATATGACCACCGTGATCAAATATCTATGGTAACGAAAGACATAATTTCAGCTACTCCTTTATTAAGTCGCTACACGGATAAAGAAAGAGTCTCACTATCTAAAAACTCACCAAAAATACTAGCTTTGAATCATATTTATAATACAAATTTAAAAATAATAAATAAAAGTAAGGGTGACTCCATTACGACGGAAGAGGAAAACTTTTTGAGGGAATTTTGGTCAACTTTGTGTGAATCTATTGTAGAATGGAATTTGGTCTTTAAAAAGGAGCTTAATCCTCGTGATTTGAGGGCTCATTTTATTGTTGGTCATGGGGTATTCTTAGAAGCCATCGGACTCGTTGGTAACTACCTTCGTCTCTACCATGAAACTGATTGGAAACCATATATTTATAGTCTATCAAAAATTGACTGGCACAGGAGTAATACTGAGGACTGGCTAGGCAGAGCATTTAATCAAAATGGAAGAATTCAAAAAACTTCTTATACGATTCAATTAACTTCAATTAGAATAAAGCAAATGATCAATCTTCCATTAACGGAAAGTGAACAAACTTTAGAAAATAAATTTTTCCAAGGAGTAGTTTAATATGACTTTCGGCATTATAAGTAACGCACTAACACGTGAAATGCCTTTTGTTGATGAAGCAAAAGAAAATATAAAAAAAGCATATAAAGAAGATAACAGACCTTGGGTAGTTGGCTATAGCGGTGGAAAAGACTCTACTGTAGTGGTTCAGTTAGTTTTTGAAGCTTTAAATGAAATGCCTAAGGAGGAATTACATAAGAAAGTATATGTGATTTCTTCTGATACTTTAGTAGAAACACCATTAATCATCAATTCTATTAATCAAACACTTAGGAGAATTCAAGACGAAGCATTAAAAAGAGATCTGCCAATCGAAACACATAAAGTTAAACCTGATTTTCAAAATTCTTTCTGGGTAAATATTATTGGTAAAGGTTACCCTACACCGAATCAACAATTTAGATGGTGTACCGATCGATTAAAGATTGATCCTGCGAATCAATTTATTATGGATAAAGTATCATCCTTCGGAGAAGTTATTATGGTTTTAGGAGTTCGTGAGGATGAAAGTCAGACACGTGGAAATGTAATCCGTTCTCACACAGTAGATGGAAAAACATTTATGAGACATTCTACCCTTTCAAATGCTTATGTATATGCACCAATCAGAAGTTTTACTCTTGATGACGTGTGGGATTATCTACTTAATTTTGACTCACCTTGGGGAGATGACAACAAGGAACTTCATAGACTGTACCAAGATTCCAACAGTGGTGAATGCCCTCTCGTTATTGACAAAAACATTAAGGAAAGTGCCGGTTCATGTGGAAACAGTCGTTTTGGCTGTTGGGTTTGCACAGTAGTTAATGAAGATAAGGCTTTATCCGGATTTATTTTAAGTGGGCATGATTGGATGAAACCATTGCTTGATTTCAGAAATTGGCTAACAACAATTCGTGATGATCGTACAAAAAGAATGAAATATAGAAAGCATGGACAGGTTTATTATAAAGAAGTAAAAATTGAAGAAATTGATGAAGTAAAATATGTACTTATTCCGAAAAAAGCAAGTAGAGCTAAACAGCTAATTAAGTTTGATGAATTTACCGAAGTTCCCAAAGAAGAGTTAAATGAGTATATTTCCAAACATAATATTGATCTAAGTTCTCCTGAGGATCACAAAATATTAGTTTCATATGACGAGGAAACATTAGAAGGTCATAAAATAAAAAAATATGCTCAGCTTGGTCTTGGACCTTATACGATGGAAGCTCGTAAAGAAATTCTAACTAATCTTTTAGAAGTTCAAAGAGATCTAAAACATCCTGAAGATCCACATTATGAACTCATTAGTATAGAAGAATTAAAAGCCATCCGGAAAATTTGGTTCAAAAACGGAGACTGGGAAGATCAGATCCCTACCCTCTTTAATAAAATTATGGGTTACTCCTTCGATTGGGAGATGGACGACCGTCCACTCTTCGATAAGGAACAAATTTCTGACCTTGAATTACTTGCTGATCAATTTAAAGTAGACATCAAGGTTATTAAAAAACTAATTTCAATTGAAAAGGACTATTCTGGCTTCAAAGTAAGACGAGGGCTAATGGATGAAATTGGTAAGGCGTTAAAGCAAGACTATTTACATTTATAATAGTAGAAAATGAGGTTTTAGAATGATTATAAATGAAATCCAATTAACCAATATTGGTGCATATAGAGGGAGCAATTCTTTTGACTTTCGGCCGTTAAAGGATAAAAATGTCATCTTAATCGGCGGAGAAAATGGTGCTGGAAAAACTACGTTATTAAACGCTATAAAACTTGGTTTATTTGGTTCATACGGCTATGGCTTTAAGACTGAGAATGCTGAGTACTACAAAAGAGTCCAAAGTATGCTTAATCATGGGGCAAAAAGGATTGGTGAAAACAATTTTAGAATAAAACTTGAGTTCTCATTAGTTGATGATTTTGAAAAAGTAGATTATATATTATACCGCTATTGGAATTTTAAAAACCAAAGTCTAAAGGAATCGTTCGATTTAATTGCAAACGGTAAACATCTTTCAGATTATGAAAAGGACCTTTTCCAATCTAAGTTAAAAGAAGTTATGCCGCCACAACTACTAGACCTTTGCCTATTTGATGGTGAGGAAATATCCAGGATTGTTAACAAAGACCTCCTATCTGAATATTTAAGTAATTTATCAAGGGTGGTATTTAACCTTGATTTATTTGAAAAACTTGAGGATGATTTAGATAGCTACTCCAATCAATCACTAGATTTGGAGAAAATGGAATCCTTAGAAAAAGAACTTTACACCTTGAACCAAAGTGAAAAGGAACTAAGAGCAAATATTGTTGTAGCCATTGAAAAAGAAAAAGAACTTTCTTCATCAAGAGAACAATTGAATGATGAATACCAAAGATTAAAATATGACTTTGAAAATTATGGTGGACTCATAAAAGACGAACGCGAAAATATCATTAGACAAATGAATGTTATTGAAGCCACTAGAAAACAAAACATGGAAAAAATTCGAAACTTTGTTTCGAACACTCTTCCCTTCTACTTATCAAAAAATCTGCTCTCTGAAACTCGAGAGCAGATCCAAAGTGAAGAGTCTATGCAACTTTCAAAACAACTTAATGTTAAACTCACTGACGAGAATATGAAAGATTTGCTTAGTTCCATATTAGGTTCGTATGAAGCAAGCACAGGGCAAGTTTTAAAAGAAAAGTTATTAAAATTAGTGAAACCAGAAATAGACATACAGCAAATACATGGTGCCTCCTTCTCAGAAAGCAGTTTGGTCGAAAATGCATTTCTTAAAGTTTCAAGTAATTCAAAAGAAGAATATTTGAATATCATTGAAGAAAATAGAACTAGACTGACCGAACATCAAGCACTACGAGAAAAACTTACAGTCAACGATAACACAAACGAGTTTAGCGATATGATTCAGCAAATGGAGAATATTCAACATAACATTATTATATTGGACCAACAGATAGTTGAGCATGAAACACAACTACAGAAATGGAAAGATGATATTGAAGTTATTATTAACGCGATCAATAAAATTCAACATTCTCTAAAAGATAATGATAAAACAAAGAGTTCTTTCCTTGAATCACAGAAGATCATTACGTTAAGTAGGCGTTTCAGAGAAATCCAATTAAAAAAGAAGCTACAACAAGTGCAATTTGAAGCGACCTCGATGTTAAAAAGGATTTTTAGAAAACATAACTATGTATCATCTATTTATGTTGATTACGAAACATATGATGTCATTTTGTATGATTCACAGAAGGAAAAAATCGAAAAAACTACCCTTTCAGCTGGAGAAAAAGAAATCTTACTGATCTCGATTATTTGGGCCATTTTTAAATGCTCTGGTAGAAAAGTTCCTTTTATATTTGATACATTACTTGGCCGTTTGGATAAAACTCATAAAGCAGCTGTTTTATCCGAGTTCATTCCAAATTGTGGAAGGCAAGCTATTATCCTATCGACAGATTCAGAAATTGATCTACAGCATTATTCACTCTTAGAAAAAATTGTGGCAAAGGAATATATGTTGGAATTTAATGTTGAAAAACAAGAAACACGTATACTAGACCGATATTTTCCTTTTAAACAAATGGAGTTGGGAATATGAACTTTCGATTAAAAACCTCAAAAGCAACTGGTGAAAAATTAAATAGTCTACAGGCTGCAACAGGACTTACGTGGAACATCTTATCAAGAATAGCGGTTTCTTTATCTTTAAAGGACCCGTCCATTCCTGAGTTAGTTGAAAATAAATCAGGTGTAGATATCCACAGAAATGCTATGACTGGGGAAAATGATTATATTTACAAAGCCCTTATACGACAACATGCTAAGCAGAATATATCAGATGAAGAATATTTTCCAGACATGTTTAATGCTCATTTGGAAAGAGGAATTGTATTACTTGAAAATGAATACAAACATGCGGGTAATTATGAAAAGCTACTCGTAAACCTATTAAAAATGGAAAACTAGGTGAAATCGATGCTTTATTTAGATAATAGTGCTACAACACAGGTTCATCCTGAAGTAAAAGACGCTATGCTCCCCTATCTTATGGAGGAATTCGGTAACCCATCAAGCAAGTATTATTCTGTTGCCGAGAATGCAAAAAATGCAGTAAAAGAAGCAAGGAACTCTCTTGCTTCTTTACTGGGCTGTACCAGTTCCGAAATTATTTTTACAAGTGGTTCTACTGAAAGTAATAATATGATTATCAAGGGTGTAGCAGATTATTATTCAAACAAAGGGAACCACATAATAACAACAAAAGTTGAACACCCCTCTATCATAGAAACCTGCAAGTTTTTAGAAACTAAAGGTTTTGAAGTTACCTATCTTGATGTAGACCGTTTCGGAAGAATTAATATAGAAAAACTGAGGAATGAAATTAGAGAGGATACAATCCTTGTCTCTATAATCTGGGGGAATAACGAGCTTGGGTCGTTAAACGATATGGAGGCTATATCTAATCTATGTTTTCAGGAAAAAGTTCTATTACACTCTGATGCAACTCAAATAATTGGTAAAGTGGAAATCGATTTATCTAATTACACAGGTCTAACGTTTCTATCATTCTCTGGCCATAAGTTTCATGGTCCTAAAGGAATTGGCGGTTCTTTTATTCGAAAAGATCAATACGACATTTTGACTCGGATTACTCCCCTTTTACACGGTGGTGGCCAAGAACAAGGCATTAGAAGTGGGACGCTTCCAGTTCATAATATTGTTGGAATCGGTAAGGCTGCAGATATTGTGTTGAAAAACATAAAAGGAAATATTCACAAACTTTCTGAACTTGAGACATATTTAACTGATATATTAAAAGAAAAATTTAAAGATCACATTATATTTAATAATGATGTTATAAATAAAATTCCTGGGTTGATAAGTGTTCAATTCAAAGGAGTTAATAATGAAATTTTGGTAAAAAAACTTGCTCCGATTATTGCTGCCTCTACTGGGTCAGCTTGCAGTTCTAGTAAACCATCACATGTACTTGCTGCAATCGGCTTAAACATAGATCAGGTTAGATCTACTATAAGATTTTCGATGTCGTCCTATACTACTAAAGAAGACTTGGATATTTTTAAACAATTGTAGGAGGTCTCGCCTCCTACTTTATTCCATGCTTTTGGACAGTCTCCATTTTAATCCCCCTAGATATAACACTCTAAAAAAGGAGTAGAATAATGGATATTTTGGGAATGCTTAACGATTTTATTAAAGACAATAAAACCGATGAACAACTTGCTAATGAGTTCCTTAAACTATTAAATAAAGGAAATTCTCTAGAACATATAGCGAAATTATATGAGATTGCACCGCAAAGAATTCGTGAGATTATTAAAAATTCTGGTAAACCAAATAGTAAATCCAATGAAAAAAACATTAATACACTCCCATCTTTCAATAAAGATTTAGATAATAAAAATGATATACAACTTGCTGCCAAATTTATATCTCATTTAAATAAAGGTCTGTCTATTTACGACATATCTAAAAAATTCAATTTCCCTGTTGAAAAAGTAAAGGAAATTCTCATCAATACAGGCTATAGCAATGTGATTACCACTAATGAGGAGAAAACTAAACTAACTGCTAAAACATCAGAAATACCTCAAAAGAACACTAAAACGGATTTACAACTTGCTAACGAGTTTGTAACTCTATTATATAAAGGAAAATCTCTTGAAATAATTGCAGAACTTTATGAGTTTCCAATTGAAAAAATAAAAGAGATTTTAAGTACGAATGGTTACAAAAATTTTATGTCATCCTTTGAAAAAAGAAATCAATACACTACCGTACAACTTGCTGACGAATTAGCCGCTCTTTTAAATAATAAAGGCAATTCTATTGAAAAGGTTGCTGAAAGGCATAATCTTTCTACGCACCAAGTTAAGGATATCCTTGCTATCGCTGGTTACACATATTATGGATTCTCCAAAAAGTGGAAAAACACACATACACCTAAGCAAACAAAAAAATCCAGTAGTAGTTCAAAGAACAAATCGGCAAATAAAGCTAATAAAAACACCATAGAAAAAGTGTCTCTTCATCATCAACTTCCTTTAGCGGTTAATGAATTAAACGATGGCAAACTCATGAAATTTGTAGCAGAGTTGTTTAATATTACCTCAGCAAATTTACGGCTTGATCTAAAAAATAATAATTACCGGTATGATGCTTTATTTAAGGTTTGGACTAAAGATAGTAGAAGAACATTGGTGGAGAAATTAGCAAAAGATCTGTATGATGGTAAGATTACATTTAAGGATCTTGAAAAACAAAATGTTAACGTAAAAATTTTAGAAATTGAACTTAGGCACAGTGGTCATGCATATAAAAAACTCGAAAAAAGTAGCAATTCAAACGATACTCCTCTTACCACTAAAACCAACAAACAATTAAACAATGAAACAGTTACTGATAGGTTAAAAACACACCACTTAATTACTGCAGAAATGTTAAGGCAGGAAGAGGAAGAAGAAAATATTTTACTTGCTATAGATGAAGAAATAAAAGCTGAAGCTACTGTTGAAAGTAAAGAAAAGTTAAATGAAGATGAAATTTCTACTCTTAAAGAGATGATAAATTTTTGGAAGCAAAAGAAGGAAGAGGAAGAGGAAGCAAATGTTAGTAATGTAAAAGTTGAAACAACTATTTTTATTAGTTCTGAATTATTATCAATATTAACTAAAGCATCTGAACAAGAAGGAATAAGCCGTTCCTTGATTATAGAAGAAGCATTAAAGGCTTATTTAATATACTAGTAACTAGGAGGCGGGTCTATACCGCCTCTTAAACTTTATAGGTTGATTAAAACTCCTTTTTCACAACAACATTTCAGTTCACGTATTTTTGAAATACTTCTCCCTTAAAAATTATGATAAACATTATTTATTAACCCCTAACTTACCCTTATAATTAAAATATAAGAATTTTAAACTACTCTAATAACCAATCCTACCTGCCTTGAAAGGATGTATGTATAGCTTGGATATAATAGGGATACTCAACGAGTATATAAAAAATAATAAAACAGAAGAACAATTGGCTAGTGAATTTAAGACTTTATTAAATAAAGGCTATTCAATTGAAAAAATCTCCAAACAATATAATGTCACTCCCCAACAAATCAAGGAATTACTTGATAAAGCACAGACTACTTTAAATTATAATGGAATAGATTTTAAACAAGACAACTCTGGAAACAATCAAAAGAAAACAAATCAGACAAGCAAATTAGATAATAATCTTCTATATTCAGAATCCAAACCTGATAAAAGCAAAGAGTTAAGCAACAGTTTAGACCTCGTTGTGGATGTTATTAACGATGGTGTTCTACTAGAACAAGTTGCAAAAGAATATAATATTTCTCCAACGAAATTAAAAGACCTATTGGCATTTAATGGCTTTCGATACTATAGTTTCATGAATTATTGGACAAAAATGAGTAAAGAAGAACTATGTGAATATCTAGTAAAAGAGCTTAATCAAGGATTCTCCCCTTATGATTTATCAAGAAAATATGTTAAAGACAATTTTGATAGAATTACTTTTGTAAAAAATCTTGAACAATACCTTAAAAAGTACAATTATAAATATAACTTAACTAAAAAGATATGGAGTAAACCTACACCTAAACTTTCAACCATTGTTAAAGAATTAAATAAAGGTGTTTCAATGAAGGATGTGGTTGAATCTTTTAACATAACTACCATTAACTTACGACAAGAACTTAAAAATAATAAGTATCGGTTTGATCGGGTATTTAATATATGGACCCAAGATCAGAGAAGTGAACTTGTAAAAAATTTAGCAGACGAACTTATTTCTGGTAAAATAACTGTCAGAGATCTCAAGGAAAGAAATCTAAATACAGGACTATTAGAAGTAGAACTACAGTTTGGAGGATTTGATTTAAACTTAAGTGATAAAGACAATCCTTTAATAAAAAGCAATAACCAATTTCATTCAGCCATTGAACATGTTGATGATGAGAATGAGAGAAATATGGTCGATGTATTAAACACAAACGCTACTCAAAAAGATGATGTTCTGGAAAAAAAATCAAGCCCATATAAGCAGATAAATAAACCCGTTTCAGCTACAAGTACTGACATTTTTAATAATGAAGAGTTGACATGCTTAAAGGAAATGATTGACCAATGGGAACAAAGGAAAAATCAAAAACTTCAAATAAGTAGTGATTCAACCGAAATAAGTATTTACATTAAGAAGAATTTATTATTTCAACTTAATAAAGCAGCAGAGCATGAAGGAGTAAGTCGGTCATTATTGATCGAAAAAGCTCTAAATGTTTATTTAAAAAACTGAAAGGCGGGTTTCCTCCCGCCTTTTAAAAAGTTAATAAATCCGCTATATCGCGTAAATTTCTTTCTTTTGCACTTGTTTCTGCTTCCATCGACATAATTAACTCAATATATAGATTTAATGCTTTTTTAGGATCTTCCATTACCCTTTTGTATAAGATTTCTACCCCACCAGCAGCATATTCTTCAAAGATCTCCATCTTTGCATCAAAGCTATCTTCATCTGTATTAACAAGTTTAGGATCCCCGCTTTCGCTAATAGCTACAGCGTTAATGACTGTTTCATCAGTCTCCAGATTAAAGATATTCCAATTAATTCCTTCAAGGGTGGTTGTGAACTCTCTTCTTTTCTTTTCAATAAACCCAAGTACCCCGGCTGCCATGAATACATCTTTATACGTGGAGAAAATTCCAAACTCTCCTTGGTCGGTTAATTTTGAATATAATTCTTCTTGATCTTTCGGCCTTCTAATTCTTCTATACACCCTATTTCACCTCAATCGCTTCCGTAAATTCATATGGTTGATTTTTATTAATTCTAGGGTCGTTATATTTTAAATGATACTCTTTTCCGATTAGTTCTTTCATTTGCCCTTCAACTTCACCATGCCATTGTGAAGTTGATACAATAACAATTACCTGATCAGATAATTTATGAATACCCTTAGCAATCCTTTCACGGTGGTCAGAATCCAGGGCTCCGAATGGTGAATCCATTACAAGAGGATAAATCCCCCCCTCTTCAAACGCACTTTTATTTTCCTTTTTAAATTGTTCTCTTGCCAAATCAACTATTGCACCAATAAAGGAAAGACTCGTAATTTGTCTCTCTCCTTGAGACATTCCTACTTTGTTATTGTTCTGATTAACAACATTTAATTCATACTTATCAGAGAGCGTAATCTCATATCCTTTCCTTAAAAATTGTTTATAGACTCGGGTGATTCTTTCTTGCAATTGTTCTCTTACAAGCCCTTCACGTATATTATAAATGTCTTCCATAGTCTTAATTAACGTATGGCACGCTTCGATTCTTTTCTGGGCCAATTGGGCTTTATTTGCGATAGAACTTACTTTTTTCTGTTCTTTTTCTTTTTCAGCAAGTTTTGTGGATAGTTGCTTAATTTTTAGATCAATTCCACCAATTTCTCTTTCCGTTTGACTCTGTGTTTCCTCTAGCTTTTCTAATTTGTTCACTAAACCCGAAATTTCTTCGGAGTCCTTTTCATTAAGCTGCGATTTAATTTCGTTAATTTCTTCTCTTAGTCTTCTTTCTATACCTTGTAATTTTATTTCTTTTTGCTTTAGTTCCTTAAGGTGTTCATAAAATTTTTGACGTGCATCTTTAACAATCTTAATTCCAGACTTAAAATTAATAATAGCACTGTCTAGGCTTTGAGGAGGAAGAAATTCCTTGATCTTTAGTAAATGCTCATAGTGAGTGGAATCTTCTTTAATTTCAACTCCACATATACACTTTCCTCTTTCAATTAAATCATCAATAAATGAAGATGAACGAATACCAGGTATGCCAAAACCTTCACTTTCTTTTTCATTAATGACTTTTTCTGATTGATTAATAGCTGTATAACTAAATGCTAAATATCCACTTTTACTAACTGCCTCTCTAATTTCTTTTTGAACCTTCTTTAAATCTGATTGAACCTGGTCTAGTTCATCGTCTTTCTGTTCTTTTTCTTTTTGTAATTGTTGTGAGCCTTCTATAAATTTAAGCTTGTTTTCGATTTCTTTAATATGCTTTTTTGTAACTTCTAAGTTACTTACTTGAAGTTCTCTCCGACTCTCGAATTCCTGTTTTTCCGTCTCTAACCTTTCAATTTCTTCGATAAGATTAATTGTCTCAGGATCTCCATAGTTCTTCAATTCACTTCTAAATCTTGTGCTAGCATCGCCTGTATGTTTAATGGCACGCTCAAGAATTTCTAGACCCATAATTTTCTTGATGGCATTTTTTATTTCACCCGCACTATTGTCTTTTGACAGGTTATCAATTCTTTCCCCATCAAAGAAAAAATACGTTCTTAGGTTTTCCGGTAATATTCTATTGATTTCATCAGTTGGATTTGAAATAGTTTCTAAATTACCATTTCTTTTATAGTCTAAAAATACCTCAGGTTCCCCGTAATAAACTGAACCATTCCGGTCTTTTCGGACCACTACCCTTCTCTTTAAGTTATACATTTTATCATGGTCACTAAATTTAATACTAACAGAACATTCAACTTCTTTATTTGGTTCTACCACTTTAACCGCATGCTCATTAATAATATCTTTAGCATTTGGTAAGTCTAATTTTCCATAAAAACACCAACTAAAAGCATTTAATAGGGCTGTTTTACCTGAGCCGTTTTCACCATGAATTACCGTTACATTTCGATTTGATGATCTAGAAAATTCTATTCCTTGTTCTTGAAAATATTGACGAAAGTTTTTTAACTTTATTTCATGTAATAACATTATTTACTTCACCCGTTCTTTCACAATATCCATAATAGTTCCTGTGATATTTGTTCCCTGAAGGTTTTTTCTATGTAAAATTTCTTTTTCAGCTTCCAATATCTCCTTAAGGATAAACGCATATTCTTCAGGAAGCTTAATAAGAATACTTTGGACTTTTTCTTTTTCCACATTCATCAAGTTTCTACTCCTTTATATATCGATTAACTGGTAGGCATGTTTAAGTTTATTTAGTTTTTCATGGGCCAACGGACCGTTAATCGCTAAATCAGCAAATTCTGAAAACCTTGCCAATTCTCTCTTGATTAGGTTTCTCTCCGTATTAAACAATGAAGGTTCTAGTGTTTGTATTTCTTCTAGATGCCTAGGAACGACAATGAAGTCATGAATGTATGAGTATTGTTTGTTTTTATGCTTTCTTAATACTCTTCCGCGCCTTTGGATGAATTCCCTAGGATTAGTGCTGCTAGCAAGAATATAGGCCGTCTGAGTTGCAGGAACATCTACTCCTTCATCTAAACACTTGATCGCAACCAACGCTTGCAGTTCTCCACTTTCAAATCTCTCCAAAAGTTCTTTTCTTTCCTCTTTAGTTTCTCGTGATGTAAAGGTGTGAACATCCATATCCAATTCATTTCCTAGCATTTTCGTTACTGAATCTATCTGTTTTTCACCATCTATTTTACTATCACCACAATAGACGATGTTGAATTTTGAATCTGTTTGGCTTTTCATTATTTCCTTTAAAACACTTAGCTTATTCCGTGCCCTGCTGATAATCCTCGAACGTTCAATCATTAGTGATTGTAGAGACTCATTTTCATCGATCGAATCATTAAAAGCAGACATTCTTGCAATCTTTTTGGTAATTTCAAAATAGTATTCGCTTTCATCCTCGTCTAGGTAAACAATATGTGGATAGTAATAATATTCTGTTAAAAATTCACCAATTGCTTTATCTAAACCATACTTAAAAACAATCGAATTTCCAAAGTACTCAATTAACTCATCTGTTCCCTCTTCATCATGCCAACGGTTTGGCGTAGCTGAAAGCGCTAAACGGTACGGTATAGCTGAAACTAAACACTCTCTATTCTTTTTAGCACCAAGATGATGTGCCTCGTCTGCTATAAAAAGAACCTCAGAATTCAAAGTTTGTAAAATATTTTGCATCGTTTTTGAAGTGAACGTTGCAACTGTGGTAATTAAGCAAAAGTGGTTTATGATTCCAGATTCAAAAGCACTAATTTCTGATTGTAAATTATCTTCCCATAGCCATTTCGACTGATAAGCTACAATAGGTGACATTCCAAACCATTTAATATCTTTTACCCATTGGTCCACTAGATGGGTATAAGGGCAAACGATCACTACTCCTAAACGCTTAGTTACTTCCCATAATTTTGCTGTAGCACTTAACGCTGTTATCGTTTTTCCAGTCCCCGTCGCCATTTCCAAAAGACCCTGACAATTGTTTCTAAACCAATTTCGAATAGCTTCCTGTTGGTATTCTCTTATTTTTATAACAGGGGGAATATAAGGAGAAATTTCATTTTGCAACGACTTAACCTCCTGTTTAAAATATCTTATATAATGATGTATTTAAATTCATAAAATCCTTTTAAATTAATGATTCTATATTACTATTTTAATTATAACTGAATACATTATAAAGATACATAATCACCCCAAATAAGCAAAAAGAGGGATTAGTGAACCTCTCTTTTTGGTGGTTTCGTGAATATTTCTATTATAACGATTAGTTCCTAAAGTATAAAAATGTGTTAAATCATTTAAAACTCCTCTTTCTGCATTATTAGTAAAACCTTTATATATCTGATAGCTTGTTCATTTTCATCTGTAGTTGCTACAAATATTATATTACTGCCATTTGACCGGTATGTTTTCTGATGCAATAGGTGAAGTGAGACTTAAATATGTTTCTAAAATTCGGATTATGCCGTTAAAACCTGTTACAACTGTACTTTCCGATTCTTTATTGTCACCGAGTCCGTCTGGATAAGTGGAAGAATCCATCCAGTAGCCTTGAATGATCTTTAAAATGGGTACCTACTTTTTTTTTCAGCGAAAACCTTTTAGCTTCTTATTAAAACGAGACTTTTTAACTAATTTAATTCTACAGAAAAATGTTATTTCTTTTTATTTACTTTAAGATTTATACAATGTTTAACGCGTTCTCAAAAAGGTGTACCATTTTGTAGTACACTCCTACTTTAATTATTTTATGTTGATAATTCTTATATTCTGGTATGAAACCATAGAAAATATATATTGAAGCTTCCTAATTGAAATGATCAAAATGTTAAAGGGCCGGTGGTCGGGCACCCAATACCAGATTCCAAACGAAAAGTATTCAGAGCCTTTCAAGATAATGAAGCCTTGAGAGCTGTTCATATAACCTAATTAAAATGCCAAAAAACAGCACCTTTATTCTCATTAAGGTGCTGTTTTGAAAAAAAAACTCACTTACTTATGATATGGTTCACCCCGATTAATCCCAAAACACTCTTATTAAATATTTAATTACCATCCGTTTTTAATTCCTTTTTTATTTAAAAGACCCTATATTAGATTATTTATATCGATAATCCTATCCGCAATTATTCTAAAACCTGCTTGAGAGTTGTTCCCACTAAAAGTGCCACCTGACTCCCAATCTTCTGTAAGAACCGTAGTATTATCTATAATCTTTTCAAATTGATATAACGCGCCTTGAACATTTTCTTCATATTTTAGACAATCTTGTAACACTAAATGTAATGAATACAAGCCAATTCCTTTTTGTATATTGTAGTCTCTATCGAAGTATGGTTGGTAAACATTAAAGCATGAGCTCCATTTTTTCCAAATTATTCTCCAAGTAGAATCCAGATAGGATTTAATTAGAGAAACAAATTTCTCTTCATACTCCTCTAAAACAGGTATTAGATCATCATTTAAATCTAATGGCTGCCACCCTCCTCCGTCAAATACAAAATAGGAATCTTCCTCATCTTTTGGATCTCGATAATAGCAAATAAACAGCTCTATAAGCGGAATTAAGGATTTTCTAAAGGCATTTAGGCTTATTATTCTTCCTTTTTCATCAGGTCCAATTGTTATTGCATTATACCAGATAGACTTTAAATCCTCATTTAATAACTTTGTTACTTTAATTGCAATATCCTCTATTATTTCGTCTAAACTCCTCAAGTACTGTTTGTCTTTTCTCCTTTCATGTCTTAAACGTATTGCAAGGTTTGTACTTATCTTTTTTGCCTTACTATTGATGTTAATGAACGTATCCATCTCATCTACTTCATGTTCTTCATTTATCACCATTATAGTCACTGGTAATTCAAAGGATTTGAATTGTTCATAGCGATTTGGATTATTAGCTGCCAGAAATTTAAATCCTTCAATTCTATGTTGACCATCTACAATTCTCAAGGGACCTTCTATCTGCAAATGGCCATCCTTAATATTTACTTTATCAGGATCAGTTGCAGTTAATACTCCAAGTGGTAAAAGAACTCTATCTTCCTTCTCTAAATACTGAGCAATTTTTTTATAGTGAGACGGAATAGGTGGTCTCTGATATCCCTCTCCTGTTACCGAATTAAAAACAGCAACAATTGAATTATGAATTAATTCCTCAACCGTCAATTTAACAAGGTATAATTGAATATCTTTTTGATTTAATGGGATAAAATCAGCTTTGATCATTTTGAAATTCCCCATTTCTTTCTATTTTTGTATTTAAGACTTGAACTAATTTACTTCGATCTTCTAGTGTTAACTCAGTCTTAAAAAGTTCATCCATTTTATCATAATCGAGTTCAAACACCCAATCCGGATTTGTAAGTAGCTTTGTTTTAAAATCAGTTAATTCATCCAAATCAACTTTTGTTGATAAGTTCAATAGAATTTGAAGCTTTAATTTTTGACCTAGTAACTCATTAAGATCTTGATTTGTATCATAGTTTTCTTTATTCCTATAATTTTCATAATGTAAATTCAAAAAATTTATAAATTCTTCTGTTGTTTCTAATACCACGTTCAATTTCTTTTTCTCAATAAAAAAGTCCATTTTTAAATATTGATCAAATGCACTTACAAGACCTTTTGTAATAGAAGGTAAAATCACAGAATCAACAATTTCAACTTTTATTAACTCATATAATTCAGATACTTTTTCACTTATAACTAGATTGAAAGTATCATTTAATTTGTCCACAAAATTCTTAAAAGACACCTTAACTGTTTCATTTTGTTCCATTAAATGATAAAGCCCAAATAAAACCCTCCACACTACATCATGTGATAATATTAACTTAGATATTATCTGACCTAAGGATTTTAAATGATCCTCTCTTTCAATTCTTAATTCTTCCTCCGTAAACTCAAAGTTTTCTTCAGAAATGTTTATTGTTGCTAAGTTGGTAAATTGTGTAGATAATAGCTGTACAATTGCTTTATAATTTTTCCCTAGTGATAGTAATTGTGATAACAATACATATACCTCTCTAAAATCGACATCATAATCAATTAATAGAGTATTTAATTTTCCTTGTAAATTTATATAAAACTCAGTTGCAAGCATCTCTTTTGCTCTTAATTTTTGTTCCTTAGTGCCCTTCTCTTGCAAGTGAGTATTTATTGTAGTTAATTGAGAATCTATATTAGATAGTAAATCATTAATTGAATTAATAATATCTTTGTAAAAGCCCTGTTGTTCATCATATGCATAATTTTTATATATAAGTTTATGTTCAAGTTCGCCCCAAAACATATGTACTAAAGATTTAATTTGTAACTCAACAGGAGTAGTTTGTCCATTTTCTATCCAAAGACATTCCATTTTATAGATTTCTTTTCCATTTTTTTGTTTCTCTGGTTGTTTGCCGTGTTTTATTAGAAGATAACCTGTACTTCTATCAACCTCTTCTAATTCAAAGAAGCCCAAATGTTCAGTATTTTGGTGGTTGAAAATTTTTTGTATTTCCTCATATAATTTTTTCTCATCATTATTTAACAAACAGACTAATCGTAATCCAATAATATCTTTAAGATTGTTAATAAATGTTTCCGGTTCTATTTCTTCAAATAATAAAACTTTATTTCTTATTATTTTTTCGCCCAAGCTATCTTCATTTTTAATTCTAGTATGTATTGAAATATTTTTCATAGCAATACTTTTTAAAAACCTATTATCTACATACTCACTAATGTTTTTTTCTACCTTCTGTAAATTATCCTTATTTTCAATAATTTTTTCTTTACTCCGATGGATAAAATCAATTAAATGTTGATCCACATGTAACACCTCATATTTGGGACAATTTTTTTAGATTGCAAACCTTTCTTTAAAAAACTACTTATTAAATTATTTATCATTTATTAAATCAAAGAAAATTTTACCAAATAATTTAAGATAATAATAGTGGAGAATTTTTAAAGGTATATCGAACCATGATTTGCGGTCAAATATGATCAAAAATATTTTCGTTTTCAAAGTACTTTTCAGACATAAAAAAAACCCCCAGAAATAATAGCTGAGAGAATTTGAAACGTTGATATCTTAAAGTTTTAAGAACTAGGGTGTACATAAAATTCGGTGCCTAACCCCCAGGACATTAACGATTTAGCTCACCGGGGGTCAGGCACGCTATTCATTTTACCATTAGCTAACACTTTCTCTAATCCAAGTCTGGCAGAAATACTTTCTGCAGTGTATCTTGACCTGGGTAAATCAATGACTATCTCAATTCTATTAGATTTTAGGAATACTTTACCCCATTTATCTGTCTTAGGACCAAAGATGGTTAAGTTTTTACTTTTTATGGAGTAATTATCATCTTTCAGTTTCTCTAGATATGAATTTCCTAAATGATTAATTGCACCTTCAAACTCAATAAATTTTTCCAATTATTCCATCCTCCAAATATTAAAATACTAAATTTATATATAGTATCTTTCTCTAATCCTTTAAGATGTTTAGTCTAGAACTAGTCAAAAGTTTACTTCATATCAAAAATTTACTTTGTTTCATTAATTAAAGTGGGGCAATAAATGAATGTAAGTTCATTGTATTATTACTAAATTTGAAACAATCATTGTTGTCAAAGCTTATCCCCATTCAAAATGCTATGAGTCTTAATTGCTAATTCAATTAATGATTTTGCATGTTTAATATCTTCTCCAACATAACAATACGAAACTCCTCCTGCATGAAGCCTTTGACGGTCGCTGTCATCTAATTTCCAAAGTTTCTCTACTAGTTCAGGTAATGCATCATCAAAATTAACATAATTAAATTCCAAGTATATTCTGCCTGTATTATCAAATGCTATTTTGCCAATCCGTGCATTCCGTTTCATTCCAACTGGAAAATAGGAGTAACCGTCCTTTAATTCATTTTCTTCTATTGACAGGCGGTAGAAAGATGATCTTAGTTCAGTAAGATGAGTTTTAGGTAGTCCGTTACCCTTTTTCTTACATTGGGTGATTAGTGAGTTCATCGAAATTCCTCCGACTTGTTTATTTATTTCCTCCACTTTTCTCTTCTAAATAAATATCTTCTTTAAGCGTTTCATACATAAGTGACAGTATTTATCTTTAATGTAAAGAACATAGCCTAAAAACAGGTCCTACATTTACTCCATTCGTTCCTAGTTACTCTGTTGGCCTCTTGCTCTAATTCTAAATAATTTATAGAACAAACTTTTTCATAGTTCGTCCTTGATCCTTTATGTTTTGTCGTATGCAATGTGTAACAATTAGCATGATGCATTTTATTCATTTCAGCAGTACCAAAATGATTAAAAACATAGCCAGATTTGTTATCAAGTAGCCATTGCTCATAACCATTTTCATCTTTATAAAACGTATATATCATTATGAATCATCCTTCTCTAACTGATTAATAATTCCCATTACAAGCTAATCATATTTCACATAATCCATTTTAAAAGAACAAGCAAATACATACTTCGACATTAATTGTAAAATCCCTCCAATAATTAACTATAATCTGTTAACAAAAAAAGTGGTTACCCTTAATTCGGTAAACCACTCTTCTACATTCGTATTGCACTTTTTCCTTGTACTGTGCAATAAATAAAATGTTAGTTTTTCGTCGTTCTTATTAAACCAAGACAAATAGGTACCCTCCCGGCCGTTCTGGCCGGGAGGGTCCTGTTGTTTATAAAGCATCTTCCAATTCTTTTTCAGTATACCCAAACATGTAATCTTCATCTTTTCCGTGTGAAGCCCGAATCTCTGCAGCTTCGTAAACACTTAAAGATTCATCATTACCATCGTCGTCACCATCTAAATCATATCTACAATTTGTACAGTACATTTCACTATAAACATATTTTTTAGTTAATGACTCTCCACATCGTGGACAAGGTGGAGTCTCACCTGTATATGCATCCTCTTCTTCCCAACTTTTCCTTTTAAAAATATCAAATATTCCCATATTAATTTCCTCCTTGTTATATAACTTAACATTAATTGGCTAACGTTTGTTCTCATTTGCTAAATTATACCATGTTTAATGTCCGAATTTATACACAAATATGAATTATCTCACCGTACAGAAAATCAAGATGTTTGAAATTCAGTGCCTCTGGCACAATCTGTAGTTTGCTAGATTTCTTCGAAAGATTAACGTGTCAAACATGAAAAACGATCACATCAAAAATGTGATCTCGGTTAAATATATATTTAGTGGCTAATATCGTTTTACTGCGCAACAATAGAAAATTAAGTATCTCTTACTCACCTAAAGCTACCCTTATTAAAGAAGTCCAGAAGGCGATTTCATAGGAGTGCAAAATTGGTACTGGGGATTATTCACAAAAACGCAGGAGATTTATCTTTATTTGTTGTATATTTCTATTGGGATGATTTTTTCATATTAACCGCTCATGGTCAAACAAAAGTGAGCACGCATTAGGGATAACTAAAGTTAGTTTATAGGGGGAGGAAATTTGAAGCTAAAACCAAGTGTTTTTATCATTGAATCGTTATATTTTGAACAAGAAGAAGAAGGGATTTTTGAGGGGAAAATACTTACTGAAATGCTTAAGTTATTAGGTGTAGAAGTTGACTACTTCTATATTAGGACTAGGGAAGAATTAAAAATAATGATTAGAAAATTTGAGGAATCTAATTTCAAGTATCTTCACTTATCTTGTCATGGTGATCCGTTTGGAATTGATTTGACCCTAGAAAATAATGAAGTATCTTTTGATGAACTAAATCAAATGTTTGAAAATGAAATGAATAATAGAAGGCTATTTCTTTCATCCTGTAGTGTAATGATGTAAGAACATATTTCTAAAGGGCTTTTTGAAACTAAATTTTTGTCAATTACAGGACCACTAAGTGACATAACATTTACTGAAGCTGCGGTATTTTGGGCTTCTTTTTATCATCTTATGTTTAATTCAAACTCGCAATCGATGATTAATCCTACACTCAAAATATATATTGAAAGATTAGCAAATACTTTTGGAATTGATTTAGCAACGCTAATTTTGTCAAAAGATCATAAAAAATATAATAGGTATCAATTTTATAATGAAACATTGATCGTTTAAAATTTCTACAGCAACCCGCTGGGTGGATATTGACAAGCGTTTAGACAAATTATTTACCTAAACCTTGATTAGAATCCTTTTTTAATATGAGCAGAAGGCCCTTTCGTATTCCTTCTTCATTATTTTAATATCTTATTTTGAAATGAACATATTTCTAAAACGAAAAAAAGAAGGCCAAAGCGAATCACCTCATCCGACGTTTATTATCCTATTTAGTTTTACAATTAAATATAGGCATGAAAAAAAGTTATTACAGCCACAAGAATGTACCACCTCTGCTTTGGTTTTTACCAGAGATTTCCATGAATTCACTACTTGCTGTCAACGCGTTTACCAATAGAAAAATATCAAGGATTGTGGAGTGAAAAAGTCTAATCTTCCTTATTTTCACCGAGGAATTAGGCTTATGATTTCCAGTATCGAATCCGAATATAGATTAACGTTTTCTGTAAAATAGTATCGTTGTACTGTTCAGCAATCAATGTTTAACTTATAAACTTTTTCAGAAAATGGCGATTAATTAATTAAGATTGAAATTCTTCTATCTTACCTAACTTGTGGTATAGTTCACCGTGGTTATTTAAGAGGCAAAAACGGCATTGGTAAATATTACTTTCCGATGCCGTTTTATGGTTTAACCGTCATTAATTTTATTAGAATGTTTCCACACTCAACATGCCTTGAGAGGTCAGGATAGCTATCAAAATCGAATTTTTATGCCCCATTTTTATTGACGGTCGTTTGCGGGAACATATCCAACTCGTGTGTGGGAACAAATCAACATAGAAAGTATTCATCAATTTCATCTTCATTTTTGAGAATACTTTCCTCTGGTACTCCTACTGACTTCGCTAAATTAATAGAAGAAACAAATCTTAGCTGAACATTGATATTGAAGTCAAACGAGTATTGCTGCAATTCCCCGAGTTTATGATATTTATTCAAAAGCTCATCTAGTTTTACTTGGTATTCTTTGTTCAATTTATCAACAAATGCATTAATTTTTTCTTGATAAAGATTAATAACTTCTATTTCGTGTTTGCTTAGGACACCTTTTCCAAGACTTAGTGCTGTGGTTGCAACTATTGAGCCAACCAAAGCACCAACAACTGGAATTGGTATAACTGCTTGTCCTATAGCAGCACCAATAGCAGCCCCTGTTGCATCAATGGCATTTAGTGTTACTAAATCAATAAATCCATCTCTATCAACATCACCTTTTCTATATTTGACAATGGCATTACTTAACCCAAAAGTTCCTGAAGTAATTGCACCAGCACTTGGTGCAGCAAGGTGACAAACGTTGGTTAATCCATATATTGCATATCCAGAAATTCCACCTTTAATAGCACCTTTAGCTGTACTGACTCCACACTCTTTCCAATCTTCAATATCAAAATCCCAGACTTCTTTTCCATCTTTATGCTTTTGATAGACAAAGATCCCTAGATTGAACCCACCTTGTACTGCTGCACCTATTCCAGCAACTTTAGATGCTTCTCCGAAACTTGGTTGTGCTTCTTGTTGGGCGCTTAATCTATCGCTATCCGCTTCTTTTTTAATATCAGATTTTTGTTGAGCAGTTTGCTTATTTATGTCATTTACTTCCCCTGATAACGTTTGGTCAATTGTTCCTTTTTGAACATCTTTATATTCAAGAACTGATGATTCCAACCATTTATCATAAGAAACGCCACGCAGAGCACTCTCATCTTCAATGGCTTTTCTAATATTATTGATTTGGGAGTTAGACAAGAAATTTCCATTAAATTCTACAGATTTTGCTCCGCTCATAATTTTTTCTATGACTTCCACATGGTCTTTTGGAAAAATCATACTCATTTTATCATAATTGGATGCTTGCTTAATCGCTTCTAAGATATTGGCATAAAACTTCATTTGCACTTCTTTGCCTTGAAGTAGAATATCTGCAGGTCCATTATCATTTAATAGGACTACACTTTTCTGTAGTCCTTGATAAACATCTCTTGCATTTCTTATACCCGTTTCAGCAAACTCTGAAATAAAACCATGTACTCCAGTATCTCCACCACGATTAATATTGATAAGATTATCGATTTCTGTTTTCGCCCAATCTAGATTTGATAATGCATTTGCTGATTTAGTAGCTAAGTCTGATAATTTATCTGTTTCACTAGTAAGAATTGATTCTAATGTATTCATCAGATCTGTTAATCGGATATTATTTAAATAATCGACGTATGAAGCAATCCCTTGTTCAACATTATTATCAATAGACTGTTCACTAAGCATCTAATTTTAGCTCCTTATTGATTAGTTGTGACAAAGTTAAAGTTGAATTCACAAGCAATCCAACTTGTAGTTTTTCATCTTTGGAGAATTGACTATAATCACTTCCAATCAAAGCTTTCTCTGCCTTAGATACTCCAGTAATTTGAGTGTTGGTAGTTTCCACCAATGCCTTGACTTCTGAGTTCATATTGTTAAATTTTCTAATTATTTTCTCGAGATTTTCTCTCTCAGCAATTAGCTTATTCGCAGTTTTTTTGTTTTTATGACTGGCAAACAAGCCTGAACCAACCGAACCTGCAAGCATAACACCAGCAATTGTCCAACCTACTGGTCCTGCTAGTGCAAGGAATGCACTACCTGCACTCATTCCACCACCACCAGCTGCTAATGCACCACCACCAAGCCATGCCAATGCAGCATTAGTCGCAGCCGCTCCTGATAAAGTAGAGATAGCAGTACCTGTTGATGCAACACCAAAAGTAGTGGCAATGCCCATTGCTGCTGTTGGACCCATTGTCGCTACAGCAACTCCAAGAGCACTTAAAGTTGCACCCGCTCCAGAACCTCCAGCAGCTGCTTTTGCTTCAACTTCTGCCTTTTTAATTTCTTGTTGTTTTGTCTTAAAATTTTCCACTTCAATTTCAATTTTTTTAAGTGTTACTTTGAATTCCTTTGGAGTGTTTGCTAATTTATTAATTCGTTCTTCTATTAATTTAACAAGTTTTAAAGCTTTTTCACGCACTTTATAAAGAACATTCGTATTTTCACCTAAATCATTGGCGACTTTTTCATAACGTTCAACCGCTGCATTATAATTGTCGATTGCATTTTTTCTTAACTTTGCATTGAACATGTGATTGCCTTCCCTCATAGTTTATTACTGTAGTAGAGTTTTAATCTTCTTTGCTTGAGTCAAGCTTAAGAACCTTATATATACACCAATATGTAGTTGCTCCTTTTATCGGCACAATATCATTCTGCTCAAGATATTCTTTCAATAAGCTAAGCTGTTTACCTTCTGGCACAGTCCGTAGGGTTTTTCTTTTTTATATTATCAAATTTAATTTTTGCAAACTTTCCAACATTCCATGCTCCCCATGAAACCAAGCCAACACCTAAAACTCCAACCCTAAAATTCCAAGACTTTTCTTTTCTTTAGAAGTAAAAGTATATCGTAAGCCTTCTGCTAAATGTGGTCTAGTGTACCCAGACTTTATTAAGTCATTTACATCATCGGATGACAGCAAAACACCTTCGACATATTGATATCCTTTAGAAATAAGTTCTCTACTTTCTGCATCTGATATTAGTTTGCCGTTTTTCAACCAAACCATATTTTTACCTCTTTCCGAGAAGATATTTTAAATTCTGTAAACTTGGTCTATACTTGAAATTTTAACGAAAGGAGTAAGAAAAGTAAATTGTTTACAATTGCCATGATTAATAATATCTAATGTTTTATGTACCAGTTTGCTTCTAAAGAATCTCTATTAAATATCCCAATCGTTGGCATATCCTCTTCAACAAATCACTCTATGTTATTAGGTGATTTATAAACAGTTGAGTATTTTTAGCTAATCCTTGTTCAACTAAACTGCTTCGTTACTTTAAGTGAAACTTTTCACAATCTAAGGTATCTTTATATAAAAATCATACCAGAAAATAGAAGATTTTTGTTCTAATTTTACATAATTATGGAAATCATTGCTGAGCAGTATATGTCTACTAAGTAATACAAGAGTTAATCCGGACCGTTTGCAGAAGACTAATCTTATTGAAAGTCAATCAATTTTTTATAACATTTTGATTCTCAAAACTATGGTTTTATATCTTGTGTCACCAGATAGATTGCAGTGGTAAAAAGTCTGTCATTCGGTGGTATAAACTATTTCAGAGGTGGTACATTTCAATGGCGGAAATCAATGAGCTAATATTTTTGTTGTATTTGCAACATCAGCCAATGAAAAGATCCCTCCTTTACCGTTCCGCTTAAATTTTAATACTAGTATAAAAAAAAGAAGCGTGGTATTTACGCTTCATATAAAAATAGAAGGAGTTTTATATGATGTAAATAATGATATTATTTCATTGATTTATGACAAAGAGATTATTTACGTTTCCTTCAACCAACTCCATCATATTAGCATATGCTAGAATTTTGAAAAAATAAATATGAAGGCGTTTTTTTGGGAGCTATAATGTTATTTTTGTTGTGGTAGTCTTTAATAAGCTGTAAAGGAATAGCACAAGCTGTATCAATTAATTATTGGATTTTCACCATATTCCTTTATTATCTGGCTTTTTTAATATCCCTTTAAAACAACATTCTTATTAAAACAGCCCAAAATAAAACATCTTGTTGAACGATTGGGTACAAGTGTTGTAGAACTAGCTAACATTGTGGCAGCTGTTCTTATTGCTTTAAAGAGATTGTTCCCATGGTTTAATTAGGGGTTCCCCCAACCACAAGAACCGTCCCCTGAATCCCCCAGTGAGATTTTGGCTTATGCCTTAGATACGGTTTGTACCAAGAACTTACGCAAATCCAATATCCGATGAAACAATATCAAGAAAAAACTATTAATGTGTTGTTCCCATCTTATTAATGTTTTTGAAAATATATTAGAGGTGGTACACACGGTATCACCAAATTCACTTTTTCTCACCTCGGACCTTGGCGTTTTTTTCAATTATTATTCTATTAATCTTTTCACTTGCAGCAGGATTTCTAACTAAACAATCGTCATTGTCAAAATAATTTGGTTTCGCAAAAATAAAAACGTAATCTGGATCATCCTCAAAATTACCTGCTGTTCCAACAAACCTAGAAAAGCCTTTAGTTAATGCAAAATCAACAATTTCTATTAGTGTGGACTTATCGTCCAACACATCTAAGCCTGCTGAGTCAACAGTAATATTCATTTCACAACCGTCATCTTCCCATCGAATGATTCTTGAACTCTCCATTTCTACTACCCCCTATTAAATATAATAGTCATAATCAACTATAAGCTGCTTACTTACGAACCTTTATACAATTAAGCAATTCTTTAAGAGTTCCTCTTCTTAACCCATATATTTCCTTAATTGCTAGGCCCATGGCTAGCCATAAAGTTGTTCCATCCGAGTTTCTTTCCATGGGGCCGACGGTCTCTTCGAATAATGGAAATAGTTCTGCCACTTGTTCAAAACGGTGCCAATAATTAAAGTTTTGATAAATTAAGAGTAATTTGACAAAATCTTCAAAGCTCTTCTCCTTGAGTAACTTTATTGTGGAAAGACTAAGATTATCGTTGATGCCATACACACAATCAAAAATCGCAGAAATTGTTCCCTCATCTAAATAAATCAATCCTTTGTCATTTCTTCTTATTAACAACTTATCCACCTCTTTAATTGAGTTATACAGATTTAAAATTACAAATGAAATGATTAGTAGAAGTAGATTAATGTTTTCACACAAGTAAGGGTTGAACCCCTCCAGGCTATGGAAAAAACTTAATCCATAAAAACCATAAATGTATTAAAGCAGTCCAATTGTAATAAAAGAATTGAACAAAATCATTTTTTTAAGCCTTAAATTAAACGGCTTTCTTATCTTGAAGTTGTTTATTGCTTCGTAAAACAGTGATAAAACCTTCTAATATGTCATGGCTTACCGAAAACCCTTTACGCTTATAGAATTCCAAGGCATTTTCATTACCGTTTGAGACGTAGATAAAATAATCTTCTATATCATCAAATTTGTTTAACCACTTCATTGACATGTTGAAAAGTTTAGATCCAATCCCGTACTGTCTGTACCCTTCCTTAATGTAAAATTGGGATAAGCAACCAACGTTTTTTCCTTTAACAGATGAAAGATCAAAAAAAGTGGCAGTATCATTTGAATACACTTCTTTAGGAGAGATATTTGAATACACATAAGCCACTGCTTCTTCATTTTTATCCATATCTTTCACTACCACAATATAATTATGTAATGCGCTTTTAATAGATGGTACCATTCGTGTGTCAAAATTCATGCTGTTAAACAACTCTGGTTTAATTTTAGCTTTTGACTTTTGAAAGGCCATGAGTTCATTGCACAAATCTCGACAACATTCTATTTTTTCTTCCGAAATAACTTCATATTGTAAGTTCATATTTCCACTCCTTATATAGCACTATTCCGAAATCCCATACCAGTTACCTTTATCTAATTATTATAGATACTTCTTTTCATCAATATCAACTTTGGAGTGTGTGTTAAATCCAAAAATCAATCCTGCTTATTCAATTAAAGGGCCCGAATGTTGAATTTCCCATTAAAAGACCCACAAATCACAGCAAAGTGTTTGGGTCTGCCTTTTTTCGACCGATTAACATAGAAATATTTTTAGACCAACTTGAAAGTAGAACAATGCAACTAGCACTTTCATAGTCTTGATTTTCTTATCATTTTTAAAATGTATAAAGCCAAATTCCCCCTTTTCTCTAATCATTTTATTCATTGTCCTAATAGAAAGTTTCTTCATCAAAATAAATCCATCATTTTAAATTACTCCTCATTCATGGTTTTTACTATTATTACAATTTTATATTTCTTACCTATATATGAGGTGTTCCACCTCTTTCATTTTCACCTTTCCCTTTAAAATACCCCGAATAGCAGGAAAACTCTCATTATCCTTCTTCATGTCCCGAAACGAAATCACCTCCTTGCCTCTAGCAAGCTGGAAATCTAGCGAATATTCGTGACAATTCAATGGGGTTTGATGAAAGGTTTTGGTATAGAAATCGATTGCTTCTTGTCCGCTTCTAGCAAAGATAAAGACAAAATCCTTCTGTCTCATCTTCAATGAGTAGATGCCCATTTTATGAATTCCTAAGTAATTATGTTGAATCAATTCCGCTATCTTCTGATGATCTATTTGATTGAGGTCGATTCTTGAAATGTCATCTTTTAATGAAATTTTCTGCTCTTCTAGTAAATAGTAGATGCAATGGGCCAAAGAGGATTCATTATAACGGAAACAATCCTGGTACAATTCTTCCACAATCATCCGGTAACACCTCGGTATAAGATTTTTTATTTTCAATTGGATTCCCTTTGCTCCTCAATCTTTCCAGTATGCTCGTTGTAATTCGCTGGAATGGTTCCAACTGGACCATTTCGATTTTTTGAGACAATGATTTCAAGGGAATGATCCTCAGATTCCTTGTCATAATAGGCTTCGCGATACAAGAACAGAATCACATCGGCATCTTGTTCGACACTGCCTGATTCCCGAATATCAGACATCATCGGCCGCTTATTGGCTCTTGCTTCCACCGATCGATTTAACTGCGCCAAACAAATGACGGGGCAATTAAAATCCTTCGCCATCGCTTTAAGAGATTTAGATATTTCCGTCACTTGTAAGTGGGAATTCCCGCCAAAAAATTGACCAGAATGGATAAGCGTTAGATAATCGATAAATAGAATCGGTTTCTTGTAGGGAAATTGATGCATCATTTTTCGTGTTTTTGCTCTTATTTCGGCAATGGTTTGTCCAGCCCCATCAAAAATTTGCATATGGGTTTCAGTAAGGTCTCCAATGACATCCGACCATTTATTCTTTTGGCTTTGATTGAGCATTCTTTTCGGATCACGCATTTTTGCACGGTTAAAGCCTCCGGTTGAAGCAATTAATCGGGTTGTGATCAGCCTTTCGGGCATTTCTAAGGAAAATACAAGAGGCAAATATCCAGCCCATCCCGACATTTTTGCAAAATGAAGCATCACATCGGTTTTTCCCATCGATGGTCTTGCCGCTAGGATCGTCACTTCCCCGTCCTGAAAGCCTCCCGTTACATCGTCCAGCTTTTTGATGCCCGTTGTGACGGTTTTCAACGTTGGTTGATCTTCCCAGGGTGCCTCATAAATGTTTGACATCGCTTGTTGTAAGGACGTGTGGTCGTCCAATTTCATTTGGTTAATCTTATCCAATTCTGCGATTACTTTCGAAATTTCCCAATCGTTCGTGACTGCAACCGTTAAGATGTTTCTCTTTTCCCGTTCCTTCCACTGATCAAGTATGAGCTTCTCCGTACGGTCAAATTTCTCTATATCCGCATACGATAACAGCTCCGAAAGGTAAGACATTCCACCTACAGAATCCAGGTCAGGTAACGTGGTCAAGGAAATTAAATCAATATTCTTGCCAGCACGGTTAAACTCTACCATTCTCCGCATTAATTCTTTATGCTGTATTCTTTCAAGCTGTTCAGGCTGAATCATCGTATCTTTGAGTAAGTATTCCGCTTTCATCAAGCTTCCTAAAAACACCTTCTCTGCCATACTCATCACTCTTCACCTGCCGTCAGGTCGAGTTCAAATCCTCTTGGAATATCTCTTCCGGTTGGAGATGATTCAGTTGATTTCCTATGATTTGGTGCTGGCTTTTGCTTCTCCTGATCCATTTCAACTTCTTCTACGGTCAGTAAAGATTCATTTTCCCAGTTCTTCAGAATCGCCACAATATAGTTCAACTTCCGCTTGTTATTGGCACACGCAATATTCATTGCTTTTAAAATCATCTCTTTTGGCTGTAAAAAGCTAGAATCATCTAACCACGACAGCAACTGCTCTTTTGCATTCACGTTCGAAAAACCAAATCCATTAGCGTCCCAAAACTCAATAATTTCTTTCACATCTTTTGATTTTTGAATCCTTTGTACGGGATTTTCTATGTCTGGATTATTTTCTAGATTGTGATCGAAAGCTGTTTGTTTTTCTTTTTGCCCAGGTATCGAATGACGATGCAGGAACGTTTCGTCCATTTCTTTATATTCAGTTTTGTATGTATCATTTTCATCTAAATCCCTATCAAAACTATCTTCTTCATACAGGTTCTCTTTAACAGCACGTTCGTTTATCTCCGAAGGTATAGAATCTATTTCTGCTTCGACGTGTTTCCTTTCATTAAGTTCTTCTTCCTTCTTTTGGATATTTGGCGCTAATTCCAGTGCTTCTAACCGTTCATAATCAATGGTGTACCACTTGGTTTGATCCATTTTGCTTTTATTCCAGTTCCCTGAAAGCAATAATCCTTGATCCGCTAGCGAGCGAAATACCCGTTTGATCGTACTGAGTGACCAAAATGAAAATTGTTCCTGCCAATCGTTATAGGTATTGTAAATCCATTTACGCTCCTCAATGATATGGTTGCTTTTATTCACCCAGTAATGTACCTGCTGCAGGACGATTGCTTCATTTAAACCAATCCTATTCGCTAATGATGGGATCACGATCATTGGATTTTCGTACACTAATAAATTACTCATCTCTTTTTTCCTCCCTTTTCGATTGGCCAAACGATAAAACAATTTGCTTCCGTTCTTGTTTCATCGATTGGTTCATTCATCTTTCACTAGCTATATAATGAAAAATGACAAAAAGGGACAGGGGAAAATAATAAAATTTTTATAAATATGGCAATTAGGTGAACAAATGAATGAGGAAGGATTTTGGTTTTTAAGGGGGTTTTAAAAATCTTTTTGATTGGGAAAACAACTGGAACGATCTGTGTTGTTGTCTTTGGATAATCTCTGTAGTAATCTCTGGTATTGCTTGGTTCAGACTTGTTTCTTCCATCATGTCAATCTGAAAGTTTTAATTGGTTCAGGTTGACCTCTGATTTGGTTCAATCTGAAATAAACTTGGATTCATTTTGAGTAGTAGAAAATTCCATTTTAATTTCTAATTTTCTGTAAAAAAAATTAGCTGCCAAATAGGACAACTAATTTTTAAGGGTTTTTATATTGTATTTTATTGACAGGAAATTTCAAACAAAAAACGGACCAATGATTATAGGTAAACACACATTTTTGTTGAACAAGTTAATAGGTGAATAACCAATGAATAGAATGATGTGAAAATAAATTGTAAGGGAGTGCATTTTATGTATCCAAATCATATACATCTGTACTATAACATTCCAAATAGTCAAGATGCTTATCAATCTGCCACTCCAATTCAAGCAGATTACTATTCGACCCTTGATCCAAGACAATTTGGCGGCTTTCAGCCACCGCCTGCTGCTCCGCCACCTGGTCATCATGCCCCAGGAGCCGGACCATCGCCTGGTCATCACGCCCCAGATGAAGGACCACCAACTTCGCCACCGCCATCTGTTGTTCCTCAACAGATGCACCAAGCAGGAGCATATGCAGTAGACCCAGGCAGTATGGTCAGTTGTTTACACAGATACACCTATGTATGGCTAAGAGGTCGTGAGCAATTTTGGTTCTATCCAACATTTATTGGTCGAAACTCTGTTTCAGGGTATCGCTGGACCGGACATAGATGGGTTAATTTCGGTATTAGCCTAAGACAAATTCAATCGTTTACTTGCGTTTAATCAGTTACTATAAATCCAGCTGCCATCATGGCAGCTGGATACATTATTTTATGGATTTTTCAGACCATGCTAGTTACCTTATTTTGATCAAATTATTTAAATCCATTTATAATGTAGGTGGCAAAACCTTATATCCTTTAGATTTAATAGCTCCTATCATTACTCCACCCGTTAGTGAAACAAGGTTAGCACTTACAGATCATCAAATGGTTCCCATCAGGGTCTTTGAAATTAAACCAATGGTTATGTTCAATTTCTGTTGTTAATTCGACATTCTTACCTCTCATATACTCATATGCTAGTTCTATATTGTTAGTATTCAAATGAAAAGATGGAGTATTAAAAATATTATCCTCTGAGTAAATCTTGCTATCTAATACAATTCCTGTACCTTTCATAGGAACAATATACAAATGACCATATAAAATCTCACCATCTGCTGGTAACCCTAATATGTCACAATACCAATTACGTGCTTCTTCAATATTACTTACAGGAATAAAAACTGTACCGATTTGATTTAATATAGGGCTCATTAACTACCTCCAAAATGAATTTCAAATATATATGATTAATTCGGTACAAGATATATATTCCCTTCTTGATGACTAAAACTACACCGATAGCACAACAAGAAAAGGATCTACGCAGCCATCCCTATTATTTTACTCAAGCACCCGTTAGTTTAAGTGCAATCCTTCACATTCTAATTTCTTATTAAATAAGTAAAAGCCAAAATTCTTAAACCATCAATCTGTTTCTGTCATTCTAAATTATAAGGGAGACATAGGTGATAACTATGGATTCCTCTTAAACAATATCCCCACTTGTTCCACCATCACACGAGATGCAACTATGATTCCATTCTTAGGCTACCATCCAACTAACCATTTGAAAGCTGACTGAAAAATTGAACAAAAAATTTTTATAAAGGACATACTGTCAGTGACATATTACTGTTGTTAACAGTATACTGTTATTAACAGTAAAGTATTTCCAAAAAAATTTTACATTTAAATTAGGAGGTTATATATTTCATGAAACATACAGGGAGACATACAGGTGCATTTCTTCTGCTGTTTTTAACAGAGGGAGATAGCTATGGAGGGCAACTCCTGCAGAAATGTGAAGAAGAGCTTCCCATCAACCCAATCGATAGTGCCATTCTTTATCGCACATTAAAAACATTAGAGAAAGAAGGTGCTGTTGAGTCTTATTTGGACACATCTAATCAAGATAAGCTGATAAAAATGTACAAAATTACTACAGTTGGAAAAAGAAAATTAGAAGATTTTCAAATAGATATAGAAGAAAAAATGAAGAACTTATCATTTTTCTTAAATAAATACAAAGAATGGAATGAGTCTAATCATGATTAATGGTGCTATCCTTTACGCTATGACGATCATTCTTCTCAGTATTTCTTTTATAAAAGATCGAAATAAAACAAGAGATGCCCTATTAAAGTCATGGAAAAGCTTTCGTCATATTATACCTGACATGTTATCAATTATGCTTTTAGTTGGACTATCACTATCTATATTAACTCCATCCTTAATTTCTTCAATCATTGGAGAAAAATCCGGATTGACAGGTATTGTTTATTCAGCATTAATTGGTTCTATTGCACTAGTTCCAAGCTTTGTTGTATTTCCTCTTGGACACACATTAGTCCAAAATGGTGCAGGACTCCCTCAAGTAGCTGTATTAATGTCTACATTAATGTCCGTAGGTATCACAACTTTACCTATGGAACAAAAGATATTTGGGCGAAGTTTTGCCTATTCTCGCAACTTATCTGCAGTGGTAATGTCTCTAATATTTTCATATATTATTTGGGTGGTGATGGGATGAGTGAATTAAAAAGGTATCGTTTCTTTTTCATTTTATTATTTGGGCTTATTATCCTTACCTTTATAAACCAGTCGGTGGGATGGAACGCATTTCAATTAACAGGAAAAAGCATTTTAGATATGCTGTTTCTACTCCCTCCTGTCTTAATTTTCGTAGGTTTGCTTGACAAATGGGTGGAGAAAGAAACATTAATAAGATATATGGGAGAAAAATCCGGCATCAATGGCATTTTGTTCTCTCTATTATTAGGAGTAATTGCAGCTGGTCCCCTCTACGTAGCTTTTCCAATTGCGGCATTATTATTAAAAAAAGGAGCAAGCATACGCTATATTGTATTTTTTTTAGGAGTTTGGACAACTGCAAAATTACCGGTTATTGTATATGAATTTGCTTCATTTGGAGTTAAATTTACACTCATTCACATTTGTTTTGGTTTGTTATTTTTCTATTCAATGGGTATTATTTTTGAGAAATTTTATAAGCATCGACAATTGTTAAATTATGATATAACTAAAGACGTTTAGATTTAGATCGTTAAACCTTTAACCACTCCATCCCAGATTACTTTGTAACTGAACCTCAACGGACTATACTGAGTACAGCAAAAGATTAGAGGATACAGTTTGCACTGCATCCTCTTATTAATTCCCTTCTTCTACTAGCCGCCCTAACCAAAAACGGCTGCCAATTTGACAGCCGACATCTTTAACAATCGCACCTGTTAGTAGAAGATTAATTGTTTATAATAGGACTGTTTGTAATTGATTTTCCAAGAATCTTTTCTAAATCTTTTTCAAATTTTGTATCTGACCCAATATAACTAACAATGATTTTCTGTTTTTGGTAAAAATGAGGAAAATCTGTCCACTCCAATATGTGACCTCCGATAATTTCACCATCTTCAGATATTGTTTTTGATTCCTTTTTAGCTTCTATTTCATTTGGAAATTCATAAATAGCTAATGGTTTACCATCAACTTTGTAGTAAGTGGGATATACTGAGAAAATAATGTCTTTTTCAACTCCCATTTTAATAAATGTATGCCCTTCCTCTTGTAGCTTCTTTATCAAATTTTCAGATTGGCTAGATTTTTTATCAATTGCACCTGTGCAACCTAATAAAATTAAGACGATTAAAATAAAAAAAGGGAATTTTTTCATAGTACAACCCTCCCATATTAAAAATAGTTTTTTCTAGGAGGATTATTACATTTTTTAACTAAACTCCGTTAGCTGAAAAAGGGCATTTCTCCATCTTTAAGAAATGCCCCCGTTTGTTGAAGAAGGAATCATTATAAATTCTTCTTCATAACAATTCTATTCTTATTTATTTCATAGTCATTTTTTAGATAAAACGATTCCGCAAGCCCTCCATATGCGGTCAATAAATAAAGACTTTGAATCCCTCTTTTCTTTAATTCATCTTCTAAACAAAGAAGCAGTTTTGAACCATAACCTTTGCCTTGGATTTTATTATTTATACAGAGTTCAGCCAAATAAAAAGTTAATCCTGTATACGCTTTTTTACTATTTCCTGCTATAAATCCAATTAAATTGCCATTATCGTATAATAAAAATCCAAGGAATTTAGGAGTATGTAGTAAATCAGTAAGTCTTTCTTTAGTAGTTAGGTATGTCCAATTTTCATTCCAAGGCTCACTATTAAAAACGTTAATATAGAGTTCGATACACTGTTCAATTTTATCAATTGTTATTGGGACTATTGTTTCTGACACTTTAAACTCTCCTATCTACAAGTTTGTAATTATCTAAACAGATTGACCTTCTTTCTTCAACTAACCTGCCCCGTTAAAAAGATATTTGTTTTGAGCGTATGTGAAAAATAGATTATTTTCCTTAAAAAGGGCACTTTAAAACTACATGATACATGGAGGTTAATTTCTTATGAATTCTGAACATAATATTCGTCTTACTTCTGCTGAAATTGCTCAGCTTTGGACTGGATACATGAATAATAGTATGTCTAAGTGTGTATTGAAGTATTTTAGAGAAAAGACTCAAGATGAAGAAATTCGAACAGTTATAAATTTGGCAATTTCAATAGCAGAAAAGATGTTACAAAACATTACAGAAATTTATGTTAAAGAAAATCATCCCATTCCCGTTGCTTTTAATGAAAGTGAGGATGTTAATATAAATGCACCTGCATTATATTCTGATACCTTCTTTTTGAATTTTGTTCACAATATGTCAAGACATGGCTTAACTGCATATGGTGCAGCTTTATCTGGTTGTGTACGCTCCGATGTATTAGAACTTTTTTCAAGTGCCGTAGACCTCACTAGGGAATTATACTTTAAATCCTTAAACGTCTCATTAGAAAAAGGATTATATTCTAGGGCGGCTTATATCCCAATCCCAGAAAAAGTTGAATTTATTGAGAAACAAGGATATTTAACTGGTTGGTTTGGAGAACGTCGCCCAATCAATACTCTAGAAATCATGCACTTTTATGAAAATATGCAAAGAAATGCTGTTGGTAAAGCGTTACTATTGGGCTTTGCTGAAGTTGCTGGATCAAAAGAAGTTCAAAATTATATGGTTAGAGGAGCAAATATCGCTAATAAAGTAGTGGATATTATGGCACATATTTTAGCAGAAGAAAATATATCTGAATCCCCTACATATGATTCAGAAGTTCTTAAATCTACGACTCCACCATTTTCAGAAAAGTTAATGATGTTCCAAGTAACCATGCTTACAGGAATGTCACTTGGCTATTATGGAACAGCAGTAGGTACGGTTGCTAGACGTGACTTGGGTGCAAAATTTTTACGGATATTTCTTGAAGCAGTTCAATTTGCAGAAGATGGAGCGAACATTATGATTGAACATGGTTGGATGGAAAAACCCCCTGCATCCATTGATGAAATTGAACTAGCTAAAACCAAAAGGAAATAATGTATGATAAGAAAAATAAAATACATATGTTGAATCACTATATATTCCCAAATAGAGATAATAAGTTAAGAAAAATTAAAAATTGGGGTCAGTCCCCCGGTGAGGTAACGTTTTACTCCACCAGGGGACTGATCCCTCGAATACACCAGACCTTGCACGGAGGTCTCAAGCAGTTTTGAAGTTAGCGGGAAGGTATCTCTTTTTGTTCCATCTAGTTTTATATAATAGCTTAATGTCTTGATTTCTAACTAATCAGTAAGCTAGGGACTTCCATTCATTGTAAAGAGACCAACTAAAAATTTCTACATACTCTAAAAATTCATCTAAAAAACCAATCTTTCTTAAATCCTTTAGCAATCTTACGGGGGCATTCGTTTTCCTACTAAATGCTCTTTTGTGGTCAATTACTTTTATTTCCCCTAATTCATTGATGAAAATATGACGAATCTGGGTGTCAAGTCTAGTAAAACCAATTCTCTTGAATTCATCCAGCATAAATAAAAGTTTTTGGGCGGTTGATTCAGATAGCTCTTTTTCATTTTTTAGATAATGTCTGAGAGATGGTCCGTTAATAAACTCTATCACAATATAGTTTCTACCATACTCATAGAGCGTCGGAATAACGGAAGACGATTTTCCTGCCTGATAGGCTAATAATTCATTTCGAAATGTTTCTTCCTTCTCAAAGATTTTGATACATTTCTCAGGTGATATTTGAAAAATAGACCCGTCACTCCCCTTCCCGATTTTTTTATATCCGACTAAATCCTCAATAGAAACCCACCCGTTATTTCTAGACACAATATCCTTAAAATTATTCAAATTTTATCCTCTCCAGTTACAAGTATCTTCACCTATCCTTACATCCAGCATCTTCAATTACCATTATGACGAATCCACACGTTTTCATTGAAACTCCTTTAAAGTACTATTTAGGCAATTAAATTAATCCTAGTTCTTCTCCCCAAACCACTACTTTCTCAAGATATCTTTTTAAAAGCGCACTCTTTTGTCCGTTTAGTGCTCTTTGCAAATGTTTTGCCAGTTTTTTTTCTAACGTTCTTTGCAAATAAGCCTTTTTTAACAGGTTTAATGGATCTTCCTTAAAGGTGATTCCATACTTTTTCATTTCCTCAGCATATAAATGGACGCATCGAGTTCGGATTTGTTCTTCATTCTTTTGCCAATCCCAGCGAAAATCAATTAATAATTCAACAAGAATCACTAGATCATACCAACATGACCCGTATTTTACTGACTCCCAATCTATTAATTGAATATCCCATTCTCCGTCATCACTCGCATTTTTGCAGCAAATATTATGGACATGGAGATCACCATGAATAAGACACTGTCCAGCTTCGATTAATTCCGGGAAGAATAAAGGACCCTTTTTCAGGATTTTTCGGATAGCTTTATATTTAGGTTCCACCAATTCTTTTAAATTGGGGTCTTTCATTGCTTCATCTAGGTACTGTCTTGTTTTCTCCATATATTCCATTCCCTTTTTTCTTACCTCTGGTGAATCAAATTGGGGCAGAGAGGTATCAAAAAGGTATGCATGCTGTGAAAATCGATTTCCAAAGGATTGGGCATGAAATTTTGCGATAGTTGGAATAATTCGTTCCAAATGTTGTGGAACAAGTTTTATTTGTCCCCTTAGCGGTTTTACATATTCTGTAACCATCCAAATTTCTTGCGTATCTTCATTTGGTTCAAGCCAATACAATTTCGGCATATATTCATGGTAAACAGAATAAGCCCTCGCATACATATTAATCTCTAGCATTTGATTTTCTTTTAACGGCACTTTGAAAATTTTTAGAACAATTGGAAAGTACTCTGATCCATCTGTCATGACTAGCTTCCAAATACTTGTCTTCTCCCGTGAATTTTTTAGGACTTCAATTTGATCCCCTATTAAATGGACAGATTCACCAAATGCTTTTGATAATTTTTTATCCCAATTTAAATGTTGCCAATGGCTAACAATTTCTTCTAATTTGTTCAATGGAAAGATTCCCCCTATAACGATTAGAATTTTATCGTCTTCCCCATAGGTTTCGAATATGAGAAATAAAACTACGAATAAAAGGAAGAGGGTCATATAAGGAAAAAAGAGCCTCTACCTTTTTTCCGGACAGACTTTGCATCCATTCAAAAAATGTTATCTTCCCACTTCTTTTTTCTTGACGGAAGGATAAAAAGTCACGGACGAAATAAACCCACTTAATCCCTTCTTTTTGTTTTAAAACAGGAGAAGGGTTTTGGCCGGTAAGCGATAAATAGTACAAGTGGGCCAAATTAACACCTACAGAACTCGATAATGCTTGGGTTAGACCAATTCTTGGATTAATTTCGATAAATTTTAATTGGCCATCTCTGTGATCTCTTTTAAATTCCGCAATCGCTAAACCTTTAAACTGTATTTTTTGGAGAAAAGGTATAGCTGTCTGAATGACTTCTTCGTTTCGTTTACTTAGAACAAGAGCGGAGGATCCATAGTGTGGAGGAAATTGGTGTAATTTTTGATTCATCCATAATCCAATTAAGTTCATCTGATCATCAAAAAACGTTTTAATAGAATAGATGCTATCGTCCTCTCCAGGAATGATTTCCTGAATCATTAACTCTCCAAAGGAACGGTAAAAATGATACTCCTCCCATAATTGGGAGGCATGTTCGACAACTATCGCTTTTTTATATAATCGGTTATCAATTTTTGAACGAAAGTGGGAAGAATGAACGGGCTTTAATATACAAGGGAAAGTAATTTGGTCGATGATTTGCTTAAGTTGCTTTTCATCCTGTATAGAGAAGGTTTTAGGACAGGGAAGGTTTGATTGGACGGCTAGTTCATATGTTAATCGTTTATCTAGGACTGCTTCAACTAGTGAATGTTCTGGCAGCAGAAATTTATAGTTTTGTGCTAAGACGTATCTATTTTTAGAAATAAAATAGACAAAATCGTCGGATCCAGCATACAAGAGCGCTTTTTTGCCCAGATTTCGTGACAAATTCGCTAAAAATTTTAGCAGATCATCTTCCTCCGAAACAGGACTTGGACATATACCACAGCTGGCATATCGAGTTTTACCAATTTTATATTTTCCCTCCGTATCATACGCATAAACCCGAATTCCTTGTTTTGCAAGGCTCCGAACGATACCAATACCCGTTGCACTCAAATCTAATACAACAGCAGGAATGTCATTTCGCATGGATTCTTCTCCTTTCATAATAGTGATTGGTAGATTTTATCTATTTCTTTAACCATATTAGTGACCGTCAAATGTTCATCAGCAAAATTCTTAGCTTGCTTAGAAAGTGTTATTCTTAACAATTGATTTTGCACGAGCAATAACAATTTTTCGGCTAGCTGCTTAGGATTAGCAGGTTCAATAATAAGTCCGGTATCATTGTCTTGAATGATTTCCGGGATTCCCCCCACATTTGTTGCCAGAATAGCTTGCCCAGCAAACATTGCCTCAATAATCGAGATTGGTAGTGTATCACTAATGGTTGGCTGAACAAATATATCAGATTGCCTAAGCAATTTTGGTATATCGTTTCTGCTCCCTAAAAAAGAAACATTCTTTAATTTAAGCTCCCGAATTTGCTTTTCAAGCTCCTCTCGCATCTCTCCATCACCAACAACCCAGACCTCTACATTATATAAATCGTCTTTAAGAAGAGATAGCGCTTCGAATAAATACTTATGCCCTTTACGCGGGCGAAGGCGTGAAACACAGGTTATAATTATTTTGTTTTGTCCATTCTGAGATTTTTTAACCTCAAAATCGATTCCTGTGTAAACCGTGGTCATGCAGCTATTTTTGGCTCCTAATTTTTTTAAAATCGGTCGAAAGGCATCACAAAGAATAATCAGTTGATTTGCATTTTTTATCGCTTGTTCGTCAATAGTAGAAAAATAACGTTCTTCAATTGACCCCTTTTCAATTAAATTAAACTTCAGTTTGGAATAAGTCATAAATCCATGAGGGGTAAATAGAATTGGTTTTTGAGAAGCCTCTTTTATTGTTCCTACCACATTGCAAGTGAACCGATCTTGTGCGTGAATGATATCATATTTACTCAGATTCAAATCCATTAACATCATTTTATAAATAGAAAGATTGCTTATATTAGAAAGAATGCCTTTGCTAACATAGCCGTAGCGTTCTTGAAAAAATTGTTTGAAATACCTTTTCACTTTGGAATATACTTCCTTCGTTGATTCCTTTGGAAACAGGTCTGGCGAAAAAACGTCAACTTCATGCCCAATCCTTTCCAATCCTGCTTTAAGTGTGGCAATATAGTTTTGCAAACCTCCAATCACGTGATAGTCCCAAAAGGTCGTAATGAGAATTCGAAGCTTTTTGTTTTCCTTTTTTCCTTCGGGTGCCTTGTCTTTTTTTATTATTGGTTCATACACAAAATTTGAAGCTACACCGTAATATTGATCCATGGCTTTGATTAGATATGGGAAATGAGCAGGCAATGGGGGCAAATCACTCACTTTAGCTTTGCTCACTTCCATACCCTCCTAATGATTTCAAATGCTTCTGCGTATTCTACACCGACGGTCATTCCTCGTACTCGAGATAAATATTTTACACCTTCATATGAGCGCGGATGAGGAAATGGTCTCATTTCTATGTCATAATGCTCTAGAGATTTAATTTTTTCTTCAATTGTGTCTGTTATATCGACAAAATAATTTGGTTTAAATTCTTTGTCATTGGTATGCTGACTCCATTCACTCGAGGATACGGTTTCAAAACATAGAATTTCCACTGGCCTTTTTCCAGGCAGTGGCCGTGCTGCCGTTAATACCGCTTGAAACAAAATTTGATGGTCACGATTGGTGTCACCATAATGATGGGTAAATATAATAGATGGATCATACTTATCCAATAAGGCTTCAATCGATTTATTGATTTCATGAAGAGGTTTGGTTTCTAATAATAGATTAGGAAACTCCAAAAAAATTACCTCTTCCACCCCCATTTGTTTGTTGGCTTTTAACATAAGAGGTTTGATGTGATGTTCCTCTTCCTTTCGTCCTTTTGCGGCAATGACGGAAATGACTCTGTACCCATTATTTACTAGTTTTTTTATCGTTCCGCCGCTTCCAAGAATTTCATCATCGGGGTGAGCGGCAATCACTAGTACATTCTTACTCATAAAACACATCAACTCCAGAAAAAATTCTTTCTAGAAGTATATGGAAATAATTGCCTTAATGATATGGACAAACAGTCAAAAATGACAAAAAAGAAGCTTGTTTTTACCTTATATTTCCTTAAATACAGGAATGCTGCTTTTATCTTTAGTAAGTTCCTTCCAAAACTGTATGGATACATATAAAAAATAATGAAATCATTTTGATTCCCTCCATTTGTTTCCTGTATTTTTTGTGATTTTTTTTTGAAAAAAAATGTTTATTTTGTTGTTCGATAGTAAGATGCATTTACATAAAAAAAGGCTCCATATATTTAATATAAAAAAGACTGCCATCATTTCGAAGCCAGCTCATTAAAGAAGCACCTCATTCGTTCAGGAAAATGGCGATGCATTATTCTTTATCATTTTAGTTAGAAACCATATTCCAACCAGATCAGATCCATAAATCGGTATTTTATTTAAACTAACCCCTATAGGTTAGGATAAATTGATCCTTTTAAATATACCAATTATTTGCTACTATTACTCCATAAAATACTCTGATTTAAAAAGGAAGGATACATATGAGATATAACCCAAACTATGCACCAGGACCAACGGACGTACGTGAGAATGTACGCTTGGCGTTAGCTAAAAAAACAAATAACCCGGATTTTGATAAAGAATTCATCCACTATTACCATGAGGTATGCCAAAAAATGGGCCAGGTCATGGGTACTACAAATGAAGTACTGCTGCTTGCTGGAGAAGGAATTCTAGCTTTGGAAGCGGCCTGTGCGAGCTTAACTGAACCTGGTGACCGTGTCCTCGTACTCGATAACGGGATCTATGGTGAAGGTTTTCAATATTTTGTCAGAATGTATGGAGGAGAACCTGTTGTCTTAAGTTTTGACTATCATAAAGACATACCTGTTGAAGAATTACGCACTTTTTTAGAAAAAGATCATGACTTCAAATATGCAACATTTGTTCATTGTGATACACCAACGTCCATCTTAAATGATGTTAGTCAACTCTCTCCCGTACTAAAAGAATATGGCATTCTAACAGTGGTAGATTCAGTAGCTGGTATGGTTGGTGAACCCATCGATGTCGACCAAAATCAAATTGATATTTGCTGTGGAGGTACGCAAAAGGCTATCTCAGCACCTGTTGGCTTAGCGATCGTTTCCGTTAGTGAGGACGCTAAAAAAGCAATGAATAACCGTGTAACGCCAATTGCATCATTTTATGCAAACCTACAAATTTTCGAGGGATATATTGAAAAAGGCACCTTGCCTTATACAATGCCCGCTGGCAATATTGAAGCTTTAGATGTTGCCTTGGACAATATTTTAAAAGAAGGACAAATGGCTGTTTATAAGCGACATACAAAAATTGCGCGCGCTGTAAGGAAGTCTATACAGGAATATGGACTAACCTTATTCTTAGAATCAGGATGCTCCAATACGGTAACGGCCCTTATCATTCCAGCAGAAATAGGCGCATTACGATTACAACAACATATCAAAGAAACATACAATTTATTTATCGCTACTTCTTTGGCGCAATATGAAGATGTCATCTTACGAATTGGTCATATGGGCGAAAATGCCTTCATGGAAAAAGTTCTATCTGTATTAACTGTGATCGATCATGGCCTACGTGATTTAGGTTTCAAAGGAAAGGGTAATCTTGGACAACTATTCCTAGATGCCTATAAAGGAGAAAATTAAGGGATAGTTTTTGTCTGCCCGCTATAGAACCCACTCTTTTTTAAGGAGTGGGTTTCGTTCATCATTAGGAATTTTAAAAATATTTCCGTATTGCCCGCATCGTAAAAGAAAGCAGGTATAAATTTTTGTGTCAGCTAATGTAAACGGTGGTACATGAATATTGTTATACAACTCCCCATGTACCTCCGTTTTTGACCAGCTAATCCCACCCTAGGTAATGGATTGAAGGTCAATCCCCTCTACAAATTCGACGAAGGCCTTTACTACGTTGAATTCTAAAGATTCTTCATGGTAGAACATCCATGTCTTTCGAATGATTTTTTCTCCCTCCTTGTTTTTAATTTCAATTTTATTGATATGTACAAGATCATCAATATTCATGCTTGGCATAATTGCGTAGCCCAAGCCATAACCGACCATCTTTTTGCAAGTATCTGCTTTATCCACATTAATACTAACGAGTGGAGGCTGTGAATAATTTTCAGCCCACCAGTTATCAATTACAGCTTTTAATAATGGATCCGTTTCATAGTCAATTCTTGGTAAACTGGGCAGTCGGTTCATGTCTATTTCTTCTTTTGAAGCAATACAAATGCTTTCTTCGAAGAGAAACTTTTTTTGATCCTTCCAGCCATATTCCCCTTTTAAAAAGCCGACATGAACATCATGATTGTACATTAAATGGGCAATATCATTGCTGGAACCAGTTACTACTTTAAACTCGACATCAGGGTATTGATCTTTAAAAAGTTTTAATAATCCGGGAAGTTTATAATCCGTAAAAAACGTTGAAGCACCCAGCCTTAATGTACCTGATATTTTTTTCTCCATATTCAGGACTGTTTCTTTCATCCTTTGGATTCGCAATAACATTTCATGTGCATTTTTTGCAAGATATTCACCTTGTGGAGTAAATTCGACTCCGCGCCAGTTTCGATTCACGATTTTAACTCCAAAGTAGCTTTCCATTGTTTTTAACCGATTGGTTAAAGCCGGCTGTGAAATATGCAGTATTTTAGCAGTATTGGTTATATTTTTTTCTTGATAAAGGGTTTGCAAAACCATCCAGTCTCTTTCATCCATCGAAATCACCTTGTATCCCTTAAGAAATAACTTTTGATTATGGTTTCCAATATAAATTCCATATTTTATTTATTGCTTTGATTATACTATATTTAGATTACGAAATCTTCATTGGATATTTTGATGCAAGGAGGCTAGATTATGAATGGAAAAAACACCTTTTTTCGCAGTGTTTGTTTTATATTGATAAGTAGTTTAGGAGGATTCTTGATCTCATTGACCGACCTATCCATTGGATGGATGATCGGCACATTTTTGGCAGCTGCTTTCCTTTCCTTTTGGAGGCCATCCTTTTTAAGGGGTAATGAGAATCAAAAAGGGATGCCAAAATACTGGTTATTTATGGGGCAGTTTATTCTAGGCATTCATTTGGGACAAAAAATCAACTTGACTTTTTTGCATGTTTTTAAAGAAAATTGGCTTGCCATCATTCTTATGCTTTTTCTTTCGATCATTTTTTCCTTACTTTCCGGTCTCGTACTCTGGAAATATAGTAATACGGATATGATGACCAGCTTTTTCGGAACGGCTCCTGGTGGATTATCCGCCATGCCTGGGATTGCAGAAGAGGCAGGGGCAAATACGGCTATTGTCAGCATTATTCAAACCATGCGCGTGTTTTTAGTGATCCTAATGATTCCGTTGATTGCTTCTATTTCGGCTTCACACAGTGGAAATTCGGCGAATTCTGTTCCCCTTCCGGTTTTGGCAGACCCGGGATTTAAAATCGAGATGTTACTTTGGACTTTTGCCTTTATGGGATTTGCCTATGCGGGCTACTGGTTGATCAAATTTTTACGGTTTCCTGCTCCCTGGCTGATTGGAAGCATGGTGGGGGTTGCCATTGGCCAATCTCTTGGTTCGTTCATGATTGGCAGTGACATCGTTTCGTGGTGGCCTCATGAAGTAATCATTTTATCGCAGATCATGATTGCAGCAAGCATTGGCTCGCGTTTTCAGAAAAGCATGTTTATCGGGTTAAAACGGACGATCATCGTATCTTTCTTAAGTACGGTCGGTCTCATTTTCTCGATGTTTATGTGTGCGGTTTTAGTTGCTAAAATAACAGGGATTTCACTAATCACCTCTATCCTTGCATTCGCACCAGGCGGGATTGCTGAAATGACGACAACTTCTGTCGTCCTCCATGGTGACTCGACCTTTGTCGTAGCCGTACAGGTTCTTCGAATCCTAATTATATGTGTGATCTTGCCTCAATTTTTTAGATTGTTAAATTATCTTGAGCAGAAAAAGCACTTTTTATCTAAACCATCCCTTTAATTTTTTTACGTTAAATTTTTTATGGTTCATATAGTAAAAGTTTGGAATTTTCATATAAGATCTATTTTCACAAAAAGGTGCAGCGATACTTTGTGGATTCGAACAAATGTAGAAAGCTTTGTATCTGCTCCACCGTCACCTATGCGTGCCAACGTAATTGGGATTTACACTGCTGGTGTGCCACAAGAGGGTAACTCGATATTCCATTATCAGTTGTTACCAAGCTCACCCATCTTTCCATCAGCACCCATTTAAAGGAATAGAAACGGTAGCGTAAATTTGCTGCCGTTTTTGTTATTTAATCAACGACCTTCACTCCGACTACACTATCGAACGCCACCCGCTCAAACTCACCGGCTTTTACTTCTATCCGCAGCTCATGCGTTATTGGATCGACGTAATGAACACGGCCAGTTATCACTGAAGTAAATCCGTCATTCCATACCGTCAGCTTTACCGCATGATTGTATTCTGTTGCATACTGTATTCGCAGGTCGAACTCCTCCGCTTGATCCTCGTCTATGATTGGCTTATTAATGCGTTCCTGGTCTCGCCATAGATCCCGCTGCCCCTTTATTAGCTCGGGATGTCCAAACGCGAATTGCCATTTCATAACGCCTCGATCACGAATTGTCATAATAACCACCTCGGTATTATTATATGCGAACGAACGTTCTATATGAATAGAAAAATAAAAGAGCTGCTTAATACAGCTCTAATTACAAAGAAATTACCATCCTCGATTTCTCAACAAGATGCAATACAGCGCTGAAGGAATTCTAAACACCCTTCCCTTCGAAAACGACGACAATTCTCAAATTCTGCCAAATACACTAAACGACAATTCGTTTCGCTGGGACTTTGCGAAAAACAATTGCAGTGCAATAGTTGTAGCTTCCTGCAGATATAAGAAAACTTGGTTTATAGTTGTAAATACTTAAAGGACCGTCTGAAGTGATTCCATCTTCAACTCTTGCACCCATTCGTTTAAGTGAAACTCTTCACAAAATATCTGGAAGGAAATTGCTTAAGTCCTAATGTAATAAAATAAGCCCTATCTGTTTTTATGCAGAAGGACTTGAATATGGATTATAATTGATTCCATTTTTTTATTAATTCATCCCTATCAGGAGCTATAGGAGGCTGTTCTAGCCATCCATTTTTAATCATTATATTAGCCCCATCTTCAGCATACAAAGCTATTTCAGCAGTAAGCCTTACATAATTCAGACCTATATCCCTTCTAGGACTCATTGCCATACTTGTACCATAAAAACCAATACTTAGGGCAATAAGGGATGTAGTGTAGTACATCATAAGTCTATCTGAAAAAGTATGAGTTGTAGACTCTGTTACATCTGAATCCCATGACATAGGTACTGGAAGGTAATCCCCTCTAAGGATAGCTCCAAAAACATCACAATGCTTTTTTGCAATTTCTACACCTCTAAATAAAAACTTGGCTACCTCTTCTGACTTTGCAACTTGACTAAATCCTATTAAGGTTGCAACTCCAAAAGCATTTCTTTGAAAATTAACATAGAGGTTTGATATTTCTGTCCCAACTAATGGTCTCTTTTCTCCAAAAAACCCTTTAAGAAAACTTTGTTTTTTAACAAAATCAATATCATCTGGTACAGGTAAATAAGGAGACCTGATATAAAGACCTTTAGATAATAAAAGCTCTTTTACCTCCCTAAGAAAATTTATTAATTGTGAAATACACTCACTAAAATGACTGTAAACATCTGCCCTAACTGATACTGACAGATTTATACTGTATCCTTGCAGAGCAATTTGTGATGCTTGGTGGAGGTAATTCAAAAAATATGTGTCTGAATACAACCTAGGAGCATTTACATTTACATCCTCATTAAGTTTAAATCCATAAGGTATTGGGTACTTTTCTTTGTTAAAAATCTCAGTTAGTGTTTTAAGATTTCCTTGAGCGATCCCAAAAGCATGTTTGACTAGTGCTTTAATCTCTTCATCCTCAACTATGGTTAAAAAGTATTTAAACTTACAAGCTATGGCAGTATCATTAATATAGGATGCCCAAAGAGCTGTTATCTCTGCTGATGTAAGCTTAACCTGATTGCCTTTCTCCATAAATAAACCTCCATCTAACCAAACAAACCTTTGTTGTACAATATTCCCCTATTTTTCAAACAATATGTAATTGTAGTTTCAATAAAAAAGCCTACTGCCTTATACAGTAAGCTAAAACAATTTATAATTACTTCCTAACCATTTCTGCCCGTTAGAGTTTAAGTACAAACATTCACAATCTCATTAATTTTGGTTAGATTCTTTATAGATAGCTCGCTCTACTAATAATTGATAAATATAAATGATGATTCCATAGAAACAGATAAAATGAAAAAATGTTTAGGTCTTATTTTTTTAAACTCAAAACCCCAACCTGGGTGAAGAATTTTACAAGAGGAAATGAAAGGAATAAATTGATAATAATATTGGTTGCAAGATATTTAAAAAAGTTTTTAACCACGAGTTTTGTAACAAATAATAAATGTGTACATTTTAAACTTTGTTCAGCAATCGGGCAAAATATGGAGAAATCTCAGCATCATACCATATATTGGAAAATAAAAAAGAATAGTTCGCATACTGGAATTTTGATTTGGACTACGACCAAAGTCGTATAACGATTTAGTTCATAGCCTGATGTACTATTCTAACCCAAACTTTATAATGATTAATGAATAAAGTTTTGTTAAATATTACGATACAAAGAGGAGTAAATTTTAAATGAAAAATAAGGGTTTCAAAATATTGATTCATGCTAGTACTTGGTTTGCACCTATACTAGTTCCCATTATCACATATTTTATTATTTCAGATCGAGAAATTAAAAGCTTATCCTTACAGGCTTTGGTATTTCATATTGTAATTGGTATTTTAATCTCAGTGTCTGCTTTTTTTTCTTGGATATTAATCGGGATTCCATTCCTCATTATTTTTGGACTCATTGCTATAATAGCTCCGATTGTTGGAATTGTTAAAGCAATTAATGACCGTCCTTTTCGATATCCTATTATTGGATCATGGTTTTGATTAAATCTAAACAAATCTAATCGTTTTAATGATGATGAAAGTGGTATTTAAATCACTTAATCTTTTATATACTCCATGCCATGGTAATTCATGAGAATGTTAGCTCTGTACGGATACTTGAAAAGAATAGATATGAGAGTGCATTGCTTCAATAACGATCTTCCATAAACGGGCGTCACCCTGTAGTAATGATAAAAGTCCAAATTCTCAATTTTAATGTTGAGAAATTGGGCTTTTTGTATTTATTTATAGTGCAAAATAGCACTTAAAATAAGTGCAGATTACCTCCTAAAGTGACACCAATTATTTACCAAACAATTTCATTAAATTTGGGTATTATTGTACAACTAACACTTAGTTAGCACAAAAAGAAAACGGGATCGCCGCAGCCATCCCATTCCTTAGTTCTTGCACCCGTTAGTGTAAGTGTATTTGTTCACAAACTTGCTTAAAAAAGCCATTTTTTTGGCTATCTTTATTCAAAACTGTTTTTTTATTATTTTACGAACTCCCTCTCAGGTAGCCCACAATATGTCTGTACTTTTAGGTATGTAACCAAGTAGACGCAGCATTGCTACAATTTGCCCTTTATGATGAAATTCATGTGTAATAGAATGAGTTAGTAATTGGTGTGGCGTTTTCCTTATAGCTCCACTGCCTATCTTCCAAGAAGGTTCTTTTTCGATAATATCATCAAATTTATCAGTGAATTGTTCAAATACAGTATCTACATATTTGTCCGCTTGTTGAAAATAACGTTGAATATCTCCTATCTGCATCTCATTGATTACTTCCTTTGTTAATAGGGGTGATGTTTTTTCTGAAAGTGTAAAAGAACCCAGCCAAGCATGATAACAACCTGCCACATGAACTAAAGAATCTCTTATACTTTGAAAACCAAATCCAAATTCTTTTGTAAAATCATTTTCGTTCAATTCTTTACACTGGTCTAATAAAATCTGTCTTGTTTGTTTTACCAATTCATATTCCGTTTTTTCCATACCAATCTCACCTCGTCCCATTTTATTTTAAATAGTGTAATTTATAGAACTTTTTTACCAAAATTTATAAAAAATGGTTATACTTACATTGGAAGTAAAGAAGTATAAAAAAATATCCCTCATGGACAAAGGAGACTAAAAATGAGAAAACTTGTTCTATTTCTGCACGCATCGCTTGACGGTTTTGTAGAAGGTCCGAACGGTGAAATGGACATTGGCTGGGTTTCATACGATGCTGACTTGGAGAAACACGCGAAAGAAATTCTGAGTACTGCCGACACTGTCATATGGGGACGTGAGACTTATCAGATGATGCACAGTTACTGGACATCTGTGCCTTCTGACCCCTCAGCTTCGCAGCATGAACGGGATCATGCCGAGTGGATCGAAAAGACACCCAAAATCGTTTTTTCCACGACGTTGGAGAAAGTCGAATGGAACAATTCCAGACTGGTGAAAGAAGATGTCGAGGAAGAAATCAAGAACCTCAAACAGCAGCCAGGCAAGGATATGGTCATCCTCGGCAGTCCTAGGTTAGCACACTACCTTATGCAGCTTGATTTAATAGATGAGTATAAAATTACAGTTTCTCCCGTCCTGATCGGCAGCGGGTTGCCGTTATTCCAAGGTCTCAAGGAGAAGATCAATCTTAAACTGATTGAAAACAAGACATTTGATTCTGGTGCCATAGCCCTCGATTACCAGACGGTTAGATGACCTTTTCTCCTAAAGCAGATTACGACGGATACGATAGCTCAATAAGCCGCCTCTTCAACCAGGCGGTTTTCTTATCGTTAGATCAACATCAGGATTAACTATAACCTAAATCTAAGATGATGACGCAAACATGAAGTAGATCATACCGGTAAAACAATTTGGGTTAAGGATCCATAAAAAAATGCAAAATCAGGCAATCAAAAACTAATGAAAAAAAGAGCGAAATAAAAAATTGGTATGGAATGATTACTTTAACCTTAAAGTTTGAAAAAATACAATCTTAAAGAAAAAAGAGAACCGCAAAAAAAGACCACATTTAGGTCCAAAAATTCAGTTTCTTCAAGTAAAGCACCCGTTCGTATTATAAGGTCAGCCAGATATTTCTGGTTGACCATTTTTTATATGGTTTTATTATAACGGTAGCCGGGATAGAAAGTAGCACCCATGGGACTTGGATCCCGTCAGCTAAACAGTTCGCCCCCTACTTGTAGAAACATGTTTGAGGCTGGTTGGGACATAAGGGGTCAGTCCCCCACCGATATAACGCTATACTTCATCGGGGTACTGACCCTACAAGTAAGATCGTTAATCCTTCTTGAATCACAAAGCTTAGCTTAAAATCCTTTACTGTTTTATTTCATATTATCTTCGTATTATAATTTTACCTTAAACAAAAATTGAATTAATCAATTCTAATAGTAAAAACTATTTACTAAGGGGGTAATTAATGAGATACAAAGCAGAGAAAACTATTGAAATTTCATCCTGGATAGTTGTGTCATTATTATTAATAAAATTTACGCCAAAAAATAAAATTCGTGAATCACTAGTTGTATTTTTATTTAAACAAGCACTAACATGGATTTTTGGATTACTAGTGGTAGAAAAAAACTTAATTTCCTATCCATCTCGCTTATTTTTCAAAAAAGCAAATAAAGCTACTTTTTCATTTGAATACTTTATATATCCTGGACTGTGCGCTTTATTTAGTTTGTACTATCCAAAAAATAAATCTAACCTTTTAAAAATCCTGCATTGCTTTATTAGTACTTCTGTAATCGTCATCTTTGAAATAATTGCAGTGAAATATACAAAATTAATTAAATATAAAAAATGGACTTGGTATTGGAGTTTTATAACAATTTGGATAACTGATTACTTAACACAAGCTTTTCACAACTGGTTTTTTAAAACTAAATTTCATGAATAAAAAGGGGCAGTTAGACTGCCCCTTGAATTATGTTAAATGCAATATATCAGTCAAGGCTATAAAAGATAGGAGTAGATTGTTAACTCTCTTGTTCCACTCAACGGTACTTTACTAAGAAAAGCTGTATCACAATATGTAAGTTTATCTTGTATAAATTTATAATTTTGCTCTATAGAATCGGTTGATTTTTCCATAAAGTTCCTTCTTCTTTATTATTTACACTATTGGATTCAGTTTATCATTATTTAATTGACCTACCAGTTACTGGTGGTTCATTAAACCAACCTTTTTTAACCAATAGTTTAAACCCTTTTTCTGAAAAACTTTGGACCTGTTCAATTAATTCATTTAGTATTTTGACATGATTCTTCTTATAACTAGATACAGCAGCGTTTTGTAAATTTATTATTCCAATAGGATTTAAAAACGTTATTAGGTTCGTCATTAACTTATCTGAAAATGGAGATTCATGGGCCCTATGAACGAAGCTCTCTAGTCCAGTTGTAGTACTAACTCCGTTTTCCCTAAAAATATCCGATAAAGTAGTAGCTTGATGAAATGATAATTTCTTGCCATCATTAAATAATTGCTTTGACTCTTCATCTTTTACAACATCAGCAAAAGCAGTGCATAGAGCAACACCAACATTATTGCATTGAAGTGCACTGGACATATGTGCCAATTCTACCGCATTAAGTGGCCTCAATTGTGTTGATATAACCTTAAACAGTTTACTCTCTCTTTCATGTGCTTTCATGTATAAAAATGGACTGTTTTGTAACAAGTTCTTTTCTTTTAATAAACCTAAAAGAGATTCATCAATTTGAATCATTTTAGTGAGGACTTCACTAAAGAATTTCTTTACATTCATATCCGCTAATTCTGCATATTGAGAAGCGAGGATTTTCATCCCATTTCCGGTAATATGCTTAAGAATTTCAATGATTAATTGATCGGTAAAAAGCTTTAGTGAGGAGTTATATAAATCAACTTCACTAAAAAATGGCGTTTCATTATAACCGCTGTCATTTAATAACTTTGTAGCCTCTTTTTCTTGAAATGTAGATAATGAATTGATTTCATCTAGAACACTTCTCAAATCTTTATCCTCAGCAGTGTCAATAAGATTTTTTAAAATAATATTAACCATATTCGAACTTGATTGTAGATACCAAAGAAAGCCGAACTCATTTACGTTCATACAAAAGGCTCCTTCATTATTTATTTTCTGTTATTAGAATGACAAAAAATATTGGTAATTATTCAGGGTATATTTCTAATTAATACATTTAGTTCTCAATCTCAAACTATATTAATTATTGTAATTTATATAATTTAATTAGAGTTTCTGTTAAAAGAATACGAATTAAATTCACGGGCTCTCAGGTTTCTCAATAGCTTTTTTAATGATTTTCATTAGTTAAAGGCTATCCAAATTCCTGGTATCACGCACAAAATTGGTAACCATATTGGGCCATGACAGGAACTACAGGAAGGTAGATATCACTTAATCAAATAAATGTCAATCTAACAAATGTTCCAACAGCTCCTTCGAATCCATTATCGAAACAAGAAATGGCGGTGCTAGGAACGTCTCCCTAGACCGCCATCTCTTCGTTTCACCTAATTTTGCATGTAAGCAAGCTGTCCTATAAGATAGCCCCTTTTACTTCCTGTTCCAAAATCGTTGCTTCGCAATTGCTCTGACAAACACTTCTCCGAAGTTGTTAGTGCTTGAAGCAAAGACGACACCCTCAAGCTCTCCGTTTTTCGGTGGCCGTATGTACGATCCCCCTGTGGTCGCCACGCCAATCGGTTTGTAATACTTGTATGTCCCTTGGATAAAGTTTTTCACATTCCAGTCAAAGGCAGCTTGATTTTGCACGCGTCCACCAACAACATACAGAGAATCATAAAGAACAGGATTCGTCGCGAGGAAATTTTGATCCAACGTGATGGTCGTCCCTTGTGCTCCTGTAACCGTACCCAATCGATCGCTGACAAACTCCACGAAGACTCCATGTTCGACGAGCGTGTTCAAAACTGAGATGACCTCTTGATCGGGAAACCCGTTGGCAATCAGAACGGCAACCCTCATGGTATAGGGGAAATGCTGCGTATTGGCTTGACTCAGGGCTGGAGAGGACGCAGAAACGGAAACTTGCTTGGTTGATGGTGGTCGTACATCGATGTTTGAAGCAATGGTGGAAGCCAATGTATGGTCCACATTTCCGAACATGTCGACGATTTGTTGACGAACAGATTGGCTCTTCACTTTTGTGAGTTGAAAAATGAATGACTGTAATATATGGTCTTTTTCAACGTCAGACAAACTATTCCAGAATAGACGTGCTTGGGAAAAATAGTCCTTAAACGTGTCGCTTATGGCTTTGGTGGCTAAGCCTTTTATCTTTTCGGGATAGAAATCGAACCCGCCCTGCTCGACCGGTGTTGGACTTGGTGTATTGCCCGCTAGTGAGTTTTGATAGTAGTTAACCTGGTCAATATCAATGCGTTGGCGATGAGCCCCTTCTCGTTGGTAGTTGTGAAAAGGACAAAGCGGTCGATTGATAGGTATTTCATTGATGTTCGGACCACCCAATCGATACATCTGCGTATCGCGATAAGCAATAAGTCGGCCTTGTAATATAGGATCGTTGGAAAAACCGATGCCCGGAACCACGTTGGTCGGATCAAAAGCGGATTGCTCGGTCTCCGCAAAAAAGTTGTCGACATTACGGTTTAGTGTCAGCTTTCCGATGTAATGAACAGGAACGATTTCTTCTGGCCAGAGCTTCGTCGGATCGAGAACATCAAATTCGTATGCGTGTTCATTTTCTTCTTCAATCATTTGCACCCCAAATTCGTACTCGGGATATATCCCGCGTTGAATCGCCTCATAAATATCTCGCCGGTGAAAATCGGCATCCAACCCGCCGATGATGAGGGATTCTTCTTGGAGAAGCGAATGTACGCCGAGGACTGGCTTCCATTGAAAGCGTACAAATCGAGAGGTTCCTTGGTCATTGATGAACCGGTATGAATTGATCGCATAACCCTCCATCATTCTCCAACTTCTTGGTAACGTCCGATCCGACATAAGCCACATGATAAAATGCGCCGACTCCTGGTTATTTGCTACAAAATCCCAAAAGTTATCTTGTGCTGCTGAAGCTGTCGGCATATCCGTGCGTGGATCCGGATTGGCCGCATGATGTGAATCGACAAATTTCTGCGCGTCATTCACGAAAAACACGGGTAAATTTAATGATAATAGGTCCCAATTGCCCTCGTCAGTATAAAATTTCACTGCGAATCCTCGCAAATCTCGCGAGGTATCGATCGATCCGCGACCGCCATGATTTGTTGAAAAGCGGACGAATACGGGCGTACTTGCACTTGGATTCTGCAAGAATCCCGCCTTGGTATAAGGCTTCATCGACTGATAAACCTGGAATGTCCCGTGAACACCGAACCCTCGAGCATGGGCGACGCGTTCTGGAGTACGTTCTCGGTCAAAATGCATCAGCTTATCAAAAAACAGAAAGTCCTGCAACAGAGCAGGGCCTCGAGTTCCTGCCTTCAATATCCCGTCATTGTTGGATGGCTTTAATCCCGCACTCGTCGTAAGGGGATTTCCTGCATTCTGAACACGAAATTCCTCAAGTTGCTCATCTTTTTTGTTGCTTTGATTCTCTCTTTCGTTAGAAACGTCATCGTAATTCATATGATCTCATGCCCCCTAGTCAAAATGCATTTCACGCTATATGTATGCCCGAGTTCTCCCCAGTATTCGAAGCCTCTTAAACTGGTTAAGCGATGTGGCAAATGCCCTTTTGGAGCTAACGGATTACGTACAATGGAGGGGGGGGAGAACTTCAGAAGAAAACTGTTTTCATACAGTTCGAGGAGGACAGAAGCAAACCGTTGTGAAAGACTGTGAGCAGAACCCGCAATATTCACAACGTTTTTTCTCCAATATGAGGTTGTAATTATATCCTAAGGGGAAATGAGAATTTTGTACTCCTTTACGCACGATATGCGGATTAGCCATCCTCCATGTAGTGTTAATAGTAACGTCAGCAGCTTTTAAAGTATTTAAGACCGGATATCTGGGTCTGTTTTTTCTTTCAACTCTTTTACCCTCTCATCGGATTCGTTTTTTTAACAATTGCCACAATATTAATTGTTTGGAAGTACGTTTGTACACTTGGATCTCCCATTAACCCCAGGAAATCAAGCCCACCATTTACTTTAAAGTCGATTCCTCGTAAACAGAACTTAATCTCTTTTGCAACTAAATTAGCAATCTCATTTTCAAACCTACTAGGTGGGAGGTCAGGAAAATGCGGATTTACAACGTTAAGCAATGTTAAGAAGTAAAAATGCTTAACTTAACAACTATAAGGGATTTTGAGACATATATATGAGACATTTGGAACCCTTTAACTACAGTTATATCCCTCATTATCAATAGAGTAAAACCCTATTGATACAAACCTCATAAACCTTGATATATCAGTATTTGTTCTCTTACCGATGTAAATTGTCAAAATCCTGACGCTACCCCTTTTAGCAGTAATATGTTCTTTGCTTTCGATTTATTTTATTTTTGCTAAGGAAAACAGATATCTAATAACATAACTGAAAAGGTAGAAGTTAACTTAACATTAAAAATAAAGCCGATGATTCCTTAGCGTAGGAAAAATCGGCTTTTTTCATGTCGAAATATGCTTAGCGTACAAAAATCGCGTGACTCCAGCATTGACAAAATGGTCAACACTTCAGTTTGAAATATGGATATATATCATCCATCATAAAATTCTCTTTTTTTCTCATCTTCCTCGAAGATTTCGTCCGTAACTTTTTCTATTTGAATATTGTTAGGGCGGAGAAAATTTATCGTTTCGTGCTCTTCATCAAATTGCTGAACAATCCCTACCATGGTTGGATATTTTTGAATATGCTCTTCATAGCATGATTGAAAGTCTTCGCCCACAACGAGGATTTCCTTTTTCTGGCCACCAATTTCATTATCTTCTATATATGAAATAATAAATTCTTTCATCATTTCCTCCTTATAAAACAAATTTTTTATTAGGGAAATTTAAAAATACAAAAGCACCTAGGGAAGCTTTTTATTCATTTATATCTAATCCAGATAAATTTAAAGAAAGTTCATCTAATACTAAAAATACACAACCAAAAACGGTTCTGTAATCGATATAATCCCCCTTAACTTCAACATTTATCTCAATAATATTCCTTTTATTATGTATGTATTTTTCTTCAAATTGATTAAATTTAATACTTGTAACAGATACACTAATTTCCTCTAGGGATTTTTTTAGCTCTTTTTCAAATATTGAATGATTATAGGTTTCGCTAAAGAAAATACGAATGGTAAATTTCATTTTCCAATCCTCCTTCTACTTATGATTTGCCAAATCTTCTTTACTCACCCTTATTCGAATAACTTGTGTATCTTTTATCCCATATATTTTATTCAACTAGACTGTATCATTAGCAAATAAAAAAAAAGCGATCCACTAGGTATCGCATATTTTACATTATTGCACCCGTTTGCGAGCAAAATGAGTTGTCTTCTTACACTTTTGTCCAATGTTGACTTTGAATTAGTTGAATTACTTCTCACCCTCCTTTTTGCTTCGTAGCCTGTGTTAACGGTACCGCTCTTCTTTAAATGGATCTGCTGTCATCGAATAGCCACGCTCTTCCCAAAAACCAGCCTCGTCTACTTTCATAAACTCAATCCCTGAAACCCACTTTGAGCCTTTCCATAGATAAAATACTTCTGGTGGAATAAACCTTAGTGGATAACCATGTTTTAGATCAATATCTTGCCAATCATGATTTTTATCCTTCCAACGGTATACAAACAAAGAATCGTCCCCTAATAAAGGCTCTAGCGGCAGGTTTGCAGAATAACCAAATCTGTCCCCATTGAAGTAACCGTAAATTTTAATGTATTTTACACCATCATTAATTTCAACAAATTTCAATAACTCTCTAAGTGCAATTCCTTCAAAAGTTGTATCAAATTTAGTCCAGGTGGTAACACAATGCATATTAACGCTTGATATGGTTTTTGGAAGCTCCATGATTTCCTTAAAGGATAAGGACTTTTCTTCCTTCACCTCACCAAAAAGTCTGAAATTCCATGTGATTTCATTAAACTCGGGAACATCGCCTGTGTGCAGTATTGGCCATTTTTCTGTTTCGAATTGGCCAGGTGGAAGCTGCTTTTTCATCTGACACCATCCCTTTTTCATCTTAAACGTTAATTAAAACATAGTGCTTTGTATAGTATGCTTCAAAATAATGCCAGCATACTGTAGTCAAATTCGTTATTTGAGATTCACCTAAAATTTGGAATCAGAGATAAGGACGTTCTCATCCGCAACAATCAATTTTTAGGATATGACGATGATACACCCACCCATTATCGGTACTACAAAGAAGCTGTACAAATTGATGTCATGGTCGAAGGCGCTATTCCTGCTTTTGGATTATATGATAGAACACAAACGGTGAATGTTCGAGTAGAAAACAATGTCTTCGGAAATTCAGGAACACCAGGATATAGCCCGTGGGGAGTTGGAGTAGGAAGCCATACAGCAGTAACAGATCGTCCTTATACTTATTCAAAACTTATTAGGTTATGAAAAAATGAAACACCCCAGATTTACGCCCACCTCAATGGAAGAATCAGTCAGGGATTATATAGGAAGTATTTTTAACATTGGCAGTATTAAACTTTTCTGTTAATTTCCGTTCAAGGCACAAGCAGTTCGCGAGCGTGCAGTGCAGGACACTGAATTGCTTCCTTGAGTCCTTAATTTTGCCTAAATAGACTTTATGGGCAGGGCTTGGTTAATTTCCCCTTTTTTCATATGAGTTTTTAATAATTTACACAAAAATGAAAAAAGCCTTTTTATAAGGCTTTTTTAAAGAATATAAATTAGTAAAAACATGCTGCTCCAACGATAATTAACAGGATGAATAATACTACGATTAAAACGAATGGATTGCCTCCGCAAAAGCCACCTCCGTAGCCAAATCCAGGGGAACAACAACCACCAAATCCACCATAGCCTCCAAAACCACCGTAACCATCCATAATACATCCTCCTTTCAAAAGGGAATAGGTTATTTCTTAAACAAAACCACCAACAAATGAAGCTCCTATAATAATAAGAAGGATAAACAAAACAACGAGTAAGGCAAAGCCACCACCAGCGCCTCCGAAACCAACACCATCCATATACACAACCTCCTTTCAGCTGATACCTATAAAATATGTAAAATACTAAAAAGGGGGTGGGCACTATTTGCAATTAAGACCATTCTCCTAAGGTGCCTCCCTGTCCATACTTAAGTGGAAAGTATTAATATATACAAAAAAAGCCCTACTCGAGGCTTTTGGTGATTGAGACTGTCTTTGACAGGTCTATGTGCTAAGCAATACTATGGCTTTTCGGCTACACTCTAGACTATGCATCAGTTAAACTTGAGTACCCAATCGGTTAAGTTTTATTTGGAAGAATTTTTTAGAACAGATCAAAAATTAATTCGATAAAAAATCAGCCCTTGTCCATTCCATCTCATTATCTTGTACATATATTATGATTACACCAAAACTAAACATAAATATTACCTTCTCGGATATAAAGAACGTTTGCCTCCTTCAAGCAAACGTTTCTTTGCATTTATAGGCAAGTTGTTTATTTTACATTATCAAAATAATGTTTGTCCAAGAATTCTTGTCCTATGAAATAAGATACATAGTGAGGGTTTTATTTCGAACATTTTAACAGGTAATGATAAGTATGTGCGAATTTGACTACGGAGGCGGTTCCGGCGGTGGCAGTCCCTATTTCATATCTACTCCCAAGCCTTTATCATAAAATTTCACCCACCTATATAGGTGACCCATTATATAGCAGCATGATTCATAATTATTCCATATAAGGAAAAGATAAATATAAACATACTTATTAAGATTTACCTTCCTTAACTCCTTTTTAAATCTATACACCGCGAATGGTGGACCTTAAGATTACTCTTTTTGAAGCGATCAACCTTAATGATTATAAGCTTCAATGGCATAAAATCCTAATATGATATCTTAGATGAATAAAAAGCAAAAAACTGATTGACATAAGAACCGGAGGAAGGGTTAATGGAACAAATAGTGCCTGAAAAAGCAAAAATATCGCCTTTTTTAGTTTTTTTTCTGATCCATAAGATGCAAGTTGGCGTAGGGGTTCTTGGCTTCCAGCGCATTATCGCATTAACTGCAGGATACGATGCATGGATTTCCGTTATCATTTCCGGTTTAAGCATCCATATCATTCTATGGATGATGTACAAAATCGCCGAAACAGCAGATGGCGATATAATGAAAGCTCATACCGTCATATTTGGAAATAAAATGGGCAAACTCATATCCCTTCCATTTGTTATCTATTATCTTGTTAGCGCTGTCACTGTTCTAAGTAATTTTATAAGAGTCATTCAAGTGTGGATGTTTCCGGATCTTAGTACATTATGGTATTCTCTAGCTTTTTGTTGCTTAGCTACTTATATCGTTTTTGGAGGGATTAGAACCATAGCAGGTGTGGCGTTTTTTGGATTTGTTCTTCCCGCTTATTTAGTTTTCACTTTTTTATTTACGATACCTTATGCGGATTTCAGGAACCTCCTTCCAATTTTTGACCACTCAATAAAAGATCTGGTTAAAGCATCCTATCATATGTCCTTTACCAATTCTGGCTATTTGATACTTTTGTTTATTTATCCATTTATCAAAGAACCGAAAAAATCAAAAAAATGGGCTCATCTGGCTGTTCTTATTGCTATGATTGCCTATACATTTCTTGCGATTTTAACCTTTGCTTATTATTCTGAAGGACAGTTGCAAAAAAACATATGGCCAACCTTAACGATGTGGAAAATAGTAGAGATGCCTTTCGTTGAGAGATTCGAATTCATTGGTATTGCCACTTGGACTATTGTCCTTCTTCCTAATTTTTGTATTTCCTTTTGGTGTAGCAGCCGTATTATAAAAAAGGTGACCAACCTGAAGCAAAAATATGGGGTTCTGTTGATATTTATGCTTGTAGTAATTATCATTTATTTTTTAAAGACAGGGCAACAAATTTATACTTTAACTAGCTATATAGGGAAAATAGGATTTATTATAGATTATGGATACATTCCTTTACTCTTTTTTCTACTATTGATTGTGAAGAGAGTAAAGAAAAAATATAGAACATCATGATACCTATTTTCATATGGGAAAATTTAAAAAATTTCCACACCATTTTACGTCACTCTTGAAAAAGGTTAACTTTTAGTGAAAACCTTCACAATATTGAACAAATAAAAATCCCCCGCCTTTCTTTTTTACATTCCTTCCTTCTCTAATCTGCTTCGGTAGCTCAATAAAAAAACGGGATAGCTGCAGCTATCCCATCTCTAACATAAGCCCCCTTTAGCGACAGAAGCTAAAATCAAATACTCAGTATTGGTGCTGCCAGGGTAACGAAATTTCTTATCGTTTATTTATTTATTTATTTATACGACTTTCTTCACGCGTCTATCAGCGCAAATCGATGGCGTATAATACCTTGTCATATCGCATAGTACCAACAGCCACAAAACGCGGTAAACGCCCGTATTCCGTGAATCCCAGAGATCTGTACAACTTGGCAGCACGCTCGTTGTCACCACGGAAATCTAGGGTTAACACCTCAATTCCAGTACTGACCCCTTCCGAAATTAACTGACTTACAAGCTTTCGCCCTAAACCACGACCTTGATACCACGGATCGACCGCTACTTTTTCGATGTCGGCATTTGGGCGATGAGTCGGGCGATTATAGCGCCTCCAGTATCCGAGTCCTGCAAGGTCTGGTCCGACCCAAACTGAAAGTAGGCACGCATCGCCGCGCTCACTTGCGACGGACAACTCCCGAAGCAGGGAGACCACCTCGTCCGTTGAGGGTGGGTCGACCCATCCGATTGCCGCACCGTTTAAAACGAGCTTCTGTAATATCTGCGCTGCCCTCTCGATAAATGTAAAGTTTTGAATATCCCCAACATCAATTGCACGTAATACAATAGACTCTTTCACGCTACTCCCCTCCATCATACTTTTATGATTAAGCAGATTGAACCATTAGTGCTCGCATGGGAGCACTGATTTTTCTCATTCCTGCCTGGTAGTGGAATAAGAAAAGAGTTGCCGCATCAACCCTTTATTAAACTCTTGCACCCGTTAGTGAAATTAGGCTTAAACTTCTTCCTGATATATCTCCGATCTTATTTGCTTTAAATTTAAAGGTATTTTAAACTCCTGAAGATTTTCTATATGATTAAAAAAAGTATCTAAATCGTCACAATCCATTTACCATTCTGCTACCTCTAACGTTCTTAACACTTTGGTAGGTTTAAAATAAAATAAACAGTGAAGTTGTTCCATATGGTCGTACTCGTCATCTTCAAAGATAGAAAACTGACGTACAAAAGCAAAATGAAATAGTTCCTCTCCAGTAAAATCATAAATACCACATTCAAATAGAATTTGCTTATCTTCTTCCCCTTCTACGGGTTCTTTACAAAATCCCTTGAATACATCCCAAACTTTTTTAATATCATCAGTGTCGTCACCAATCTTATCTTTAAGGTGACTCTCAGCTTTTCTAACTATTTCCAACACCTCCGATATTATTATGTAAGTAACCCTTCTTAAAGTAAACTACCACTATAGTACAATAAGAAAACGGGACCGCTGCTGCCATCCCATCTTTAACATAAGCACCTTTTAGTTTAAGTACAATATTTCACATTGTTGCTTTTGGAATAATAAAAAGGGGTAGACTTCTCTTTAATTTAACAAAGAAATTTAAAAAACTTCTAGAATTACCCTATAATAAAGCAAATGTTGTTCGAAATCTTTTTTATAAGGTTAGGATGGGAAATTTATGTAATAAAATTGGATTGAATAACAAGGAGATAGCAATGCGATTTAAAACAGTGTCTAATGAAGAGTTAATTGATATTTATTTAAGAGCTTACGAACAAAAATTAAATGCTTCTTTTTTAAAAATGTTGTTAGATGAAATTGTGGAAAGAGACATATATGACTTATTACTTGAGACTAGTTTACAATCCTAGTCTTATTTTTTTAGCTTTTTGAGTCGATTACGATATAATGGTGTAATTTCTCACCTTCCATTAACCTCCGTTAGTGGGACAAGAAAAAAGAGCCGTTGCACCAAGATGAATTTAACTAAGGAATATTTCGATTCCGTGAAAATAGAGGAAAACTCGTCAACTCCCAAGTGTGATTGACGGGGTTTTTTGTGTTTATCATATCTTCTATCAAATGTTTCAAGTCAAGAGTACTCGGGTAGACATTCTATAGACTTCGGTGTAATTTTTTTACTGCGTTAGTACATTATGGGAGGCATGGTAGTATGAGCATGGAAAAAAGAATCGTTGGAGCATTTTATTCAGAGCAAGAAGTCTTGTATGCGATTGAAGGTTTGAAACGTCAGGGGCATCGGGAAACAGATATGATGGTTGTGGCAAAATATCGAAGTGACATACCATCAATCACTTCTCAAACTGGTGTTTTGGTGGAAGCGGATATACCAGTGGGTACCTTAGCTGGTGTCATGGTGGAAAGCTTTTTTTCCTTGATGACGGTAGGAATGGGGGGAGGCCCGTCAAACGCCATGTCCAGCAGGCTTATTGAGAGGGGACTACCAGTATTTACGGCAAAACAGTGTGAAAAGGAAATAAATAATGGAAAAATCATTTTGCTGGTTGATACGTATGAAACTTACAATAGTCCTATTTATGAGGATCAAATTGAGACCGAAAAAACAACAGCTGTCCAACTTCGTGAAGAAAAGCTTGATATTATAAAAGAGCGTGTCCAAGTCGGGGAATTACAGCTCCAAAAAGAAATAGTTGAAGAACAGCGAACTGTTTATGTACCACTTTTACGTGAAGAAGTATATATAGAGCGCCGTCCTGTCACTGATGGAAAGTATGATGGCAGCGCATTTACAGAGGATGAAATCATTCGTATTCCTATAACGGAAGAACGAATAGAAGTAACGAAAAGACCTGTAGTGGTTGAAGAAGTGATTGTAGGCAAACGAAAACTTCAAGAAACAAAGCAAGTACAGGATATTATTAGAAAAGAAGAAGCTCGAATTGTGGAACGTTCTGTCCCATCGGTTACGGAAGAAGTGACTTTGCTGAAGGCTGATATTGGGCAAGAAGAAGTTATAAAGGAAAGCCCAAATATTTTAATAGTGGAAGGAAATCCCGACATTGAAAGCATAATGAAAGAGGAGAAAAAGGAAGAAACCCGTGAAAAACGCACAGGCTCCCTAGTTGTTAAAGGAGAGAAAAACAAACCAGAAGTATCTTCAAATAATAAGATGGAAGCGAACGGAATGCAAACAGGTTCTACTGTTATAAATGAAAGTGAAAGTGAAGTACCGATTACAGTAGTTAATGTGAAAGAAGAAATCCACAGTAACGAAAATTCTTCGAAAGAGGAAAATAAAAATCAAATAAAGAATAAGAAAAAATGATCATTGTCAGTGATTAAAATTGGATAGTCAAACTGTAAAAAAAGCTGATTTCAAAAGACTAAATTGTCCCCTTTTGAAGTCAGCTTTTTTCTGTTGAATTATAAAAAAACTGAAAGATTACCTACATGAATGACAAATGAATTTCCTTATTGACCAGAATTTCCATTGTCACTTTGAGAACCATCGTTTGTGAGAACCATCATCGGTTTGCTGGGTGTTTGGGTCTTCCGTTTTTTCTTAAAATATCAGAAAGTGCACTTTTTACTTCTGTAAATTGAAAGGAGTAATTGTGGTAAAGTGCTTTTTGTGGGATTACTTTCTGCCCTTTTAATACCACCTGACTCATTTCACCAAGTGCTATTTTTAATGCAACCCCTGGCACACGGAGCCAATGTGGGCGGTGAAGCACGTCTCCAATGGACTGTCCGAATGATGACATGCGTATTGGATTAGGCGAGGTCACATTCATCGGTCCTTCTACTTCAGGCTTGATCATGGCAAAGTAAAGCATCTCAACTACATCTTGAATGTGCACCCAGGAAATCCATTGCTTCCCACTTCCGATTGTCCCCCCAATTCCTAATTTATATGGTAGCACCATTCGTGGTAAGGCACCCTCTTGACCCAGAATTATACCGAAACGAGCGAAGACCGTACGAACACCTAATTCTTTCGCCGTTTCCCCTTCCTTCTCCCAACGCTTTACAACTTTTGCCAAAAAATCATTTGCATAACTTTTGGTGGTCTCATTAAACGTTTTGAAGTCTGACATACCGTAGTAACTTATACCTGAAGCGTTAACAAGAACTTTTGGCTTCGGATTAAGATGTCTCAATATTCGAATTACTTCTTTGGTAGCTGTGAGACGGCTATTCAAAATAGCCTCCTTTTTACTTTGGTTCCACCGCCCGCTACCGATTGGTTCCCCGGCTAAATTGACCATTGCATCGACACCCTTAAGTTCGTTTTCAGGTTGACTTTCTGCAGAAAGCCACTCAACATAATTTACGAACTCACTTGTTCTTTTATTATCAGAAAGACGTGTTAATATAGTTACTCGATGGCCTTTTTGAATCAACAGGTGAGTCAAGGCTTGACCCACAAACCCACTTCCTCCAGTTATAACAACATGCAATTCCATCCCACCCTGCAACTACTTTTTTTATAATTGACTAACTTGTCGTTGATTGAGGAACAGTCACCATTTAATTTAAATCCAATCCTGTTTATGGGCTTTTTCTGCTTTCCTAATGGATTATTCTCAACTTACCTTTTTTGTACGAAGTTGTTAATGCAGATAGAAACTCGATTGCTGCATTACTTGGACCTTCTCTTGGTACTACTAATGCCGTTCACGTAATATTTTAAGTAATGAAAAAGTGATTCCCGCAACATCTAAAAACATAGGAAACGAAATTAATGAAATGATTCCTTCCTATAGTGTGTCACTAGTGGAAAACCAAAAGCTTTTCCAAGACTTTCATACCCAACCCGAACATTGAAGGCTTAGACAAAATTCATTTTAAAATGAGAATCGATAGGGACGAGCAAAAATAACAGGTTTTCTAGCAAAGGTTCCGCACCTTTCCAATGAAATACTGACCAAGTAAAAGTAATCAGAGGCCAATTAGTGAATAAAATAACGGCCTAAGAGATTGCCCACAAGAAAAATCGGGATCATGAACAGGCTGACGGGGAGACTTGCGAAAATTAAATGCCAGTTTATCAGGCCACATTCGAACAAATTGTAATATGTAATAAGACAGTATGGGATGAGGAGGAATAGCGCCGTTATGATGCCAGGTGTGTAACCCTTGAAAAAGATGGACTGAACAATATGCATGATCACCTGCAGAATAAATAAATTGAGAATTGCTATATATAAAAGAAAACCCCCTCCGTTAAATGAGAAATGGGCGGTCATCACTGTTGTGAATGAGATAATCAGTAAAATCCATGTAGCCGAAACAGCAAGCTGGGCAGCGGTCGAACCTAGTTTTTCCCTCATTTTTAATGTTAGCTTGACGAAGGAAGCCTTTTGAAAACTGTTTTTTTTTGCATTCATGGAAGATTCAATGGTTATGATCTCTTCTAAGTCATGGAAAATGAAAATGACGGGAAACAACCAAATTAATGTTTTAATATCCAAAAATTGGTGGAGCGCCCCTAGCATCTTTTGTCTGCCCCCTTTAATTGGTAAGATTTCGTTTTTCTCCAAGACTGCCGTCTGTTGTGGCTTGTTCATTTTATGAGACAGGATATAAAAGTATGCCAAAGGTCACTCAAGAGAAATTTTAAATACACAAATCCTTAATTAAAATCCTTGTGTGACAAATCCGTTAGGAGCTGCCCGCCAGCTAATTTTTGATAATGTGCCAGGGAGATCAATGGAAAAACATATTCATAACAATGATAATTGAGATAAAAGGATCCTGCCATTCCCCTTCCTTTTGGGTAGGTCGTCGTCCAATCTTTTTCCCTCTTATCCACTAAAAAAGCTGCACCGTTTTCAATTTCAGGCGTAACTCCAGTTGCGGCCGAGATGAGTGTGTCAAGGGCCCAAGCGGTATGAGTGCGGGTACTTTCCCCCAACGGCACATAACAATTTTTGATATCACTTTTACAGGATTCTCCCCACCCCCCGTCGGGATTCTGAATTTTCCGCAACCAAGTTAGAGCCTTTTGAATAGCTGGATGGTTCGTGGAAACTCCAACTGCAACCATTCCCGTTACAGCCGCCCATGTGCCATAAATATACACGCCCCATCGCCCCACCCAGGAACCATCTGAATTTTGATGCCGCAACAACCAACGAATCGCACGTTTCACCATGGGATGGTGATGATCCAAATGGGTATAGTTTCCGAAGAACTCTAAAGTCCTTCCCGTTAAATCAACTGTTGACGGATCAATCAATAAATCTTTTCCACCCTCTATCGGTAACAAATTCAACACTTTTTTGTCCACATTCTTTTCGAATGCCGCCCAACCTCCGTCATTGTTTTGCATGGAAATGAGCCAGTTTACTCCACGATCCCATGCCTGCCGGTAATCCACTTGCTCTGTGGCTAAAGTACGTATCGCCCTCAGTGCAACTGTTGTGTCGTCAATATCTGGGTGAATCGTGTTCATGTCTGCAAACCCCCAACCACCCGGTAACAGGTTTGGTTCATGAATGACCCAATCCCCGTATTTGAGATGCTGACGGGAGAGAATGTAATCATTTGCCTTTTGTACAGTGTTAGATGAATAAGGAACTCCGGATTCTTGTAGAGCATAATTGATTAAGGTCGTATTCCAGACCGATGCCGTTGTATACTGGCAGTGAAGTTCTCCGTCAATCCGGCAGGTCATCGCTTTTAATCCTTGTACGGCACGAGTAATCACCGGATGTGTATTCGGATACCCCCTCGCCAGTAAGGCAAAAATCATGAGGGATGTAGTGCTGAAATAATTTAAATAGGTGCCGTCCGGTTCGATTCGGTCCAGCATATATTTTTCGGCACGATATAATGCCAATTCGCGAAGATTTACATGGGATTTCAGACCCTTAATCCCCTGTTTAATCCATTTAATCACCGAGCGGGCCTCTTCTGCTTGATCCTCTGTAAAAAAACGAACAGCTTTTTTTTGAAACAAATCGGAGAGATTGGGCGATCGAGGAGTTCTCTTGCGGAAATTCGTATTGGCGAGAATCAAAAAAGGGATAATGTTCGCTCTTCCGTACACGGAGAGGTCAAAAAAGTTGATGGGAAAAGAATCTGGTAAAAGCATCACTTCAATATTAATGGGGAAGTGCGGCCACGCACATTGTCCTGTTATGGCCAACATGATTTTCAAAAACAAATGGACTTCAGTTGCCCCTCCATTGGCCATAATAAACTGTCTGGCCGCCTGGATTTCCGGGTCTTTTCGATTGCGGTAGCCAGAATAAAGAAGGGCATAATAAGCTTCCACAGTGGATGTCAGATTTCCTTTTTCCTCGTCATGAAACAGCTTCCATGATCCGTCTTCCTGTTGTTTTCCGGCGATCCGTTTCACCAATTCTTTTATGAATTCCTCATCATTTATCTCCAATGTCCGTAATAAGATTATCATACTGCAGTCCATTGCGATCCCGGTCTCGAAAGGATAATGCCAGGCCCCGTCCTCTGATTGGTCCTGGACTAACTGATTAGCGATTCTGTTCATTTCCTGATATACCCGATGCCTCATATGCCCCATCCTCTCCCCCTATATTCATCTTTGTATTCATATTCCGAGAGCAATATGTATATTCATTCCATTGATGGGGATGACTGATGCAATCAAAATGAACGTTGAAAAAGGATGATCCGTTTTTGCTGGACTCTTTCTCAGATGTAAAAAAGGAATTAAAAATTAGTTGAAAAAGAAATCTTCCGGCCTCTTCCCTGTTTATCAAGAAATGATAAACAATGTATTCACCATATAGGCAATGTCTACTCAACCTATCATCCTGTATAGTCAGTTACTTTAATCCATTATAGAAGCAGTTGTTCGGATAAAAACTCCACGTTTTGATCGTAACGTGGAGTTTTGTGTTTCAGAAGATTATATATAATACATCGGTTCTTCTTAATGGCCTAGGAATTTCAGATGTCGCCATCCCATATTTTTTAAATCGCTTTTGCGAGATGGTAGATTTTTTTAAGCCATTTCTGCCGGGACTCATAGGTAGAATGTTTAACGGACGTCAGCCGGGTTCTTTTGATATTTTTAATGCCGCAGAACTTTAAAATGTAATTTCGGACTACAATCCATTCTACATTTTTTCTAAACAATCGAATAAAGAAAGCGGGAGAATCGATGGTGTAAATAACCCATGCTGATTTTTTCTTCAATAAGCCTTTCGGAAATTTTCCGTGGTGTTTATACGCAAATCCAGAAACAAAGACGCGATCAAAAAATCCTTTTAAAATGGCTGGTACACCATACCACCAAATCGGGTAAATGAAAATTAACTGATTAGCCTGCTCAATTTTATTTCGATATTTTTCAGTATATGGATCATGGATTAAATCCCTTGGTTTGTGCTGCTCATCAATAACTAAAACAGGATCAAATTTCTCCGCGTATAAGTCAATTAATTCAAATTTTCGTTTGGCTTCCTTTAACCCTTTCATGACGTTCTCTAAAATCGCATGATTAAGGCTATCCTTGTTTGAGTGGGCATATATAATTAAAATTGTCATATGGATCCCTCCATTTTTCTTGTTCCACGGTTCATGCAGCAAGCGAACTTTTAGCAGCTCTGCGCCCTAATTATGAGGGACTTAATCGAAAATGGATTTCAAACAGCTGCTGTTTATGATGCCACTGCCACTATAAATGAAAAAGACTTTCAAGCAGCATTTACAAATTATCAGGCATTTAGCAGTGCTACGTGGTCCACTCAACAGGCGATTTGTCACTTATATTACTGTTCAGTAACTCATCCGAAGAAATTTTATATTATCCGTAAAAAAATATAGGGGGCCAATATGGCTCCACAATCATAGAATTCCGATAGAGCTAAGTAGAACTATTGCCAAAAAATTAAGGTAAAAGCTGGTTAAACTTGTCACGTTTTAAAGCCTGTGGGAGCGGTCGCATCAATAAGGATCCATGTTTAAAAACTATAATCTTGCTGCCACCTGGGTTAATATCTTCAATATATAATTTTACGCCTGGCTCTACAGTAACAAAGTATCCCATGAAAATTCCTCCATAATTAATATGGTTTCAACAATAAGATATTCATTTTTGTAAAAATAGGTGAGTACCCATCCCAGTTGTGGGTTGAAAAGTATAAAAGGATAAGGCTTTTTAAACTATCCTGCCCCCATAATATACCTTCTTCCGCTAACCTGCCCCGTTAGGACAAAAAGAAAAGCTGTCAAAATGACAGCTCAGATCTTCAACTCTTGCCCCCAATTGTTTAAGTACAAAATTTTACAAACATTATTTTAGAGTTTGCCTATCTATTCTAAAATGTTTTTCCGTCTGCAAAAAGTGATTTTATAAGTAAGATGATTCTTCTCTTATATTTGGGAGTAATGGAAATCAATGTATATTATTTTCTATTAATAAAACAATATAAATTGGAACTCGCCATTAGTTCTTCATCAACTCATAGGAGGAAATTGCTTGGATCATTTAATTATTGCACGGTCTTTATTTGGTACCACAATGGCATTTCATATCATTTTCGCCACAATTGGTGTTGGTTTGCCAATGATGATCTTGACCGCAGAATTGCTTTATCAAAGAACGAACAATAAGGATTATTCCATTATGGCCAAAAGATGGACAAAGGCATTTGCGATTATATTAGGGGTTAGTATTCCCACCGGAACCATTGCCGGGGTGCAGCTCTCCTTATTGTGGCCTGGTTTTATGAAAGTGATTGGTACCGTTATGGCATTGCCTTTCCAAATTGAAATTTATGCCTTTTTTTTAGAGGCTTTATTTATGTCTATATATGTTTATGCAGCAGACAGAATTGCACCATGGATGAGAAATGTAAGTCTTTTTTTCGTTGCATTGGGCGGTTTGGCATCTGCTGTTTTAATCACAAATGTACACGCTTTCGAGGGAACCCCGGCCGGATTTGACATTAAAAATGGCAAAATTGTAAACGTTGATCCATGGGCAGCATTTTTCAATCCCAGCTTTGGCATTAACGCATTACATGTCGGTGTATCTGCTTATATTGTTGGAGGATTTATTGTCGCGATGGTAGCAGCCTTTAAGATGCTGAAAAGTGAATACGGATCGAGAGTCTATCAGTTCCACCAAAAGGCGCTCATGGTCGGACTTATTGTAGGCGGGCTATTCTCCTTATTCACCGCTTTAAGCGGACATGAAGCCGCCCAGTCCCTTTATAAGTATCAGCCGGAAAAGTTAGCGGGAGCCGAAGGGTTGTTTAAGACCCAATCATATGCACCTCTAACAATTGGCGGATATACGGATGCTAAAACGGAATCGGTAAAATGGGGAATTGAAGTACCATGGGGGCTTAGCTTTCTGGCTGGAAATCGTTTTGATACGGTTGTGAAAGGCCTGAATGATTTTCCGCAAAAATACTGGCCGCCCTTATTCATCCATACCCTCTTTAATGCCATGGTGGGTATTGGTATGTTATTGCTTTTAATGGGTGTGATCGGATTTATTTGGAACAAAATATTAAAAAAGGAACGCTTTCCAAATTGGCTGTTGTGGATCTATGTTGCCAGTGGTCCACTTTCCATTTTGGGCATTGAGTTTGGCTGGATTTTTGCTTGTACCGGAAGACAGCCCTGGACGATTTATCATAAACTTTCTACAGCTGACTCCGTAACAACGGCCGGAAATCTTGGTATTCTATTTATTTTGTTTGTTGTTATCTATATGGTGTTAGCCATCTCTGCTGTCTTAGTTCTTTTATATTATTTTAAAAAGAATACGGTCCTTGAAGATATCAATCGTACAGATCCAAAAAATGTTTCACTTTCAGGTTCCAATTCTTTAGGAGGAAAATAGATGGATGTTTACCTCGCGATATCGATATTATGGGGTTTTGTCTTTATTTATTCCATTATGGCTACCATGGACTTTGGTGCCGGATTTTGGTCGATGATCTACATTAATAGAACAAAAACAAGAGCGACGAATATAGCAAATCGCTATCTTTCCCCTACATGGGAAGTCACCAATACCTTTATCGTAGCCTTAGTGGTCGCTATTTACAGCCTTTTTCCTAAAGCCGCCTATTCACTTGGCACCATTTTGTTGATTCCCGGAAGCATCATTCTGCTTCTATTGACAGTCAGAAGTGCTTTCCTGGTTTTTTCCCATATTGCCGAAGAGTATAAAAAGCCACTCACTTATATTTCCGGATTATGTGGAATTTTTATCCCGGGCTTGCTTATTAGTGTGCTTCCCATCACCCATGGGAATTTTGTAGATTTTTCAAATGGCGGCCAGCAGCTAAATCTGGTCAGACTATTTTCAAGCATGAATGCATATGCCTTTATGGCATTTGCGATTTCCAGCACGCTCTTTCTCTCATCACTGTTATTGGCGGATTACTCCAAGGCTTCGAATGAAAAAGAAGCCTATGACACCTATCGCCGGGATGCTCTAATCATGGGACCCGTGTCTCTAATAACAGCCTTTTTAATAATGCTTACATTAAAAAATGAAAGCGGCTGGATTTATGATAAAATGATGCAAAATTTGCCCGTTTTGATTTTATCCTTATTCCTTTTTCTTGTTGGAGGTCTTGGTTTAATCCTTCCTTCCCTTAAACCTGGATATAGAGGGATGCCGCGTCTCTCTGTTATTGCCGTTACACTTCAATATATGACAGCAAGCTATGTTTACGGTCGTGCCCATTTGCCCTACATAGTCTATCCAGACATAACCATTCATTCAGCTTTTACAGACCCGAATTCTTTTCGAGCAGTTTTCATAACCTACATTGTCGGATTCGCCATTTTGTTTCCAGGCTTTGTTTACTTTTGGAGCTTGTTTATGAATGATAAAAGGTATCAGAGGATTAAAAGACCCAAAGCGGATATAAAATAAAGAATTGAAAATTAATCCTTGGCAATAAGAAAGCGGAAAAGAGGAAACATGGGAGTTATGATACAAGAATTTATTGAATGTTTCATTAATGAATTAACTTAAGTAGATAGCTTCATTAAAAAGCCCGAAAGGATTTAATTCCATTCGGGCTGGCCCTTAAAATGTGTCCTTGTTGAACGAATGCACCGTTAGCTTAAGTACATTTCTTCACAATCTTGTTCATAGTAAGCAATTTTTCTAATGTTTAAACCTCAATTATTCTCTAACTCATTATTTAAGTCCCTCAATAATATATCTATCTCAACCATTACTGAATCTTCATTTGTTGGGAAAATGGATGGTTTAACTCTATCTTTCTTCATTCCAACAAGCATTCGTCAATAAATTCATATAAGTCAATCGGTTCAGCTTTGAATTTATTCCATTCATTAACAGCACAGTATTCTGCAAATTCTTTTTTAGGAAAGAAAGGAATCAACATATTTCCAGCGTCATCCTGTGCTGTTGCCCAGCCATCATCATATAAACCTCAGACCTCTTCATAATCAGCGACCTTTTTAATAAAATACTCATATCTTATATTGGGTGGTTGTTTAATGACCGACTCAAATTCTTTTTGGTTCATATTGTTTTCCTCCAGGCACTCCATTTAACAACGTATTTAAAATATTCTCCAATAGTGATTAAAATACCTTCTTGCAATAACCTGCCAGTTAGCTAAACAAGACACCTGTGAAGTTCACCCTTCAATCATTGCAGAATCGTCATACCCAGATGAAACATATAATATTTTTTACCCATTAAGAACCACATCACATAGATAAAAAAGATGATTTAATACTTCATTTACGTCATCTTGAGAAAAATCCAGCTCGGATAAATGATGTGTTCTTCTATATTCCTGGAATATTGTACTTTCATTTTTATTTTTTAATGATACTAATACCCCAGAAGCCCATCTCGATAATTCTTCTACTTCTTCTGTAAAAAGGTATCTCATTTCTTCTTGTTCAAATTGTGTAAATTTATCAAGATGTATGTTTAAATCGAATTGATATTGAGTCAAAAATTTTAAGATAACTTCTGTGATTACAATATATATAAACGATGAATCTTGATTTGTATTTTTAACTAAACCAAAACGTAATTCAGACCCGAAATGATTCATTTTTGTCCCCCATTTGAGTATTTAACTCCATTATAATTTAATCACTTCTTCCACTAAACTGCCAGTTAGCACAAAAAGAAAAGCCACCTGATTTGGCAGCTGAAACTTGAAGTAGGCAAAATGAACTTTTATTATTGCTCAGGGTTTCTCATCAACAGGTCTTCGTTTATGTTTTTCATTAATGATTTTCTTGTTAAATATCCTTACTTCACCAACCATTAACAACCTCATATCTTCTACAATGTACTTAGCTAGCTCTTCGTCAGAAATGTCATCTCCATCAATATCAAGACGAAAGTCTTGCCCTTGAATTCCACCGCCATTCGTAAACTCGATTTCAAAGTCGAACACAACTCTTTTATCCATTTCGAATCCACCTTAACCTTAGTTTTAGAGTGTTATATATATTATGGTTTTAAAAAATAAATACCTTCTTCCACTCTTCAACAAACATGCCCCGTTAGCACAAGAAGAAAGCCGCCAAAAATGGCAGCTGGATCATCGTCAACTCTTGTCCACTTTTATTAAAAAGTTAGTTCATCAATTCGAGTTAATTCCTTGTGAACCAAACGATGACTAGCATTAAGGTCTCCTGTTGCAGTTTTTCCAAAAACTCCAATTAAGACATCATCGCGATCATTGCTAGGACTTATTTGAATTTGGACCTCAAATTCAAATTTGTTAGCGATCCGAGTTGAAGTAAAGAAACGTGAGGAAAGAGGGGGAATTGTTAACGTTCCTGTGTCTAACAGTGTTTTGGTTCCGTCTAATCCAAATATTTCAATTTTAGCAGTAATTGTGGTATGTTCATGGTTATTCAAAACTTTAGTGATCACGCTAGTAGATTGTGTGGCAGGAGCAGCTGCATTTTCAAGTGGTCCAGTAGAGTATACTAATGCCATGGTTTCACACCCTTTCAAATAAAATTTAATTACAATATATTAAATGCAAAAGGGTATCTATTTGATAGGGACAAGTTATTTAGTTAACCCACACATTTTTTCATAATTAAATTAATTGTTAAGTTTCTTTTCTAACTTTAATTAATAAAGGGCATACATTGTTTTTTATTTTTTACTTTTAGGCTCTGTTAAATTTAAATGTTGATTTTTATTTAATAATTAGGGGAACCTTCATTTGTCGAGGTTCCCCATTCTTGTTCAACTAACGCACTATTAGCTTAAGTGAAATTATTCGCAACCATGCTTATTAGAATTATACCTTGGCTGTTTAGCCACTCCAAGGGCTTGATGACTCCAAAGTATTTTCTCAACAATCTCAGCTTGACTGTCTTTGCAATCCACAATAAGAATGACATCTACCCTTATGCTTTTTTGGAAAACTTTCTTTCCTGCTAATAATATTTCAATCAAGAAGCCTAATAGAGCACCTACTACCATTCCAATGAGTGCCTATATAATTGGGGACCCTACGCCCAAACAAATCCGTAAATGGCTCCAAGCACCATACAAACCATTCCCAAAGCATTAGCATAAAACCTGTAAAGTATTTGCAGAGCATAATGTGTCCTGCACCTGGGAACGCCAAAGACCAAAATACTGTAACCCATGGATTTCGAAGATGAATTTGATTTAGAACATATGATGACACATGAACACATGGGCGACGGACTTTTCTTGAAAATGTGTTTGACATTAATTAGTTTAACTCCATAATTCTTTTTGGTTGGTTTTTCTAATTTTCCCCAGTGTATGCAACCTGGTTAATTAGTCCAGCTTTTTCAACTATTCTGCCCCGTTAGCACAATAAGAAAATGAGCTGCCGCCGTAACTCATTATGATCTTGAACTCTTGCACCCGTTAGCTGAATAAGGAAAAATTCCGTTTATACAACTATCCTTGCTCTGTCCCTACCGCTGATTTTCACTTCTTTCCCCTGTATATCCAGGATTTTTAGACTGTATATGTCTAATGGCTCTCAGGTCAGTATCCTGGGCATAATACAGGTTATATACATTTGAAAGGGGGATAGTATGAGGCTAAGAAATGGAGATTTTTATACAAATGTTTTTACCAAATGGAATAAAATAAATAACTAAGAGCAAGGTTAGTCCTCCACATACATTGAGATTACATCAATGCCTTGCTTCTTTTTTATAGCTACAAGACTAATGCCCAAGAATTACTTGCTATTTCCCATAGAATAAAGTGTCATATATTAATTGCCAACCAGTTATGAATTTTAAAGGCATCAAAAGTGCCTTTTTTTTGCGACACCTATTTGCTTTCAGATTCCATATTCAAGGATTGTACTCAACTAAGAAAAAAACATCCATAAATATTATTGGGTAGTTTTTTCTCATTTCAAATGAGAAAATGCTACTTTCCAGCCACTCTAATTTAAACGAATTAGGAGATTCCCTAATTGTATGCTACACTTAGTTTACCATTTGATTTACTGTTTTCATGTTCCCCACTCATTCGTGAGTGGGGTTTTTGTTTTTTAAGAAAAATAAAAAACAGACTCTCTATAAGAGCCTGTTTAAAGGATTCTATAATTAAGCTTTGTGTACGTTAGCTGCTTGAGGTCCACGTTGACCTTTTTCAAGGTCAAAAGTCACTTCTTGACCTTCTTCTAATGTTTTGTACCCTTCGCCTTGAATCGCTGAGAAATGAACGAATACATCTTCTCCACCTTCACGTTCGATGAATCCGAAGCCTTTTTCGCCATTAAACCATTTTACTTTACCTTTTTCCATGTTTGTTGCCTCCTAGTGTGTAAACACACACAATGTAATACTATCCTTGCTCTCAGTGATCATCAAGACGAAAAGTTCAAACTCATACAAATCCTTTACACCGAACAAAAATAATTCTTTTTAATCATAGCATTTTTTGTAAGATATTGCAAGAAGACAAAAAATCCATCACAAAAACTGTTTTGAGCTTGCTATTTCTTATATATTATCATTGCAGAATATTTTGTATCTGGATAAACCCCATACTCTGTATGGGTGCTTACAGCAAGAGGAACAGAATTGTATTTAACATCTATAAGCTTTCCTTCCTCTAATGAGCCAACAAACTCATTAACTACTCGAATAAGTTCTTCGAAGTCTGTACTTTGAAAACCTTTTACCTCATACATTTATTCTCTCTCCTTTCATGGAGCATTTCTACAATATATATTCCTATGAGCACTAATATTTAAAACATAAGAAAAAACCTCTTTTAAAACAAAAGGGTTGTCTTTAAGTGACCCCACATTAATTCAAAAGTTGTATGACCGCACCATTTGATAAAATTTTTAAATAAAATTAGCATTTTTTTACATATCTAATAAAAATGGAATTAAAAGGAAAAAACCATACTTTCTAATGATGTTAGAAATTAAGAGGATATGGATAATTATGATTTGAGTGGTTAAGATATTTTTTACAATGACCGCGTGAAAGTTAAACTTTGAAATAAATTACTTATCCTACCTTGTTGCTTAATAAATCTATTGCCTGATTTTCAGTGATACCTCTAATTAAACCAAGTTCACTAATAAACATCTTTTGTGCACTTTCCAGCATCTGCTTTTCACTTGAATTAAGTGATTTATTTTTGTTTATCCGCATTAAATCCCGTACAACTTCAGCTCCTTCTTGGATATCACCTGTTCTAAGTTTTGCCGTATTAATCTTGTATCTTTCTTTCATTGTAAGGGTTGTATCGGTTAGACCATGATGGAAAATGTTCAACACGTTTTCAAGAGTACTCATATCGGTAACTAAGCGAATCCGTGATTTGTGTACTGTTGCAATAGGAATCATAACTTGCATTTTATTCATTAGCATATTTATTATATAATACTGAAGTTTCTCACCTTGAATTTCCTTTATTTCTATTGCTTCAATAACTCCTGCTCCCTGCATAGGATAAACAATATAATCACCAACTTGAAACAACTAACCACCTCCAAATATAAAACATCTTTAGTATACCACATAAAACCTAAATAACAAAATTTTTATTTTACCATTTGTTATTAGTTAATGTCAACAAAATTATTTCCTGAGTCGTGTGTAAAAAACAATGGGATCGCTGCCCATTGTTTTTTTATAGTGAGAAAACAGGTAAATTGTTAAACTGCATCCTTCGCACAATAAAAAAAGGCCACCTTTAGTGATAGCCTTTGCTTAAAGGAAAGCCAAGGTTAATTGAAGGTGGAATAATTATTTCTCAGCAAATGCTTTCCAATTTATATACCTTGCTTCTTCAATAGTTGGTTTTCTACCATTCTTTATAAAACTTTCTTCTATTGCTCGAACTTCAAAAAATTCTTTTGACTATCTCTCAAGGATAAATCGTTTGCACCGCCCCAATAGTCAAAATCTTTTGCTTGAACATAATCATCCTTCCACAAACAAACTTTACATATAATGTCGGTCCCATGAGGTTTCTATTCTAAAGTCTTATAACCACAACAGGGCAGGGAAACTTTTTCATTTATTTTCACCTTTTTAATGCAAATATTTCTTTAATTTTATCATAGCTTTTTAAACTAACTTGCTACCTTTAGTTCAAGAAGAAAAAAGGATCGACGCAGCGGTTAACCATCTGAAGTGAACCCGTTACTCTAAATTGAGATGGGCATACAAACAGTTAAAGTCTCTTTAAACTCATTCTTTTATCAATTTTCATTATAATATTTTCGTAAATTTCTGCTTGTTCACCTGTACATCGATCATTTTTACTTTCTGTATTAAGTAGCCTTCTTAATAGTTCCATTTCTCTATCGGTTAAATTAATTTGCATTTGTTTTTCCTCCCTTAATGTGATTATCACCACAACCAATAATATGACGGAGTAGAAAAATATAGTACGTGCAAACTTTTTACTTTTAAACATTAAGAATAGCCCTTCTCACTCGAGAGGGGCTTATTGCAAAAAGGGAGCGGATTTTTACTCTTAACAGGTTACCCTTTTGAGTCTTTTAACGAATTATCCGAAGGTGATTTTATTCGAAGCAGCAAGCGTTCAAAATTTGTTTATCTAACATATTTTCCTTCTTCAGTTAACCTGCTTCTTTAGTGCAAAAAGAAAAGCTGCCACAATGACAGCTTGATCTACAACTCTTGCACCCGTTTGTTTAAGAACAATTCTTCACATTCTTTTATTTTCATTTAGGTTTGTTCAACGAAGGCACTCATAAGTTAACTTTTTTCAATCTTACAGATCCACTTATAAAAATTTAGTAAAATAACTAACAAAATAGGGTCAACAAGTATAGAATACTTCAATTTCCACCATCCATAATTAAAGTACCCCCAAGGTTCTGGAAGTAAGGCAATTTCTTCATAAACCACCATAAATACTAACCAATATATATAATAAAGAAATTTTTTTAATAATGTGGTGTTAAAAGGATACCAATTCAAAAACATCATATTTACAGGTGGTAAAAGCATTGTAAGTGTAGGTAAACCTCTCCAATCAACATCTCGTGTAAAGTACCAATAACCGTGGTATTTTTGGTCAACAAACAAATCAGCAATAACCTGTAAAGTAATGGTAAAAAGCCAAACATGAACAATTTGATTTTTTGTAAGGAGCTTGTTAGTTTTAAATGCAACTAAATTAAAAAGAATAACGGCAATAATAAGTCCAATCATAAAAATGTCCTTTTTTAACTAATTTTCTCTTGCCAATATTCAATTATTCCATCCGTTAAACAAAAAAAGCTGCTTCGATGATGACAGCTATTAACTGAAACTCAAGCACCCGATACAATTTTTCACAAACTTGTCTTTGAAATAAAAATGTCGTTTACACAGTTACCTTAATGTAACTTTTTATTTATTAATTCAACTAAAACTTTTACAAAACATGCCAAAAAAATATAAATCGGAAAAGAATAAATATATTTCCATTTGTACATAACATAAATTCCACTCATGTGGAATAACGGTTCAATTAGAAACGATATAACAGCAGAAGTAAAGAAAAGTGCTATAAGAAAATAGGTCCATCTTTGCCCATATCTTTGATATATCAGCATAAATATTACTGGTAAATAAGTTAAATCGAATGGCACTAAAGGTGGAATAAAAGCCCAATACAAGCGAATCGGATATGCCCATGCACCATGATTGGTACCAATCATGTCAAATATAAACGAAAAGATTCCAAAAATTAAACCATAGTTTAAGATTAAATGAGTTCGCTCTTTATCAACGTTCTTTACCCAAATAATCCACATGATAATTGTTGTTAATAAAAGTAACCACCATTGCCAAGTTAAAAAGGCATTATTAGTCCAGTATTCATGAAATGACTTTATAAAATCCATCCTTTTATCTTGTACATCTTTAAATAATAGCTCTTTACCATCCATTAGTACGAACCATTCCTTATTTTATTGTTTCTGCTATTATCCCCCAATTCGTATAAATGTATTTTCTATTTCCTTATTGCACTAACCTCCCCGTTAGCTGAATAAGAAAGAGCCACCAAAAATGGCAGCTCGATCTTCAACTCTTGCAACCATAGTTCAACAAGATGTTTTATTTTGGCTGTTATCAATAAGAATGTTGTTTTAAAGGGATTTTAAAAGAGAGTAATAAAGGAATATGTGGTGAAATTCCATTAATTATTTGATACATCTTGTGTTATTCCTTTACAGCTTTTTAAAGGATACCAGTATAAATAAAAATAACACCATACCCTAGAAATCGCCTTCATTTTTTATTTTTTCAAAATTCTAGTCTATGCTAATAGTATGGAGATGGTTGAAGGAAACGTAAACAATCTCTTCATCATAAATCAATGAAATAATATCATTATTTACATCGTGTAAAACCCCTGCTATTTTTACTGGTCCATCACTGTTTATTTCGACCCATTTTAGTTTTTGATTTTCTAAAAGATTTAGTAAATTATTTGCTTTATCGTACTCAATATCTTCTGGAAATACGATATTGAATTCCTTGGTATTCTCTGTCACACTTTCTATGTGATCGTTATTATAGTAAACAACCCCATTTTCTTCAGTGAGTAGGACAAGATAATCATCATAAACATCTAATAACCTTCCAACCCCTGTTTCTTGATAACCTTGATCAATTTTGACCATTTTACCTAAAAATGACTTCATCCTACCTAAACCCATCAAAAATTTTCCCCTCTCCATAAAACAAGCTTTTTTTTATACATATGAATCCTGTACTGGGGTTGTACTAATAAAAAAGCCTCTTTTTTGGGGAGAAGATTTATGATACCTATATTCCACATAACTGCCACTTTAGCTCAATAAGAAAAAACGCTGTCGAAACAACGTTTTGTTCAACTCTTGCACCCCTAAAGCAAAGGCTTTTTCAAATCATGGAATTATTTCATATTCAACAAACAGGCCTAATTGTGGAGGAAACAGTACGAGTAAGAACACTGTTCCTAGACTGTTTTGTGAAGTGTTTCACTTAAATAATGAAGTTAAAAAAGATTGTTTTGACGAGTTTCTTTTATAATACCTTTGTATTAGCCCCATTTTATCATGCAACTAAATTTCATTATTGAATAAGCTTACTACCTCAAAGATTCTCAACCTTTCTTATTAAAATTTAATTGAATTCTATTCATGTATTAATCAATATTCCTAATAATCATAATAGAGTTATTATTAAAATAGTTTAGGAGGGAACCCATGTCTAAAGCTAATAAAAAAGGTTGGTACTTTCTTGTTGCAGTAGTAGTTGCCGTCATTATTTTTATTGTTTTTTCAAACTACATAAACCATTCAACTCTTGATGAAAGTTTAAGGCAAGCGATGAAAGATAAAGGTACAAAAATGATCTCGTATTCCCTTTATTCAAAAACTGGATCTTTAATAGGTGCAGATCCTATTTATTTAGTAAAAGGAGCAAATGGAAAACAGTATCATATAGAGGTGGACCATAATCATTTGGTGGTTTCCACGATCCAAATAAATTGAATTACAAAGGGAGCAAAATTCTTTACAACAACTACTCAGTAAAAACACTTTATCTCTGTGTATATCGAACAAGAAAAGGGCTGCCGAAGCAGACCCTATTCTTCAACATTAGCATCCTTTAGTTGAAGAATAATTTTTTATAAAAATATAATATAATTCCGCAAATTACAGTTACCCCAATAAATGTCAATACTGAAAAAGTGATAAAAGAATTGGATGTTAAAAAAGAAGATGTTGAAAAAGCAATAATTGACAATATGGAACGTTACAAATTCTTTAATGTAAAAAATGATCAAGGAAATTATATTATAATTCATATTTAGTACGTTATATTCGGATTACAAATGAAAAGATATTAGTATAGTTTAAATCCATCCTTTATGTGAATAAGGATGGATTTTTTGTATATTTACCTAAGTAATAACTCTCTAGTTAAACTAAACTTTGACGTTATTGAAACAAGCAAATGAGTTGTAGCTACGACTTTTTGTTTCGCTTAAGCACCCGTTCGTTGAAGAAAGAGCGACTTTTGATTACTTTAAATCTCCTATACTCCTTTCTTTGCTTACTGTCTGAATGTTACGGTTGCTTCTCTGACGCATTCATATCAATTCCAGGAGTATTACAGATAATAAACAAACCTGCCCTGTTTAAACAATAAAAAATGCTGCATCGATGGCAGCTGGATCTTCAATATAAGCACCCTTTCGTTTAAGTGTAATTCTTCTCAATTAAAAAAGAACCTAAAACATCACCTTTATTTAATAACGGTTTCAACTGGTGTAACCCCTTCGAATTCTTTATATTTTGTAACTATTCTAGTGATAAACCAAGTTCTTTTTCCTGTTGCTGGATTTTTCCCAAAAGTAATCTCCTTTTGTCCACTCCCAAAGTTTTTATAAGAACTTCGTAAATCATAAATGATTGTGAAAATTGGGGTCATTCCCCACTGATGTTACACTTTACTCCACAGGGGGAATGACCCTCGAACACCAAATATATTAAAGGTGAAGATTTCGACATTTCAAAATGCTATTGATTGACGTCCTATCTTCTTTTCACCTTTCGAATAAATCGTCTATCAATAAAGTAGGCCGTAAGTATTGCAGCTAAACTGATTAAACCTGGTATCCCGAAAGATTCATAGGAAAACGGACTGCCTTGGAATTTTAGATTTTTAGCACGGTATTCTATTCGCTTAGCACCATATTTAGCAGTTAGAACGTCCTCTTGCTTCGCTAAATCTTCGAGTGTAGCATCAAACATAAATCTACCTGAGTAGCCGCTGTGAATAAATTCTGGTGTCACTTTGTTACCGTTCCAATCCTTGACTTCTTCTGCAGTTAAAGACTTCGCTTCTTCCCCTGGAACAAACATTCGATCTAGCTTCGGCATATTCCACATGTGATATCGGCTAACTAGGTTAAGGTGATACTTCGTAACGATAGGCTGCTTGGCATTTGAGACGGTGTAGATTTTTGTTGTTCCTGAATTTGCATAAGTATCAAAAATGGTGGTAAGTGCCCCCTCATCCATCCCATTATACAACCATACCCCTGCGGTTTTTTTGTGCCATTGGAATGCTGTGTTGAGCGTATAAATCAATTCACTTCCATCCACATAATATGGTTCTATCTTTGGATTTTTCACGAAATGATAAGAAGGGTAATTAATCTTATTAGCTATTTTCTCCGCCATTGGTTCGCCTAATTGCTTTGAAATCACATAGAGGACGGCATCGATTCCGGAAGTAATTGCTGCTGAAGAAACAATGTTCCCGTCTACGACATAACGCAAATCTCTTCTCCACTTTGTATCAGGATATTTATTAACTTCTTGATAATCAAAACTTTTCCAGTCAGTTGTTGCTTCTTTCCCTTTTAATAGACCTGTATCCGCCAGATTTACCCCTCCAGCGCAAATACTTAACAATTCTGTATCAGAATGTTTTCGAATCCATTCCCGGACAGGTTTATACTTTATTTCGTCAGCCATAGGCATGGCGGGAATTACAATAAGATCTGGACTTTTTCCTAATAATCGATCCAGTTCATCAAAAGAATAGTGCGGAATCAGATCCAATCCCCCAGAGAGTGTTTTCATATTTTTGTCCGGAGCAACAGCATACACGTTATAAGATTCAGTCATCGCAAGCATTTCATAAGGAACCATAAAATCAAACACTTCGGTAGTCGAATTGGATAAAATCACAGCTACTGTTGGTTTTTGAGGATTATATTCCGGCACACTCACGCGTTGTAAAGCAGGGATTGGTGTTTGTCGAGTAGGATTCCAATATTCCTGATTCGTGCGAATATATCCATACACCCCCATCCCTCCAAAAAATATAAGAAACGTCATTACATAGACAACTACACGAAGTAATAACTTCATTTTGATTCTCCTCTGATTAATATTTATTTATTTTTTCACTAAGAAAAACTACCCGATCTAGATAAACACCTGCCTTTGTAAGAAAATATGATTCAAATTTTCCAGTAACATCGCCAGATTAGACCAAATTTATTGCTGTTGATTTTATTACCAAGATCCTTCATTTAATTACTTAATTGCAATTATTGTATATATACAAATATAAAACATTTTTATCCATTGTCAATACTCAATTGTTGTATTTATACAAATAATTTATATAAAAACGGCTGCCTGAAAATTAAACTTCAGTTTAATATCCAGGCAGCCGTTCTATTTTTAATGCTTAACGTTTGTCTTCTTGATAATTTCCAACAAAATAGACACACTTTCATCTACTTGCTTTCGCTTGTTTTCTGGAACTTGTTTTAATATGTCCGCAAACAACTGATGATGTTTCTCATGAGCATTCACTACTGTTTCCAAGCCTTTTCCGGTAAGTTTGATAAGTACTTCCCTTCTATTGTCCAGGTTGTGTTGCCTTTCCACCAGGCCGGATTTCACAAGTGGATCCAGTGTCCTTGTCAACGTGGAAGGATCCACACCAAGTATACCAGCCAAATCTCCGTGACGGTACGTATTGGAACCTATTTCCATTAAAAGATGCAATTGTTTTGGGGTCAGGCCTTCAACAAAAGACTTATCACCACCGAGTACACCCGACATTTTAATTATAGACAATAAGAATTCTCCAAATATTTCCTGACTCATTTTTCATCACCTGTTTATTTTATTCTATTACTGGTATAACAAAACTTTTGTATTTTTGCAATAGTTGTAACTTCCTGTGACGATGGAGAATAGGAACTGCTTACCAAGCAAATGAGTATTCGGTAAATACTTCTATCAAATTTCCTTACAGTTATTGAAACTTGTAAGTGTGATAAAATTATATAAAGTAAGGAGGTGTGGGAATGTCAAATAATATTTCCACAGTAGAGAAAGACTTTTTAGCCTACGTAAAGAAAATGACAGCATATGAAGAAGCATTGGCCTTAATTTATTGGGACTTACGTACTGGAGCACCGAAGAAAGGTGTAGAGCAACGATCGGAAGTAATGGGAACACTATCATCAGAAGTGTTTGCCATGTCAACAAGTAATGAAATTCAAGTATACATAGAAACACTTTCAAAAGAAGATGTGCATAAGGCGTTATCTGAAATTACACAGAAGCTTGTGAAGGATTATAAAAGAAAATACGATCATAATAAAAAAATCCCACCTGAAGATCATAAAGCGTATACAGTCTTAACGGCACAAGCAGAAAGCGTTTGGGAAGAAGCGAAAGAAACCAAGAATTTCAAGATGCTTCAGCCATATTTGGAGGAAATCGTGGCTTTCAAACGGAAATTTATTGAGTATTGGGGCTATAAAGGTAATAAATACAATACTCTTCTAGATTTGTACGAACCAGGAATGACAGTTGATATATTAGATGAGGTATTCGAAAAATTGCGGGGTGAAATTGTACCTCTAGTTCAACGTATTGTGGATAGCAAGCAAAAACCTACCGTTGATTTTCTGTTTCAGTATTTTCCTGAAGAAAAACAGAAGAAATTTATATTAGAGTTATTAGAACAATTGCAGTATGATTTTGAAGCCGGTCGTTTGGACACTACTATTCACCCGTTTCAAATTACGATCAATTCCAATGATGTACGGATTACAAATAAGTATGATGAAGAAGATTTCCGTTCAGCTGTTTTTGGAGCTATTCATGAATCGGGTCATGCCATTTATGAACAAAATATTTCGAAAGAGCTAACAGGAACGACTTTATCAACAGGAACATCTATGGGAATTCATGAATCTCAATCCTTATTATTTGAAAATTTTATCGCACGTCACTATCATTTCTGGCAAAAGAATTATCCGGCTTTACAGCAATATGCACCTGAACAATTCAAGAATGTTGGATTAGAGGATTTTTATCGAGCCATTAATGAATCAAAACCTTCGTTAATTCGTATCAGAGCAGACGAATTAACGTACCCTCTTCATGTAATGATACGTTATGAAATTGAGAAAGCCTTGTTCAATGATGAAATTGAAGTTGCAGACTTGCCTAAGGTGTGGAATATAAAATATAAAGAATATTTAGGCCTAGAACCAAGTCATGATGGCGAGGGTGTATTACAAGATGCGCACTGGGCTGGTGGAGACTTTGGCTATTTTCCTTCTTATGCATTAGGTTATATGTATGCAGCCCAATTTAAGCATGCGATGCTGAAGGACTTCCCCAATTATGATCAACTACTGTCGGAAGGGAATATTGAACCGATTAAACAATGGTTAAATGAACAAATTCATCAGTACGGAAAGTTGAAGGAACCATTACAATTACTACAGGATATTACAGGTGAAAGCTTAAATGTTCAATATTTAATTGACTATTTAATGGAGAAATATAATATCATTTATAGATTATAGGAATACAAAGAGGAGAAGGAGATTGATTCTCCTCTCAGGCTGTAGACAAACTCGAAGAAAATTGAGCTTGTCTACAGCTATTTATTTGTTTCCAAACTCATACCTTTATAAACAGTTCTTCCCCTTCCCTATTGTTGAAGGACATATATCACTTAACCTTTTAGTAAATGTCGGCTTTCCAGCACCAAATACCCCTTATTTAAAAACTGGGCCTTCTATATTCTTATTGAGCTAAACTGCCCCGTTAGCAGAATAAGAAAAATGGATCGCTGCAGCAATCCCAATCTTTAACTCTTGCAACCATTAGCTGAAGAATCATTTTTGAATACCTAAATGTATTTTTCTTTTTCAATAATATGAAACAATCGTTACAAGCTTGACATATTTGCAACAATACTGACATATGATTTATTAATCACATGGGAAGGAGGAGGAAGCAATGGATAATCGGATTTTCTTATTCCTTGCTACAATTTTATCTGGTTTTGCACTTATAAAAGTTCCGTTAGATGATTCATTTCTTGAAAGCGTTTCATCAGTTACAAATATCCTTGGCATTCTAACAGTTCTAGTATTCTCGCTAGTCTTAATTTATAAGGGTGTAAAAGGCTTATTCAGCAAGTAAATAGGATTAATATGGAAAGCACTCAATATGGGTGCTTTTCTCCTTTTCATTTTTACAACAATTCCACGATATTAAAAAGGGATATTTTATGAACAATTTTTTTGTCTTTTTTTCATCTTTGTTCAACTTACCTACCTGTTAGCGGAACAAGAAAAGCGACTGCCCTTTTTGAACAATCGCACCCGTTATTTTAAGAACAATCCTTCACAAACTCACAAATCGGTTGAAATAAGAAAATGGCATTACCCCGTTGTTGAAGTAATGCACTTCTTTGAAGAAACACTTAATTTTCTTACTTCTCAACCCAATACCAAATCGCTTATCTTAATCCTCCAAATCATATGATCGTGTTCTTTTTCCCAATAATCCTTTAACAAATAATTAGGGTCTCCAAATTTCTTTTTCCAGATTTTTTGTGAACTTATATATCCACTATCTAAACAAAATTCTTCTATGCCTTTACTCTGTAAAGTAAAATACATAGTATTCAATAGCAAATTCCCTACCCCCATTCTTTGGTAGTCCGGCTGAACAAATACAGTACCTACCTCAATTAGCTCTTTGAAATTGTTGTTTGTACAATGACATATGAGATCACTTGCTGGGCCATATTCAATTGAACCAATAATTTTATAATCATCTAAAGCAATTAAGAAATATCGTTCCTCACCATTGCTTTCAAAATCACATTCTAAGTATTTTTCCTTATCTTTGACTTCATCATTAATATCATTCAACTTCTCGCCTAAACCTTCTTTAATAAAAGTATCAGTAATCACTATTCTAAAAAATGAATTTAACTCTTTTATGTCCTCAATTCTTGGCCTTCTTATCTCTACGTTAAGCACCCAAAACTCCTCCTCACTCCTATTCACTTCAATACCGTACTTCAATTATCCTTCTTTAAGTATCGTGTCCGTTAGCACAATTAAAACCAGTATTGCAGCAGCTATCCCATCTTTAACATAAGCACCCGTTAGTGGAATAAGACCCTTTCCAAAAATGCAATTATGAAAATACTTAACCCATAAGCTTAAATTGACTTGTGTAGATTATTTCACTTATTTTCAATTACAACACATCATCGCTTAATCAATCCCGACAGGTCTACTTCTAATACTTTATCTTCTTTATCGTTGTAAGTAGATAACAATACAGTAATGATTCCCGATTCATTCTTCGTCTCTTTCTTATCGATAACCTCGGCGATGGTATACAATTCATCACCAGGATACACCGGTTTTATAAATTTCATATTATTCATCCCTGTTCCAGCGATGATATCATCACCATAGATACCTTGTTCAATCCAAAGCCTTACTGAAATGCTTAATGTATGTAGTCCGGAAGCGATGATTCCATCAAATCTCCCCTGCTTTGCTTTTTCTTCATCTAAATGCATATATTGAGGATCAAATTCTCCTGCAAATCTCATAATATCCGCTTTTGTCATTTTGAAGGACTTAGTTTCAAACACCTGTCCTACTGTAAACTCATCAAACTTCATAATTACACCTCTTATTTAGAAACTTTTGCACTTGTTTATATTAAGGTAGCATCAAATGCACATCAAGTTAAAAAAATACTCAAAATCCTCTAAAATCAATAGAAAAGAATACTTTTTAGGGATATATATAATTCATCTTTGCAATTGTTAATACATTATTTAACTATCTTGTTTCGTAAGTTCAATAAGAAAAAAAGACGCTGCTGCAGCAACCTCTTGTTTAACTCTTACACCCGTTACTTTAAGTACAATTCCTCACAATCTTTAACTCGTCAGGTTAATGTAGTTTTAAAATAGACTTACAAAAATCATGAGAATATCCTAAATTTAAAAAGGAATAAACCCGTTTCCCTCGGTTTATTCCTTTTTTTATTAATCTGAAAATTTCTTATTGAAGCGGTCGAGAAATATCACTTAACGCATCCCCTGCTTCATTTATATGAATGTCAACTGTTGCCAGGTCACCAATAGCACAAATGCCAACCAATTCTCCATTTTGGACCACAGGGATACGGCGGATTTGATTATCAGACATCAAACGAGCACAATCATGTGCATCTGTATCCGGAGAACAGGTAATTACATCTGAAGTCATAACATCATGGCAATGGATTGAGCTACAGTCTTTTCCATCAGCAACACAATTAAGGACAATATCGCGGTCAGTTATCAATCCCACCACTTTTTTACCCTCACAAACCGGTACGGAACCACAATTAATATCACGCATAATTTTTGCTGCGGCTGTCACTGGCTCATGCGGTGTACATACCTTTACATTTTTTGACATTATATCATGTACTTTTGTCATTTTTCCTTTCCTCCCTTTTCGGTTAAAATCATTTGTCTAATGTATTTTCTCCATTCAGAATTAAAATATTACTTACCTAAATTTTAGGGAGGCATTTGAACTAAGGGACATTGTTGACTTAACCTGCTTCGTTAGTACGATAAAAAATAGCCACCAAAATGGCAGCTTGAACTTTAAGTTTTACACCCTATAGTTTAAGTACAATATTTCACAAACATTCTCATTGTTGTAAGAAAAAGGCACCTTTATCTTGAAGAATCGAACCAACTGCAGAAACAGTCCATTCGTTGTTGACTAAAGCAAAGCATTTCGTGTCATTTCTTTCTATTAAAGAAATCAACCAGAGTTTTAACAAAACATGCCAACATAATGTAAATAACAAAGGAGTATATAGACCTCCAATTGTATATAACATAAATACCCATCCATTTAAATAACGGCTCAATGAGAAATGATATACATGCGGAAGTAATTGAAACTGCTATAAGGAAATAAGTCCATTTTTGACCCTATTTTTGGTATATCAGCATAAAAATTACAGGTATAAAAGACATATCGAATGGAACCAAAGGGGGAATAAAAGCCCAATATAAACGAATTGGATATGCCCATAATCCATAGTTCTGTCCAACCATATCAAGTAAAAGTGAAATAAATGCTAAAATTAAGCCATAGTTCAATATCAATTGAATTTGATTTTTATTAACTTTTTCCACCATAAAATCCACATAAAGATTGTTGCTAAAACCAGAATCCACCATTGCCATGTTAGAAAGGCATGTTCAGTCCAATATTCATGATATGACTCCAAAAATTTCAACCTTTTATCTTGGACAGCTTTAAATTCATTCATCGAAACAGTTACCCCAATCTTTACATCATATATCACAAATGGATTAATTATTAAAGTTTCTTATTACCAAGTTCATTTATTATATTTTAGCGTTGCTTGTTGCACTAACCTGCCCCGTTAGCTGAATAAGAAAAAGCCACCAAGTATTTTTGGCGGCTGGATCGTCAACTCTTGACCCATAAGCTTAAAAAGAAACTTAGAATAAATAGGAGGTAAAAACGTTCTTTAGTTAATAAAAGTATGATATAACAAAAATAAATTAAGACTTATAATAAGTACGGCAATTATCCACGCACAGATCGATGTTACTAAATGGTTTACAAGTTTCCCCATTAGTTTTTTGTTACTTGTAAACATTATTAAAGGTATTAAAGCAAAAGCAATTCCAAAAGAGAGAACGACTTGACTTATAACAAGAGCTTTAGAAGGATTAATTCCCATTAGAATTATTCCTAACGGCGGTATCATTGTTATAAATCGTCTCAAATAAATAGGTATGCGTCGTTTAATAAAGCCTTGCATAATGATGTCACCCGACATAGTACCAACTGAAGAACTCGATAATCCTGCGGATAACAATCCAATTCCAAAACATATTGCCACAAAGGGTCCAAGTATTTTTCCAAATTCATTAAAAGCAACTTCTAAATCACTTACATTAAGTCCGTTTTTATTAAATAATGCCGCTGAGACGATTAACATACTCGCGTTTATCCCACCTGCAATAATCATCGCAATAATGACATCTACAAACTCATATTTAAAAATCTTTCTCCGTTCTTCTTCAGTTTCTCCGACAATTCTATTTTGTGTTAAGGCAGAATGCAGATAAATGGCATGTGGCATCACTGTTGCTCCCAGCATCCCAGCCCCTAATAAAACGCTATCAACATCCTGAAATTTGAGCGTAAAAAGACCAGAGAGAATTGCCGTTGCATCTGGTGCTGCATAGAAAACTTGAACCCCAAAAACAATTACAACAATAAAAATCATAGCTGTAATAACAGCTTCTAACGGACGCATTCCTCGCCTTTGAATCTCCAAAATGACGAATGAACCAATGGCTGCAATAATAGCAGCGAAAACAAGTGGGATATCAAAGAGCAAATAGATTCCAAGCGATGCACCAATAAATTCTGCCAGATCTGTTGCCATAACGACAAGTTCAGCTTGTATCCATAAAAGTATGGAAGTCTTCTTTGAAAATTTTTCTCGGCAAACTTCAGGGAGGTTTTTACCTGTTGCAATCCCTAACTTGGCAGACATCGTTTGAATCAAAACAGCCATTAAATTAGAAACTAAAATGACCCATAATAATGTGTATCCATACTTAGACCCTGCCGAAATGTTTGTTGCATAATTACCTGGATCGATATATGCCACAGCAGCAATAAAGGCAGGACCTAAAAAAGGAAGCAATCTTTTAATTCCATTAGAATCTCCTTTTATAGGAGAATTAGAAGTTCTATTCAAAGAGTTAGACAATTTTTGGGTCCAACCTCCTTCTTTTATCCGAACTTATAGTTTATTTTCAGTAAACTTTTTTTCGCTAATGTTTTTAGGGGTCTCAGGTTGCAAACCCGACATAATAAAGTTATTGGGCTTTCTAATTGATTAGATACCAACAATAATAAATACAGTATTTAAAGATATCAGAGTAGTATTTTTCCCAAAATTTTTTCATTATCGGCACCACTATTTTAGTTTGCTTTCTTTTTAACAGGCTATGCTATTTAAGATTCTTCTTCAACAAACCTGCCCCTTTAGTTGAATAAGGAAAAGCGTCTCCACTTATTGTAGAAACAGCACCTTTAGTTCAATTAGCGAGATGAATAAGTTATAAAAAGTGACCTGCATTATTAATGACTTATTTCCTCATCATCTAAACTTAGAGGTGAAGCACATAGATTAATAAATAATATGTAAACTGGATACAGAATGACAGACCCATAAATCAGAAGACTAAATCTCGGAAAAAGTGTTACTCCTGAATTAATAGGAATTACAACAGTGAAAAAAGAGAAAAAAAGGATAAAAAATGGTACCCACAAAATGAGTGACCAATAGTTGTTTTTTCTAACTATAGTCCATTTTTTTGTTAAACAAATGAATAAAATCGTTGAAAGTAGAACTCCAATTACATTAATAGCAGCAATTACAATGTAAACATTTTCCCATTCCCAGCCAGTTAACCTACTAATTTGAGATACATTTATTATGAGTTCGATTGCTATGAACAACGCTAAAGCGTATATGGCACTAATAGTATTTAACTTTATAAAAAACTTCATCATATACCTCCTTAATTAAGAAACAGCATTTAACACCTCTGAGTTAAGTTCTTTATTCAATTATAATCCTTCTTAATGTGACCTGCCCGTTAGCACAAAAAGAAAAGCTGCCTAAAATGGCAGCTGGATCTTCAACTCTTGCACCCGTTAGCTTAAGTACAATTCTTCACAATCCCGTAGCATTGAATATTAAGGTGCGTTATTGGATGCCCTGCTGTTTACGGCGTTAGTGCGTGCATGAACAGAACTCCACTACATAAAATCCAAAATGTACCTTTTGACTTGCAGCAAAAAACCTGAATTAGCTCAATAAAATATATAAAAGGCATGAGAATTTACCATGCCTTTATAACCTATTTCTTTAAATGATAAGGTACTGTTGTAATCACAACATCTTTATGTCTATATAACCATAATCGAAGTAATAAAGCCGTTTGATTGTGCAATAAGTTATGCCACCATTTCTTAGGAATAAATTGAGGTATAACAACTTGAATTTGTGATTTAAATTCTTCTTTTTCTTCAATTAACTTAATTAATCTCGAAAAAGGCTCTAAGACCGATCTATATTTGCTCTTCAACGTTACCAGTCTGCATGGATTTCCCCATTCCTCCCATTTTGCCTCCATCCTTTTCATCGCGTCATCATCAAAACCTACATATACAGCTATTAAGTTATCCTGTGATAAACCTAAAGCAAAAGATAAAGTGTTATGCACTACCCGATGTACTCCTGAAACAAGAACAATTGTAATAACCCTATTTCCTTTAGGCTTTAGAGTGTTAATATCAATCTTTAACTCATCTGCAATGTTTTGATAATGATGGTGAATGGCCAATGAAGCGAATATGATTAGTGGTATCACTATTAATACAACCCATGCTCCACTTGTAAATTTGGTAACTCCAAAAATGACAGCAACAATGGTGGTGATTACTGCACCCACTGTATTAATCGCTAATTTTATTTTCCAATTTGCTCCTTTTACTCGCTTCCAACGTTTCATTAATCCAAATTGGGCCACTGTAAAGGACAAGAAAACGCCAATTGCATATAACGGAATCAACGAATTCGTATGTGCATGGAATGCGATAATCAATAAACTAGCTGTCGCTGCCAAAGTAATAATTCCATTAGAGTATCCTAAACGATCTCCTCTGTTTGACAGCCCGCGAGGCAAAAATCCGTCAGCAGCTACGATGGCCGCTAATTGCGAAAAACCAGTAAACGTCGAATTGGCTGCAAGAATTAGTACAATAAAAGTAAACCAAATTATAATTTGATACACTACTCCATGTCCAAAATACTCCTGAGTTAAGGAAGGGGTTGATGACCAAGAGCTCGCCATTTTGGTGGACTTGATTTACATGCTAAAATGACCAAAATGATGATTAGTATTACAAACGGTCTTGACTTCACAAAAAAGCAGGCAAATATTTAGTTACAAACGCATTGAATCAATTAATTTGATGCGTTTTGTTATTTTAAGGATAGGCTTATGAATAAGTTAAAAAACACTCACTTTTAGTGAGTGCCTATTAATAATAATAAATTCGAATAAAATCTAGAATTAGTTTTTTCTCTTCTATTAAAAACAACAAGGATGATGATGTTTCATTCCTTTAAGGTCTAATTTATAATTACTTATCCAATTAATATTTTTTCTTCAGCATATTTTATTTTTCCTTCTTTCTTATTTAACATAAGAGCGAAAGCCATGGTTAACGGTCCAAGCCTTCCAATAAACATCATCATTGTTATTAAAAGTCTTCCCAGAGGTGTAAGGGTCCCTGTTAATCCTTCAGATAAACCGACTGTTCCAAAGGCTGAAATCGTTTCAAACAGGATTTTATTCATATCTGCTTTTTCCGTAAAAGTTAATAAAAAGAAAATGGTAAAGATAAAAATCATTGCAGTTACTGCTATGGACAGTGATTTATTCACTAATTGCCATGGAATCCTTCTTTTAAAAACATTCACATTATCTTGGTTTGTAAGAACTGTCCAAAAAGCAAGAAGGATAATAGCAAAGGTTGTTACTTTGATTCCTCCGCCTGTGGAACCAGATGATGCCCCAATGAACATTAAAACCATAGTAAACACCTGAGATGATAAAGTCATTTTTCCATAATCAATGGTATTAAAACCTGCTGTGCGAGGCACTACCCCTTGAAAATAAGATGCCCATAATTTATCCCCTAAGCTAAGCTTTCCAATAGTTGCAGGATTGTGAAACTCAGATACAAAAATGATCATTGTACCTAATATGTTAAGAATAAAGGTCATTAGTAAAGCTACTTTAGAATGCAGGGATAATTTTCGAAATGATTTCTTTTGCCAAGTATCCATTATTACAGTAAAACCAATACCGCCAATCATAAATAAAAAAGTAATGACTAAATTTATAGTTGGGTCACCTACCCATTTACTTAAACTATCAGGTTCGAGACCAAATCCTGCATTATTAAATGCGGAAATAGAATGAAAAATGCCATAATAAACTGCTTTCCCTATTGGCATTTCATAGGACCAGCGAATGGCCAGAATGATTGCTCCAATTGCTTCTACAACCAATGTAATTTTGATTATTCGAACCACCAGGTTCACTACTCCCGAAAGAGTCAATACATTTAATGAATCCTGTAAAAGCAGCCTCTCTTTCAAGCCAATTTTCTTTCCTAATATGATAAACATAAATATACCGATTGTCATAAATCCCCAACCGCCGAACTGGATTAAAAAAAGAAGAACAATTTGTCCAAATAAAGTAAAGGTTGTTCCTGTATCAACAACCGCCAATCCTGTCACACATACTGCAGATGTTGCCTCAAACAAAGCATCAATGAAATTAAGCCCTCTTCCTTCTTCCACCGTCGAAAATGGCAGCATTAAGAGGAGAGTACCAGCTAATATAAGACTGCCAAACCCTATAACAAGAATTTGGGCAGGATGTAATTTAATTAGATCACCTTTTCGTTTAAAGGCACCCACCTTTTATCCCCCTTTATTAAGGTTTTCCACTAACCTGTTCAAAATTGCTTTATCCATTTTTTTATTAATTTAATTAACTGATATGGGAGAATTTCTGTAAGTCTTCATTTTCTCCAATTACAATCAAGATGTCATCCGATTTTAGCGGGGTTTCCGGATTTGGCAAGATATCAATTTTATTTTTATTTTTTATGCCGATGACGGTTATATTATAATTTGCCCTCATATTGATTTCGCGGAGGTTTTGTCCATTCATACTTGCAGGTACTTTAATTTCTTCAATACTATAGTCATCTGCCAGTTCAATGAAATTTAAAACGTTTGGAGATGACATTAACTGATGTGCAAGCCTTTCTCCCATGTCTTTCTCAGGATAAATCACACGATCCGCTCCTACTTTATCCAAAACTTGTCCATGACTTTTATTTATAGCCTTTGCCACAACATGCTTAACTCCTAATTCTTTAAGTAGGAGTACGGATAAAATGCTTGCTTGAAGATCATCGCCAATCGCTACAATGACAGTATCAAAATTTCGTATCCCTACATTTTTTAGGGTCGATACATCGGTCGTATCCCCTATAACTGCATGTGTGACGGAGTCCTGATTATCCTCAATGTTTTCTTCCTTTTTATCAATAGCTAGTACTTCATTTCCTTCTTTAAATAAGGCAGCAGCAACACTTGAACCAAACCTGCCCATTCCAATGACTGCATATTGTTTTTGCATCTTAAAACCTCCTGCTGTATCTCCTAAAACTAATTAATGTAATCCAATAAAAAATACCACTCAATAAGTTGGTTCCAGTTTGTATATGTACATTCTGAATTTTATTCCTTGACTTATCTTTAAAATCTGCTGTCATTCACAAATTAGCCAAGGAAAATTATAGATGCCTCATGTAATATTTTCTTAATTAATTATTCAAAAAAAAAAGCCACCCACAGGTGGATTTAATATGCCTCATCCATTTCTTTAAAACCATTTTCATTATTGATCATAATTGGAAGGCATTGTGTAATACTTTTAGAGTTGGCTAAAACAATCCTTATTATTAAAGTATAAAGAAGAGATCCCCTATCTTTTCGAATACTCTCAGGGATATAAAATGTAAAAGGAATGGTTTCTGATTTATTAGGTAAACTAGAATAAGAAAATAAAACCGTATGGCTATTGATTGTTTCTTCTTCATGAGAATTTGGATCTTTTTTAATTAAATCAATATCATACCTTTTCACTTTATTTTTAATAAGACCACCCTTAAGCTCAATGGAACCGTTTATATTAGTACCAACCCCATAAACTTTTTTGTCAAGCTGGATAGTTGCTTTTGGTACAACTAGATTCATTTTCATCATATAGCCATTCAACATCCGTATCATCACCCGTTTTGTATTTATTCACAAAAAAAATAGACCAATATTTACTTTTTCCCAAGATGGAACAAAACCATATATTCCCGGCATAGATCTGAATTAACAGAAAGCCAAAAAAAAATGTACTTCCATTACATAGGCGAAAAAGTAACATTTGTCTACTTAACACCTAGCCAGCAACTTTGCTCTCTTAGTGTTCCGTCTCCCATGTATCTTTCTCAAAAATAGGCACAAAAAAAAGACCTACTTTAACTTCAAGCTGCTCCTATGCTTCAATTTGTCCAATGAAACAAAAAAGCCCCCTGAATAGGCGGTCACAGACCTCCTTCGCTTTAGCCGACGAAGTTAGCTGACGGGTAGGATGGCGAAAGAGAATATTCTCATCCTTTCTACAGTAATAGAATTAACCCCCAAAAATTGGTTCCTCCGTTCCCAAATGTCGAGATTAGGCCGAACTATTTAATTAGATGTTCAATATGAGGTCATTTTAGCTCCATTTGAAAAAGCTGTAAAGAGGTATATTTTATTAAATAACCTATCATTTGCTCATTTTTCTAATAAAATTCAACATTTTCTTTAAATTACTCATGATTTTGGTATTCATTCAATTTTAATTAAATGTATTCATAGATGAACTGCATAAGGAACAACCTATAATCATGAAAAAAAAAGAGAACGGAGAGATCACATGGAAGCCAGTGTAATGCATTTTGTTCAACGTGAACTATACATGATCACCATGGTTTTTCTTTTTGGATTAATCGCTATTAAACTTTCCGAAAGAATTAAAATTCCTGACGTAGCCCTGTTTATGATTGTAGGGATTTTAATTGGACCATCCGTCTTCAATTTGATTACAGTTCCCAATGACTCTGTTTCCTACCAATTTATCATTGTATTGGGATCGATATTAATTCTGTTTGAAGGAGGCATTGCAATACACTTTTCAGTACTTAAAAAAGTTTGGGTTACGGTTTCTCTTTTATCTATATTAGGAGTGATCATTACGGCTGCCGTTGTGGCTGTTACCGCTTTCTATTTATTAGATATACCCATTCTTTACGCCCTTCTTCTAGCTTCGGTTATTGCATCCACAGATCCGGCCACTTTGATGCCGGTATTTAAACAAATAGCCATTCAAGAGAAGGTGAGACGAACAGTTGAAAGTGAGTCTGCTTTTAACGATGCAACAGGATCTATTTTAACGTTTACCTTACTTGGGGTTATAATGGGACATACAGAATTATCCATTTCTTCGAGCATATGGAGTTTTTTTCGAGAAGCCGGTGGTGGAATATTAGTTGGAGCAGTGATTGGTTTTATCGGTATTCTGTTAACCTCAGAACACCGCTTTGGCTTTTTAAAAAAATACAGCATTGTAGTTAGCTTGCTTGTATCCATAAGCTCTTATTTAGTAGCAGGATTTATTCAAGCCAGCGGCTTTATGGCTACATTCACTGCAGGTCTTATCTCAGGAAACCCACAACTTTTTAGGTTACATATTGCAGAAGAAACCGACTCAACGGTTTTTGCATTTTCCGGTACCTTGACCTTAATTATGAGAACACTTATTTTTATGCTGTTAGGTACCCAGGTAGATTTTCATACTTTAGGCCAGTTTTGGTTACAAGGAATTTTGGTTGTACTCGTCTTTATGTTTATTGCAAGACCTCTAGCAGTCCTCCTATGTACATTGCCTGATCGCAAGGCAAAATGGAAATGGAATGAAATTGTGTTTATGTTCTGGGTTCGTGAAACAGGTGTTATTCCTGCCGCTCTTTCCGGGATGATTGTTGCAGCAAAAGTTGATTATGCAAACCAAATTGCTTCTGTTACTTTTATCGCTATATTAGTCACCATTCTAATTCAAGCAAGTACCACAGGATTTGTAGCCAAAAAGTTAGGAATTACTTTAAAACCTGTATAAAGTATTTAATGATTTTTACTCATTTATTTTTAGTCAATTAAGAAAAATGAATTATTACCTTCAGAGTATTATCATCAATATACAACAATCATTATCCGTATTTTAAATGTTATTGAAACCAAAAAAGGGCAGGACACCATTGGTGAACTCTGCCTTAAATAACTATATAATACTAGTCCAAGCTCCTCTATTTAAATCTTTGCATGCTCAAAGTAAAAAAGGTTTCTACAATTATGGGAACTAATAAGTATGGGAAAAATAAATTTAGTAAATGATTCGAAAATTAGATACAGTTGGTGAAAAAATGAACTATACAGGGAAAAATCATATCATTCTAATAGGATGGAATGATAAATCCAAAATACTTATAAGAGAAATTTTAAAGTTTAATGAAACCATTGATTTTCTCGTCATTAATAATTTAGAAAAAAATCACCTAACAGAAGAAAATCTGTTTTACATATATGGAGATCCCACTGATGAAAAGACGCTTTCCCAAGCAAATCTACCTGAAGCAAAAGGTGTGATTATTTTTGCAAATCAACTAACACAAATAAACTCTGATTCAAAAGGAACATTACTTATCGATGGAAAAACATTATTAATTGCCACTGCGTTAACATTCGTTCAAGAAAAATTGAATACTTCGATTTATGTTATCGCCGAAATAATGAATCAAGATCATATCCGTTTATTCAACAATATAAAGGTAAATAAATTTATTCTTACCGAAGAAATTAATTCCTATGAAGTAATAAATTCATTATTGGATCAATAAAAATTGTATATTTTCCTTGGAATTAATATACATCAATGTTTTTAACCTTGTTACTTTTCACCAATCCTTTATTTATACATCCTAATAATATAAAAAGCCCAAGCATCATTAGACTTGTAAATTGAATAAGTTGAGTAACATTCTTTTAAATGAACGTCGAGTATTTTTAAACTAGGATTTCTTATATACAGTAGTGTTGTTATGAAATTTAAGATTTGTTTATCCTCTTGGAACAAAAACTACATTGAATTCACAATCTTTTACTTGATAAGATAAAAGTGTATTGAGTCACCTTGGGGACACCATATTGACACATAAAGAAAATGGGGCTGCAGTTGCAACCCAACTTAAATCTTGAGTTATATAAGGAATAAATTACACTTTTTGAATTTAACATATTTTAAATAGAAGTTTTTTTATCGTACCCAACACCATTTATTACTTTTTAAGATGATATGGAACAGTTGAAATAATTACATCCTTGTGTCTAAACAACCATAGCCTAAGTAGCAATGCTGTTTGGTTGTGTAGTAAATTGTGCCACCATTTTTTCGGAATAAATTGCGGTATCACAATTTGAATAAGTGTATTTTCATCCTTTTCTTCAATTATTCTTACTAATCGTGATACAGGTTCTAATACTGATCTATATTTACTTTTTAATGTAAGTAAACGACATGGGTTACCCCACTTTTCCCATCTTTCCTCCATTTTTTCAATTGACTTGTCGTCAAATCCTACAAATAATGCTAATAAATTCTCATCACTCACACTCTTTGCAAAAGATAAAGTGTTTTGAACGACTCTGTGCACTCCTGAAACAAGAACAATTGTAACCACTTTTCTAGTTTCAGGTCGAATTGTTTCTAGGTCAATCTTTAACTCATTTGCTATGTCTTGATAATGATGATGAATTGCTAACGAACAAATTATGATAGCTGGTATGACAATAAGAACAATCCAAGCTCCACTCGTAAATTTAGTTACTGCAAAAATTAAAGCAACAATAGTAGTGATGACAGCACCAATAATGTTAATACAAAGTTTTAATTTCCAGCGAGGCCCTTTTACACGTTTCCACCGCTTCACTAAGCCAAATTGAGCAACTGTAAAAGATAAAAATACTCCAATAGCATATAAAGGTATTAATGCATTCGTATGAGCATGAAAGGCGATAATCAGTAAGCTCGCAGTAGCTGCCAACATAATAATCCCATTAGAATAACCTAATCGGTCTCCTCTGTTCGTAAGTCCACGCGGCAAAAAACCATCAGCTGCAACAATAGCAGCTAATTGCGAAAAACCAGTAAACGTAGAATTGGCTGCAAGAATAAGAACAATAAAAGTAAACCAGATAATGATTTGATATAAAATACCGTGTCCGAAATAATACTCCGTTAATTGAGAAAGCATTGTATTATTTGGATCTGGGGATATACCTCTTACATACAAATGGTAGGCAAACCCTAATAAAGTAACAGATGTAACTGTACCTAACGCTATATACGTTTTAATCGCACTTTTTTGTTGTGGCTCTCTGAATACAGGAACTGCATTGGAAATCGTCTCGATTCCAGTTAAAGCAGAGCAAGCTGAACTAAAAGCTTTTAATAGAAGTAAAACAGATAAACCTTTTGGGAATGTTCCAAATGGCGGTGTACTCGACTGGACAAAACCATGTGTAACCTCGTTGAAAAAGCCAGTAAATACTAGCAATAACATACAAGCCATAAACCCTAATGTTGGCCATGCAAAGATTTTTGCTGATTCAGCAACCCCTCGAAGATTCACCATTAATAAGATAAACACACAAAATATAGCAAGAACCGTTTCGTAAGGTACTACAATTGAATAAGCTGAGGATACTGCTTCCAATGCAGCTGATACAGATACAGCTACTGTCAAGATATAATCTACAAGTAACGCACTTGAAGCAATTAAAGCGACCCACTTTTGTTTGAAATTATCCTTTGCAATTGCGTAAGCACCACCACCATTCGGATATGCAAGGATTCCCATGATGTAGGAAACGATTAAAATTGCCAATAAAACAATGGTTGATATAGTTATAGGTACAATAAACCACTTTGCCTGATTTCCTAAACTAATTAGTTCCGTTATGCCAGATTCAGGACCATACGCGACAGATGAATATAAGTCTGCTGAAAGGATTGGCAGGGCTATATACCAAATCAATTTATTATGTGTTGCATTTAATTCCGCAGTTCGCATAGGTCTGCCAATTAATATACGTTTAACACTGTTAAAATTGGAAAAGGCTACCCAAATAGCTATTAGTGCAATAATAGCTAAAGCTAATTCAATAAAATGAGATGGATGTGTCACTTCTTTTTCTCCTTTGGTGGTAACAACTATTTTTTGAGCTAAAATGAAAATTTTAGTTAGTCCCCATATGATAATTGACTTTTGTTAGATTCTTTTAATGTAAATCTATCCAACTTTATTTTGCCCCCTTAAAAAAATACAAACAAAAAAAGACCTAAAAAATGAAAGATCTTTTATTGTGAATAAACACAAAAAAGAAACCCTTCAAAAGGTGGTCTTTGACCTCCTTCGCTTTGGCCTACGAAGTTAGCTGACGGGTAGGATGGCGAAAGAGTTAAACATCCCTTCTACATATTTTGTAGAATTAACCCCAAAAAAATGGGTCCTCCGTTCCCTAATGGGATTAGGCATGATATGTAGTTTTCTATGAAGAAGATATTACTCCCAAGAATGAAAGTTGTAAAGAGCGAATTTATACTTTAATTACATTCCTTTACAATTTCTTTTTCACCAAGGGTTCTTCAACAATCTTTGGAACAAAAAAATTCTATGTATCAATACAGGACTTTTGATTAAACTTTATTTAAAATCCACATCAAACTGTTCCCCATAGTAAGTGAAAAATGCTGTAAAGCAATTTAAAATTTTTAGGATAATAAAATTATGTTCAGTAAATATTATTGTCGTGGAGGTGATTTATTATGGCTAACAATCAACAACCAAACAAAACTCCAGCTGGAACTAACGCCCAACAGGTTAGACAGCAAAATGCTCAATCTGCTCAAGCTGGAGCTGGTCAATTCGGAACAGAATTTGCTAGCGAAACAAATGCACAAGAGGTAAGACGACAAAACCAACAATCCCGGCAAAATAACAACCAAAACTCTTAATTTGTGACTTTATAAAACACCTCTTATCGCCCGGTAGGGGGTGTCTTTTTTATGAACTTTTTTTGAGGTTTGAAGTACAAAATAAAAATCCACTTTGCGTTTCTTGCTAAAGTCTATATCACTTACAAATAAGTCTCTTAAAATTGTCCATCGTAATCCTTTGGGAATTTCATTTCGTTCTCCTTCAATTTTAAAATTCGATTATCGTACATTTTGGGCTGACCAGACTGTTACTTAAACTCTTACACCCGTCAGTTGAACAAGTACCTCAATAATTACACAATATCTTCGTAGTGCGAACTAAGTTAATACATATTACGGATAGAACTTTTGTTATTTAAATTTTTTAAAAAGAGGTCTTAAAATTACAGTTGGAAAAGATGTTCAATGACGCTTTTAAACCAGTATTTCTTTCCCCTTACTAATGGTTACTTTGTTAAGTTATCCCAGAACGGATTTACTCGTATTCCTTCACGCCGTACATAGGAATCAACGACGACATTAACATGAAGCTCAGGAAATCGATTGTTCCAATCCGTTTTTATTTTACTCCAGTACATCGGGTAGGTACGGTGAATAACTTCACCGAAGCCGAACACATCACTTTTTTTCTTCTGAACTGCTTTTATTGAATCTTCTACTTCCTTCTTAATTTCGCTTTCAACTTTTTGATCAATTTTTTTTATCACCTTCGGATTTGCTAAATCGATATCAGTATTCGCTTCACTAACCCATCCCTCGTTTTCAATATGCACATTGATAACAGGTTTTCCATATTTCATCATTGTGGAGACCTTCGTTTTTGATCGAATCGGAGCAATGGATAAGGCATTTTTTTTTCCATTCCAATTTACATTAATTGCTGTGCTTTCAGCCTTGTCTAATATCCAAACAACTCCTCGGGCGTCTTTTTGATCAACCCAACCTTTCAATTTTCCAGTTCTGAAAATGGCCAGACCATCAACCATTGCTATCGTATCAGCCTTCGTTCTTTGGAGAAAGTCACTTTTCCCCACCTCATCTTTATTTCCGATTAACTTAACCCCGTTTGCAACTGGCTGTTTTCCATTTGAAACTAATGAAACAAGGATATCATCGATTGTGATGTGCAAATTTTCCCCCAGCATTTTTTCCGTTACTTTAATTTCTTTTGTGATTTTAGTTACTGGCACCTTGTCAAGATGTGACAGGGTAGAAATCATTTCCTCTGCTGATGAGTTTCTTGCAACCACTAATTCAGTTGTGGTTCGGAATTCCGGATCGCGGTCCAAAGCATCCAATATATCAAGCATATCTGTTCGAGCTACTTCTTCACTGATGACAACTAAATTCGTATGTGCATAATAGAGCCGTCGGGAAATTTGCTTTGTTAAATTTCTGGCACCTTCTGTTAAGGTATTACCAGCACTTTTATATACGACAATCGGTAATCCTTGACCACCACCGGTCTGTCCCGTTGATACATTTCCAGGATTCACGATCTGTACCGAAAGGTGAAACTTTTTATCCTTTCCCCTGTCAATACCCAACGCCATGATAAATGCTAAATCTGTCAGCTCTTTTTGATTCCAGCAAGCACTGACGATTGGAAGGAACATAACCAATAAGAGAACAATCAACAAACACTTTTTCATATTTTTTACCTTTCGTTCCGAATTAGTGGTGAGCCCTGATATAATTTGGTCTTGTCCTTGCTATTTTTAGCTATTTTTTATTTCTTTTTTCATATAAAGTAGATTGTCCAAAAATGACCAAATTATCCCAATATCTTAAGTGTGGTGAAGCTTTTTAAATCAAAAATTAAACAACTATTTTAAACTCCTTCCTAAATTTATAACGGAGTTATGCCTGTTTGAGGTATTAAAATTTAATAATTTTACTTTCACTTTACAAATAGCTTGATTAAATGTTCTTACGCCGCTATTTATATCAAATGCGACGTTAATCATAAATTGCTTGTTCAACTAACCTGCCCCGTTAGCTTAAGTACATTTCTTCACAATCTTCACGACACAATTTAATATGTTATTCCACAATCTGGCCAGTTTGTGGAATATCAATTGTCTGCTCCAGTAGAGTGAATCTGGGTAAAGTATGAATCTTGAAATACAAAAAATGTCAATAAATTGTAACAATTACAATCGCCATAAGGATATGAAGATGTTATAATCGTCCTTGTTAGAAATAACCATACTCCTATTCACTTCAATTGCTTCTAAAGTCACTTATCCATTCACAAAACACGGGAGTATAAATTTATCTTTTAATTGGGGGATTTATTTAATGTGGGTAATTACTGTACATTCAAAAGAACATACTAGAATGTTTGAGTTTGACACAGAAAGAGAAGCAAGAGAAACTTTCGAGAAAATTCAGGGTAACAAAATCCTTTCAGAGGTTATCTATTTCAACGATTCTTACTTAGCAATCGCTGCTGTTTAGGATTCTTACCACGATTTATTAATTTAAAAAATTGAGTAAATTAATGTAACATAATAGTTAATACGTTGTTGTAAAAAGCCCTCGGATTTCTGTTGAATTCGAGGGCTTTACTTTTTGAGTTATGACACCATTAAATCAAAAAAAAACGATTTCCAAGCGGAATCGTCTTCAATAATATTTATTCAACTATAGCACACGTTACTTTAACTGTAATCCTTCACAAAGTTGAGATGTAACGGGTAGTTTAAGAGAAATTGTGAAAAAGTAACAAGCGTTTCTACTCGTTGTAGAAACGCAACTAGGCAAAGCTCTAAATTCTTTATTAATGGTACTGGTACGATGGATAAGGGTATGGGTATGGGTATGGGTATGGGTATGGATAATAGTATGGGTAGCTGCCAATGCCTGGGCCACCAAAACCAAGACCTGGATAATAACCAAGACCTGAGCCTGGTCCACCTAAACCAAGACCTGGAGCAAAACCAACGCCAGAGCCAGGTGCTCCTATACCTGGACCACCAAAACCAAGACCTGGACCAAAACCAGCACCAGAGCCTGGTCCGCCTAAACCAAGACCTGGAGCAAAACCAACACCAGAACCAGGTGCTCCTATACCTGGACCACCAAAACCATGACCATGACCTGGACCATGACCTGGACCATGACCTGGACCATGACCTGGACCAATCCTCTCATATGTTGGACTATAAGCATTATAATTAAGAATCACTTTCATCCTCCTCATTTAATTTACATTAGAGCATATGCATTTTGGGGATAAACTCCTGGGTAATCGTCCAGATTCTTTAAATATTATATGACAAATGCGGATAGGATAATTATTTAAGCTATCCTGCCCCTTTCGTGGAATAAGAAAAGGGCTGCCGAAGCAGAACCCCATACTTCAACATATGCACCCGTTAGCCATCCATGAAGCGCAAAAATCAGCGCTTCACCACAAAGAATGAAAAAGGTATGGAAGGGTCAATACTGATAAAGACCTTAATCCAGTCAACCAATTCATAGACTTATTCATTAAGCTCTACTCTTTTTTTTAACGATTGAGCAGGGTCTTCTTAAGAATTGTCATTTTTCTAATCTTGAGGAAGTTTATTTTCATGGTAGTTAAAGAAGCAGTATCAAATATTAGGCATTATTATTAATAAGGATTTGGTTGTTAATATGATGTTCAATATGTTTAAGATAATCTTTTACGAGCCACTCAAATGTTTTTTGTTGATTATTTCCTATATCACAAAGATTTGATAATCTCTCTTTTGGAATATTCGATATAGTATTTATGATTTGCTTATTTAATGCTAAAAAAAGGTTTAATATCTCATCAAGTGGTCTTTCTTGATAATTCTGAAGTATTACCCATTGGTTTTGATTATATGATTGGATAACAAATGGTTGTTCTTCGTACTGAATCTTTATAAACCTATTAATATTATTTATTGCAGAGTCGCATAGATGTCCTAAAATCTCTTTTTTGGACCATTTATTTGGTAATGGGCGATTTGATATTTCTGTTTCTGACATTGAGTTATATACCTTCGGTAATGTTTGTATCCAGTGGTTTAATCCATTAATTATATCCTCCACACGCCTTCACCCCTTCAATATGTATCTAAAAAACAATATTCGTCTAAAGACATTAATATCCCTTCTTACACTAAACTTTAGTTTAAATAAAAAAAGCATTACCCGTTTGTTGAAGAAGAAATGGTGTCCTAATTCACATAAGGATGCCAATGAAAATAGTAGTAAAAAACTATCAATCAATTCATAGATTTATAAACCGCTTTTCCATCACTTGCATACTATATAGTAGACGAGAAGGAAGCACCTTCGGTCAAATTGACTGACTAAACAATAGTCAGTCCTTTTTTTATTCAACTAACCTGCCCCGTTAGTTCAAGTGAAACATTTCACAAGGTACTTTCCACTAGTCATTTTTTAGGTTTCATAAAATAAGTTGAATGATTGTGGAATAACTCTGACAAAAACTAACATTTACCATTTTGATGAAAAACATTGGCAAAAACATGAAAATATGGAGTTTATGTTGGAGATTCCTCATAACATAAAGTACTATTAAATTAATATTGTTTTTCAAAAATTTATCATGCTGCTACTAAGTGGCTCGTTTGTTAGTAAAAAACCATCATACAGTTTTGTGAAATTTAGAACAGAGGAAGAATTAAGAGTAATTTAAAATTATTATTCCCACAGAAAAATTAGAAGGAGGATATTATGAGCGAAAATATTAAAACTTATGAAGCTGAAGGTATCAAAATATTTTGGAAACCCAATATTTGCAAACATGCAGCTGAATGTGTAAAGGGATTGCCAAGTGTATTCAATACCCAGAATAAACCTTGGGTATCACCACAGAATGCAACAGCTAAAAAAGTCATGGAAGTGATTGATCGTTGTCCAAGCAGAGCACTTACTTATGAGCAAAAATAAACAGAACTAAAATAGTTGGGAGAATAAGGAAATGACGGAAATTAAAATGGGCAAAAATGAATTCTATATTGAGGAATCTAATGAAATTATTGCAAGAATTCAATTTATCCCAAGCGGAAAAGATGTAAATGGAAGAAATTTAATTATTGTAAGCCATACAGTTGTATACGAGGGACATAATGGTCGTGGATTAGGCAAAGAATTAGTAAACAAGATAGCTGAATATGCAAGAGATGAAAACTTATATATTATTCCTGTATGTCCTTACGCAAAAAGTATTCTTGAAAGTAAGGAAGAGTATCAAGGTGTACTAGCAAATTGATGCCATTTTATTATATATGCGTTGAATCTGATCTGCTACACTTAACTGTACAAAAAAATAAGGTCAAGTAGACTTATCACTAAATCAGGGCATACTGCTAATTAGTATAAGAGATCCAGTGAAGAAGCCACGATAACGAGACAACCAATTTTTTAAAATGCCTAGAGATTAAATAAAAACACCGACAATCAAATCGGTGTTTTTATTGATTTATTTATAATTGGACATTAAACAATTGCCTTAACCTTCTGGTGTCTTCGTATTCCATTGCAGCATTCCAAAAACGCATCTTTCCTTCATAGGCGTGCGTATAATAAGAGTTCTCAATAAACTCCTCATTACCTTGTGAAAGATCATACTTCAACTAATCTGCCACGTTAGCACAATAAGAAAATGGGATCGCCGCAGCCATCCCATTCTTTAACTCTTGCCCCCGTAAGCTTAAGTGCAATCGTTCACAAATGCATTTGATTTCGCTTTTTTCAAAATTACCTGTTATTATCGATGGTAAGACTTTTATGGTGTAGGTATAGGAATTACGGGAAACGCAAAATGCCCAATAGCATAAACAGTTAATGTTCCAGGACTATGCTCCATATGGGCTTTCCCGTCAGCTCTCCATATTTGTACCGTATTATCAACTATTGGATTGCTAGCAGTAAAAAGGTTTCCATAACCACTACCGGAATAAATCTGAGCGCCTCCTCTAGTAATGATAAAATCACGGAATGCATTCACTTGTGCTGAGGGAAAATCAGAAGTAGGACCTACATCACTAGTAATTTGTGATGCTATCGCTATATTTGAATTATTTGGTTTAAGACCAATTGCAAAAACGTCAATTGTAGCTGGATCAGAAACAAAATGGTCTTTAGCGCTGGCTTTCCAAGTATCATTACTAAGGGGATACGATTCGTACAAAAAATTTCCTGCAGCAGCTCTAATGGCCACGTTCGTGCACCACCACAGGTGAGGCTATAGCTTGAGTCTATAGTTACTGTACCCCAAGGATTGGGAATTGCTGGATCTGATGTGGTTGTCCACAATCGGACATCCCATTCATTATTGGGATCTTTCAATCCAATAGCATAGGCATGGATTTTATTATAGCTATGGATTTGACTTGCTCTTGCAAACCACCCATTTTTTAAGATCGTCTGTAGGATATGACCCTGTAAGAAGACAACCAGCATCTCCTCCTTCATTTAAAGGTTTTGCAACATATTCCACCCATCCTCCACCACCGATAACTTTATAACCGTCTGGTACTTTAACTTCCACATATGGGGTTTCGTTAATGTGACTATTCGCTGAGAACACTGTAACTATATCTTGCAAAATCCCTCTAGCCATTTTACTTCTCCTTTCTTAGTCTCTTTTGGTTTCTTATACCTTAATAATCTCAATACGGTAAAGTTATATTCTTAGTCTCGGCACAAATAATTGACGAAAGTTAAACAGTTTTGATTCATGAGCCTATTCAACTATCTGCCCCGTTAGCTCAATAAAAAAGGCTGCCACAGCAACCTCCCCTTCTTAATTTCAAGCACCCGTTAGTTAAAGAAGCACCTTCTTATTTGTAGCACAGTTTCTTCATAGGGCGACATATTTCTTGTCGTTTTCTGACAACTTTTGTCGAAACTATTTCTATTTTTAGAAAATCCTCTTATAATTGCTTTCGTGTGATTTTTATAAGTAATTTTTTACTAGGAGTAAGTACCCATTATGAATAAAGAATCATGTGAATCATTACTGTTAAATCAGATTGATATATTAAAAAAGAAAATGATTGACCTTGCTAAAGGTACAGGTATTAATAGCTATGAAACATTGAGATGCAGCCAAGAGTTAGATACCGTACTAAATCTACATATGAAACATTTTTCTAATAAAAATGAATTAAATACTACTTCCTGAATTTGCAAGTTTTAGTCAGGAGTTTCCTGATTTTTTTATTCTTAAAATATTTTATTGTAAGCACTTGTCCTTTTCCTTATTTTCTTATTTACATAAAATAAATTATTAGTTCATACCACAACCTTATTTTTTCACTTTCCTTGAAAGCGTCATTTTGGCGCTTTTTTATTTACTTCACACTATTCATCAATTGGGACGTTAATCATAAATTTCTTGTTCAACTAAACTGCCCGAAAGTGGAACAAGCAAAAAAGGCTGCCGTAGCAACCCAATCTTATTTAACTCTTGCACCCGTTTGTTTAAGTAGAACTTTTCACAAACTAGTTCTTGACCGTAAGCCGAATAAAAAAAGGGATTGTCGCAGTAATCCATCCTGAACTATCGCACTTGGAATATTGTGAAATAAGGCTTTTCCAATAGGAACAAGCCAGAAGGTTAATCAATAAAATGATACTAGCTTAGCCAGTACTTCTTTAAACAAAAGGAGAATGTTCAAGATGGGGACCATAGACGGAAATACTTTTATTCAACGTTTAAATGGACTGAAAAATGAAATTTGGTTTGATGGAGAAAAAATTAAGGGGAATATCTCCGAACATCCTGCCTTTAAAGGAATTGTTGCAGCTAAAGCTTCCCTTTATGATTTGCAAACTCATCCAAGCATAAAAGATGAGATGACTTTCTATTTGCCAGAAAAAGAAGATCCTATTGGACTTTCCTATTTACAGCCTAAAACGAAAGAGGATTTAATAAAAAGAAGAAAAATGATTGAACATTGGGCAAGACACTCTCATGGAATGATGGGAAGAAGTCCTGATTATATGAATACTGTTGTTATGAGCTTTGCATCCTCATCGATCCTTTTAAAAGATAGAGAAAATTGTTTTCCTGCAAATATTCAATGCCTGTATGAAAGAGCAATGGAACACGACCTCTCGTTTACCCATACCTTTATCACGCCACAGGTCAATCGTTCCCAAGTCAATTTAGGATTTTCGAATGAGCCAATTTCCGCTAAGGTTGTCGATCGAAATGAAAAAGGATTAATTATAAAGGGTGCCCGCTTACTTGCAACTCAAGGAGGTTTAACGGATGAGGTTTTAGTCTTTTCTGCTCCGAGGGTGTTTTTTGATCCAAGCGAGGCGTTCGCATTTTCCATTCCTTCCAATACAAAAGGATTAAAATTTATTTGCAGGGAATCTTATGTCGGGGGAGAATCTTCTTTTAACCATCCCTTAAGTTCAAGATATGAAGAAATGGATTCAATCGTTATCTTTGACAATGTTTTAGTGCCATGGGATCGGGTATTTTATTACGACAATGTTGATGCAGCTACTGACTTCCTACTTCAAAGTTCTTTTTACCCATTCGCCTACCATCAAGTCGTAACCAGACAAATTGTAAAAACAGAATTTATTCTTGGAGTGGCACAACTCCTTGTCGAAACAATTAATGTAGGTGAGTATCAGCATGTTCAAGAAAAACTTTGTGAAATCATCATTGGACTTGAAACCATGAAAGCACTAGTGGAGAAGTCGGAAAATGATGCAGAATTGGATGAATCGGGATTTATGCGTCCGAGTATCATCCCATTACAAGTAGCGAGTAACATTTTTCCGAAAATTTATCCCCGATTCACAGAAATTATCCAATTGATTGGAGCCAGTGGAATGGTTTCATTGCCAACCGAAAAAGCCTTTGATTCTGAAATTAGAGTTGAACTGGATCAATATCTTCAAGCAGCTGGTATGAATGCCGAGGATCGAGTTAAACTATTCCGATTAGCATGGGATCTGACGATGAGTTCATTTGGTACAAGGCAAACCCAATACGAAAGATATTTTTTTGGTGATCCCGTTCGATTATCCAGTATTTTAAACCGAAATTATCTAAAAAATAAACATGTTGGAGAAATAAGCAAATTTTTAAATCTAAAAAGTTAAAAATCTCTGCACCCAATTTTTTATTATTCAGTAACCTCCAGCCATAAATCCATAAACCTTCACTATTCCCCAGAAGAAACAAGCGTTTTTACTTATTGTTTAAACGCCTGTTTTATATAAACTTACTATTAGATTTGAACTCTTATATCAACAATTTTTAATAATGGTAATGATGATGGTGGTGATATGGGTACGGATAGCCATATCCAATGCCAGGTCCGCCAAAACCAAGTCCTGGATAATAACCAAACCCTGAGCCTGGTCCACCTAAACCCAGCCCTGGTGAAAATCCAAACCCTGAGCCTGGTCCGCCTAAGCCAATACCAGGATAAAAACCAGTTCCAATGCCAGGTCCACCAAAGCCAAGTCCTGGTCCAAACCCTAACCCTGAGCCTGGTCCACCTAAACCTAGCCCTGGTGAAAAACCAAATCCTGAGCCTGGTCCACCTAAACCAATTCTTTCATCAATCGGAAAATGAGAAATATAATTTATATTATTATAAGGAATCACTTTTATCCTCCTCATTTCGTTTTCCTTAGAGCATATGCGTTTTTGGGATAAATTCTTGGGTATTCGTCCTGAATCCTCAAATTTTATATGACATATGCGGATTGAGGACCGATTTATGTTTGGTGCAAATTTCCAGATGAGGACGATCTTTTGTTGATATAATAAATTTGGTCGGGGGATTGATGCTCTCGGCTTTTTTTCTTAGTTAGCTTATGGACAAGTGCTAGACGCGTACTTAAACTATCCTGCCCTGTTAGCTCAATAAGAAAATAGAGCTGCAGGTCCATTCATCGATCTACAACTCTTGGAACCGTTAGCTCCTTAATGCTCTACTGACTTTCCTTGCAAAATCTAATGGATTGTCAACAGCTTCGATATTAACGTAAATCAAATTCGGAGTATCAAAAAACCACTCATTGTGTATGGAAGAAACTATTATTCCTTGTTTAAGAATGGAAGCAACAAAAAACTCGACTTCTCTTTGCAAGAGTGCTACCCTACCTAGGCACAATGCTCGTCCAGTCAGATTATCTCTTGATTCAAATGAGAAAGAAGAGGTTACTCTAAAAGGTTTTCCTAAAATTATTGCCTGGACTTCATTTCGATTTATGGTTGCCACGCATTTTCCGCCCGCAAAACCCTCTTGTCCACCAATAATTCTAGCAAACTCTTGACAAATTAATTCATCATTAGACACAGCTATTCATCTCCTTACCTAGTATTACTAGGATTTGAATAAATGAATAGTTCCGAAACGGATAGGTATCTATTTTGTAATAAAAAATTACGGTGTAAGGCTCAATTCATTATGAAGAGCCCATTTCTTTTTACAGAAATGCGCCCGATTAAGGAAGATCAATAAATTCATTTTTTAAAAACTTCCCCTATTAAATTTCAATAAGTATAGGAACTATCATTGGCTTTTTCTTAGTATGTGAATATACATATTGTCGTATTGACTTTTTTATTTGTTTTTTCATTACATTCCATTGGTTTCTATTTGCTTCTTGTAGCCCGTTAACAGTTTTTGTAGTAAGTTGACTAACGTCTCTTCGTAGCTCCGTGAAATCTCTATCTACAAATCCACGAGAAAAGGTATCGGGTTCAGAAATCAGTTTTCCTTCCGCTTTGCTCATAGTTAAAACAATCATGAGCATTCCATCTTCTGAAAGCTGTTTGCGGTCTCGTAACACAATTTCCCCAACATTACCGACATCTCCCCCGTCTACGTAAGTATTTCCAACCGGTATTTTCCGAGTGTGACGGGCAATGGTATGTTCAATATCGACGACATCGCCATTACTGATGATAAACGTGTTTCCTTGCTCTACTCCAACGGATTCAGCTAACAAACGGTGATGGTGCAGCATTCTAAATTCACCGTGAATGGGAATAAAATATTTTGGTTTCATTAATGTTAGCATTAGTTTTAAATCTTCTTGATAACCATGGCCAGAAACATGCATTCCAGATGTACTTCCTGATCCATAAATTACGTTGGCTCCAAGTGCAAAAAAGTTGTCGACGATACTTGTTACATTTCGTTCATTCCCGGGTATTGGACCTGCTGCAATGATAACCGTATCTTTAGGTAAAATGTCAACACCGCGAAAGTTTCCAGTGGACAGGCGGGCAAGTGCAGCCAATGGTTCTCCTTGACTCCCCGTGCATAAAATGGCCACCTTTTCAGGAGCCATTTCATTGATTTCATGTGGGTCAATTAACATTCCACCAGGAACTGTTAAATAACCACGTTCCATAGCAACCGCTATGACCTTAACCATACTTCGTCCAAGTAACACAAGTTTTCGATTTGTTTTTTGCGCTGCATTCACGACTTGCTGAACGCGACTAATATTTGAAGCAAAGGTAGAAAAAATAACTTTGCGTTCGGCTTTCATGAAAGTTGCTTCTACCTGTTCACCTACCATTTGTTCCGACGGAGTCAAACCAGGACGTTCTGCATTGGTACTCTCAGACAATAGAAGCAAGACCCCAACTTTACCGATTTCAGCCATTTTATGAATATCCGAATGCTCATTATTCGCAGGGGTTAAATCAAACTTAAAGTCCCCCGTATGTACAATATTCCCCTCTGGTGTATGAAAGACCATTCCCAAGCAATCAGGAATACTATGGGTCACTTTGAAAAAGCTTACACTCATTTCTCCGAATTTCAAGTTTGAATTTGAGTTGATTTCAACAAGTTCGCTTTCTCTTAGTAGTTTATGTTCTTTTAATTTGATTTCAATTAATCCTAATGTGAAGCGTGTGGCATAAACGGGTACATTCAATTTTTTTAAGAAGAACGGGATCCCCCCGATATGATCTTCATGTCCATGTGTGACAATTAAAGCCCTAACTTTATCTTTATTTTCTACTAAGAAAGCTATATCAGGAATAATCAAATCAATTCCTAATAAACTTTCATCTGGAAACTTATTGCCACAGTCGATAATCACGATATCGTTTGAATATTCGATTGCATACATATTTTTTCCGATTTCATTCAAGCCGCCTAAGGCGAAGATAGATAATGCATTCTCTTTCGTACTCAAATTTATATCCTCCCACTTTAAATATAATCTTAGTATGCCCTTTGGGTTTCCCTTTATCAGTGGGTAGAATGCTCGAGTTTTAAAAAAAAAGGGGACTCTAAACTTGTCTTTTCCTAAAAATACTGACTACAACATTGATAACTTGGGTAATTTAGCTTGGACTTTCTTCTTGCTTGTCCTCCGTTTTACTCGAAATTCCCCTTGTTTACTCCTAGCGCAAAAGTGGTAAATCCAAGGAAATCAAAAGTTGCGGTGTAATCGTACACAAAACACAAAGTCCATTACCAGCCCTTACGATTACACAAAGAAGTAATATGTGCAAGATGATGTCGCCCGTGCCAAGCGTAGATTCCTATATTTTTACCTACTGAAACTTCACCCGATTCTGGGTGGATAAATGTCTTTTCCATATCAGCTGGACTTAGACTACGTAAAAGGTTTTTCCATCGATGGTGCAATGCTTCGAGCAGAGATAGTGAAATATCAATTGGTAATTTATAATCAGAAAGCTCCGCCCATTTAGTTTCGTCGTAGGGCCTAATTACAGGCTTTTCTTCTGTAAGGGCCAATTTAAAGCGACAATAGGCATTCATATGACTATCCGCAAGGTGATGTATTACCTGTCGAACAGTCCACCCTCCTGAACGATAAGGTGTATCAAGCTGTTCATTATCTAAGTCTTTTACAGCATCTCGTAATAATCTTGGTAAACTTTCAATCTCATTTATCCAATCCTTTGTAATGTTGTTAGTAATTTCACCATTAAATTGAAATTTTCCAATTGGATATTTCATATCCATCTACTCTTCCTCCTATAAAGTCCCTTGTAATTTTTTTGGCTAACTAAATGAAATGTCTAAAAATATGTAATTCTACATCATTTCCTTTAAATCCTTTTCACCTACACTGTTCGTTAATCTAATATCCGCTGTGAAATTTGAGTTTAATGCAAGAGCTTAGTAGGAAGTATTTTTATAAAGGGATACAAAAAAGCAATGCGAAAAAAATGCATTGCTTTTCTTGAATAAGCCAGAAACTTTATATTGGAAAAAGTGAGTTATAAATGAGCTGCTATTCTAGTTAGCCTGCTTGCTGAAATCTCTCTGAGCTCCCCTATAACTTCCAATAAGATTTTGATAACCAGGAAGATGATTAGAAATTAAAGCCCCAAAACCTTCAACATCATTACGCCAATCACGTTGTAATTCGCACGCTATGCTAAACCAGTTCAGAAGCTGTACCCCACCATGGGCCATACGTGTTAATGCCGCATCCGCTACTTGTTTACTAAATGTTCCAGAAGCATCAGTTGCAACAAATACTTCATAACCAGCGTTCACAGCGGAAAGTGCAGGAAATGCAACACAAACATCTGTTACTACTCCCGCAATAATCAGTTGTTTTTTTCCAGTTTCTTCGATTGCTTTGACAAAATCTTCATTATCCCATGCGTTAATTTGTCCAGGACGAGCTATTTTTGGCGCATGAGGAAAAAGTTCAACCAATTCTTGCATGAGTGGCCCATTCGGCCCGTTTTCAAAACTTGTTGTTAAAATAACTGGTAAATCAAAAAACTTAGCAGTGTTAGCAAGAGCCATAACATTGTTCTTGAATTCATCAACACCATAGTCACGCACAAGACCGGAGATAAGGCCGGTCTGATGATCAACTAAAAGAACAGCAGCTTCATCTTTATTAAGGCGAGAATAGAAATCAGACATTTTATTGTCCTCCCTTTAATTAAGGTATAAGTAATCGAAGAAGATTCATAGATTGGAAAATAGATTTAAACTCCTTCGTTTGACCCAATATTATTGAGCGGATGATTGGAATTCGTTTTCTAAAAAATCATAATGCGTTTGTAGTACTTTAATAAAAATGATTGAAAAAGCTAGGACTTTTTCAATTAATCTAGAGCTGGAATGTGATCGATCCAATGAATAAATTGGTTTAAATATTTTTGAAGATAACGTTTTGTTTGTTCGTCTGTAAGGACTTTCTGATCAGGATCAATCTTTTTATGTACTTGGGAAATCAACACTTTTTGAAATGGAAGAACATGAACCTGCATGGCCTCTAGTACTTGTTTGATTTGCAATTGAGCAAAGGCAGTACCTAATCCCCCAGGAGTTGCACCAATTAAACCAACCGGTTTTCTGATAAGAACAGCGGATTCCCGAGGTCTTGAGGCCCAGTCCAATGCATTCTTTAATACGCCTGGAATCCCAGAATTGTACTCTGGACTTACAATAATGATACCGTCAACGTCCTGGATCGCAGATTTAAATGATGTCACTGTTTCTGGAACACTTATTTCTAGGTCTTCGTTGAACAAAGGCAGATCATTAATCTCGATCCAACGAAATAGATTAGAATCATCCAGCTCTGCTAAGGTTTGAGCAATGATTCGATTATAAGAGTTTTTACGTAAACTACCACATATAAGGCCGATGGTCTTGGTCATACATTTCCTCCTCGTTTAAAATCACTTTCATATTACCATAATATCCCAAAACAGAAGAAGTGACGTTATACCTAATTTTGTCAGATTATTAACTTAATGAAGTATTGATTACAAAAAATCTAGGATGTAAGATTTCTCTTTATTTTTCTTATTAATCGGCACATATTTTCCAATCTATGGAAAATGTTCTGTGATAATTTTATTTCCTCTTCCAATTACCATATATTCCTATCATACTAGTAACTATAAAGAATTGGAGGGAGTGCAGAAATGGAAGAAAAGAAAGTGACGTGGTTGGAACTTTTTTATGATTTGTTATTTGCGGCGGCGGTTGCGGCTGCGACGCATGTATTACTTCATGTTGAAGATGGTCATATCCATGCAGAGTATTTAGTAAAGTTTATATTAATTTTTATCCCTATCTGGTGGGCTTGGGTAGGGCAAACCATATTTATTAACCGGTTTGGAAAAGATTTATTTCATCAACGTATCTTTTTAATTCTGCAAATGTTTTTTGTACTCATTATGACATCAAGTTTATCAGCTGATTTTGATCCTTATTATCTTTCTTTTTTAATTGGATATATTGGCTTAAGAGCAGTGACTGCGATCCAGTATCTTATTGTCCAACGTGTAGAAACGGGAGTTCGAAAACAAGCAGCCCTCTTTTTGGGAAAATATTTTTGGATTGGAATCGTCATTTCATTATTGTCCGTCTTTTTTGATTCTTGGGTTCGATATGCTGTGTTGTATACGGGAATCCTTATTGATATCTTTGTCCCGGTGCTTGGACGAAAATGCTTAGTAAAGGTTCCCACAAATACGGCTCACTTATTAGAGCGATTTGGTTTATTTACCATTATTCTTTTTGGGGAAGCTCTTATTAGTACACTTGCGGTCATTCAGCCTACACAAGGAAACTGGGATTCAATAGGCTTTGCGATCATTTCATTTATCCTGATTATATCGATGTGGTGGCAATATTTCGATAACTTGGAGAAGAAACTCGACAAGTCTTTACAAACATCCGGACAAATCATTATTTATGGTCATCTGTTTATTTTAATGTCTTTGAGCATGATTGCAGCATCTATCAGACTATTGTTTTTACGTGAGGTCCATTACCTATTTATCCTAATTTTTGTTTTTGGAGCTGTATTGCTCTATTTCCTGTCAACTACCTTTGTTTTCCATCAATATAGACATGTGCACCACCGATTGAAAATTTATCATTTAGGGTTATTTTTAGGAATTTTAGCCGTCTTTTTTATTATTAATTTGATTATTGTTGTACCAAATATTTTGATAATAGCAGAATTAACCTTGTTTTTTATTATCTTTACTAAACTAACAATTTCTAATTAAAAGCAACTCAATGCCTACGCTAGTATTGACATTAGACGGTTTCAATCAGGTACGTTATTTTATAAGGATAAAATCAATAAGCGTGGTAATAGTCACTTGCGTAAAATACTTTATTTTACTATTCAAAATATGATCCGACAGCGACGTTTTGGGAAAAATCATATCGTGGATTATTATGACAAATTAAAAACGCAACCTCATAAAGTTGCGTCTATTGCCTGTGTAAATAAGTTACTGAAGTGCCTCTTCTACCTTATTACACACGACCTTCATTACAATTACCAGTTGGCAGCTAGTAAGTAATGTTAACAATATAATATCATACATCTTACCTAGCTAAAAAATGGTAAAAGCTAGGCTTATTAAGTATACTCAAAAATCCCCGTGCCAGGGCATAAATAATCCTTAAATCCTCCCCAAAATACTTGACTAATCGTAAGAAAGACTGCCGCAGTAGCCCAATCTTATTTAACTCTTGCACCCCTTAGTTAAAGTTCTTCAAGATATTTCTTTGCAACTAATGTTGTAGCCAACGGCAAACTGTTTTGTTCCTAGACACTTTCTTATTCCTCAAACCTGCCCCGGTAGTGGAACAAAGAAAAGAGTCGCAGCTATAAACTCTTGGTTCAGTTCAAGCATCCATTAGCTTAAGCAAAATTGCTCACAAAAAAAGATATAAAAAAAACACTAAAATAGTGCTTTAATTTGCAGGCTTATTGTGCCCTCTGTCTCCGTATGGTTGTAATTTCTCCAACCACTGCTTTACCATTTGCTTAAGCTGCCAGCGTCTGTCTGTACCTTCTTCAACTTCCTTCTTCTTTAGTACTTCGTAGACGAATGCATCTCCCCCTAATTGACTCCAATCTTTTTGCAACTGAGCATTTGCGAATCTCCCCATTTCAAGTTGCATTTTCAGTGTTAACCACTTGTTTTTTAAGTTAGGACAGCTATCAACATAAATTTTTCCATTAACCTTGTTTTTAATTTGATATATGCCCATATAGGTCTTAATTTGATTAAACTCCTCTTTTAATTCCTTACGCCTGCTCTTATCCACCGTTCTCTCTCCTTTCAGGGGCTACTAATATGTTAATTTTTGTCAAAAGAATAGCTTGGCGTTTATTCGCCAAGCTAACTGTTTCTATTTACAAAGAGATCCTTTTTTAAAAAGCTCGTTGAATAAACCATACCATTCCAAATGCTAATATGGCCACTGAGGTACCAGGGATGACCCATTTAATTGGTTTTAGGGTTAATTTCTTAATCCACAAAATGAGCGGAAATACTACAGAAACGATTAATAATTGACCGATTTCAATCCCGATATTAAAAGATACAAGTGAAGTAACCATGTGGTTCGTATCTAATCTCATTTCTGAAAGAATTCCTGCAAATCCGAATCCATGGATTAACCCAAAAGCAAAGGCAAGCCACGGCTGGTGTTTTGAGTCCTGATTAAAAATATTCATAAGTGCTACATAAATAATACTTAAAGCAATAGCAGATTCTACAAATCTGGTTGGGAGGTGAACAATATCGAAAGTTGCCAAAGCCAAAGTAATACTGTGTGCAATTGTAAAGGCTGTAACTAAGGAAAGAATATGCCGAATCGTTTTTGCTCCAAAAAGCAAACTGATGACAAATAGAATATGGTCATAACCTGTAAAAATATGTTTTAAGCCAAGCATCAAAAACTGTGTGGCATTCTGCAAGAAACTTATTTTACCAATCTCAAATTCCCTTGATTCGAATGTCAAAATCTTTTCTTGTTGTTTCCCGTCCATTTTTACTGTTGCAAAATTTGCATGACTTGGGTCGGAATCATCCATAAACATATTATATTCCACTACTAGTTTTTCTGGTTTATGGTTTGTTTTATATGCTAAGTTTATAACGGCAAACGGACGCTCCTTGATCATCTCTATATCCGTTTCTAATACGCTACCCTCAACCAATTCGCTGTCTGCATAAAGCTTGATATGGGAATTGATATAATGCTGTAATACCTTATGGTCAATTAACTCCTTTTGATCCGTAGCCTTATTAAGGGAATGTCCCAACTCCTCCAAATCAAGCTTTAATTCATAATCCAATGAATTGTTTTTAACTTCAATGGTAGAAAAACCTTCACTGTTGTTGGTATGAGCAAATGCTGGGGAAGGAAGGAAAGAACTAAATGAAAGTAATAGGAGAAAAATAAAGCACCATAACTTTTTCATTATGTACACGTCCATTTCTTTTGTTTTCTTTCAAATATGTCTTAACATAAGATAATTTAAAGACGAGGAGTTTTTAAAACCCCCTCGTCATTTTTTCATTTTACCCCTTTATTTATCTGATTTGATGAAAATTGGGTTTGAATAGAACCAAAGATCATTCCAAGGATTTTCACCTTTAGGATCTTTGACTGGCTCTAATTGATCAGTGTTAGTGCCACGTAAACGAATATAGCTATCTTTGTCCACATCTTTTAAAGTATAAGTAATGGTGATGTATTCACCGTCTTTTTTCCAATCACTTTCTGTGAAACGCTTCACCACTTTGGTTGTAGGATTTGAGGCAGTTGAGCGGTCTTCCACTTTTCCTTTAACTTCTCCCATGATTAAGTCGACACGTTGAACATTTGGCTTATCTCCGTGAGAGTTCGCAGTGTTGGGATCTTTGATACGAACTGTTACTGTTACATCAGATTTCTTACTTGGAAGTGCAAGTGTTTCACCGATGGATGCTGTATTTCCTTTTGCCTCTGCATGCAATGGTGATTTGCCTCCAGCTTGTACTTTAACATCAAGTTCTGAGATCAGGTCACCCGTGGTAACAAATACATTACCCTTACGAAGGTTTTCCATTACATCTTGATAATTTTTCTCTGCTTTTACATATGTTTTAGAATATTCACCAGGCCAGAAGTCACTTCCTCCATCACGCCAGTTAACATGTGAGTCAGAAGTAGCCGTAATCCACCAGTGTCTTCCTTCACCTAGCATCGAATCCCATAAACCGCCAACGATAGCCGTCATTTGGTCAAATCCACCCATTGTTGGTGCGTTTGCGTTTGAGTAAGCACCACGAGATCCGTTAGGGTCAAGAGAGCCATCTGGATTAATAGCACCTGCTTGGTGTCCAGGAGCTCCTTCCATTCCAATAGAGATATTTGGTGCTGTATCATTCCAATTACGGAACTCTTGTGGAGTATCTTGTCCCCATGCACCAACACCTGTCGCTGAACGGGATGGATGATGAGCGATAGAAATTGGAAGCTCATCCATTTGTTTCATATAATTCAGGGCTTCAATCATTTTTGATTCAGTGTTACGGCTTGGGTCATTTGGATAAGCCTCACGGGAATTAAACTTGCTTTCAAGATCATAAAGCACTTGTGATTCCTTTTCACCTTTTGGAATCATTAGAGTGCTGTGGTCAGCTGCTGGTGTGTCTAACTCCATTCCATAGAATTGAAGAACTTCAGGAACAGCTGCACGGGATTTTACTAATTCAGGATAAGCTTGTTCTAAGTTGACCTTGGAATGGTTAGGACCCCCATGATCTGTTGTCATCATCCAATCAAGTCCATACTTTTTACCATTTTCGGCATTTTTAGAGATTGGATAGATAGCATCCCCACCCCTAATTGGAGTTGGAGGATTGGTTGAATTGTCCCAACCTACACTCCATTCACTATGTACATGGTGGTCACCTGCAAGCCATGATGCACCATTCTTTTTCACTTCTTCTTTTGATAATGATTGTGCTTTAGCGCTTTGATTACCACCGTCATTAAATAAAGTTTGGGTTGTAATAGCCGTGGTTGCGAGAACTGTCGTTGCTATTAATGGTATAGCCTTTTTCTTGAACCGAGATTTCATGTTCATTTTCCCCCTTTAAATTCAAATCAATATTAATCATTGAGCATAAGAAGAGTTAACTACAAACTGCTCTCATTCTTTGATTAAAAATTAATTAAAATTCTCATCAGTTTTTAATCTTTCTGACTACTTAAATATAAATTAGAATTGTAAATCTATTATTAATGCACTGTTAAGAATTCCTTAATTTACTAATTTAGTTTGAACGCTAAGTTCCTTTCAATACCCATCTTAGAAACTTCAAACTAGGGGCTCAAATATAAAAACCCCTACATTTATTGTGAAGAGGTTTATAAAAAAGATACTTTACAAATTCAAAAAAACTCCATTTACTGAGGAGCCCTTTTTTTCAAAGTTGAAAATTAACGATTAACAGGAATGCTATCCTGCCAGTTAGCACAATAAGAAAAGGGAAATACCGCAGCATTCCCCTCTTTTACATAGGCACCCGTAGTTGAACAAGGAAAATTACTCTAAATACTCGTGACTTAGACTTGGATTTAAATATCTTCCCATTCCTGTTTTCAGCTTTTTTAATCCAAGTTTTTGATAGAATCCTACATTACCAGTTGTTGATATTAACTGTACACAAGAAACATTTCTAAGCATATCCAATAAAAACTCCATAATTTTTTTAGCTATTCCTTGCCTTTGAAAATCTCGATGAACCACTACATCATAAATTGCGGCATTAAAAACGCCATCTGTCATCCCTCTGCCAATCCCAATAATTCTTCCATTGACCTTTACTAAGGCTACGACATTACTTGTTTCGAAGACATGTCTAATTATCGCGTTTGTATGTTTCGTCCACCCAACAGAAGCATAAACATCCTTCATTTCATCAAGATTTGCATTGGCGAAATCACTATGAATTTCTATATCCATTTATACTCCCCCTATAATCGCATATCTAAGTTTTTTTAAAATTTTACCATAATATCAGTGTTTCTTCTTAAACTAACCCTGCACAGTTAGTGCAATAAAAAAAGCTGCTTCAATGACAGCTTCCTCTCTTAAACTCAAGCACCCATTTGTTTAAGTACAATATCTCACAAATTGGGAAAATCTTTTTTAAAAACTTGTCCTGGTTTTGTTTTCTGCCTTATAGTTAACACAAATTATGTTAAACTACGGTTGTCATAATTTCCCAAATAACAGATCGCTCATTGTTCCGTTAAAGGTCCAGTTTAATTGAACAAGGAATTGGCATGACACCTTAATTAGTGAGCTATCTACAACACGCCACAAATGAACCAAAGGGATTAAATTGGAGGGAATAGAAAATGGATGTAAAAACACTTTTGTTACAGCAATGGGCAAGCTGCTTAGATGAAGAAGACTGGTTTCTACCACTTGAAAAAGTGCTAGAGCATATCACTTTTGAACAGGCAATTTGGAAACCAGCTGATGGGGCAATGAATTCCATTTGGGAATTAGTTTGTCATTTACTTTTCTATGAAAAGAAATTTCTGATGCGATTTCTTGGTGAAACAGCGAATGAACCACAGGCAGAAAATAATGAATCTACATTTCGATTACCCACTAATACGTTAGAAAATTGGAAGGAAACAAAACAAGAATACTTTTTATGTTCATCGTGAACTTGGAAAAATACTAACAAACTCAGAACATGAAGATTTGTATAGACAGATCCCAGGAGAAGATAATTCATTAGTGCTTGAACTGAAGAGTTTAGCAATGCACGCTGCATATCATATTGGGCAAATTGTATTCCTTAGTAAAATGCAAGGAGCTTGGGCAGGGAAACGGAGCTTTTAAAAAAGCTTCATCAGGACGTCATTAATCATTCCGGTTTTCTATAAATTCTCTGTATGTGGGGATAACAGATAGCACAGCACAAATAATAACATTTTCAAGCATATTATAAGGATAGTTAAAAAGAAGAACCAATACATTGATAAAAGTGAAGCTGAAAATATAATCCCTTAAATAGGACATGATAATGACAATTCCTAAATACGCTTTTTCTTCATCCATTATTTTTCACCTCAATTTGTATTCGATTCCATTGTAGTTTGGAATATGGTTAAAAAGAAATAGAAAAAAAGTAAATGAATGGTTAAGTTATTGTAAATGAAAACCTTTAGTATTGTTTTATATTCATTTTGGAATCGATTGTAAGAATAATTGACTTGTGGAGTAGAATTAATTGGTCAAACCGATCTGCCATTGTTAGGGGAAAAGGAGATAAAGAAAGAGAAGCTTATTTTAATATCCGCTGTGAAATTTGGCTAAAAAGATACTTTGAACAACGCCAGGCTGGAGATACCATTTTTGTTACCGAACGGTATCCTCATCGAATGAGTATTGCCCAAATGAGATATATCATCAAGCGAATTTCAAAAAGGGCAAGCTAAAATAAAACGTTTCATCCACACCAACTGAGGCACAGCTATGCTACTCATATGTTAAATAACGGAGCCCCTCTTGAAGTCATTCAGAGTTTATTAGATCATGAGAAAAGTGAGAATACGAGGATATATGCACACTTAAGTGGGAGTTTAAGGTAAGAGCTTTATAGGAAGTATTTTAAAAAGGACACAAAAAAGCAATGCTGAAATAATGCATTGCTTTTATTCAAGTCTTGCACCCGTTAGTTTAAGTGGAGCCTTTCACAATTTGTTTGAAAATATCACCGTTAACTCCCAGCCTTTACTATCCCAATGATAATTAAAATTAATCCCAATAAAATTGCCCCACTCCCAATCGAGAAAATGAAATCAAAGAAAAATGAAATAGCCTCAAGCACCCGTTACTTTAAGTGCATTCTTTCACACTCTATATCCTAGTTTTCATACATTGAATCATCAACTTCAACAGTATATCAGATTAATCAACCACAAGTTTTTATGTAATGAATCAACATTTAATATTACCTCAAAGTGAAATAGGCACTTAAATCAGTGACAATGACCTAACAGAAATCATAATTTGTTGAAGAGAGTACAGGTATATATAATGGTTTCATTTAAACGAAACTGACCAATTACCCTCGTTCATCTCTCTATATAGGTGTATGACTAACCTAATTAATAAATAAAAATGGAGGAAAAAATGCAGAATCTTCAAAATGAACTTCAAATGTTAGGAATGGATAATTTCCAAGTTGGTAATTTAATTACCATTGATCCAAACATCAATGATCCGCGTCATTTTGGCGGAATGCGTTGCGGCGGCGGTATGCGTTGTGGTGGTGGCATGATGTGTGGTGGCATGCGTTGCGGCGGTATGCGTTGCGGGGGCTTTCGTTGTGGAGGATTCCGATGTTTCGGTTGCTTCGGCTGCTTCGGCTGTGGCGGCTGTGGTGGTTGTTATAGCGGATACAACGATTACAACGGTTACAACGGTTGGTACAATTACTAATTCACAAAAGAAAAAATGGATATCTATTGAAATAAAGTGCCCATGCATAATTTGCCGCAAGGGCACTTCTTTACTGATTATCATCTTGGACAAAAAATCGTACACTACCTGATGGTGCACAATCGTAACGATTAGGAATTCGTTCTTTCACTAACCTGCCCGTTAGTGGAAAAAGCAAAAAAGCTGCCGAAGCAGCCACGTTCTAAAACTCTTGCATCCGTTATCTGAATATAACTTACACTTAAATCCCACATTGGTTAATGATTTACTTTTTGCTTACTGTTCCGAATGTTTTCCGTTTGCTAACCCAATCTGCACAAAGATAAATTATTATATAAATTGGAAAAGAGTACAAATACTCCCAATGTATCATCGTGTAAAATCCTACGAGTTCAGATAATGGTTCTCCAATGAATGAAGCTAACGCACTAAAAAAGACAGCTTTTTTTATTGGAGACACTTCAGGTCTAATTTGCATAAATAATGTCATTGATACAGGAATAATACAAAAATCCCAGGGAAATATGAAGGGATCGTAGGTATTACTTTGCCTGTATAGTACCAAAATCCGCAGACAACACCAATAAAATCCATTCAAGAACTAATTATTATGATAAAAAAAGCAGAAAACATAAAACGGGCAGTATTCTCTTTGTCTCTATATCTCCACCATATTAGCCAAGGAATTATAGTTAATCCTAATGAAAACCACCAATCCCAATGTAAAAACGTGTGTTCCTTCCATAGTCAAAATATTTATCATTTGCTTTATCTACTTCTTTATATAATTCTCCAGCTTTTTTTGCCTTTTCCTTTAGATTTAAGAACACCACTTCTTGCTATTAGAAATTTTTATCTTATGATACTTAATATACTTTCAGCAAAATAGTTGGTAATTATTCTCCTTATCCTTCTTCAACTAAATTGCCCCGTTAACACAAGAAGCGACTGCTCAATTAGAACAATCGCCCCATTAAAATTTGAAAAAAATATATTTTTTCACTAAATTCTAATGTAATTTTAAATTTATAATAATCGACGGATGGTATTGTTAAATTGATAGAAATTTGTCGAATAATAGTGAATTCCAAAATAGAAATAGACCATAAACAGAGAGAGGTTTAAAGAAATGAAATCTACTGGTATTGTACGTAAAGTTGATGAATTAGGACGCGTGGTTATTCCCATCGAATTAAGACGTACACTTGATATCGCCGAAAAAGATGCGCTCGAAATTTATGTTGATGAAGACAAAATTATCTTAAAAAAATATAAACCAAATATGACTTGTGTTATTACCGGTGAAGTTTCTGACGATAATTATCAGCTTGCCGGTGGAAAATTAATTCTTAGTCGTGAAGGCGCAGAGCACCTTTTGAAGGAAATTATGGCAAGCTTTGAATTAGCAAAATAATATAGATTAAAATAAAAAGGCTCTAGAATCTTTGATTCGACAGCCTTTTTATTTTATAGGAAATATATGACCGTTCCTCAGCTAACCTGCCCCGTTACTTCAAACAACTTCAGTCATTTTTATCTTCCTCTCTTTGATACTTAACATCCTGATCACAAAGAAGAACCTTCCTTGCTCCCAACACCTTTTTCCCCCAAAAATCAATCCTTTCATCCTAACTTTTACTAATGATTAGCCCTCAAAATTGGAGATATAACCAACTAATATACAACTGCTTTCATATGCATAGTGATCAACTTATCAAGATCTTGGCTGCATTTGATAGTCATTTTATCTGCAAATCCATAAGTCATACCTAGTTCAATTAATTCTTTCCGTTTGTTCTCTATACACTCTGGTAATTCTCTTACTTGACTTGAAAAAAAGACTGTCGATTGCACTGTGCCCTCTCACCTTATATATTTTCCCTCTCTAGAAGAGCCATTTTATAACTACATGGTTAGTAAGGAACATTTAGCCCTAACCTTGTTGAAAATCATCATTCATAATAAAAATACCCAAACTGCATAATACCTTGTGTCCCAATGACCGATTTCGAGAAAATTCAGGGTAACAAAATCCTTTCAGAGGTTATCTATTTCAATGATTCCTTACTTAGCAATCGCTGCTGTTTAGGATTCTTACCACGATTTATTCATTTAAAAAATTGAGTAAGCGTATGTAACATAATCGTTAGTACGTTGTTGTAAAAAGCCCTCGAATTTCTGTTTAATTCGAGGGCTTTACTTTTTGAGTTATGACACCATTAAATCAAAAAAAACGATTTCCAAGCGGAATCGTCTTCAAAAATTTTTATTCAACAATCGCACCCATTAGCTCAAGAAGAAATTTATTATTTTTTGGAAAAAATCTTTTTAAAAATTACAGAAGCAATAATTAATGCAATAAAACCAAGTAATAATTTAACTATTTGCGTCATTATCCAACTATCCAATATATTTAAATCTTTAGTTAATATCATAACAACAAACATAACAAGAAAACCGAAAATATATTCCTTATTCAAAATTTGCCCACCCTAAAAATCAATTTCCCTGGTCAATTCGGAACAGAATTTGCTAGCGAAACAAATGCACAAGAGGTAAGACGACAAAACCAACAATCCCGGCAAAATAACAACCAAAACTCTTAATTTGTGACTTTATAAAACACCTCTTATCGTCCGGTAGGGGGTGTCTTTTTTATGAACTTTTTTTGAGGTTTGAAGTACAAAATAAAAATCCACTTTGCGTTTCTTGCTAAAGTCTATATCACTTACAAATAAGTCTCTTAAAATTGTCCATCTTTTGACGTTTTAGCTAAATACTTAAAAATAGATTCAACCGTTCTTCAGTTAGTGTTTTTTTCTTGCTAATGTTCGCTCCTCTTTTTCCTTGTATCTTTATTAACTTAATAGCTACACTGGTTATTCCAGTAGTGCCAAAGCCTGAAAAATAATAAACAACAAAAAACTAATTAGTTATAATACGGTTATTAACCCCATTCATACTTTCTCCTTAATCCAACAACAACTTCAAAATAATTATAAATCATTATTAAGTAATTTGTTTATTCTTCTTCCACTAACCTGCTCCGATAGTACAAAAAGAAAAGCCGCCTTCTCTCATTAAATTCGACCAATAATATATTTGAATTCTTAAACTATAGTCCCCGTTAGCCGTCCATGAAGCAGAGCTTCACCACAAAGAATGGAATTTAAACCCGTTCTTCCATGGTAGTTGAAGTACATTTGTTCACAAACTTAAATGATTTTGATATTTAATCGTATCGAAAAAGAATCTAAGAAAGTTTTGAGTTGCTCTTAATCCAGGTTATTGCTATTGCTGTTCCACAACCAAGCCCTAAACCCATCAAACCATACTGGCAGTAACTTTTTTTGAGCTCACCTTTTCTAATATCTTCTCTTTCGGCTTTATCTCTCTTCTGTTTCATACATATGAATTACTGTTTCTGTTCTTTTTTTCATTCCATATCTAATGGTTTTTGATAAGTCTTTTCCTAAATCAGTTACCACTTCACAAATATTCTTTTCCGCTAAACTCTAAAATATTTAAACCCTCGGATGCCTCTGGTGCTTCAAAAAATTTAGTAACATGAATAAACACCGCTTCCGTGTCAAAAGCTGTTCTTTCGGGTTGTTCGTTACGCCTTTGTGCAATTTGGCGTAAGCATTGCTCGTTATTTAGATTAAGGAAAATTAGTTGATGACTTGCATTGACCTCTGACGCCATATCCAAAAACCACTTTCGAAGTTTTTGAGTGTTAGCTGGAAAATCCATCACTACATCTGTACCGACACTTAATATGTTTTGGACATGCTTTTTCACCAACGGCTTGAGCTGCGCTGAGAATTTTAGATATTCCTCAAATGATCCAATCTGATTGGGATAAAGAGATGAAAGCCATTCATCCTCAGACAACAGTACCGCATGTTTATCTATCGCCAATTGTTTTGATTTAGTTGATTTTCCAGCTCCCATTTTTCCACAGAAAAAGTATAACGACCCCAATTGTTTCATATTTTTTAACCCCCCGCGCTTATTTTAGTTTAAACTTTTTACTTCGTTAGTTCCCATAGACATTCTCCTCTTATTAATATTTACGGGGATAGGGCTGGAGGGTGTTCAATTTTTGAAATAGTGCCCCTTTTCGAGATCCGAGATCAGAGTGGGGTGAATAGGACGCCATCCCAAAAGTTCCTGAGTCTGTACACTCGACCTAGGAATGTCGAGACCAGCAATTTCACCAAGAAAACCGAAGTGGTCATCTGCCTCTTCACATGAAATACTAACTACTGGCAGGTTAAGGTGCTTACCGATGACGCTCGCGATGTCACGAAATGGCACCCCCTCATCTGCTACCCCGTCAAGCTGTGAACCTGCTGGTGCCTTTTCCATCGCGAGGCGGTAAAGACGTGCGGCATCAAGTCGATGTACAGCCGGCCAGTGGTTGGATCCATCTCCGATGTAGGCAGAAACGCCCTTGTCGCGTGCGATATTGATCAGACTCGGCACGAAGCCCTTGTCTCCCTTGCCATGTACGGATGGCGCAAGCGAAACGATCGATGTCCGCACCCCACGCTTTGCTAGCGCTATCACCGCGTTATCCGATGCCATCCCATATGCGTGAGCGGTGGTCACGAACGGCTTTCCAGAGCCTTCTAGCGCCTCCCCAATCGCTTCGATAACGCGCAAATCGGTTGCAAGCGAGCCAGCGAAGTCCGAGAAATCGTGCTTAAACGCTAGGTGGATCACACCGTCCGCAGCAGCAGCGCCCCTACGAAGGGTGTCTAGGTCGTCAAGATCACCTCGTTGCACCTCGACCCCAGCTTCCTTTAGTATCGCTGCACCATTGTCTGAGCGGGTAAGTCCGACTTGATGTTGGAATACAGGAGGGCATTAAAAAATGAACCACAAAAGGCTCATTCTTTGTTAACCGCTCGACATACTGAGTAAGTCGTGCCTTGGTTTGACTACAAAATTTACCATTAAGTAACATTGTGCCTGTTGTTTCTACATTAAGGTTTATTCACACTACAGCCGCAGCTACGGCTCTTACTTAAACTCAAGCACCCGTTAGCCCAACGAGGACTATTACTATTTAACGTTATTAAGCTAGATAAACTTTTCCCCAATTGGTGTAACTATTCCATCCATACTAATAGAATTTTTCTTTTTACGATATTCTTCTAAGTCTTGTTCGCTTTTATTGTTAGCCCACTGTTGAAGAGTATCTCGTTCACCATTGTATGAATAAAATGGAACACTAAAACCACATGACGTTTTTACCGTTTCAATCTTTGCATGAATTATTTGACGAGAACCAGGTAGGATGTCAAAGCGCTTAGCCATGTCATCCCATTCTGGTGAATCTGGTAATACTACCTTACCTCTTCCGTATAGACGTAAAATCATCGGGGGACCTTCAAAAGCTAAGAACATAAATGTAATTCTACCGTTATCTATTAAATGGGCACTTGTTTCATTTCCGCTACCAGTTAAATCTAAATAAGCGACCTCATTTGGTGAAAATATCCTTAGTACATCATGACCTTTAGGGGAAATGTTAACATGTCCGTCTGTTGATAGTGGTGCTGAACCAACGAAAAAAATCCGTTGTTTTCTTATAAATTCTTCATGTATTGGTAGTATTGATGAATAAACTGTTCCCATAATATATTCCTCCTCGCCTCACCAATTGTTTAAAATAAAAAAGCCTACCATCTCATATATAAGAGACGATAGGCTTTACCTTCGTGGTACCACTCTTGTTGATTTGCTAATACAACAAATCCACTTTATAACTGATTACGGATGTCAACCGTTAAGACTTACATATCAGCCTTACCACTCATGGGCGAGTTGGGGACTTTATTGACTGTCTTTCACCAGCCGACAGCTCTCTCAACAATAAACATTCCTTAATACTCCCAGTCACAACGTTTTAATATTTTGTAATTTTCTCAATTTTATAATGTATTATTAAAATGGTCAACCATATTTTTCTATTTCTTATTCAACTAAATTTTCCAACCGGAAGATCGGCTTATTTCTTTAACTTTGTAAAGAGATGTACAGGAACGCTGCTAGTTACTTCAATAAGAAAGCATTACCGCTGTTCCAGTAATGCACCCAATTAGTTCAAGATCCCCCGTCATTTTTCAGGAAATTTAGGTAAGTTCTATCACCTTTGGAGGAGGGAAAATGTTAAGGACTACTCATTTTCATAAAACGCAATTCTTTTCTATAGAAAAGTTAAAAATCTATTATTCCAGAGATTCTCATGATGCTCAATGATTGTTTTAGCTCCTAGAAGGTCACTGTTAAGGGTGGTAGTTAACCCTTTTTTCATAAATAATTTATATCCTAATCCATGTGCCATTCTAACAGTTGTATCTACACAATATTCAGTTTGTGCGCCACAAATTTCAAGTTTATTTATATTTAATTTCCTTAGTTGCTCATTCAACTCAGTGTTGTAAAACGAGTTTGCATGTATTTTGTTGATATAGATATCTGAATCTTTAGCATCTAGTTCCGGAAATAGTTTCCATTCTGGAGAATTAAGAACTAGATCCGTATCATTATGTTGAACAAAAATTATAGGATTGTTTTTTTCGCGAAATAAACGAATTCGTTGATTAACTCCATTTAATACATTCGCTAAGTTATAAAGTGGAACATTTTCAGGCTGAACACCAATTTGTAAGTCAATAATTATTAATGCTGTATTTTCCATAATTATTATTCTCCTCATACCTTTTTTAATAATTAATCTACTTAACGATATCATACTTCAATAACTAGAGTTGTTTCATCTTCTATATGTACCTTTAGTGGTAGGATTACAATTTTTGTTGTTTTCTGACAATTTTCGTCGAAACTATTTCTATTTTTAGAAAATCCCCTTATAATTGCTTTCGTGTGATTTTTATAAGTAATTTTTACTAGGAGTAAGTACCCGTTATGAATAAAGAATCGTGTGAATCATTACTGTTAAATCAAATTGACTTATTAAAAAAGAAAATGATTGACCTTGCTAAAGGTACTGGAATTAATAGCTATGAAACATTAAGATGCAGTCAAGAGTTAGATACCGTACTAAATCTGCATATGAAACATTTTTCTCATAAAAATGAATTAAACACTGCTTCCTGAATTTGCAGGTTTTAGTCAGGAGTTTCCTGATTTTTTGTAAATATTTTTTTGTACGCACTTGTCCATTTTCTTATTTTCTTATTTACATATAATAAATTATCAGTTCATACCACAACCTTATTTTTTTCACTTTCCTTGAAAGCGTCATTTTTGGCACTTTTTTATATTGTGCCAGGGATGGCAACTATCTAGGTGGTGAAAGTCCACTGTGGGGGCTACACATCTAGTATTTAAAAAATCATTAGTGCAAATAAAAATCTTACCACCATTTATCACCTTTATCTTCCTTCGATTGCCTTTATTTACAATAAAAACTTACGTGTACTATACCTCTTTTCACTAGATACATTATTATTAAAATTTCCTATTTCTTCTACTATCCTGCTCCGTTTCGTTCAGTAAGAAAAGGTTGCCGAAGTTACTAGCACCAATTTTTCATTAAAAAATATTAAACCCGATTAATTATCAAGCAGTGAGATATAGTATCCATTGCTTTTTCATTATTCTTAAATATTTTGTTACTAAACAGACCATTTAGAACACTAACAAAAAATATCCACCAATAGAACGATTCACGCTCCTTTTAATTTCAATTCGGAAAAACGCATCAGTGTAACTTTATACTTGGGTTTCTCCTTCTTTCTTTAAAGTGTATTTCAAAGATAGCTGGTTTTTTAAATATAGGTTACCAAATTCCAAATCAAGGCTTAACTTTCTTTCCAATTTATCAATACTACCTCCATTTGCTATAAAAATTTCTAATTCTTTTGCTACATTTTTTCCTTTATTTTTACTAATATGATCACTTTTTGGTAACCTGTCCACTGTAATCACTTCGGGAGTTCTGTCTGCCCTATAAAGCCTACCTGGAACTTGTTTCCAAAACTCGCTCCACCCCTCCAATAGGCCTATGTCATTAAAATAATATCGTTGCACACCACATAGCCAAGCAGTACATGCGGTATTTCTTTTTTGACAGCCAACTTGGTCTTCTATAAATTCGCATCCAAAGCAACAGGAATTCCCACTATTAATACAGACCTTACAAATTTCATTTGCTCCAATTTCTTCAAAAATTTTTAAACCGTAATTAATTACTTCATCTTTCGTCATTTCAATACTCATATTTACCCCACATTTCAATAAAGTTTATATCTTTTTTCTAAGCGTTCAAAATGGGTTGATGTTGTTATTTATAAGTTAATGTATAAATCGTATGAATAAACTTCAAAGCACTTTATCTAAAAAACCTTTGACTTAATATAAAATCAGGTGTAGATTCATATTTATATATTCAAATAATCAGATATACATGTAGTTTATATGGTGAAGTGTTTCTGTGCAATATGACCAGCTATAATAATCGTTTTGCTAATAATGAATGAAGTCAGGTGAATAAAATGATAATGAGTTTTATTATTGTCGGGGTTTTGATTGTTTTAATTGTGCTATTCTTAAGTGTTATAACAACTTCCAAAGCATATACCTACAAGCATACGATAGACCCCTTGGAAAACAATCCAAATATAAGTGAAGATAGAAAGATAATAAATAGTAATAAAAAGGATTAAATGAACGGAGGATATGCAATTATGTCAAATTTACCAAATTGCCCAAAATGTAATTCAACCTATACTTATGAAGATGGAGTTCTTTATGTTTGCCCAGAATGTGCTTATGAGTGGACTTTAGATTCAAAAACCGAAAATAATGACGATAACAGGATTTTCAAGGATACAAATGGGAATGTCTTAACCGATGGTGATACTGTAACAATAATCAAAGACCTTAAAGTAAAAGGGAGTTCTTCAGTCTTAAAAGTAGGTACAAAGGTTAAAAATATCCGTTTAGTTGACGGAGATCATGATATTGATTGTAAGATTGATGGTTTTGGAGCTATGAAATTAAAATCTGAATTTGTGAAAAAGTTATAATGGACAAGAAAAAATGACCACCGCAGCGATCATGACACTTAACAAAAACAACCGTTTGTATAATTATATTTCTTCACAGAGTTATCTTTTTATATAATTCTTTTATTGCCTGATTTGTTCGGATTGTTTAGTTTTGTTTTGTTAGAGTTAGCTTTATTATTTCTCCATACATGAATAAAAGTGGATGTAAAGGGTAATATACGTCTTAAAACATTCATGGGGTGATGGAAATGTCTAACATGTTGAAACAAGAAGAAATGGAGACATTGAGAGAGTTAATCAAAGACGTAGACACGGCCATGCTGACTACGGTAACTGAAGAAGGGCTTGTTTCTCGTCCTATGAAAACACAAGAAGTAGAGTTTGATGGGGACTTATGGTTCTTCACTAAAAAAGAGACGAATAAATATGAAGAGATTTTACACGATCAAGAAGTTAATGTGGCTTATGCAGGTAAATCATATGTTTCCGTCCGGGGAAGAGCGGAAATCGTTGAGGATTTAGACAAAAAAAAGGAATTGTGGAGCAAAGCATATGAGAAAATTATGCAAACTTCATATGACGACCCTAACGTTGTCTTAATAAAGGTAAAAGCGGAAGCAGCAGAATATTGGGATACCGGTAATTTAACGAAAAAAATCGCCTTTCTCTACAAACGAATGACAGGGCAAACTTCTAAATCAACAGATGTTAATGAAACGGTTGAAATGAATAAATAACAGCCACACAAGGTGGTCAGTATATCTAAGGATAATACCTTCAATTAGGTATTGTCCTTTTACTTGGATTCCGAGGCGTTAGCTATGCATCAGTTCAATTAACAGGGGATTTTTCTACTTTTTATCATTTTGTTTATTAGAGTATCTAACTTCTGTTCAATTTCACTTAATTTCTGTTCCCTTCTTTTAGAGGAACAAACTATACTTTATTTTTGAAGCATTGCACCCGTTAATTTAAGTGAAACTGTTCACAAACATTGAAGAAAATTAATTTAAGTTGACCAGTTTGGAATTAATAAGGTTAGAATTTATTAATTAAATTTATTCTTTGAACTAACCATTTTACAAACACAGCCTTTGCAATATATAGTGGAAACGAATAAATGTATTTCCAGTTATCTAGTTTATAAATATTAAGCCAAACAGTCAGAGGCTCAAATATAAAAGTAAAAATAGTTGCCATAACTAAATTAACAATTATAAATGATTTCCATTTTGTAAAAAATTGATAAACTGTCATATGAGCAACGATAAGTATACCGTGATCAATTGCGACTAATCGTGGTATTACCTGTAATAATTTATAAGGATATGACCAAAGTTGAGCATTAAGACCTATGTCGTCCAATAGTCCAACCAAAAGCATTAATAAGCTCCCAAAAAGCAGAATATCCTTTAATCTATTTTTATCAACATACCTCCACCATAAAATCCAAGGAAGAATAAATATGATCAAAAGTAACCACCATTGAAATGTAAACAAATCGTGGTGGAGCCAATATTCGTTTTTCATTTCAGCTAATTTATATTCGATACTTCGTATTTCATCATAACTTGGATAGGTTGCTTTCAACTTTGTCACTCTCCGTATGTAGATGGTTATAATTAATTATAATCTACGCCTTCTATTTTGGAGTTTATCACCATACTCACAAAATTAAAGACAATAACAACTAGAACAAGAAAAAGCAGTAATATACCTCTCAATCGGAATATTACTTCATATCGCTTATTCTTACATCAAAGATAATCAACAAATATACAATTATGATTATAGATAAGAACCAAGCAAGTAGAGGTTTTTTTTGATGAATTGGCAAAATAAAAAAAATGATGCCTGAGAAGATAATGGACCAACCAAAATTCCAATTATGATGATAAGTAATAAATCCCATCTTATTGTTAATGAATTCAATCACTATATAAATTCCCCACCATAACAAAAACCAAAAAAACCGTTTTATCCAACTTTTAGGAAACCTACCTAAGTATATTAATACTGTTGCAGTGTAAGAAAACGCCATTGCTAAAAGGGTAATCATTGTATGATTTGGTAAAATTAAATCGTGGAAAATCCACATCGATTTATTATAAAGTAAAAAATTATATAAAAAGTCTCCTATTATAAAGAAAAGAATGGTTGGATAATACTGTTTCCAATTTCTCCAATCCCCCCATATTAACGCTGCAATTGAATAAATAGTGCTAATGAAAATATACATAAGACCATTCCCTCGGAGTAATTACCTTTATACTTTCCATTCGGTAGAATTATTATCATTAGTCACACTGTGGTATAGGCTTCAATTTATTTCCTTCTTCAACTCCCTCAGATTAATACGATTTTCTCCCGAATACTCGCTTATTCGCAGGATTTCATAACCATTGATATAGGAATAACAATTTAATGGAATGAGGTCAGATCATAAAGGCTTCGTGAAGGCATAGTTAAATAGAGGAGTAAAGTGTAACTCCACAATTTACCATATAATGTACATGCTCCACGCCTCCCCTGGAGGATTTCCCTCCCATGTCTCAACGGGTCAATCGCCCTCTCATTCCTTCGACATGCCTATCCAAGGGGTGGAGGCCAAATTATGCTAACCTGATGGGTCCGTGCCCTTTCGTGAAAGAAATCTGGTACTCCGTACATATTTGAAATCCTACGAATAAGCCAACATTCGGTAAATCCATGATTATATTTTATATATCCATCCTAAAAGTGGACGAATAAACTTCGCTTCTGTAAGTTATTAGGCCGCCAACGGTGATAATGGTTGAAGTTTATCAGGACAATAGGCTTCATTACGTCGAGAAATACCTACAAATATTCTAGCCAACTTTCCAATTAGTTTCATAATGGATTTCATTTTCTTCATTTTTTTTACTTTAACATTATGAGAATGTAATGCTTTAAATTCTGGGTTGTTCATGATAAGGCTCATTGTTGCTAAGTAAAGGAATCGTCGAAGTCTCGATCTTCCGCGTTTTGAAATGACAATTTGGCCTCTCCACTTTCCTGAACTTGCTTCAGCTAGATGCAATCCTGCATGCCTTAGTAGAGAATTACCGTGGGAGAAACCACTTAAATCTCCTGCCTCACCTAATATGCCAGCCAAAGATACTTCACTAATTCCTTTTATGGTAAGCAGTTTCTTAGCAAAAGGAATTTTGTTTAACGCTTCGGTGACTTGTTGTTCAACCCTCTCGAGTTGTGTTACAGCTAAATCATATCCTCTAATAACTGTTCTAAATGAAATTTATAAGCATCAAGTGCTTGTCTAGTACCGACAGATTTCTTAGATAATTGAAGGAGTAATAGGGCCTTTTTTAATCCAGGCTGTCTCTTCATTATAGATTTCTATAAGGTGTATCCGCTCCACCACGACTGGCTAACCAGGATTCTGCAAAGGATGTTCCAAAATTAACGCTAAAAAAATCATTACAAGTCCAACTAGTCCTAATAAGGTTCCCACAATTAAAAAATACATTGAATTTTCTTTTGTCATTCAGCTTCCCCTCCCCCAACAAAACAAATTTAACATATTATTCCAAAAATACGAGTTAATCTTATTGAATTAACCCCCTTTAGTTGAACAACAAAAAAACCGCCTATTATGGCAGCCCAATCTTCAAGTAACGCACCCGTTAATTAAGTTTAAACAATCCTTACTCTTTCCATTGGTCAAATTATTTTGATAACCAATTTCCTCAGCGGTCATAGTGTATTGCGTACCTCCCAATTTAATAGTATGAGATCCTGACAATTCTTCATAGGTCGGATTCCCAGCTACATCCCCGAAAAGCGTTTCAAATGTATTCACATCCACTGAATGTGTTGTTCCATTCTCATAGGTTTCAAGAAGAATGTAATCAACCTCCTCCTGAGCAAGAGCTGTTTACCCCTTAAACATCAAACCAGCTTCATTTAATGACAAATATAATTTAATCATACTCAACCACTACTCTTCCTGAAAAATTCATTTCCTTATTTAAACTAACATGTCCCTTTAGTCGAACAAAGAAATAGTGTAGCCATTGCAACCACGTGACCAACTCAAGCACCCATTACTTTAAGTGTAATCCTTCACAAATGGTCGATTGAAAAGGCTATTTAACCAAAATTAAACAGCTTGTATTTAATTATTTACTTTTTTTGAAAATAATAAGCTGATAGATACTTTTTCTGTACTAATAACAATAGGAAAGAAAAACAAAGGAAAAATGATGCTATACAATAGACTGCCACAATATTAAATGAATCAGCAATTAATCCCTTCATCATTGTTGAAATTCCAAAAGTTATCATAATCAGTGTAGTTTGTGCAGCGTAAACCTTTGCTAAAAGTTTGCCTTGAATCATACTTTGTATGAGAGTATGAATTGAAATGTTAGTGAATTCTTGAAAAAAACCATTAATTCTAATTAAATAGAGCCATTAAAGGAATCTTATTTAATCCAAACAAAGCTGTTTTTAAGAATACCATAAAGCTGCCTTTGATTATGGTCATCCCCGTACTCATATCCAATTCTTGGGGTCTTCGATAAACATATACTCCCTCAAGCGACAACCCCAATAATAAAGCAGTGTTAATATACCCCCACCAACCAGTATCCACTTTTAATTGTTGTATCATAAATGGATAAAGAAGAGCCGAGACCCATACTGTATTTGCACTGACGTTCAAAAGTAAAAATAAATGTATTGTTCGAAAACTTTTGTTCTGAATAATGATTTTCCAGCCCTCTGTAAATGAAGCTATTTTGTTCTCATTATGCTTCGACCTTTCCCTTTGTCCCGTATCCTTAATCAAGAACATCATCATTGTGGATAGTATATACAGGATAAATGTTAAGAAAAACAATCCTTTGATTCCTAGTAAACTCGCCAATACTCCACCTATTGCCCAACCACCAAGCTGAATAAATTGGCTTATAGAAGAAAGAACACTGTTTGCTTTTGCTAACTCACTAGGAGGAACCAAAAACGGAAGCAATGCACTACTAGAGGGACTAGAAAATCCATCTAAGAAGGAAATCAGGAAAACTAATACAAAAATAAAAATTAATGTCGTTGTTGATAAATAAAACCAACAATAAAACGCTCAAGAAGTAATTTAGAATTAGAGGTAATAACAATAATCGGATTGGTAAGTCGGAAATTTCAGCATACAAAAATCTACATGAGTCCAAGATAAAAAAGAATTATGCCCAAAATTATAATGCCTAAAATTATTAAAGGACTGGCTCCCGAACTATACATTATGTATATAAACACAGTGAGAAATATAAGCAAGAAAAGAGACAGAAAAATCGTTAGAGTCATATTTTTAATTTTCCCCACAATAACTAAGCCTCCTAATGTTTTCAATCTAAACATCACCTGTGACAAAGAAAAAGTATTGATAAAGTTGCATTATAAAATTTTTTAACAGGATTGTTAGTAATACCTTAACCTAATGGGGGGATTGCCCCAGTAGCTGCCTAATTTATTTTCTTATTATCTTTACTTAGAACCTGAATTTCATAAGGACCAGGAAATGATTTGTTAATTTGTTTATATTGGAAAAATTCATTTATGAGTTCCTCAATACGTTTTCCAATTTCTTTAGCATTTTTATCTGTGCTGTTAATTGCAGTATTAATAATAATAGGATTTTTATCATCTATTATAGTTGTCGATGTAACTTTGAGATCCTTTATTTCTATTAAACCTTGATCTATTGAGGGCATCACTTTCATTTCCCAATCTCTTTTTAAATTTGATTTAAAACGGATAGGAATATTTGTAACATTAAATCCTTTTTCTTTAGCTAATTTTAAAAATTCTTTATGAAAATTGTTCACTTCATTTGGATTAATAAGTTCTTTGTTGTTTCTATAAAGCATTAAGTCTAATTGTACAATACGTCCGTTAGTAGCTGAATATTGGGTTCCCATCGAAACATTAATTTTATGAGTCTTCCTCATAATCTGAACAATTTCATTTAGAATCTTTTGTTCATTTTCTTGTCTTTCTGTCTGATTCGTTTTAGACCAATCAGCAAGAACTTTCACTTTATAATCCGTATATTTTTTGGATTGCAAAACTTCTTCAATATTACTTTGAAGGTCGTCTTTTAAATAATTAAAATTTTTCTTAGAATAAGGTCTAATCACAAGAATAACTTCTTTCTTTGCCCGAGAAAGGGTTAGATTATAACCATCTGGATGACCTTTTTTCTTTAACACTTTTTTATTGAAAGAAGATTCAATGGAATTTTCTAATTTGATCGTATCATAATAGGAAATTAAATTATTTGAACTCCCTTTAGTTGTGGCATCATTTTCATGGATTTCCATTTCATTATTCGTTTTATTTGATGTGCATGCTACAACAAAAAATAACATACTAAATAAAACGAATAATATTGATATTCTTTTCAAAAAATCAACCCCTTGAGAAATTATCATTTATAACCAATATTGTAAATTATAACATATTTTTAAGTATTCTTATTAATTTTTCTTATTAGCTAACTTTGAATAGCTAAGCGACTTTTCAACAGCTTTTAATCTTCAACAATCTGGCCCGATTATTGTAAAAAAGCTAATGACGATTGTTCATTAAACTGCCTATTTAGTGGAACAAGAAAAGGGCTGCCGAAGCAGTCCCTATTCTTTATACTAGATCCTTTTGATTTTTCATTTGAGGAAGATGTCTTATTGATGTGTATTGTCGGTGCATACTTTGCAGTTATTTTTGATTTTGCACAACTAATTCTTAACAAAAAAGAACTAGTGAATTTTTAAATTCCAAGCCAAATTGGATATAATAGAGGTATTGTCTTTATTTCTCTTGTTCCAATTACCTGCCCCGTTAGAGCTTAAGTATAATATTTCACAAACTTCAGTTAAGGTAGTTCCCATACAAATTTTTCTCCATTAAAACGTAGGATTTCCCCTCTTTTAGAAAACTAGAGTTGGTCTCTTGTAAACCAAACTTTTTATAGAAATCTACCTTATTCTTTCTGGCATTACACCAAATTCTTTTCACGCAGTGAATCTTTGTTTCCTTCAATACAGTTTCTAACAATTCACTTCCGAATCCATTTCCTTGCTCTTGTTGAAGAGTTGCAAATTTTCTAAACTGGGCTTCTTCATTGTCTATAAATAGTGAGATGACAGAAACCAGTGTGCTTTCTTTAAAAAGACCAAAATGAATACCTAATCTTCTAATTTTATATATTCAAAGGGTTTATCGGACCACATGACTTCATGCCTTATACCCCACACTTGTTCCTGATCTACTTTTCTTATCGTGGTTTCCATTGTCCTCTCCTTTGTTTTCTATAATCCAATATAATCATAAATATTTTTCCCTAACAATAAACAGGTTGCTGTAATAAAAAGGGCACGAACATACCTTATTTCCACAGTTATTTTGATTTAATTCCTGCACCACAAAGAGGTATTATAATTTTTTCATCCGGTGCCTTCTTATATTTTAAATAACCTGCATAGTTTGCAGCTGTTGTGACTTCAACATAGAAACCTTTATCAGCAAGCATTGCTCGTGCACTCAGAATTTCATCTTCTTTAATGTCAATAAATAAACCATTTGTTTCATGTACAGCCTCTAAAATTTGTCTTGAACGTGCTGGGGCTGCAATGGCAATACCTTCTGCTAAAGTACCTTTATTGGTTACAGGTTCTGCTATTTCTTGCCCATTTTCATATGCACTCATAAGAGGTGCACAGTTTGCTGCTTGGATTGCAACAATCTTCGGCATTTTTTCTATTAATTTGTTTACAAATAACTCTTTAAAACCATAATACGCACCAAGTACAAGGGTACCATTACCAACTGGGATGATTAATGTATCTGGAACTCCTTTTAATTGCTCGTAAATTTCATAAGCGTACGTTTTAGTTCCTTCATAAAAATAAGGATTATACACATGACTTGCGTAAAAAACCTTTTCTTCATCTACTGCTTTTTGCGCCGCAGCAGCAATGTCCTCTCGTGTACCGTGAATTTCTTTAATCGTTGCTCCATGGGCTTTTATTTGAGCAATCTTTTTCGGTGAAGTTTCATCGCTTAGATAAATATCACAGGCAATATTACAACGAGCTGCATAAGCTGCAATCGCCGTTCCTGCATTACCACTACTATCGGCAATTACCTTTGACACCCCTAATTCTTTTGCCTTCGTCATTAAAACAACGGCTCCTCGATCTTTAAAAGATACTGTAGGCATCATATAATCAACTTTTACATACGTATTTGGCTCCATAGGATCTAGAAGGATTAAGGGTGATTGACCTTCACCCATTGTCACCGATTCCCATGTCCTAGAATCTTTTGCAAATGGCATGGTTTCAAAATAGCGCCATAATGTGTTTGGATAGTTATTCCATACAGCAACATCAATTTTGGGAGCATCTTTAACTATGTTTAATACTTCGCCACATTCACATTTCCATATAGTTGGTGTAATATCATGCTTTTTGCCACAACTGTTACAAATAAAATGTTCCATCATTTATCATTCCTTTCAGATAATTTTTTATATAAATTAGACTTTTTTATACAAAATAAACAAAAAAAATATAACTAAATATATGCAATGGCATCAATTTCAATTTTGAATCCAAAATGTAATTCATTAGTGGGTACAACGGTACGTGCTGGTTTATGTTCACCGAAAAATTCTTTATAAATTGCATCTACTTTATCCCATAACTTAACATCAGGAATATATAATGTCATACGCAAAATCTGCTCTTTTTTACTTCCAGCTGCTTCTACAATCATTTCCACATTTTTAAGTGCTTGTAATGTTTCTTCTTCGATAGTGCCAAATTGCTTTTTACGGGTTTCTGGATCAATGGCAAATTGCCCTGATACATAGGCAGTGTTCTGATGAACTGTTGCTAATGCATAGTGTCCATTTGATTTTAAATTTCCTACTTTAAAGATGCTTTTCATTTGATTCTTCCTTAACTTGATTTATTTTTGATTTCATCCAAATAACTATAAACGGTTACTTTGGAGATGCCTAACAAAGATGCGACTTTCTCAACAGATCCTTTCAATAAAAAAATACCTTTTTCATCCATAAACCTAATTAATTCAATCTTTTCATGGCGTTTCATGACTGGATGTACACTGTTTTGAATGATTTGTTGAATCAATTGATCCACTATTCCTTCAACATTTTCAATTTCATCATCTGATTTTGTTTCATTCTTTTGAACTTCAACTTGTGTTGAAAGAAACGTACTCATAAATTGTTGCATTTGATTCAGTGGTTCAACATCAAAATTTATGCAGAAAGCACCGATTACATTTTGCTTGGAATCACGGATTAATGAAGTCGAAGAACGAATCGTGCGCTTATCTTCTGTTACAAATGTATAACCTGCAAGATAATCTTCTTTAAAGTTTTCTGAACGTAAAACAGTCTTCACTAAGTGATCAAATGATTGCCCGATTTCTCTTCCTGTAACATGGTTATTTACTGTAAACATTACAGAGCTTCGAGGGTTCGTCAAATCATGAATAACGACTTCACAGTTTGGTCCAAACATTTTTGCAGTAGATTTTGCTACAGAAATAAAACTCTCTAATACTTTCTTACTTTCTTCCATTTCTAACTACCTCATTTTTTAAAGTCCGTTTAATTATATATTTTTTTATACAAAGAAAGCAATATGTAGATTTTTTTATATGTTTTTAAAAAAACGCAAAACTCCAATACGCAAAATCCAAAATTCACTGTTTGACTTGCAGCCAGCGTTGGGGGTCAGGCACGAAATCCTTTAATCAAAAAAGGAAAGCATTCTGCTCACGCAAGAACACTTTCCTTTTTGAGAAATGTAAATTGTATACTCAACCAATTGAGCGGTAACTTTCTTCAATTATTTGACTTCAGGTTTTTCTTTAGCCATAGAGTCAAATAATTGTGTAGATGATAAGGCATTGAATGGTAAAGTGACATTGTGTTTAAGTCCTTCGTTATATGCCGCTTTTAAGTCTTTAAGTAAAACAGCTAAGGCAGTGTCTGCTGTCCATTCAGAAACATCGCTCCAATTTCTAACTACCCAGCTATCTCCTGTACTAACTTTTAGTAGTTTTAATATCTCTTCTTGAGGTAAGTTATAGTGTTTTCCTAATTTAAGTCCTTCAGCTAATGCATTCATGTTAATACCTAAAATCATATTATTAACTAATTTTGCTACTTGGCTGTTGCCTGGTTTCTCTCCATAGTAGAATATATTGGAACCCATCGCATCAAAGTAGGCCTTAAATGATTTCACGATTGTTTCTGAACCAGCTGTCATAATTGATAATGTTCCCGCTTGAGCACCTGAAGAACCACCACTTACTGCAGCACTAATTAATTTCAAATCACTTTCTTCTTCGACTTTTTTGCCTAATTGATTCATAGTATCAGGGTCAAGTGTACTCATGACAATAATGGTTTTATTTTTAGGTTGGGCAGATACTAGACCGTCCTCACCAAAAATAATGTCTACATTTTGGGCATAATCACGAACCATTGAGATCATCGCTTCGTCAGCTTGTTCCGCCACTTCTTTTAAAGTCTCTACCATGGTTATTCCTTCAGCTTTAGCCTTCTCATAAACACCTTTAAAAGCATCATAACCGATTACTTCAAAACCAGCTTTCTTTAAATTAACTGCCATCGGGAAGCCCATCGTTCCTAATCCTACAAATCCTATTTTTTTACCCATGATTCGTTCCTCCTATCTAGTTTGAGTCCCTTTGTTGTTTCGTACTTTTTCTAAAGAAGGGCTTTTCTTTTGGAGTCCTTATATCAAACCGATCAAATCCCCTATTTCCTTACTGTAAATATTCTGCTCGGTTTTCTCTTAACCCTTAACCCAGTTTCCGTTCTCCTGCGGATCAAGCGGAATGTTAAAGGTTTGGATGAAGCCTGATAACATATTGTAATACCCAATGACAATCATGGCATCCGCCAATTCTTCAATGGAGAAGTGTTCAAGCGTGTGTTTAAATACAACGCCCGGCACTTTCCCTTGCTCAAGCATAAACTTCCCAAATTTCAACAGGGACCGTTCACGTACTGTAAATACTTGACTATCATCAAACCGTTGTTCAGCGATGGCGATGAATTGATCTTCACGCACGCCTGCTGCTTGGGAAATAGAAACATGTTGTTCCCATTCATATTCGGCACCTCCATGCGCAGCCACCTGCAGAACGAGAAGCTCTTTATGGTAATCGGACAGTGTAAGCCTCTTAAAAATGGCATCGGTTAGATCCATGACTTCCACGAAAGTACCTGGGCTATACCCCATCATCCGGAAAAAATTCACAACTGTAGGTAAGCTTTCGTACCTTTGCTTCACTCGCTCAGGCAATTTTGAGAAATCAGGAAAATCTATTTTAACTATAGAACTTAACTTGTCATTACTAGACAATTTAGGTCACCTCTTCTAATAATTTCTTACTTATCTGTAGTACTACTGTTCATCATGGATCCAAACGAAAGAAGTTTTTAATGTAACTCTATGTTTCTAATTTAGTATACATTTTATTTAATTATGGGTAAAATACATATTTAGAATGCTAATCATGCATATTTTTCATAGATCGGAGATTACCGTCATGGATATACGTCATCTCACTTATTTTATAGAAGTAGCCAAATACAAAAGTTTTACGAAAGCTTCGAAATCCCTCCATTTGTCACAGTCCACCCTAAGTAAAGTAGTCAAAGGTTTCGAAGAAGAGTTAAATGTAGAACTGATTGACCGTTCCGCAAAGAAAATTGAATTAACAGAAGCAGGAGAAATTGTTTTAGAACAAGGGGAAATGATCATAGAATCGCTAAATGATTTATCTACCCATCTATATGATTTATTGAACTTAAAAAAAGGTAAAATAAAAATCGGGATACCGCCAATCATTGGTTTTTTATTTTTCCCAAAAATCATTAAAGGATTTAATAACCTTTACCCCGATATCAAAATAAAGATTTTTGAAGATGATTCTAAAAAGGTTAAACAGGGGGTTAAAGAAGGGATATTAGATCTTGGTGTAGTTATTCTACCAGTGGATGAAAAGGAATTTGATGTTATTCCCTTTGTTCATGATGAACTGTCGCTCTTCGTCCATTGTTCCCATCCATTAGCGCAGAGGGAACAAGTGGAAATGAAAGAGTTACAGAATGAAACCTTCATTCTATTTAAAAGAGACTTTGGGTTTCATGAACTCATTATTCAAGAATGCTTACAAGCTGGTTTTCGTCCAAAAGTTGCTTACGAAAGCACTGAGTGGGATTTTATTAGTGGAATGATCGGCGAAAACTTAGGGATTTCAATTTTCCCAAAACCCATTGCCAAAAAAGTCGATCAAGTTTTAATCAAGGCGATTCCCATCGTCAATCCAAGTATCCCTTGGGATTTAAAATTTATTTCAAAAAAAAGAAGTACGCTTCACCTGCTGTTCGTGAATTTATGAAGTTTGTTTCAGCTGACCCCATATACTCATGATACCTTTCACTTTGACGTATCTAACTGATGTTTAATTGCACTAACTATGGACAGTATAGGGATATTCTCTCTTGTAATCCTTTAGAGACTTCTTCTGGCACTTCCCTGACCTTGATATCCGTGCCTAAAAAAAGCAGCCAATTCGTCATTTCGGTCAATTCCTCTGAATGATGAACATTAATAAAAGTCTTTAGAATGGCTGTCGTTTGGTATGGATTCGTATAGGAAATGGAAACTTTTAATGGATGGTACTTTTTGAATTGGGCAATCGCCTTTGGACCAAGTTCGAGGACAAGGTTCACTGCTTCTTCCTTCTTACTTAGTTTCTCTAAAATCTTTTTCTTACTTACTCTTTTTTTCACAGGATATGGCGCGACATCGGTGAGATTGTCTACAGGAAAAACCTGCTTCTGTTCACCCTTTAAGTCAAAAGCTTCTATTAACCATAGACTTTTTTCACGATAGAGGTTTAAGAGATAAATGGGATAAGATTTTATGATCTTCTCTTCTTTGATGGTAATCAATAAGGAGCGATCCAAAAGAAGAAGTTGAATGAGTTTTTCTAACATAGGATGAGGGAGATCTGTCAACTCAAGCAGGTCGGGATTATTGGGGTTGGTCCCTTCAAAAAGCAAGATTTGATTTAAATGAACAAGGTCGTCTTGCTGGTTTTCTGAGATAAGTCCCAGTAGTTTCTCAGCTAAAGACTGACGACTCTTTAGATAAGGGAGTTGTTGATTTCTTGTGGCCATAAACGCGATAAAAAGAGCTTTGACCTCGTTATCGGTAAAGCGAACAGTGGGCAGGACAGAGTTGTTCATGACAAAATAACCCCCATCCCTTCCAACTTCAGCGACAAGCGGCATCCCCATGGCTTCAATTTCTCTGATATCTCTAATCGCTGTTGAACGAGAGATATTAAATTCCCGCATAATTTCCGTAATGGTAAAGTGGGCACGGTTGTTGATATACCGCATGATGATATTAATTCGCTCAACTTTTTTCATTCAGCTGCGCACCTCCTAAACAGTATCACTTATTGACATGATTTAAGGTTATTATAAACTCATCAAGTGAAAAAACAAGTCATTTGATGAGTTTGAAGGCTGTGTTAAAAGTGGTTGTTGATTTCCGCTCCAGGCTGCTCGCTTTCCGCGGGGCGGGCGGTGAGCCTCCTCGGCGCTGAAAGCGCCTGTGGGGTCTCACCTGTCCGCTGCTCCCGCAGGAGTCTCGCACCTTCCGCTTCAATCAACACTGTTTAAAAATCAACATTGTTCTTTAACAAGCCAATAAAAAAAGAGGATGGGATTGAATATGGCAGATTTTAAACTGGAAGAAAAAGATAGCTTTACCGTTCTAGGTATTGGTACTGAGCTTAAGAGTCATTATACAGACTATGCGGGTATAAACAAGGAAAAGTCAGATTTTTGGCAATCCATCAAACAAGATGGAACGCTTGATACTTTAAAGTCCATAGCTGCAAATGACTATATTTTTGTCGTGAACGAAGCAGTGAATAGCAAGATGATGCATTATGCTGGCGTCATGACAGATCAATCGTTACCGGAAGCAGACAGAATGATCCAATTTCCCAAAGGGGAATACCTTGTAGTGCAAGGTGAAGCAAAGACAGATGAAGAGCTGAGTAATATACTTACAGGCATTGCATTTGGTCAAGTTTTGCCAGAAGCAAAGGATTTTGCCTATGTTGGCGGACCCAATGCAGCGGTTCAGATGGGAGAACGAAACGGCGTCCTATTTGGTGAAATGTGGATTCCTGTTGTGAGGAAGTAACGAAGGAATAGGAGGATGGAAATGTCCTATATGGTTGATTTTAAACAGGTTTCTACGGTTGGTTTAGAGGCTTCGCCAGTAGCAGATGCGCTTGCTGGTTTACGCGCGAATGAAGCTCGTTATTTTATGAACAAATACAAGCATGAATTTACGGTTGTACCCGCTAGCAAAAGCCAGGATACCCTTGATTATGTGAACAAAATCTTGAAGGAAGAACGTGATCTTGAGTTTGCGGCTAAACCTTTAGAGACGTCGCGTTTTCAAGTGGAAAATATCGATTGGACTTACGTCTTTTATGAGGATGGTCTTTCGGTCAACGTCCTGTATTCGCTTGATGGCCCTAAGCCAAAGCGGGCCGTTGGTTTTAAGCTTTCTGAGGGTATGGAGGTACCACAGGAGCTCGTAGGGAAATTTAAGTTTGCCAGGCAGAAGTCTAAATTGGCTGGAACCATTCGAGGCTCGTATTTTGTCATTAAAGGAGAATATTAACATAGCAGCACCCTTTCATCATATGAAAGGGTGCTTTTCCTTTCTTCGCAAAAACCTCATTTACTTCTGAAACGATTCACCATAAAGCATCTAAATGAGGTTTTATTATTCCTTAGAATAACAGTTTCACCTTACCGTTTCTATCTTGAATTTCCTGCAGTTCCGTTCATCCCTTCACAATTATTTATTATTTTTTCGTGTCCAATCTGGGTAGAAACTTCTGTATACACAAAATGAGGATGGAAATAGTAACATTATACTTTTTAAACTGGGGGATATATATGAATTTACAATCTGGAACCTATTATTGGCCTACTACTTTTCCTGATGCTCCATCCTACCCAGCATTGGAAGAAGACCTATCTTGTGATGTATTAGTCATTGGTGGAGGGAGCTCAGGAGCTCAGTGTGCATATTATCTCGCTGATACTAATTTAGATGTGGCTGTAATTGAAAAATCAACAATTGGCAGCGGCAGTACTAGTACGAATACAGCCCTCCTTCAATATTCCGGTGAAAAAATGTTTACCGATTTGATCAACACCTTTGGCATCGATTACATCGAAAGACATTTACAATTACTAAAAGAAGCAATTAATGAAATTGAGAAAGCCTCAATGAGCGTCTCCATTGATTGTGAGTTCAATCGAAGAGACACCCTCTATTCCGCAAGCTGTGCAGAAGACGTTGAAAGGTTAAAAAAAGAATATGAATTTTTAAAGCAGCATAACTGTGAACTTACTTTTTTAACAAAGGAAGATATTGAAGCAAAATATTCTTTTAGCAGGGATGCTGCTATTTATTCATACAATGATGCAGAAATCAATCCCTTCCGATTTACCCATGCGCTATTGGAGTATGCTGCAAGTAAAGGGGTTCATATATTTGAACATACGGAAATGAATGGTCATCATTTTGATGAAAAACAGGGAAAAATGATTATTTCAACAAAGAATGGCAAGTCTATACAAGCGCGATATATTATTTTTGCAGCAGGTTATGAAGGAATAGACATGAAAAAAGAGAAAAAAGCATCCTTTGTAAGTACATATACAGTAACAACCAATCCAGTCGGTCGTTTCTCCGATTGGTATAACAGGACCCTCATCTGGGAAACCGCTCGTCCTTATTTATTTATGCGTACAACCAGAGATAACCGGATTATCATAGGCGGACTTGATGATAATACTACGTATCATGAAGATCGAGATAGAAAACTGATTCACAAAAAGAATAAACTCATTGAAGAATTTAATAAAATGTTCCCCGCCATTCAAGTACAGCCGGAATATTACTTAGCTGCATTTTACGGAGGAACGCTGGACGGCATTCCGATTATCGGCAAGTATGGTGAATTTCCAAATAGCTATTTCCTGTTTGCCTTTGGTGATAACGGGACGGTTTACAGCCAATTGCTGTCGAAGATTATTGTAAAGGAAATTGTTGAAGGGGAATCTCCGGATATAGCTCTATACTTGCAAGAACGCCCTCTGCTCAACAAAAGTTGAAAAACAGTTGTTCTTGTTTTATTTGATGGGATGTTGTGGCTTGTAGTATGAATTAATAAATGCAAATCAGCATAATAGTAAAAAAACGATTGGAGTTGATTGCATTGAACAATTTCAATCCTGAAAAACTATCTGTAGAATACATGGATGGGATCGCTGCTGCGGGCCCTGTTATTCCAAGGAATTACACGCTAACTCACTCTGATTTAACTGGAGATCTGTTTTTAACTATAGGAATTCATTATGCCTGGGATAAAATCAATCCTATGAGAGATGAAGTATTAGGTGAATGGAAACAAACTGGAGGTTCCTTGTATTATTGTGTTTATTTGCATATTGATCAAGGACAATATAACCAAAATAAATCAGCAAAACGCAATGAAATATTTAGACGTGAATTACCGCTTGCCTTAACAGCTATTCGATACGGTGATAGATTTTTTTCAACGCATACCCTAATCTAGATCAAGCGACAATAATCATTCATTTTATGTCCGCCTACCCTCAGTTTGCTAGACAAGAAAACTGGGGAACTTTCCACCATTTTTCATACAGATCATGATCTAAGATTGTATGTCACAACTAACATAGTCACTTCCTCCACCAACGTACATTCTTCTTATCGTTTACTTGAAAACAAAAAAGCTCATTTACCGATTAAAATAATAAGAAGGCACTTAATCAGTGCCTTCTTATTATAAACTGCCTTTATTTATGGTACGGTTCACCATGTTTTATCTAAATAAGGTTTAGATAATAATTTTTTGTATTATTGCTAATTAAAAAGCTCATCTCGCTGAAATATATGCCTTGCTATGCTATCCTAATATCCGAAAATAGCAACATACTGATTTTGCAATACAAACCTATTATCTAACCATCCTAAGGTGTTCAAGACATATCCTAAAGAATCTGCATTGTATCTTCCGGCAATTTTTTGAAACGCCAATAGCTCATACACTTTATTTGAATCAAAATCTACAGGATATAAGCCGCTTAGAGGATTTACAAAACCGGAAATAGGACTTTTTAGTTTGCCTTTTCCATCATATATCTCATTTAAATACTCAGCACCTTTTGTTGAAATGTCTATTATATACTTTTTATTATTAATCTTGCTGACAACTTCCACTTTGTAATTATCTTGATAAGTAACCCCATATTGATATTGCTCATTATATATATTGATATCAAATAGTAATTGTTCTGTATTTTCCACAAAGGAATAAATAGTATGGTACATAATTCCGCCACTGCCGCCTGTAGCAGTACTTATTAAAATATCATCCACTCTATTCCCAGTAAAATCCCCCAAGAATATAGTAGGATTGTAGCCTGCACTTTCACGAAGGGGAACACTTTTTGCCTTTCCAGTTCTGCCATCTTGAACATGCAGGGTAATATTTTGAATAAATGGACTAGCTGGAGTCTTTATTCCGGTTAAATAGACATTATCATGGACTCGATCTCCGGTTACATCACCACGTGCAAACGAAACAATACTTGGCTGATTCATAGTTGTCCTAGAATAATAGTTATACATAACCTACTCCTTATCATGGTGATCACCATGATGATTTTCTGAAGTTCTAAAAGAATTATAGCTCTTTATTTAATAAGTAATATCCAATCACCAGCATCATAAAATTTATAAGGCCAGCTGAATTTTCATGAAAACATTGCATAGCTCCCGCTCTCGAGGTTTTTGGAGGATTGAATTTCGTTTATTATTCATCATAAAGGAGAGGAAAATGTGAAAAAATTCAGTTCTTTCGCTGGTACCGTTACCATGATACAAGATTATTTAGTAAATTCAGATGAGGAATTAAAAGGGTGTTTTAAATTAATGTCCTTATTAAGAGGAGATGGTTCAATAGTAAATTTCGTTATTAGTCCAACAACCTATTTTTTGGACCGTGTTATGGTTTCAGTTGGAGATCATGTAACTGGTTTTTATGATGTCAATCTACCCGTCCTTCTAATTTATCCACCACAATATCAGGCTCTCATTGTCGTAAAAGATAACCCTTATCAAAATGTAAAAGTTGACTATTTTGATAGCCAGCTGGTAAGTAGTGATGCCCAGTTACAATTAAATATATCTAGTTATACGCCGATATTATTACAAAACGATCAACTCTTCACATTGAGTCCTGCAAACCGAAATTTACTTGTTGTATATGGTCCCACCACACTAAGCATTCCTGCCCAAACTACTCCCTTTAAAATCATTGTTTTGTGCTAGCCATTTTTAGAGGATATAAGAGTGTAATGGCCTCTTTGTTTTGTTATTTACCGACTTTTCTCTCCTTGTAGAAAATAATCATTTCAATTGTTTATTTATCCCTACAGACTATGACCAGTTTACACCTAAAGAGTCTGTACAAATTTTTAGCTTATTAGAATTCCTAAAAAAAGCCGATTCGAGAACAGAGTTTGATATTCTCCCTCTAAAGTGCACCACTGGGGGACTGACCCTCGAACATTAGGAGCCTCCAATACGGTAACTGCCGTCATCATTCCAGAAGAAATCGGCGCATTACGATTACAACAACACATCCAAGAAACATACAATCTATTCATCGCTACTTCTTTGGCGCAATATGTAGATGTGATCTTGCGTATTGGTCATATGGGTGAAAATGCCTTTGTTGAAAAGGTTCTATCTGTATTAACCGTGATTGATCATGGCCTACGTGATTTAGGTTTCAAAGGAAATGGTAATCTTGGACAACTATTTCTATATGCCTTTAAAGAAGAAAATTAAGAAATTGTTTTTGGTATGACGCTAAAGAACCCACCCTTTTAAGGAGTGGGTTTCGTTCATAATTATGGGGGTTTTCTTAAAATCTTGCCTTTATTTTTTAACCAATTAGTACGATTGTTTACTTGAAACTACTGAACCTCATTTACTTATGATACGGTTCACTACACCTATTTAAGCGGCAGTTTTTGCACAGTTTAAACAGGTGTTAGGAGCAATGTTCTTAAAGGGATGCAATGTAGTTAAACCCCATTCTATTTGTAGTAAGGTCCACCACATCAATATACATACTGCTTATTATTTATATATTAATTGACGCTTATTATAAAGCCATTACAATGTTTTTCATCAGGTTCTTCTCCGGGAAATGTATAATAATATTCTTCAAATATTTCTATAGATTTGACTTTACTTGAAAATCGTTCACGATTTAAAGCCCTTTTATAATTATTAATTAAGTGGTTTAATTTTTCACTTTTTTCTTTATCCATAAAACCTACTAAGGATGAAAACAAATGGATATTATCATTAGCTATACATAATTCATGTTGGGCTTTTATAGGATACAGCTTATGTCCTCCTTTGCCATCTGGCAATAGTTTAAATTTCTCATCCTTTCTCCTATTTTCATAAATAGAAGATACTATTCCCAATCTGTTCAACATTCTTTGTGCAGCAAGAAGAAGAGGTAGGTTAGATTGTGCAAGTCTCACACTTATTCCTTTTTCTTGTGTTCCTTGAACACTTCCATCTGAGTCAAAAAGTCCACTTAACACTCCCCTATAAAAGTCGCTTGACGATGATTCAACCTCATAGGTTATTTCCTTCTTTTGTAAGCAGAACTCTTTGGTTAATTGAGACAAAAAACTTGTTTGAACTATACTGTAATCTCTAATACTATATCCCTTAAAATCTGACCTTACTTTATATTTTTCTTTAATTATTTTTACTGCAATATCTGCCATTGACTTTTGATTTTCTCCCCAAAAGCAAAGATAGGCATGATTAGAATTATTTTGTAAACACCCATCACCAAGTATTTCTCCAAGTAACCATCCCTCTTCGAAATCACCGTTACCACTCCAAGTATTTAGTTGTCTATTGTTTGTAATTGCTATTAAATCTCCATTTTGAACTTCTTTTACCATTTTCCAAACAAATTGTTGCGTATAACGAGTTTGTTTAGAAATGGTTTTTAATTTTAAGTGTGGATGTAGTTTTATAACCATCCCATTATTTAGTGAGATTTTCCATAAAAGACTTTTGTTTTTTGATTGATTGGAAATATAATCAATTCGATTAAATCCGATTTCAGTTTCTACCCATGTATCAAATTTAAGCATATAATTCTCCCAAGAAATTAAACCTTATATGTTTTTTAATTTTGTTTACTTTTTTTACGGTTTTAAAGACGAACTGTTTTCAGACACCCTAAAAGTATTCTTAATCAAGGAACCACGGTAGGCGAGATGTAATATAATATAAAAACTGCCTCTAATTATGCTAAGGTTCCCTCCCGAATAATCCCAAAACAATCCTATTAAAGATTTGAAAAATTAAGGTCAGTCCCCCCGGTGAGCTAACGTTTTACTCCATCTGGGGACTGCCCTTTCAAAAATCGACAAGCTTTTTACGTTCTCACGATTCTTTAAAAAGTCTATTGCCTTTTTTCTTTTGCCTCCAAGATTTCAATCATCTTGTCCACCTTTGAAACTGTCATATCTTGGTTTAAAAAAGCAAATAGATTGGGTACTCGATCAATAAAATATTTATAATGATGCTCCGCATTTTTGATCACTTTAAATTGTAAATAAGGAATTTTATTCTTTATTATTTCAAACACTCTTTCATTTGATTTTAAGAATTTCTCACTACAACATGATCATTTCTAGCTTCTCTGTCCCCGCAATCCCTGTAAAAGCTTTTTATATGTGACAAATTAGACTCAATAAGACTAAACCAACTACTCATTCAATGAATAGTGTGTCAGATCTTTCAACTATTGTCACGGGAAAAGCTGAGGCAGGTTTAACAGTTAAATTATCTATCAACAATAAGTACCAAAATCAACAACAGCGGCAGCAAAGTGTCTCTACGTATTTACCATTTCGAAGCAAAAAAGCGGAACAACAATTATTGTAACTGCTACAGTTAAAGTAGGAATTTAAGTGCCGGTATCTTGTAACCAAACACCTCTTGCTTGTTCACTATTTTCAGCAAATGACGCAACACAATTTTTTTTGCTTTTCACATTATCAATTTTAGCATCGTACTATCTCATCCTAAACTTGTTGCTTTTGTCGGGTAAGAGGGAAACATCTCAGTTAGCGTCCCTATAAAGATCCGTATAGTAAAAAAAGTAGACAAAAATATGTCCACTTTATTTTGTAAGATAATAAATATTTTTCCTATTAACAATATTTTCAGCGTTTTGTTTCTGTTGTTTTTTATACTTCTTTTCGTAATTAACAAACATTGAAACATTGACTAAAATTCCTGCAGCAATTGCTAATTGAATCAGAGAAGATCCTCCATAACTGACAAATGGCAGAGGGACACCAGTAAGTGGGATGAGGCCAGAGATGCCAGCAAGATTAACAAAAGCTTGGATGCCAATCATGCTTGAAATACCGATAGCTAGTAAACTTCCAAATGGATCTTTGCATTGCAATGCAATATAAATCCCTCTTAACACTATATACGCTAATGTAATGATTACAAAACCAACACCCCATATTCCTAACTCTTCAGCAATAACCGCCATAATAAAGTCTGTATGTGATTCTGGTAAATAACCAAGCTTTTCGATCCCTTTTCCCAATCCTAATCCATTTATTCCACCATTACCAATTGCTATGTATGAATTTACAAGGTGATATCCAGAGGTTTCTTGGAACTTAAATGGATCTTTTAAAATTTCAAATCGATTCATTCGAGTCGATGTGAAAATTTTATTATAAAAAAGAAGAAAAAATGGTAACAGTACTATAACACCAAGTGTACCTAGTTTCGATAAATTTTTAATATTGATTCCAGAAGAAATAATGATTGCTCCAGAAAATAATAAAATAAGTTCAACTGTACCGAAATCCGGTTGAATGGCTATTAATATACAAACTACTCCTAAATAAAATAAAGGAGGTATAACCCCTTTTTTAAATTCATTTATATATTCCTGTTTTTTAGCATACTGTGCAGATAAATAAATAATCACACAAAGCTTAACAAATTCTGCCGGCTGAATACTAAACGGTCCAATTTTAAACCAACTTTGTGCATTTCCAGCCACATGTCCAAAGAGAAAAAGAGCCATTAGGAGAAAAATCGATGAAAAAACAATAGTTATAAGTACTTTTTTGCTTTTCAAGGCTTTATAAGGGAATAAGGCAGTAATAACAAAGAAAAAAGCACCACATAGTAAAAATAATTTTTGTTTCTGATAGAAATAATCACTGGAAACTCCATATCTTTCTACAGCAGTAGCCATGCTCGCACTATAGACCATGATTAAACTAAAGAGAGATAATAAAGTTATCGCAATAATTAAAGTATAATCATAGGATTTTACAATTTTCTTAAACATCATTTCCTCCTCTTTATTAATTTCTAAAAACTTTTTAGTAGTTATGTAATAAATTAAGACTAAATCTTTCTTTGTATAAGAAAAGGTAATTTCAGCTTTACTATAGCAAAAAAGTATTAGGGTTTTATTACAAATAAACTATAATTGGATTATTTTTCTTTAAAATATTATTTATGAATTAAACTAAAACTTCTCCAATGCTTTTGAGTCTCAAAATAAAGAGACCGCTACCAGAAACTAAACAATTGGCTGCGATCTATCGAATATTCGAGTTAAAAGGAAGACGAATAAAAAACGAAAAACACTTTAAATATAAGGTGTTTGTATTTAGCAATGGGTAGTAACACTCTTACTCCACAGACAATTAAATTAATACTTAATAAACCTTTACATAAAATCCATTAGAACTTAAAAAACTGCTTTTATAATACAAAACAGGGGTAAAAATTTATCTTTTAATTGGGGGATTTTATTAATGTGGGTAATTACTGTCCATTCAAAAGAACATACTAAAATGTTTGAGTTTGACACAGAAAGTGAAGCAAGAGAAACTTTTGAGAAAATTCAGGGTAACAAAATCCTTTCAGAGATTATCTATTTCAATGATTTTAGCTTAGCAACGGCTGTTTAGGATTCCTGCCACATTTTACTGGGTTTCCTGGTATTTTCATTGTTCCTGCCACTGGATGATTCACTTCTATATGCATTTCCCGGGCTTTTGTATGCTCATCTTCGCATATGTCATCAGATGTAAAGATTCTATCTTGGCATCATACGATTATAAGATATTGCCGAATGGAGAGATATTAAACGACTAGGAAATACATCCAAATCGACAAAGAGCACCTTCGACACCAAGAAGATTTTTTAATTTGAATAAGAGAATTTAACAAATTTAAAACCACCAATCCTAGACTGGTGGTTCTTTATTTGGGGCAATATGGAAGGATTCCATTTCTTTTTTTTAGAATATATGGCCCAATGAATATTTTATTTGCTTCCAACAATACTGAAGTCATCAATAAAGCCGTATCAGAAGGGTTGGCGATAACTTTTTTGATGGATATCGCATTAAAAGATGATCTTAATGTAAAAAGTGGTGAAATCATCAAAGTCGCTTTCTCCACCAACAACGTACATTCTTCATATAGTTTACTTCAAAACAAAAAACTTAAATTTGCAGTTTATAATAAAAAGAAGAAAGCACTCAAATCCTTGCCATCTTCTTTAAAAACTGCACCTATTTATGATAAGGTTCACCTCAACTCATCTAAATGAGGTTTATTCTGTGCCGAATTTCTGTATCCGCATATTTTATATCTGTTTGGATATAAAGCTCCTCATATAAGCTTTTTGAATATGACTTCCAGTTCCATTGATCTTTTTAACGTATTGAAAATAGGGGAATTTTTAAGTGCACTGAAGCAAAAATCATCAAAATCATTGTCCTCAATTTCAACAAATAAAAAAACGGTTACAGTTATTTTTCTGATAAACGGTTCTTCATCATACCCTTTCACACCTACCAAGGATAGAGGGTTTTCCAGTGAAAGGTTCAAAACCCCTTCAATTTCTTCAATAATAGAGCCCCTTTTTTTCGACACCTCTAAGAGCGTCAAAATGATGCTGCTTAAAACTGATCCTGCGAAGTATTCGAGACTCGTGATTTCGTTGTATTCTGAATCAAAACTCATTTGCTTTTCTATTTGAAAGCTCCTTTGATTTGTAAAAACTTTTACCGATGAGAGATCATTTGACGTCCCCCTAAAGCTCATATCAAAAATCCTGGATTCATATAATGTGTTTATTTCATCTTTCGACTGCTTATTCATACTTACTCCTTAGTATTAAAGCCGCTCCTGTCAATGAGCGTATTTTAGCTGAGATATTTTCATATATGTTAACTGGGCTATTGGCGAAGGTTGCAAAACCGCAATCAGGATTTAGCCATATTCTTTCCTTTGGAAGATACATCATTGCCTCTTCGACTCTTGAAAGGATAGGATCCAATGTCTCCATTTCATCTGTACGCGGATTGATCACACCTAAACCAAGGGTAGCATGCCCCCTAATTCTTGAATCAGCCAATAACGAACTTAGTTCACCTGCCCGTGGTGTTGAGAACTCAAGTGTTAATAGGTCCGGATTCACACTAGCAAATAACTCAAGCAGTGGAGTATAAGGACCTGTCAATAATATGCTCTCATTCTTGCTCCAGTTGCCTCTGCAGACATGTAGAGAAGCAACCGTCTTTGTTCTATCTATATGACTCATAATCTGTCCAATTAGGGAACTGGCAAATTCAAGCTCCTCCTTAGGATCTTTTCTCTCAGAAAGAGCTGCACACATAAATGACCTCGGCTTTCCCTCTGTAAAAACAACCTCGGTCAGAACCGGTTCATCAAATTGAATTACATCAATCCCTATATTCAAAAGATTGTCTATCTCTTCCTTCATGATCTTTATAACATCTTGCCCAAGTTCTTCCTTGCTGCCATAAACCTTACCAGAGAGATTAGGAAGCCACATCGATCTGGTTAGAAGATAGGGACCTGGCATTGTGATCTTAACGGGTTTGTTGGTGAACTTCTTCATCATCAAAAGCTCATTTGCGACAATATCGCCATTGTAGTTCAACTTACCAACACAAATAGCATTTTTAATGCTGACAGCCGGAACGTCAAGCGCGGTCAAAATATTCTCAAAAGCTTTTTTATCATCAATATAATCGAGCATTTCACTCATGTTCATCATTCTAACGCCGCCAATTTTATCGGAAACAAAGGACACATAGTTATCCCTTCCGAGCTCTCCGCTTGTGATGATATCAATCCCTAAATCCTCCTGCAGCTTAATGACCTTTTGCGTTTCAATCTCAATAAGCTGGTTGAAGTCTTTTGGTTCAATCGTTCCTTTTCTCATCATTCTGAGGGCTCTTAGAACCTCTTTTGACCTTGGCATGCTCCCAATTAAGGAAGCGGGAAATAGCGGTAATGGCCTTTCCATGTGTTTCATCCCCCAAAATGGATGTAAATGGTTAAAAGAGAAGCAGCGGAAAAAACACTCTTCTCTTTTAAATAAACAAGTTTAAAGTTTGTCTAGCAAAAATTCATTCACGAATTACCTATATGAAGAACTTCAGATAGTCATTGGCTTCACGTAATTGCTGAAATCCTGTGATTCTGCCTTCAACCCATTCTTTCAAACCTTCCATATCCATCATCTTCCTATGAGCTTCATTGTTATAGTCCATTCTATGAAGCACCTTTTGCCATTCTACGAACCTATCAGTTGAAAAATCAGGATGAGCTACGAAAATACAGTGGTCAAACAAAGCGGTTGTATCAATGCATACCAGTTCATTTTCATCAATTGTGCCATCCTTACTCCAAGCTTCCCAGTTCAAATCCAGAGTAACAGAGGCGTCTACAGTTCCCGCCATCAATGCTTTAATAGCATCCAGCTCTCCTCCTATGTGGTCTCCATGTAGGCCTACGCCAATATCAAACCTTTTCTCAGTGTAGTCCGCTCCATACTCAAGTCCATTTTTATGCAAATGGTTGATTGGTATTAATCTTGCCTGAGGAGAGTCTATCGCTCCAAAGCCAATCGTCTTGCCCCTTAGCCCGGCTAGATTTGTGATCCCGCTGTCTTTTCTCACTATAAAACAGGTCTTTCTGTCTCTGTCCGTATCTCGCATTGAACCCATCTGGCATTTTCCATCGGTTCTCAAATAAGCGTCCAACCATGCAAGGGGCGAATTCCAGGCAATGTCTATTTCCCTGTTCAATAAACCGTCGACCTGTCCTTCGTAATCCTTATAGAAGATACATTCGATTTCAAGGCCTTCCTCTTTGAAAAAATCGGCGATGATCCCCCAGATAACAGTAACCCTCGGATCATAAATAACAGCCCCTACTTTTATTCTATCGTTATTCAACGAACTCACTCCTTATTTTGTGGTTATGGAATCATCTGACCTGTTAATGCTTTTCCAAGCCAAATAGACAGAACGTCGGCACTTGGAGCCATAATTTGTCCGGCATATGCGTCTCTCAGAAGCCTTTCGGTAGGGAGAGATTTATTGTAAGCTTTCCCTCCACCCACTCTCATTGCAAGCCTTCCACATTCGATTGCAGCTTCTGAGGCCACGATTCTTGCCGAGAGAATCTTTGCAAGTGCATCAGCTTCACTGTTGGCACCCGCTCTGGCAGCGTCTAGAGTGAGTGCTCTAGCGGCTGCTGCAGTTTTATAAATATTTGCAATATGAATTTGAATTGTTTCAATGTTAGCAAGGGTTGTTCCATCCGGATATTGTCTATCCACAGCATGGTTGCTGGCTATTTCAAACATATGCATGGCAGTACCGCTATAAACTGCTCCCAGCCCTGTGACGAAAAATGGAGCTACCACGTTGAATACCTGCTCTTCTCCTGAACCTTCTGCCCCAATGCGGAAAGATGAATCCAAAGTGACATTCTCAATGTGCATTGGACATGACGCATTACCTCTCAATCCAAAGCCATTCCATTTTGACAAGTCAAAGGATAGGCCTTTTGTTTCCAGAGGGAATACCCAATTGTTTATTTTTCCTTCTTCAACAGATGGTGCAAGAACGAGATAGTAAGAAGCATATGTTCCAGATGTGACCATACTCTTTGTTCCGTTAAAAGTTGTGTTGTCCCCGTTAACCTCAGCAGTCATTTCCGGAATATAGAAGTGTGTTCCTGTTCCTAATTCGCTGTAGGCTAAAGCCATGAATTTCCCATTTTCTACAATGTCTGTGAAAATATTTTGCTTTAGTTCGTCACTTCCATGAGTTAGAATACACATCAATGCGACATTATGCATCATGTAACAAAGGGCTGTAGTAGAGCAGGTCTCTGCAAATGCCAGACAAGCCTGAGCATGCTCTTCAAGTCCTTTGCCAAATCCGCCATATTCTACAGGTATAACCAGTTTTAAAAAGCCCTTTTCACTAAGCTTCTTGAAGGACTCTTCAGGAAATTTCGACTCCTTGTCAGTCAATTCAGTGTAAGGCTGTATGTAGGACCTTGCAAAATCTTTGCCTTGTTGATAAATATTGTTCATATATTCCTCACCCTCCATAAAATCCCATATTATTTATATAAAATCTTTTATGAATCCGTTTTCATATAAACACCATCAATGCTGTCCAAAAAGAGCTTCACTATAGAACAAAGAGCAACAAAGTTTAAGAAAAGAGCCTTATCTTATTAGCTAAATATCCCAAACCAATGACAAGAACTGTAATAGCAGTAGGAATCAATAAATGGTAATCGTGTGGAAGAATATATTCGAATTTTGGTTCTCCCACCATCATTTCACCTGCTGTCCAAGCTAATATTCCAGCACCAGCATAAGAAATGATGGGGTACTTTTCCATTGCCTTTAATATCAACTGGCTGCCAAAAACAACGAGAGGAATGCTCACAATAACTCCAATCATGATACCGGCTATATTTCCTTCAACCGCACCAGCAATAGCGAGTACATTATCAAGGGACATAATGGCATCAGCCGCAATAATGGTTTTTACAGCGGAAATGAAACTTGAACCCCCTTCTCGATGAGAGTCATGATCATCACCCATTAGAAGTTTTATAGCAATGTACACGAGAAGAAGGCCGCCTACAAAAGTTACGAAAGGTAATTTAAGTAGGTAAACAATTGCTACTGCAAAGATTAAACGTAAAATAATTGCTCCAAATGTTCCCCAAAAGATTGCTTTCTTTTGTTGTTTCTTTGGAACATTACGTGATGCCATTGCGATTACAACTGCGTTATCCCCACTTAATACAATATTGATTAAAATAACCTCCAAAAGAACCGCAAAAGACAAACCAAAGATCTCCAAACTACTCACCTCTGGAACAAGCTAACTAAGTCATTATATTAATTTGAGGTTTAAAAAAGACCCGATTTGTGATATTCTTCGTTTCTTTCCTAAATATTTTCCTAATACCACTTTGGAACAAGTATGCTGAATCAAAAATCCTATTTTTTATAAAACAAAAAAGAGAGCTGACGGGCAGCCCGGTCTGCTCTCTTCCTATTAGTTTTCTTTTTTAATAGCGGAAAGCGCAGGTTTTTTCGTTTCCTCTTTGTTATCATCAGATACTAAATCCTTTGTGGCACTTTTGAATTCTGTTAAGGTACGCCCGAATGCCCGGCCGATTTCTGGCAATTTTGAAGGACCAAAAATGATAAGAGCAATAACTAGTACTAAAATTAACCCTGGAATACCAATATTGGAAAGCATTTAGATTCATCCCCTTTTTAAGTAACGGCACCTACTTCTTAACGGCAACCTCTCACATTTCTATCTTACTATTTTTTCTTGTTTTTTATTTTCTGGTATTGGTTCCGGATCAGTGCTTTGATCGTTAGCTGTAAGGTCAATGCCAAAGTCCTTTGCAAAAACCATATGTGTTTCAACTAATACATCCGCTTTATTTTCATCCAAATTAAATACACGGGCACCGCGCAGTCGATTTCGTTCAGCCCCCGGCAATCCGTAAGCACCAAATCCGGTACTGCCTGAATAACCGAGCAATATTCCAAAATAATTCCCCATGTATGTATTTACATGGTCATGACCGCAAAACACGCCTTTGACATCTCCTCTGTCAAGCATGGCCGAAAACATCCCACTATTAATCGGCCCCGGGCACTCCTCTTCATTTCTTTCTCCTTCTATTTGATGCTTTTCTATAGCACGGGCATGATCAATATCTGTTCTGCTATCAACACTGTCAAACCACATGTAACGATGTTCCCAAAGAGGGATATGAATGAACATGAGAGAGGGTACTTTGTAACCAAACTGCTTCTCCAACTTTTTGGAAGTCTCAAAATACCAGTTGACCTGATTGGAACGAATCCAATCCCAAGTAGGATATCCACTAAAATCCTGCCCCGCAATCGTTTTAGGAGCATACCTGCCGCTATCTAGCAGCCAAAGATTGAATGCCCCTTTTTTTCCTGCGGAATCCCTAATTAGCAGGTTCATGTTCCCCGTTCCGTTTATGTCATTTACACCCGGCTGATTCACATTGTATTTATATGCCATATAAAATTTAAGCATGGCTTCTTCATCAAGTCCGCCTTTTGGTGTTGAATCTTCATCATGATTGCCAAAAGTAACAGCCCACTTGATACCCCTCTGTTCCATTGGCTGAGCCACATTGTTCATAGCTTGTCTCATCTCAAGCTCCGAATTGCAGCCACCGGTAATAATGTCACCATTTAGCACTACAAAATCTGGTTTCTCACTATCAAGCACTTTTTCCATTAATTCGATTGTACGGCGATCAATCTGCTCATCATCCTGTGTATCGTTAAACTGCACGATCTTAAACTTTCCATTTGGATTGAATTGCAGTTTAGCATTATCATTTGTTTCAGCGTGAGCGATGGTAGTACTTAATAGATTGACACCTGGCAATCCAGCAGAAGCGATTGTTAAGGCAACTGTACTCATTCCTCCAATTTTTATGAAGTCCCTCCTGTTTAAAACCTTGTTTTCATTTTGTACATTCATTGGAATCCGCCCCTATTCATTTAATAGATTATAGTTGTTTAAATTATGCCAGTTGAACTGGAAAGCATTAAATTTTTTGTACATGTCACACTTTATCAAACGATTGTAAATTCAGTTTTATAGCAACGTAAATTTTCCCGATATTTTTCTAATCAGGAATTTTTACCCATTTTAATTATATGTAAGATAGATTTTATGCATATACGAGCAAATTTTTAGATCATTTGACTTATAACATTAATTTCATTCTTGTTTTATGGGTGGAACAATGAGAAAAAAGCGGTAGTGAGGAAAGAGTGTATTGTAAGAGGATTGTAAAAATTTAATTTTTTATTTATTTGCAGCTTAAAAGAAAAGCCTATTCAAGAATTATTGTTCTTGAGTAGGCTTGTTTGGTTTTTGAAAAATTTAAGTTGCCGGAATCTATAATTTAAGTGGCTGCCCCTCAAATGCTTTAACCTCTAATGGTGCAGTCAAAAAGTCTTTTGCATTTGCTACGAACTTGGTAAAGTGCTCGCTTGAGTTATGATTGGCAACAGCTTGCATATCCTGCCAAATCTCCACCATCGTAAATACATTTTCGTTTTCTGTATCTTTTTGAAGACGATATGAAATATTTCCGTTTTCTTCTCTTGAGGCAGCAATTAACGGCTGAATTTCCTCTAGAAACAAATCCTGTTTCGCTGGATTTATATGGAATGTTGCATGAATAATAATCAACGAACGTCAATCCCTTCTTTTTTACATTTCCTTACTTCCATTGCGCGACTTGACCAATAGGCAGACGAACTGATGGGTGTCCGTTATCTGCTGCTTTACCAATAGAGATTAGCATAACCGGAACATAACGTTCTTTATCCAATCCAAATGCTTCTGCAATTTTGTCTTTTTCAAATCCGCCGATAGGATTTGTATCGTATCCATAAGCGCGGGCAGCAAGCATGAATTGCATGGATACAAGTCCGCCATCCACTAAAACAATATCTTCCATAGCTTCACGTGAAATCGTTTCAAAATAGCCTGAAAAGGAAGCGTGAATTCTTTCTTTTACTTCTAAAGGCATAAATCCCTTCTCTACAGCTGCACCGTAGATTTCTTCAAATTTCTCAAAATTATTCAAATCACCAAATACGGCAATAACGGCAGATGATGTTTCAACTTGAGTTTGATTAAAACGTGCCAGCGGGGCAAGTGTTGCTTTTGCCTCAGGACTTTCAATCACAAGAAAACGCCATGGCTGCATATTAACAGAAGAAGGAGCACGTGTTGCTAATGTAAGAATTTCAGCCATTTCTTCATGGCTGATTTTTACGGATTTATCATAATTTTTAATGGACCGGCGTTCTGCCACAATTTTATTAAAATCATTTGTTACTTGTGTTGTAGTCATAGTAGTCATTGTTATATTTTCCTCTTTTCGTTATGAGTATTATAATTTTAATCACTTTAGACAAAAATATTATAAAATGTCTAAAATAATAACTGTTATTACCTTACTCCACTTTCTTTTCGTTGTAAACTGAAAAGAATTGGAATATCGAATTTGAATGAACACCATTGGATTATGATATAATTTCCTGATAAGGGAGTGGTAGTTTGAGAAAAATTGCACCTGATGAAAGACAGATGATGAGAAAAGCCTATGTAAAAAAGTTAATCCATGTCGTTCGGACTCAAGGATTCCTTTCCCTTACCATTCAAGATATCGCAAAAACAATGAATTTAAGCCGGGCTTCCTTGTATAACTATTTTTCTTCGAAGGAAGACATTATTATGGAGCTGACGAATCTCTGTATTGATTATATAAATGAAGCTGGTCAAACCATTTCCAATGAAGAGTTATCTTATCCACTTCGTTTCCAAAAAGTGTTTGAACATGCTGTTTTTTCAGCTGTCTATGCTTCTGATATTTATTTGACTGATTTAAAAACAAGCTGTAAGCATCTTTATGAAAAAAAGATGCACTCAAGAAAAGAACAACTATCTGCGATTCGTACCTTTTATCGGAATGGCATGAAAGCAGAAGTTTTTAATCAATTGAATCCCTCAATCTTAATTATTCAGGATGAAACCGTACTAGGGAAATTGGTTAATACAGCTTTTTTAGTGGAAGAAGAATTGTCATTGAAACAGGCTCTATTGGATTATTATGTAGCGAAGAAAACGCAGGTCTTAAAGCCCGAGTACTTGCAAAACACGGAAAATGAAGATATTCATGCGATGGTAGAAAACATCCTCAAAAAGCTGGTAGCCATCTAAAAACTATAAAAAAGACTCTTACGCGATGGTAAGAGTCTTTAGTAATTTTTTGTTTGCAACTATACGTTTTTAAACGAGCTTTATATTTTCTGTTGAATTCTGTTTAAAATGGTTGATAGTGTTTCATTTAAATTCTTTAATTCCTTCATGTCTAAGGACAGATTTTCTAGCAATTTTGAAGGAATACATTGAGCTTTTTCTTTTAGTTCTTCACCTTTTTTCGTTAATGAAATGATGACCGTTCTTTCATCCTCTAATGATCTTCGGCGTTCAATAAGATTATTCCCTTCCATTCGCTTTAGCATAGGTGATAACGTTCCCGAATCTAAAAATAACTTTTGGCCAAGCTCTTTCACCGTCAACGATTTTTCCTCCCAAAGTACCAATAATACTAAATATTGAGGATAGGTTACACCCAACTCTTCTAATAAATTTCTGTATAATTTAGTGATTTCACGTTCGGCTGAATAAATCTTAAAACATATTTGGTTTTCGAGTTTTAATTGATTATTTTCCATTTTCTTGTCCTTTCATCTTTCATTAGTACCATTATAATACAATAAACAATTATTTAAATCACAATTTAATTTTACACAACTTAATTGTTGACTTCAGAATACTTTATCGATAATATAATTTTATAAAATAAATTGTGCACAATTAAATTTTATAAAATTATATTACGGGGTGATTTTTTATGGAATTTTTATATACCGCAAGTGCTACAGCAGAAGGTGGCAGAGCAGGGAAAGTAACAAGCAGTGATGGAACATTAAATTTAGAACTTTCAATGCCAAAATCTTTAGGCGGTCAAGGAAAAGAAAATGCAACGAATCCTGAGCAATTATTCGCTGCCGGCTATGCAGCCTGCTTCGATAGTGCGCTAAATTTGGTCGCGCGACAAGCGAGAAAACGAATTGAATCTAAAGTTACAGCGGAAGTTTCACTTGGAAAAGACCAGGATGGTGGTTTTAAATTAGCCGCAGTCTTAAACGTGTCGATCAAAGGGGTTTCATTAGCAGCGGCTGAGGGATTAGTCGATAACGCTCATAGTGTTTGTCCTTACTCTAAAGCAACAAATGGGAATATGGATGTTAAATTAATAACGAATGTAATCTAAAATTTCTCAGTTAGAAACATCTTGGAGACGAATTTACTGACAGGAAACTCTCACTTTCATGGGTGCTCTAATGGGTGCGATTATTTCCACACAATTTTACTGTTTTCAACATCGGAAGTAGATATTATAGACGCAGTAGTTAATGCAATTGCTTTCCTTGAAGCCGGTTTGCCTTTATCTCATTTTAAATAGGATGAATTGAAAAGAACTGTAGACAAATGTCTACAGTTCTTTGTTTTTGACATCTTATTGCTTAAGGAATTAAAACTACTTTTAAAACCTCATTTACTTATGATACGGTTCACCGTAGTATTTCTAAATTAGGTTTTCACCTTTAAATTGCGAATATATAAAAAGAAAAATATACATCTAATCTAAAATAAGTTATTGTTAACAAGTATTGTATATTCCTTCTAATCGATTTTGCAATGTTAAGGAGATATAAAATAGAAGAGACCTATTAGGGTCTCTATATTTCAAACTCTCTATTGCTCTACATTCGTGTTATCCCAATTCTTCTAACATATTTTCTTTTTTTCTAACTTAAGTCTTCCCCGTTCATCTCAATGACTTTTTTATACCAATAGTAGCTGTCTTTTAATATTCGTTTCTTGCTGCCATTTCCATAATCATCTTGATAAACATAGATAAAGCTGTAGCGTTTGGATATTTCAGATGACGAACAGCTGAAAATATCAATAAGGCCCCAAAATATGCCTAATTGTTCTCATAATTAGGCACTTACAGTCTTAGCGAATAATGTTGTCTTGCTTTAATAATTTAAGAGCTGTTTGGTTATTGGAGACATTCAGGATGATGGAATTCGCACCACTGTATGCAGCGAACACTACCACGTGATGGAATAAGGAGTGTAAAATACGGCTTAAGATTCCTGGGGCAGGTGTTACAATAATCTGGATGACTTCCTCCTGATGGAATCTTACGCCTGCAGAACGAAGGGCGTCCCGAGCTACCGAGTTAGCACGGGAACTATTCGAACTGAGAGGACCGACAACCATTCGGACAAAGTTAACATTACCCATATCCAACTTATTTATTGTAAAGGCAATGATCGTTACTCCTTGAGCTGCGATATCTCTTAAAATCATGTTGAGAGTTTCATCGTTCGAATAAAAAGAAAACTCCTGTCTTAACGTGGCAGAGAAATTAGGTTGGTTAGTTTTGTTGCTCATCGATTTCACTTCCTTTCAATCGGACTATAATAGTTTATTCGGGTAATCCTTAAGGGGACATGTTAATTTGTCCATCATTTAGTATTTAATCTAAAAATAATTCGTTGGCACAACAAAAAAACTATAAAGAAGAACTTAAAAATGAGAAAGGTGGAATCGTTTTTTCACCAGACTTAGAGGATTTTTTGGTCTGGATATTTAACAATATTGATTCTAACTTTTTAATAATGAACAGTGCCTGTCACTCCTCGAATAATGTCGAAAAAATCGACAAAATTTGGGTGGTGGCAGGCACTGTTTAACATATGTACAGTCAAAATAGAAACAATATTATATAAACCTCATTTACTTATGATACGGTTCACCCCGATTTATCCTAAAACATTCATATTAAAGACCTGAAAAATTGGGTCAGTCCCCCAGTGAGCTAACGTTTTACTCCACCTGCGGACTGACCTCTCGAACAATGGATTTGTTACTAGTACGGCTCATCGTTAAAGGTTCAATTCATTTGCACTTGCTACCTTGATTGCATAAGATACTAGCCTCTTTATACATACTCCCCCATAAGGAGGCTTTAGTGAAGAAGAAACTATATAAACATCTAGCGGACCATCCATATATTGGAGGTCCATTTTAAATATTAAAAAATCAAAATGAAACTTTACGAGAGCCATTGTGATAGGAAAATAGTAAGTAATCCCCTTATTTTGGTCTTGTTTTTTATGTTATCTTTTGTTAAAAGAAATTCAGAAAAAAGTTGTTGTAACGATTGAGTAAAAAGAAACAAAAAAGGAAAGCAAGGAAGAAAGAACCGAGTACGTTCGGTACAGCACTAAAGCTATTCGGCTCTTTTATCGTCGTATTGTTTTTAGGCTGGTATATGATGGTGGATCATTTAGATGGGGAAACTTTTGATGAAGTCGTGGAACTCCCCTTAAAGGAGAGCTATGCGAACGCAGTATATGGTTTGGCGTTGATATATTGGGTCATAGGAATTACCAGTGTCATTGTTTTATTTATATTATTGGTAAAAAGGCACAATAGGGAATTCATAGCATCCTGCTTCTATAGTGTTCCTATTTTTTTATGAGTTTGGGCTTTACGATTCAGTATATGGTTTTGTTAATTAAAGAGGGTGCTGAAACCTTATGGTGGTTTTATGTTGTTGCATCAGTTTTCGGCTTCCTAATAGCTAATCTCTTAATCTATTTGGATAAATGTAAATTGCATATTGTTTTTATTACACTTGGTGCTGTGTTAGTACTCCTTAGCTAGATCCTTTTAGTCATGGCAAACTCTGCCGATGGAAATTAAATTGTTACTCATAGGCATAAACTGAGAGGAAGTTTGTTGATTTGAAACGGTGAGTCGTTGCTTTGAGAAACTTTTCACTTATCAACACAATTTGAAACATAAAATAGCATGCCTCAATACAAGGCACGCATACTTAATGCTCTTTTATTTATTCATTTCACTTGAACTGGTTACCGAGTATACGGGAGAAAATTGTATTAAACTAAGAGAGCTTAATACGAGGAAAATAACAAGAAGTGTAATTTCGAATACATACCCTAGTAATGTGGGCCCAGCTGCTTTTGGACCATTGTTCATTGATTCGTTTTATTATTTCTTTCTATTAAAATAGGTATTTCCCAAAACTCCAATTAAAATAAGAGCTGCATTTATGATTACAGGAGAAAAGCTAACCTGTTTGCGTTTTTTACTTTGTATTTTTATTATAGTTATGTAAGAATTTGTTTTAGCGGAAGCTTCCTGTTTCAGATTACCTGTGACAGTACGTGCTTTTTTGAAAAGGAGGTCGTCATACCGCTTTCTTTTTCCAACATTTTTGAGAGTTTCATAGGCTTCTTTAACTCTTTTAAACTGTTCTTCATTCCCTTTTTCCGTATCTGGATGTACTTCTTTTACTTTTTTTCGATAAGCTTCTTTAATTTCATTAAAAGTTGCATCATAGGGTACGTCTAAAATAAGATAGTAATTTCCATTGGATCCCATGTATTTTCACCCTCTTTTGGTCATATAGCTCCCACTTTTACGTTTTATTTCTTTCAAAATAGTATTCTGGTTCTTTATAAAATATTCGTTTTAAGTACATCCTAATATGCATTTTCCATTTCATAGGTCACATATAAAAAAAGCACGATCACCTTTGTCAAAATTTTCTTAAAAATGATTTACTGCATCATCTCCAATATGTTAAATTAACCATGTTGGCAATATATGTTAATGAGAGATGTGTTATTTAAACATAAGGAGAGGATGTTTAATGAAATCAACGAAGCAAATTATCCTTTTGAACGAAATATCGAAGCTCAAATCAAAGGAAGAGCAATGGGAACCTTTTGCTTGGTATAAAGAGATGAGAGAAAATAGCCCTGTGTTTTATGATGCCGAGCAAGATGTCTGGAATGTTTTTCTATATGATCAGGTCAAAAGTGTGCTTTTTGATCACAAGCTATTCTCCAACAAAAAAGAACGAAGTTTTATTCCCGTTCCTAGAAACGAGGATAACCGTAGCAACGTTAATCATTGTGATCCCCCGGAACACCGAAATCGACGGGCCCTTATTGCCCATGCTTTTACTCCTCGAAGCCTTGAAGAGTGGAGGCCCAAGATCCAAGCCATTGTTGATGAATTGATTACGGAAATGGCAAGTCAAACGAAGGTGGATATTGTAGAGAAGCTGGCCATCCCCTTGCCGGTTACGGTCATTGCGGATTTACTCGGTGTCCCCTCCAAAGATCGGGAGCTAATTAAGTCCTGGTCTGATACCCTCTTTTACCCATATGATAAAGAAACCTTTGATGACATCACAAAACAAAAAGCACAAGCTAGCAGGGAGTTTTTCGAGTACTTGTACCCAATCGTTCAAGAAAAACGGAAGCATCCTTTGAATGACATCATTTCCGACTTGACCAAAGCAGAACTGGATGGTGAACGATTAACGGATGCAGAAGTCGTTATGTCTAGTATAGGACTGTTGGGCGCGGGGAATGAAACAACCACTACACTTCTTTCCCTTATGTTTTACTGCATGTTGTATGACCAACCTGGCATCTATCAGGAGCTTCGAGCTGATTTGTCATTGGTTCCCAAGCACGTTGAGGAAGTGTTACGCTTCCGTTTCCCTGTTTGCATGGATCGACAGGTTGCCCAAGATACGAGCATCTTTGGACATGAGATGAAAAAAGGGCAGGCAATATTAGCGTGGATTGGTGCCGCGAACCGAGATGAATCTCAATTTGTCCATGCGCAAGAGTTTAATATCCATCGTCAGGGCTATCAAAAACATTTGACTTTTGGAGCAGGTCCGCATTTCTGTTTAGGTGCACCGCTCGCTCGCATGGAAGCAAACATTGCTTTAACAACGTTTGTGCAACGGTTTGCCGATATTACACCAGTGGAGGAGTTCAAAGTAACTGAACATTTGATCGCTTCGCCAGGGGGCGGCCAATCCCTTAAGAGCCTCCCCATTCGATTGCAAAATTGATAACAACAATGATCTATCTTTTTCATAATGGAGATGATCTGATGCGTGTGGTCGCTTCGAAAGTGAATTATTTTTCCACTTATCGTCCCATGAACGGTGTGCCGAAAAGCTGCAAAATGGACTGACTATCCTTGTCCACAAGAAAAAAAGTTCGAGCTTTAAGCCTCGAAGATAAGTTATGACACTTGGTCTTTGAACTACTGTATGAAGACCATTCTCAAAGGGGGTCCCTAAGTTTTGTCCTTCATCAGGCTTATGAAGGACATTTTCAAAGGGATATCCCTTACTTTTGTCCTTCATCGAGCTTATGAAGTACATCTTCAAAGGGATATCCCTTACTTTTGACCTTCATCGAGCTTATGAAGACCATTTTCATAGGGATGTCCCTTACTTTTGACCTTCATCGAGCTTATGAAGTACATTTTCAAAGGGATATCTCTTACTTTTGTCCTTCATTGAACTTATGAAGGACATTTTCAAAGGGATATCCCTTACTTTTGTCCTTCATCGAGCTTATGAAGTACATTTTCAAAGGAATATCCCTTACTTTTGTCCTTCATCGAGCTTATGAAGTACATTTTCAAAGGGTTCTTGCCCCTCAATCCACTGAACTAGAAATGACTTATCTTGCATGATAAAACTCCTCCTCTTTGCTATTTGTAAGCTAGCCCATGCAATAATTGGATCAGAACAGATAGTCCTGTTTCTAAATCATGGTTTGAAGTATATTCAGACGGAGAATGACTAATTCCTCCCTGACTTGGAACAAACACTAACGCGGTCGGACACATTCGCGCGAATAACTGGGAATCGTGCCCCGCTCCGCTATTCATCACATGATAAGAAATATTACTATTCATACAAATGGTTTGAACCATTTTTTGCAACTTTGCATCCATTTGAACCGGCTGAACATTATGCCAAATTTCTATGCCAATCTCCAAACCCAATTTTTGAGCAATTTCAAGAAACTGCTGCTTAAACCGTTCGCAAAAATTACTCAAAACCGAATTCACCGGGTGTCTTGCATCTACCGTAAATTCCACTTGCCCTGGTATCACATTCGGTACATTTGGTTCCACAAACAGCTGACCAACCGTTGTAACAAGGTCTTCGTCGTATTCTTTAGTTAAGCCATATAAATCATGAATCATCGTTACGGCTCCCATCAGTGAATCTTTTCTCCACTTCATTAAGGTTGTACCCACATGATTGGGCTCTCCCTTTACAGTAATTCGAAACCTTTTTTGACCAACAATTGACTGAACAATACCGATGGATTTTTGAAGTCTTTCCAGACTGGGGCCTTGTTCAATATGTAATTCAACAAAGGCAGAAATATCACTACGGACCACGTCTGGTTGCTCGACAATCCCGAATCCAGCCTCTTTCATTGCCTGCTCAAAACAGATTCCATCAGAATCTCTTAAACCATTAATATCTTGAATGCAATAGATTCCTGTCATCATGCCGGAACCCCAGCAGGCGATAGGAAAACGGCTCCCTTCCTCTTCACACAATGAAACAACCTCGAGATTTACGTTGGGGTGGCCATGATGCTTTTTAAGATCCTTTAACGCAAGGATACCCGCTAAAATTCCATAAGCGCCATCATATTTTCCTCCTGAAAGTACAGTATCGATATGAGATCCCACCAGGATTGTCGGGGCCATTGAATCTTCAGACGCTAAACGCCCAAACAGGTTTCCTATTGGATCATAAGACGTTTGCAGCCCCAAGTCCTCCATCCATCCCTTTAGGGCCTGCTGGGCTTCCTTCCAAGGTTTGGAGTAAAGAGTACGTGTAACACCACCACCAGGAACTGTACCATACGAGCTTAGCCACTCGATTGCTTCTACAAGATTGTTGGGAAATGGACTCATGATACTCCCCCCATGGTTAGAGACACAGACCAATTTTCTCTTCTGTTATACCTGTTTGGTCGTCATAAATAACCTTGCCCCGTAAAATCGTTTTTTTTATTTTGACTAAAAATTCCCTATTCTCATACGGGGAAAATTTATTCCGAAAACCAAAGGATTTTTTATCCGCAAAGGTCGTTTCATCCAATCGTATCAACACTAAATCAGCATCCAATCCCGGACGAATCCTCCCTTTTCGATCCGCAATTCCAAATCGTTCAGCTACACGTGAGGTCCCTAAAGGCAGAATATGTTTTAAGTTTATTTTTCTCTTTAAAGCCCCATCGAGCATTGCAAGCCATGTAAATTGTACTCCTTGAATTCCGCCCCAAGATTTCCAGATGGTGTCTGTTGTTTTCATCGCATAAAGACAGGGAGAATGATCGGATCCAATCGTATCAATCATGCCCTTCGAAAGGCATTCCCATAATCCTTCGACCTCTTCCCGAACCCTTAGCGGCGGCGCACATTTAAGGATAGCTCCTTGCTGCAAGAAATCATCTTCATCAAAAATTAGATAATGCGGGCAGGTTTCTAGCGTTACGTTTACACCACTTTTTTTAGCCAGTTCGATCTGAGCGACTACTTTTGCGGAACTAATATGGACAAAATGAATGGCTGTTCCATATTTTGCGGCAAGGTCTAAGGCATAATTTACAGCCTTTTCTTCTACCGAAATAGGTCTGCTCATCAGAAAGGCTTTTCGTTCATTAACACCAGGACGTTGCTTAAAAGAAGTAGTGAGTCTCACAATCTCCTCTTCCCACTCCGCATGGAGGGCAAGAATTTTATTGTGTTCCTTTGCCACTTGCATCGCTTGTTTTAAACCCTTCGGTGAAACCAAAGTAAAATCCTTAATTCCGCTTTCACTCATAAACGCTTTCCATGCAATAATTCCATGACTCATTTGTTCCAATTCTGCCCGGCTTTCAAGATTTGTGCCTGTCAATCCTCCCCAAAGAGCATAATCAACATATGATAGAGAGGTTAAATAATTCTTTTTTTCTAGTAAATTATGGAGGTTGGTAATAGAAGGGGAACAATTGAGCGGCATATCAAAAATGGTGGTTGTTCCGCCCATAGCGGCTGCACGGCTGCCTGTCTCCATTCCTTCCCAATCGGTTCGTCCCGGATCATTAAAATGGACATGGGCATCTATAAAACCGGGAACAACAAGACAGCCGCTTGCATCAATAACATTTTTATTTGTTTCTTTCAAAGGTTCAGCTTCATCTTTTACTAGGAAGTCAATTCGCTCATCTTTGATTTTTATGCTTATTTCCTGAAATCCAGCATCTGTAAAAACCAGGCCATTTTTTATCCATAACTCCGTTGCCATCCTTTTCACCCTAACTTCCTCGGTAAGTACTATAGCCCCCAGGAGAGATTAACAAGGGAACATGGTAATGAATCTCAGGTTGGGAGATTCCAAAACGGACGGGAACACACTCAAGGAAAGATGGGTCCCCCATTACGGTTCCGCTCTTCCTGAAATACTCCCCAATGTGAAACCGAATTTCATAGATTCCTTTTTTCATGGACTCCCCCTCCAGGAGCGGCTGGTTTACTCTTCCATCTTCATTTGTATAGCGATTCTGTAACAACTCAAACTGATGATCCTCCCCCACCAGCCATAATTCCACTAAAACCCCGCTTGCTGGCCTTCCTATGCTCAAATCCAGAACATGGGTTGTCAGCTTTCCTGTCATTCTCCTGACTCCCCAGTATTCTCCACGTCATCGCGTGTCAGTGAAAATTGTTGAAAGCCAAAAGGCGGGCGTGGCTCAGTGAATACTTTTCCTTGTTCTGATGCTGGAATATCATCTAAAACGGTTTCCCATGTCCTGTTATTGGACTCGAAGCGAACCTCTACTAATTGCGGGAAACGCTGCAGTATCCTTTTACCGATCCGATAAATAAGATTTTGGATGGAAGGAGAGTTGTCTTCATGAAAAATGGTACAGGCAATATCTCTTACCTGCTCGGCTGCCACGTATCCTTCCTGTGTATTTCCTTTGGCATCCTCCATATCGTTATAACGCCAATCAATATTTAAATAGATAAATAGCGGACGGTCATAGGATTCTGGCAGCGTCGTATATTCATCCTTCACGTATCCGTAAAAAGAACTTCCCCTCACCTTTATAAGTTTAAGCCATTTTAAACTGCTTATTTGGTCTGTTGTAGTGATTCCCTCCTTCGTTCGTTTCATTTCAACAGATGCACAAGCCTGCTCATTTAAAGAATAACGAAACACCAAAGGACTTGGCTCGAAACGATCCTTGGTTGGAACGGGAAGCTCTTCAAAGGGAATTTGCTCGCCGGACATCTTGACGCAAGTCATTTGCGGATACTTTTCAAGAAAGCGGCGACCGACAAATTCCAAAAATCCTTCTTGAGTTGCCCCCTGATAATCCCCAGCATGCTTGAGAATAAAATTTTTCATCGAATCGGTTGCGACAACTACCGTATTGTCGCCTTCTGTAAAGGAGGAAAGAAACGCATCTCCCTCCACTGCCACCTTTACATTCATTCCAAAAAGAATATTCTCGCGCCCCGTAAAGGCTGATTCAGGGATGGACCGAACCGTTGTAAGTGGTTTTGCATAGGTACGATAAACCCAAACCGCTTCTTTTCCATAACTCATGATCCTTTGCATTTACGCATCTCCTTTTTCAAAGATATCGTTTAGACGGAACCCGGCGATTTTATAAACCTCATTTATTGCAGTAATACATTCAACCTCATAGTCACTGTCCACCCGTTCTTTCATCGCTGAAAGAAGTGAATCTTTGTTTTGTCCCTTAACCGCCATGATAAAAGGAAACCCAAATTTCTTAACATATCTTTGATTAAGCGAAACAAACTCCTCGTATTCACCCATAGAAAGTTTATTTAAGCCGACACCTGCTTGTTCTTTTTGAGAAACCTCCGACATTTTTAATTTGGTTCCGAGATCGGGATGGGAACGGAGCAGGGCTACTTGCAAAGGGTCCTCTGCATTTTGGACCACTGCGATCATGGCTTGAAAGAGTTCCTTACTGGATTGAAAAGGCAGACGATCCCAAGCTTTCTCTGCCACCCATGGGGAGTGTTCAAATATCCAGCCAAAGGTGTTAACAAACTCTTCTTTGTTCATTTGATTAACTTTCTGTAATGTTAACCTTCCTATATCATTCATCTCCTTTTCTTTATGCTTGGGCTAGCAATAAAGCGAGCATTCACCCCCTACATATTGCCGCTTTAATTCTAGGCTAATTCCAACTGTTCAGGCTCTCAAACAGTTGGAGAATGAAACAAGGCTGCCCCCAGCCTACTCATGACTGACATTCACCTTTTCAAAGTTTTTTCCTATAATAGCCAAATGACGATCGATCATCCACATTAGTGTCATATAATCTTACATATTATTTGCAAAAGGCTGAGAATCTTGAGAAAAGAATAGATTAGTGCTCTGACCTGAAAATGATTTCAATAAGGAGTCATATGTGAAGAATTTTAACGCGGTTATTTTAGAAATAATTGATCAGATAATCTGACAACAAGTGAAAAATAAGGAGGCATTTATATAATAATTAAGGAAAGTAAAAGGTGTAGGAACTCCATTTCCGGGTTGTGATATTAATAAATAATTCAAGATTGCCCCCTTTTATCCCCTGGCGAAGTGTATGAATCAAAGGTTTACTTTAATATATAAGATAGAAGTGGTGGTTATGTCAGATTTTCCTTTTATGGAAAAAGCCATTGAGATCGCACTTCAGAATGTGCTTACTAGTCACGGGGGACCCTTTGGGGGGCGATTGTTGTGAAAGACGGGAAGTTTCATTGGGACAGGTCGGAATGAAGTAACGGCCTCGGTATGATCCCACTACTCACGCCGAGGTCCAAGCCATTCGAGATGCCTGTCAAAATAGTAAGAAATCCCTTTAACTAAATATTGATTTTGATAAATTATGGACAATGTCTCCTCGGCTTATAATCCCTACAAACCTGCCGGCTACTTTAATTATACTCTTCGACAGCATGGCGATCCCGATTTTTCTTGCCGCCCGCTAAAGCGAAGTAAGCTAATCCTCCTGCGACAATTAGAATGATACCAGCGATAAAAACACTGCTATATCCGAATGATTTCGCCAAAATTCCCAGCACAAATGCACCAATGGCCATTCCTAAATCCATTGAATTGAAAAACAACGAATTGGCGATTCCTACACGATGTTGTTCAACAGAACTAATAACCTGTGTTTGAAGTATTGGTGTAACAGAGCCATACCCAATTCCAATGATTGCACCTGCCAAAATCATAATCACTGCTGTTTGAGGCAATGAGAGCATAACCATCCCAATTGCAAATAAAATAATACAAGGATATACAATTTTGTTTGCCCCGTAACGGTCAGCCCATACCCCTGTAAATGGCCGGAATACAAACATTAAGCCCGCATAAAGAATAAAGAACGTACTGGCGGCTTTTACAAGGTTAATTTCTTGCGCATACAAAGCATAAAATGTTCAATAATGAGAGCTAGTCCTCCTATCAGTAATGGAATGGCCCAGTTAGCTGAATAAGAAACAGGCTGACCTGTTGCCAGCCCTTTCTTCAAGGAAAGCACCCGTTGAACAATAATTAAATCCCCTTTGCATAAATTAATATGACTACAAATAAGACTAAAACACCCAAAATCAAATTACACCATTGTTCTCAAAAAGGAAAATCCTCCCAAAATATATATTATTACTAAATTCAACATAATGGTTTAAATTTCCTTGTTATTCAACTAACCTGCCAAGCTAGTCTAAAAACAAAAGGGACCGCCGCAGCTATCACAATCTTTTGTGACTAGTGGTCTCGCTTTCTCGTATAATAATAAAGGTGGAATGCTGATCAATAAATAAGATGGTGAGCTGGTATGAGAATAAATTTATCAGAGATACAAATCGTGGAATTAAAACGAATAGTTCGAAAAGAACTTTTGTTAAAAGGAATCGAACCAACAGGTGAATATCTATTTATCAACTGTTTTTCGAAAACACATAAGGAAACCGTCTATTATCATTTGTTAAAGGAAAATGATACGTTGATTATCCGCTGCTATGCGCGCACGTTTGACAACTTAGGTCTGAGCGAGATAATCAGAGCAACAGCAAAAGATGTTTTTGAATATTTGGTAAACCAAACCGGATTACAAAACACAATCTATATAGAAAATGGGACAGAATTTAAATTTTAGGCTCTGTTAAATTTAAATGGAATTTTTATAAGTAATTAGGGGAACCCTCATTTGTCCAGGTTCCTCATTCTTCTTCAACTAAACCAGCTAATAGGATATCAATATTTTTCATTAAAATTCTATAAAGATAAATGCTATACTAAAAATGCTTGAATCTGACTTTCCCTTTTGAAACATCCAGACCAACTACTGGATTCATTTTTTACCTCTCCTCTCCATTTATTTTCCAGTAACCCCTTTTCCTCCATGCAGTATCATAGCTTTGCTTGTTATACGAGATCTTTGTCCCAACCAGCCTCAAACATGATTCTCCAAGTAGGGAGCAGATAGTTTAGTTGACGGGATCTTTGTCCCACGCACCCGTACGTCCTACTCTGGCTACTGATATAATAAATTCTATTAAAAAAGGTCAACCAGTAAAAACTGGTTAACCTTATAATACGAAGCACCCATTAGTTTAAGTGTATTATTTCACAAAGTCAGTAAAGAAAATTTAATAAAAAGTAATCCTATTCTATTATTGATAATGGTACTTTTTGGATATTATACTGGAGGTGAATTACTATTTAATAATGAAGGGAGATTTACCATGGAGGTAACATTTACAGTAAGCAAATGGAATGAAAAGCCAATAGAGGACACTAGAAAAGAATTTCCTATAAATATTGCCCATGTCGAATATGATATTGAGGGTGAATTAACAGGAAAAGCTTTTGTTGAATATTTATTATTTTATATAGACTCTACTATAGATGATGGTCACTTAGCCACTTCTAAAATTTCAGGATTTCTCCATTTTGAAGGAACTTACAAGGGAAAACAGGGCACATTTACTGCTGTAGAGCAAGGAATATTTGATAAGGGAAATCTAGATTCTCCAGCAACAATCATCAAAGCTACCGGTGACTTAGAAGGCTTGAAAGGGTCTTATAACTATAGGTTTACAGGTGAAACCAATAAGATGGTTCTAAACTTTAAATTCTAACAAAACAGTAAAAAAGGACATTTCTATACTACAAGGAATGTCCTTTTCGTTGAAAGATCTTCTTCAACTATCCCGCCCCTTTAGGTTAACAAGATACATTCTCCTATGGGTGTAAAACAGTATTAACCCAATATTTTGCGTTCTCTCAGTCTTTTTTCTTAACAGAAACGATATATTGAGTTTCATATTTACTGTTCATTCCAGCACTTCCAAAGTTTCCTATTGTTGTACCATGTCCAACCATTGACTCGAACGGTTTATAACCTTGTAGGTATATTTAATGCCCTTACTTTCTTAAATTCCTCTTACCTTTAATAATTTTTCCATTGAATATCCAATGGAAATTTCTTCTTTATTAAAGAAAAACATACCATTCCCCATTGTTACGCTATTTACACCAACAAACATTTAATACCATTTTATTACATTATATTGTAGTTCTTGAAAGAGGGTTTGAAAATTTTAGATATAACAGGAGGTATAAAAAGGGATTCCTTCTTCCACTACCACGTTACTTCAATAAGAAAAACCGCCAAATAAGGCAGATGGATTTTAATCGCCAATCGTTGCACTGGGAGTTTTGGATAATTTGGATTTTTTTGGACAACCTACCTAATACTAGGCTAATTATTTGAAGAGAGCAGCACAGAGGAAAAAGGTAATGTGTTTGGCATCCGGGAAGTTATCCACCAAACGTACCCAACATCTTCAATTGGAACAATTAATTTCCTGAGCTTCAAGTAAATGTGTTGGTTCCTATGTATCGCTTGTAGGAATACGCGTGAATCCGTTGGAGGATTCCTTAACAAAATCACCCTTAGCAAAGGGGAACATAGTAAATGAATAAGATTAAAATAAGCGCATCCCAGCTTTTCGTACTCGTATTTTTATTTGAAATGGGTAGTTCAATCCTCTTTGGTCTAGGAGCAAATGCAAAACAGGATGCATGGATTGCCGTATTATTAGGGTTAGGTGGTGGCTTGGTCGCCTTCTTTGTTTTCTATCGTCTGTTTCTTTTTTATCCAGAATTAATTCTAACCAGCTATATACAGAAAATTGTCGGAAAATGGCCAGGCCGGATTATAGCCTTTTTCTATATCATCTATTTTATCTATCTTGACGCAAGAATATTACGAGATTTTGGGGAACTATTGGTAACGACTGTTTATACAAATACGCCATTATTCATCATCAATACATTGATGGTTCTGACCATAATCTATGGCATTCATAAAGGTTTAGAAGTAATCGCAAGAGTGGGGCAGCTTTATTTTGGCATTGTATATTTTATGGCCATAATAGGATTCTTGTTAATTATTTTTTCCGGGTTAATCCATTTTGAATTTCTTAAACCTATTCTTGAAAATGGCTGGAAACCAGTATTAAAAACGGTTCTCCATGAAACATTTCCATTTCCTTTTGGAGAAATGCTGGTTTTCACGATGATATTCCCGCTTGTGAATGAACCGAAGAAGATAAAATTTGTTTGTATTGGCGGGATGATTTTAAGTGGGATTAATATTACCATTACTGTGATTATTACGATTTCAACCATTGGTCCAGAATTATATACCCGCTCAAACTTTCCATTGCTAACTACCGTTTCAAGAATTCAACTTGCAAATTTTATCGAGCGGCTCGATGTTCTTTTTTTGCTCTACCTAATCATTGGAGGTTTTTTTAAAATATCACTGTATTTTTATGCTGCAGTAACAGCTACAGCGGATCTATTTCAGTATAAAAAAATGGAAAAGCTAATGTTTCCAATTGGATTGATTGTTTTGTTTTCATCTCTAACCATTGCATCGTCATTTGCTGAGTTTATTAAAGGACTAGAATTTATTATAATCAGTTTAAATTGGCCTTTTGAAATAATCATTCCAAGCATCTTACTGCTAATCGCATTCTTTCGAAATAGGAAGAAAAAACCTGATACAAATGTAAATTAAAAAAACTCCGCAAACTCTTTAAAAAGAAGATCAACACAATCATATAATAGTCTTCATCAATTGCTACTCCTCCACAATGGGGACAAGCTCGATTAAGTAGACTGAGGTTTAAAGGCGGTGTGTTAAACTAGTCACCTTCAATAAAAATAGCGTGCCCAAAGACAAGGCACGCTTTTTATAATATCTTCTCTTTATTCCTTACACCTGAACTGGTTTCCCGCTTGTTTCCTGTTCTGTTGAATGGTTTACTCTAAAGCGCCCTGCAACAAAGGCGGCAAGGAGCGCACCCACGACCATCGCAAAACCTAAGATATAAAAACCATTGATCAAATTCCCATCATGAGCGACCGCACCGACAACAATCGGGCCCACGATTCCCCCGAAATTCCCGCACAGATTGATCAGACCATTAGCCGTCCCTGCTTGATCACGCGGTACAAAGGACATCGCCCATGCCCACCATGGTCCCATGGCGGCGTAAATGCCGATACCGGCGACGCATAGCACAATAAGGTTGGCAACAAGACTAAACCCAATAAAATGTTCAATAATCAGAGCTAGTCCTCCGATAAGTAAAGGAATGGCTACAAATAAGCTTCGGTTCCCGCCATGGCGATCAGACCAACTTGCATTGACGTACATGGCGATGGCGGCAAGGATAAATGGAATCGCCGAAAGAAAGCCAATCGCCTGAATTCCCATGCTGCTTAACTGTTTCATCAGACTCGGCATCCATAGACCGAAGCTATACAGTCCCGTGATCCAAAGGAAATAAATAATCGAAAACACCCAAATTTTCGGATTACTAATCACTTCTAAAAGTGAACCCTTCTCTTTCACTGCGGTTGACTTATTCTCTAGCAGATAATCTCGCTCTTCCTTAGAGAGCCTGCGGTCCTTGGCCGGAGAGTCCGGGGCCAAGAAGTAGAAAACAACCGCTAAAATCAATGGAGGAATCCCTTGTAAAATAAACATCATTTCATAATTCCAGGTATGAATCATCCAGCCCGCTAAAGGAGACATGATGATCGAAGAGATCGGAAGCGACATTTCTGAAAAGTTGATGGCCCTGGCCCTTTCTTCATCCGGATACCAGTTGACGAAATAAATTGAAAACGCTGGCCATACAACCCCTTCAGCCAATCCCATGATAAAGCGGACGGCCATCAGAGCAGCAAAGCTATGAACGACACCCGTGAGGACCGCGGCTACTCCCCAAATAATTAAGGCAAAGACAATCAGCGATTTAGCACTGAACTTACCGGCAACCCACCCTCCTGGTATTTGGGTAATGACGTATCCCCAAAAGAAACCGGAAAGTAACACGCCGACACTGGCGGTGGATAGTCCAAGGGATTTAACCATTAATGGGGCGGCCATTCCAATATTGGAACGGTCCACGAAAGCCGTCAAATAAATTAAAAATAGTAACAATCCGATACGGTACCAGCGGGCTTTTGGAATCTTCTTCATTTTTATCTCACTCTCCATTTTTTAAATTTTATGATACGTCACCTTCTGAAGACTTGTCCGGAAAGGAATCGAGGCAAGGACTGCGGCTAGCAGGCTTCCCAACGTCAAATTGCAAACCATGTTCGCCATCGCTGCCAGTCCTGCCAAAGGACCAAACGCATCATTCGCGAGTACAGTCGCCAAAGCAGAATTACAAATCCCTACTTCAAACACAATGGAACGACATACCGCTTCGTCATAACGAAGAACTTTAGCAAAAAAGTAGCCGAGCATCATCTGAAGAATGATTTGCAAGGATACACATAAAAATAACGAAGGTAAAATAGCTGGATGCGCCAGAAGCGGAATACTTGCCTGAGAAGCAATACCGAGAACCACGATATATAAGGCAACGGATGAAAAGATCGGCGCTGCCGGCTTCACATGCTGCTGAAGCTTTGGAAATTTATATTGTATAAATATTCCGACTATTAACGGTAAAAAAACAATCTTTGTCATCTTCCAAACAAAGGAAAAATAATCGAAATGGACACTCGAGCCAATAAAAAACTTGGCTAAAGCGGGCGTGAGCAATGGCCCGATTAAGGTGTCCACCGCAGACATAGTCACACTTAAAGCAAGATCTCCTTTGGCAATCAACGTGTTTAGATTCGCCGAAGTGCCGCTCGGAACAATCCCGGCCATCACCACTCCTGCAAAAAACTGAGTGGATGAAAAAAATAAATACCCAACAATGACCGATACAACTGTTGCAATCACCCATTTTCCAGCAGAACCTACCAGAGGTACTTTTGGTTTTTGGATCAGGACGATTAAGCGCTCGAGATCCAACGTCAACCCCATAATCAGCAGGACGAAGCTTAGGGCAAGGCTCGTATATCCACTCAACGGAGAGAAGAGCTCCGGCGAAAATACAGCCCATGCAGCAAAAGCTACGATCCAAAGGGGCATTAAGCGGGCGATCACAAATGTGGCAGTTTTCATACGTATGGTGCCTCCAGATCGTTTACAAATTAGGAAGAAGAGATTTAATTTCCAATTATAAAAATTATCATATTAGTCAGAAAAATACAATACTGCTATAATAAACCATACTTTTTACCCAAACCAATAAATCGATTCCTCTATCCGATTAAGCTTCACTCGCTGGCTAATCGAGGCTTGGTCCCCCTCCAAGCGGGCAGTGACCCTTAATCCTCCGTCCAATTCGACGAGAGCCACGATATAGGGCAACTGTGATGCATACTTTCCTGCTGCCACACGAATGGTAGTGTAGGAATAAATGCAGCCTTCGCCTGAATGCTTTTTTTCAACAAGATGAGCGGAGGAGCATTTTGGGCATCCGTACTTTGGCGGAATGGCTTGATGTCCGCATTCCTTGCAGACGGCTACGTTGATTTCCATGGGCTATACCCCCTTTCCGGCAAAAAGATGGACCACGGAATAAGCTCCAGTCCCGCCCAAATTTTGTGCCATTCCAATCCTGGCCCCTGGCACTTGGTTGGGTGCATTTCCTCTGAGCTGGGAGACCACCTGAATGATTTGCGCAACACCTGTCGCTCCAATCGGATGACCGCGGGATAGAAGTCCACCGCTCGTATTGACCGGAATCTGTCCGCCATGCTGCGTCAGCCCTTGTTCGACGGCCTGCCAGCCTGAACCCTTCTCGAAGAAGCCTAGATCTTCAATGGCGAGAAGCTCGGTCATGGAGAAACAATCATGAAGCTCAAGAACATCGATATCCTGAGGACCCACCCCCGCTTGGGAATAGGCTTGACGTGCTGCTTCAACCGTTGCGGAAATCGTCAGCAGCTCGGGAATCTCCTGCATCAGCGGCGGACCCGAGGCCTGCCCCGAGGCTAGAATTTGGACCCCCTGCTCAGCAGCTGAAAGAACTATTGCTGCAGCTCCGTCTGTGATCGGGGAACAATCAAATAATCCAAGCGGGTCACAGATCATCCGGGCTTCCATGATCTCCTCGATAGACGTCGCCTTTTGGAACTGGGCCCTTGGGTTATTCCTGGCATATTCGCGGTTTTTCAGCGCGATCATGGCCAAATGCTCTTTACGTGCACCCGTCTCATATAAGTAGCGATTGGCGACAATGCCGAAAAATCCAGGAAAAGTCAATCCGGCCGGCCCTTCATTAGAGTCATTGTCCATCGCCGCGTTTATGGCATGTGTCACAGACTCTGTTCCTGCATGAGTCATCTTTTCAACCCCTACCACCAAGACCCGGTCATAGATTCCTCCAGCGATCAGCTGGTAGGCCTGGCGAAAAGCAATCCCTCCGGAAGCACAAGCTCCCTCCATTTTGGCTGCGGGAATCGCCCCCAATCCAAGCTCACTTGCCAACATCGACCCGAGAATTTCTTGTCCGGCTAAGCTACCTCCCATGAAATTGCCCACAAAGATAGCATCAATTTTCGGTTGACCGGCGTCTCTTAATGCATCTCGGCATGCTTCCACCGCAAGCGATTTGACGCTGCGGTCATGCTTACCGAATTTCGTCATGCCGATACCTGTTACGGAAACCTTTCTCACTGAATCACCCTCCAATACTCTGCACGAATTTCCTTGCGCATAATTTTTCCGTAAGAGCTTTTCGGCAGCTGATCCACAATCAGAATCCCTTTTGGCTTTTTAAATCCGCCAAGGTGATTCTTGCACAACTCAATCAGCTCCTGTTCTGTTACGTTTTCGCCCTCTTTTAGGACAACATGGGCATACACCGATTCTCCCCATTTCTCATCCGGAATGCCAAAAACACAGGTTTCCTTGACTGCATGATGGAGATTGAGCACTTCTTCCACCTCGCGCGGATACACATTCGCACCTCCGCTGATGATCACATCCTTCTTACGGTCGACAATATGCAGATATCCCTGCGGGTCCAGCCATCCAAGGTCTCCGGTATGGAGCCAGCCATCCTGTAACGTTTCGGCCGTGGCCTCGGGCTGATTCCAGTAACCCTTCATCACAAGTGACCCCCGGCAAATAATCTCGCCTATCTCTCCAGCGGGCAATACGATTCCTTGATCATCCATAATCTTCACATCGACAAAAGGACCGATCGCCCCGCACGAATCAGGCTTATTTCCCAACTCGTCCCGCGGCATCATGGTGATCGTCATCGGAGCCTCCACCTGTCCATACGTTTCGACAATTTTCGGACCGAGCAACTCCAAAGCATCCTTGATTTTCTCGGCTGCCATCGGAGCACCAGCCATATTAATCGTCCTGAGCGAAGAAAGATCGCGGGAATGGAAGCTTTCTTCATGAATCATCAGATTCACCATCGTTGGAACGAGAAAAACAGTGCTGATTTTCTCCCTTTCAATGGTCTCAAGAAAATCCTTCGGTTCAAACTTATTGAATACCACCTGCTTGCATCCCAATAAAAGTGCGCATTGAGCCAAGAAGTTGCTTCCGTGTGTAAGTGGGGCGACATGCCCAATCACATCCTGTTGCGTAATCCCACAGCCCATAATCAAAGAAAGTGCACCGGAAATGAAATTGCGATGCGTGAGCATCACCCCTTTGGGCCTTCCGGTTGTTCCCGATGTATACATGATGGCGTAGGTATCGTCTTCTCCCACCTCTATATTCGGAATGGTACTGGGATATGGACCAATCCATTCCTCGTATTCCTCTGTCGTTACAAGGGGAATCTTTGTCTCAATCCCCTGCAATAAATCAGGTTCAGCGATCAACAGGCTCGTCCCCGAATGCTCAAGTATGTATTCATGCTCTTTCGGATGCAAACGGTAATTGAGCGGAACCTTTATCAGCCCGGCCCAAGCGATGGCTACGTCCAATTCAATATGCTCAAGGCGGTTTGACATCAGAATCGCAACCCTCTCACCCTTTTGCAAGCCACGGTCCAGCAAGGCTTGCGCCAAACTTGCGGCCCGCTCCCCCATTTCCTTGTATAAAAAAGTAGTTCTTCCATCCGTTAGCGCCTGGCTATTAGCACGGCTAAGACAGGTCTTTCTGGCAAGGCTTGCGATTGTTTCCATAGCTTCATCACTTCCCTCGATATTGAATGGTTTGAAAGCCCAGTTCTGGGCGAAATGCCCGTACAGCATCAATTCCCTGTCCAACAAGGATTGAATATTCCAACGTAACCAAGATGATGTTCTTTCCTTTGAGAAAATGCCCTCCCCGAATCTGGCCGTCTTGATCAATCACGAGTCCATGAAAATGCAGGTCCAGTTTTCCTTCTTGATTGCGGCAGATGAATCCCGTGCCCTGGAGGATTTCCATCACACCTTGGATGGTCACGGGATCGCTGTAGGCGGGCTGTCCATCATGGTCTTTGGTGCCGTAAACGTAATGCGCCTGCTCAAGAGATCCGATACAGTTGACCATGCCGGTATCAACCCCATGGTACTCGCAATCCTCAAGCAGTCCTTGCATTAAATCCTGCCCTTTGGCCAGAGTTCCCCAAATCACGCCTTGATCGCGGTTATAGACCGACTGCCTTTTCTCCGACATGTTAACCTCCCCCTTACACCATTTGCACGCCGCCGCATACATTGAGTGCTTGGCCGGTAATGTAGGCAGCTTGATCAGAAGCTAGGAATAAAGCGGCTTCAGCGACATCCCGCGGCTGCCCTACTCGTTTAAGGGGAATCGGACCCACATAGTCAAGGATGGCTTTTTCCGCGGAACCGCCAAAAAGGCTTGCCCGGTCACGGCCAATCGCTTGCAGCATTTCCGTTTCCATTGGGCCGGGACAGACAGCATTTACCCGCACCCCATATTCTCCGAAAAATTCCGCCATCGACTTCGTTAAACTAAGAACCGCTGCTTTCGAAGCCCCATAATGCATCGCCAGCGGCCGGGGAAAGCGGGAGGCGATGGAGGAAACATGGATGATGGACCCCTGGCGCCTTGTGATCATATGCTTCCCGACTGCTTGGGAAAGAAAGAACAGCCCTTTTAAGTTGACGGAGAGCACACGGTTCCAATCCTTTTCCTCTATTTCAAAAAAATGCTTCGTCTGCATAATCCCTGCATTATTAATCAGAACATCGATCCGCTCCGTGTCCATCATGACTTGGTCGACCGAATTCCTCATTTCTTGAACATTGGTAATATCCATGACCACACTTTTCACATCATCGGTCTTCTCCTGACATGCCCGCTTTGCCGTTTCCAAAGCCGCTTCATCGCGATCGACCAGGATTAGGTTGGCTCCTTTTTCGGCGGCGGTACGCGCCAGGCCTAACCCGATGCCTCTGGCAGCACCAGTAATCATGATGAATTTTCCTGCGACGTTATCCAATGGCCAGCCCTCCGCATACTTTCATGACTTGGCCGGTCACATAATTGGAAGCGGGTGAAGCCAAATAGACAACGGCCTCGGCAATGTCAGCCGGATCGCCCATCCGCTTAATCGGCTGCCCGTCCAATGGATACTCCAGCCCTTTGGTCAGTTCCGTAACGACAGACCCTGGGGCAATGCTGTTACAATATATGCCCAGCTCCCCTACTTCCTTGGCCACCCATTTCGTCAGGGCGATGATGCCTCCTTTAGAAGCGGCATAAGCCGGACCGGATCTTCCCCCATTGCTGCCTGGAAGGCTAGACGAAACCCCCCCAATAATGCCTGAAATGGAACTGATGTTGATGATTTTGCCGTAGCCTTGATTCTTCATATGTGGATAAATCACCGCTTGAGTAAACAGGAAGGTCCCGAGGAGGTTCGTATCGAGATCGCGCTGCCAGTCCTCCACCGTCATTTCCTCCAATCCAAGCCTAGAGGCAGTACCGGCATTATTGACGAGGATATCGACTCTGCCTAGGCGTTCAACTGTTTCGGTAACCGCCTTTTGAACATCCTCTTTCTTGCGTATATCAACCTGCATCGAGAGAACCCTACTTTCCGGATTTTCCGCTTGGATGGCTTGTACCGTTTCTTCACTGGATATAAGATCAATAATAACAATATGGCATCCGCTTCGAGCCAGGGCTCTTGCACATGCAGCACCGATTCCCCGTGCAGCTCCCGTAATGATGGCCACTTGACCTTTCAAACTATCGTTATGGCTTATTTCCCACATATGCAAAACTCCTTTCCATTTATGAATCTACTATGCAACTATCATGCCAAACGTATATGACTTGCAAAATCAAGCGCTTTCAAAAAAAATATGCATTTTCGCATATGCCAAAATGCATATTTTTTGCGCATACTTGCCTACATAGTTTTCAAAATATAAAATATATTCAAACAAGTAAAAATAAAGGTGGATTTCCATGACCAGTATGAAAAATACTCAGATCACCGAAAAGCTTTACCAATCACAATTATTACTATCGCATTTAATTGATAGTGCCTTTGATGGCGTCACCATCATGGATCCTTCTGGAAAAATCATCTGGTACAATAAAGCCTATTTACAGATATCAGGACTTTCCCCCCATTTATTGGATACCTTAACCGTCGATGAAGTAATGGAAAGAGGATTCGTCAAGCTGGCGGTATCGAGGGAAGCCATCATTCAAAAGAAGACGATTACGAAGCTGAACCAATATTCTACTGGGATTGAAGCCTTGGTTACCTCCACTCCTGTCCTGGATGATGAGGGAAATTTGTTGTTTGTGATTAGTAATATAAGAGATTTAACGGAGCTGAATCGCTTAAAAAGACAGCTTGACCAAACGAATAGCTTGACCGAGAGCTATCGGAAAACCCTTCAGGAAATGCAATTGCCGAGCATGGATGGCAAGCAGATCATCTACCGCAGCAAGGCAATGGAAAAGATCGTTTCCCTTGCCCAAAAAGTTTCTGCTATCGATACACCTGTTCTGATTTTGGGAGAATCTGGGGTGGGAAAAGATGTGCTCGCCAACTATATTCACTTCATCAATGACCGCCATGACAAAGGCCCCTTTGTAAAAGTCAACTGCGGCGCCATCCCGGAGAATCTTCTCGAGTCCGAATTATTTGGTTATGAGCCGGGTGCCTTCACAGGCGCGGCACGGCAGGGGAAAGCGGGACTTTTCGAGGTGGCCGATAAGGGTACGTTATTTTTGGATGAAATCGGCGAGATGCCTCTCTCATTGCAGGTGAAATTGCTGGGGGTTTTACAAGATATGAAGATTCAAAGAGTAGGCGGAACGAAATCGATCCCCATCGATGTCCGGATTATTGTGGCCACGAACGCAAACCTGGTAGAGCTGATTCAAGCGAGAAAATTCCGTGAAGATCTTTTCTTCCGAATTAACGTGTTGCCCATACACGTCCCGCCACTCCGGGAGAGGCAGGAGGATATTTTTGTCTTGCTTGTGCATTTTCTTCAGATGTTTAACAAAAAACATGGAAGGGACAAAGCATTCCCCCCTCATGTCATTGATCAACTTCTTGCCTATCCATGGCCCGGAAACGTTCGTGAGCTAAGAAATGTAGTGGAGCGGCTTGTCATCTTATCCGATGACGACCTCATCCACGAAGCCTTGCTACCTCCGACTATTTATCAGCACAAAACGACCCAGCCAACTCCTGTCTCACAGAATATGGGAGATGGAAGAGATTCACATCTATCCTTAAAAGAAATGGTCAATGAGTATGAAAAAACCCTGCTCGCATCCTATTTATCTACTTGTCGTCCGATGAAGCGCTGTGCCGAAAAGTTGCAAATTGACTTAGCTACGCTTGTTCGTAAGAAAAAAAAGTTCGGGCTCTAAGCCTGGGTACAAGAATTGCGCCAGTTTACGAAATAAATAACATATTTCTCTATCTCAATATATTAACCATAAGCAGAAATTATTTAGCGTGCCATAGTGCTTTTAAATCATGGCACGCTTTCACCTAAGCTTGCTGTCATATAATGGACTAGTCAAGCTTAGGTGAATTCGCTTTCATTTAACCTTAGTAAAAACTTTATAAAACCTCTTGAGCAAGATTTCTTTTATCTAAAACTCTTTTCGCTTTTCCATCAGTACGAGGCAGGCTTCCTGGTTTTTTGATAATCGTATCCATTGTCACTAAACAGCTGGATTTCATCTGATGCTGAATATTCTTTTTTAATTTTTGAATAGTCGCATGTCCTAAATCTTCTCCCACTTCCTCAAAAAGCTCTTTTTCAATTTCAACGTGTAATTCTAAACTATCTAAACTCCCTTTTTTCATCAAATGAATTTGATAATTTGGAACAAGCCCCTCAATTTGTAAAAGAACACGCTCAATCTCTGAAGGGAAAACATTTACACCGCGAATAATCAGCATGTCATCTGTCCGCCCTTTTAACCGGGACATACGCGTATGAGTTCTGCCGCATTTACATTTTTCACGGGTGATGGAAGTAATGTCCCCTGTGCGGTAACGAATAATGGGCATTGCTTCTTTTGTTAAGCTGGTAAACACAAGCTCTCCATCTTGGCCATCTTCGACCGGTTCTAATGTTTCAGGGTTAAGAACCTCCACAAAAAAATGATCTTCAGCAATATGCAAACCATCTTGAGCTTCATAACACTCAATGGCCACCCCAGGGCCCATTACCTCACTTAAGCCGTAAATATCAATCGCTTTAATGTCCAGTTTTCTCTCAAGTGTAGCCCGCATTTCCTGTGTCCACGGTTCGGAACCAAAGATTCCATATTCAAGACTTGTCTCACGCGGATTCATTCCCATCCGTTCCATTTGCTCCACAATATTTAAAATATAGGATGGGGTTCCACAAATTCCTCTTGGTTTAAAATCATTAATAATTGTGATTTGTCTCTCCGTATTTCCCCCTGAAATAGGAACTGTGGCGGCCCCCAGTTCTTCCGCCCCATAATGAAGTCCAAGCCCGCCTGTAAAAAGACCATATCCATAAGCATTATGAAAAACATCTGATTTTCTACCCCCAGCTGTAACGATGGAGCGAGCAACTACTGATGCCCAATTTTTTATATCATTTTTTGTATACCCGACAACCGTTGGTTTGCCGCTCGTTCCAGATGATCCATGGATTCGGTTTACTTCGTCCATCGAAACGGCAAACAATCCAAATGGGTAGTGGTCCCGCAAGTCTTTTTTCTTTGTAAAAGGTAGCTTTTTTACATCGTCCAAAGAGCGGATATCTTCAGGTGTGATTCCCAATTCATCAAATTTTTCCTTATAATGCGCCACATTTTCATAAACCTTACTTATCGTTTGTTTAAGGCGTAAAAATTGTAATGCTTCCAATTCCGTGCGACTCATCGCTTCAATTTCCGGATTGTACATTTACGACCCCCCTAACTATTCCCTTTATAAATAAACAAAAAGTCAAATAACGTTAATTCAACGATATTCTACAAAAATGTAACATAGGTATAGATTAATACTAGCGCATGAATACATGATTCCGGAAAAGAAATCGTGATATCCACGCTCAAAAACAGGGAATAGCATGCTGTAATCCTTATATTTTATATTTCCAATTCCCACTAAAAACCCAAACATCACAACGAATGTGTGTAGAATGAATCACCTTTTGGATCAACCAAATCCCCCTCTTTTAATGTAATGGAGCGGTAAAAGTTCTGTTCTATGAATGATTTTAAATTTTTAGTAGTTTACCCTTTCTGGAAAAAATTATAAATTAAGCTTAATCATGCCTGCGAAGTAATTTTATTAAAATGCCATCCTCTTCCAAATGGAGGGGGTCCATTTGTGTGGAGGAAAATTGTAGTACCTAACAGTAAATACTCCAGATTGTGAATCATTACACTTAAACTGCTACCTGCTCAATAAAAAAAGGCTGCCGTAATTAGCAGCCAGTTCTTAAGTAAAGCTAACAAGAAAAAGAACCGCAACAGCGACCCTTTTGTTCAACTCAAGCACCCTTTTTATTTCACATTATGTTCTTAGTGTGCATCACTTTTTTCCATAAATAGGTATCAGAACTAGTCCGCACAAACAAAAGTTCACATAGACTATTGAGGTAACATGACAAATTCACCTGGAGGTAAAATACCTATGAAAAGAAATATGGGATTTGGTGGGTTTCCATCAAATGCAATACCAAATGCAATGCCAAATCTGGTTGCTCCTGTACAACAAATGCCAGCTCCATTCTGTCCGCCACCACCATGTCAACCAATATACTGTCCGCCTCAAGCGTTTCCTGCACAGTATGATCCGCCACTTGTTTCACCTGGACAACAATATGTGAAAACAAATTTATTTAATAAAGTCGTACAACATATTCATCCTTCTCATACCACTACTGTCAACAAGCTTCATGTAAATCATCAACACTATTTTCCACACACAGAATCATGTGTAAATGAATGCTGTGAAACACATACGATGTGCGGTGCCCCCGTTAATCCTTGCTGTCCACCTGGACCATTTGGATTTTAATTTCCTTTCCCCTCCCCATTAAAGGAGGGGTACATAATTGTACCCCTGTCGCCATGAAGAGCACGAGTGTTATTGGAAGCCTATTGTGAATTTACATGTGTTACTACTCTTTTAAATTCATTATCGTACTACAACTGCATATTTTAAAGCATTATAGGATCTTTCAAAGACACTTTTACTTACCCAATATTTATTGTTTGTCCTTTTACTGTTTGGATCTGCAACATAGTAACTGCCTGTACTTTTATTGTAACCAATCAATGTTACGACGTGCATATTGTCAACCATATTTACCTTCCCTGCACTTCCCATATCCCACTTCACCCATGTTGGTTTGGCAAAATTTAATGTAACGTATACAACTGCCGGATTTCCTTTATCTAGTTCTTGTTTTAATTGAGTAGTAGAGTACCCTGTTGCATTGACAACTTTACTACTATATTTTTTTCCAAAACTTGCTAAAGGTTTTGGGAAAATGGATTGGAATACACCATTTACATTTTTGTATGGCGTGCCTGCATATCCAAGATACGGATTATTCTTGGTTTTTGGCATCTTATCAAGCAATGTTTTTAAACTTTGACTGGTATACCCTTTATATTTTAAAGCCATTAATAAACTAGCACCCTCACATCCAAATGGGGCATAGGTTGGTGTTAATTGACTAACATATGGTACGTTTACCTTTACCGTTTTGACTGCCTGTGTGCTAACTTTTTTAAGATATGTTGAACTTGCGTACCCTATGTAACTCTTATATTTGACTTTATACCAACTGCCACTTTTTGAAATATAAGTAACGGTTTTTCCTTTTGGCATGACTAGAACACGAGAATATTTTGTTCCTGGCCCTTTGCGTAAATTCAAATTTTCTATTGTTTTATAGGTCTTCGTTGTGGATGCTTCAACTGAAGATGCTCCTAAAACCTTAGCGTCTAAGACATTTGGTAAAATACCACTCGTAAAAATTGCTGATGCGATTAAAGAACTGGCTACTATTTTTTTCATAACATTCCCCTTCTAAAATATGTAATTCTGATTTTAAGTCTTTCATATGTAACACTCTTATTGAATTGGACTACATCAACAAAGCAAATTTAAAATTGATCACGTTGAAGTCATTTTAACCTTATAATATACTGCACAATGTAACAAGAGCCAATTATCATAATTTGTTATTGAACTAAGCTGCCATTAAACTATTAAGACAACTAGGGGTTTTGGATAATTTGGAACTTTTAGGACATCCTACCTAACATTGGCTAATTAATTGAGATAATTTCTAAGTGAGGCAGCAAATGCAAGATCCAGGTAAACCAAAAAATCACCTACAAATAGAGATAAGTGATCCACCAAACTTACCCATCGTATTTGATTAGAACAATTGATTACCTGAGCTTCAAGTTAATGTCAATGTTGGTTCCTATGTACGGCCTGATGGATTACGCGTGAATCCGTTCTGGAATACTTAATAAAATTACCCTTAGCAAAGGGGAAATGTAGTATATGGATAGGATTAAAATAAGCGCATCCCAGCTTTTCGTTCTAGTATTTTTATTTGAAATGGGTAGTTCAATCCTCTTTGGTCTAGGAGCAAATGCAAAACAGGATGCATGGATTGCCATTTTATTAGGGTTAGCAGGCGGTTTGATCGTTTTCTTTATACACTATCGTTTGTTTCTTTTTTATCCAGAATTAATTCTAACCAGCTCTATACAAAAAATTGCCGGAAAATGGCCAGGCCGGATTATCGGCTTATTCTTTATCAGCTATTTTATTTATACTGCTTCAGTCGTATTACGAGATTTTGGGGAACTCTTGGTAACGACTGTTTATACAAGTACGCCGTTACTTATCATTAATTCATTGATGATTCTGACCATCATCTATGGCATACATAAAGGCTTAGAAGTAATCGCAAGAGTGGGACAGATTTATTTTGGCATTATTTATTTAATGGCCATATTTGGATTTCTGTTAATTATTTTTTCCGGGTTAATCCATTTTGAATTTCTAAAGCCTATCCTTGAAAATGGATGGAAACCAATATTTAAAGAGTTTCTCCCTGGCACACTTACATTCCCTTTTGGAGAAATAGTTGTTTTCACGATGATATACCCATTTGTGAAGGAACGAAAGAAAATAAAATTTGTTTGTATTGGCGGGATGATTTTAAGCGGGATTAATATTACCATTACCGTGATTATTACGATTTCAACCATTGGGCCAGAACTGTATACCCGCTCAAACTTTCCATTGTTAACAACCGTTTCAAGAATTCAACTGGCAAATTTTATTGAGCGGCTTGATGTTCTTTTTTTGCTCTATCTGATCATTAGCGGTTTCTTTAAAATATCATTGTATTTTTATGCAGCAGTTGAGGGTACAGCAGATCTATTTCAGTTTAAAAAAAAGGAAAAATTGTCGTTTCCAATTGGAATAATTGTTTTATTTGCATCCATAACCACAGCATCGACGTATGCTGAATTTGTCAAGGAAGGTTTTGACTTTTTTCCATATCTTTTTAGTTTGCCTTTTCAAATTATCATTCCTAGCATCTTACTGCTTATCGCATTCTTTCGAAATAGGAAGAAAAAACCTGATACGAATGTAAATTAAAATATAATTCGACTTAATAACGGATATATCTCTTTCTTGGATTCATACTGGAGCAGAAAAAGGCCCTTTATCGGGGCCTTTTTTTGAATATCCAAATTAGCATTCTTTAAAAGGGGCTTTTTCCTTTGTACGCAGGACATCATTTTTGACACTATAAGACCCCGATAGGTCAAAAAGCAAGGCCTGATTGGCCCTGCTTGTTAGTTGACAATTACTTTTCCAACCATACCTTCCTGAAAATGGTAACGACAGATCAGTTCGTATGTACCTGAATTTTTCGGTGTTATGGTAATGGATTTTTCTTTTCCCGGCTGGACTTCAGCGTCAATTCCTAGCTTATCCACTGTGAAGGTGTGTTCTTTCTTACCTTCGTTTTTCAATATCAACGTTGTCGTTTTTCCATTCGGAATCGTGATGGCTTTCGGATTAAAGTAATCATCGTTCAACTTGACCTCAATCGGTTTCACTGTCTCCGAAGGCTTAGTTACAACATTGGATTTGGCAAATACGCCGAGAGAGCCTTGAGTTGTCACAACCACAATCATTGCAAGCAAAACAACCAATCCTGTTAACCTCTTTTTCACAGACATTCGCAATCCCTCCTTTCCTAAACTATTATCTTCGAATTCATAAAATATTATCACGATAAAATGGGTTCCAACGTGCTTCAAATCGTCACCCTTTTATTTGGAACGGTGACAAAGAAAAAAGATCGACTCTAATGGCCAATCTTCTGGAATCCATTCTTCCACATTTATTTCATTCTAATTTTTTGTCCTGGCTGCAGTCTTTCAGGATTAACTTCTGGGTTCAACCTACTAAGTGTGCCATGTTTCATTTTCCATCCCTTTTCAAGGCCCCAAAAAGTATCCCCTTTTTTAATGGTATACGTTTCAGGTTTTGATCCAGAGGGAACCTTCCCTTTTAAGCTTAAGCGCTGTCCCGCATAAATAACATTAGGATTGGCAAGATGGTTCAACTTTGCAAGGTAGTCAATTGATAATCCGTATTTTCTACCAATTACAGTAAGATTTTCTCCAGCTTTTACAATGTGAATTTCCTGAATTTCATCCTTCTTACTAGCTGCAGTTTTGGGTCTTAAAGCTTCATCCCATGCGCCCGGATCCTTTTTAATTTCATTCCTGTCTATAGCAATTCCGGCGGCTTTGACATCATTTTGATACTGGTGCATATTGATGTGATCTGCCACTTTTCCGTTGCTCCAAGCAAATGTCTGCCAGTAATAATCCACTTTATCTTTTACTTCCATTATTACAGCATAGGAGCCGTATAATCCGACCTTGTAATTTTTTATTGTGGCTTTAAGCCCATCGACATAATCGAGGATCCTTTCCATATCGCAGGCTTGGGCATCGAAATCAACCACAAAGTAAATCGCGCTTCCGGCAGGTTGCCCTACTAATTTTGCGTATATTTCCGCATCCTTTGCATCCGTCATTCCTTGGGCTTTCGTATGGTAACCTGGATAGTTTGCACTTTTTTGAGCGATACTGATTAACTTTAATCCTGCCTCTTGAATTACCCTAGCTTCAACTGCATCAAATGTTTTCCAACTATTGCCGAGATATCGGGCCACGTAAGAAAAACCTAAATCTTTTAAAGTTTTTGCAGATGCAGCCGTTAATTTTGTAGCGCAATCAAACCCATTTCTTGTCATGACTTACCCTCCCCTTTTCCGATTTTAACCTTCTCGAATTTCTTTTTGTTATATTTTATTCTTTTTAAGGTTCACACCCCTCAAATCCCCGATCAATAACATAATTAGGCTTGCTCCTATTTATTTAACTCTTCTTCCTTCTTTGGCAAACTTGGCGCTAATTGATGGTACTCAGTGACCAAAATGAAATTGTTCCTGCCAATCGTTATAGGTATTGTAAATCCATTTTCGCCCCTCAATGATATGGGTGCTTTTATTCACCCTGTAATGTAATTGCTGCAGGACGATTGCTTCATTTAAGCCAATTATGTTGGCAAATGACGGGCTCACGATCATCGGATTTTCGTACACTAATAATTTACTCATCTATTTATTCCTCCCTTTCAAAAGCCCAAACAATTAAACTGTTGGTTATCGTTTCTGGATTCATCGATTGGTTCATCATCTTTCACTAGCTATATAAAGAAAAATGACAAAAAGAGACAGGGTAAAATAAAAAAGTTTTTATAAATATGGCAATTAGGCGAACGAAGAGTTGAGGAAGGGTTTTATTCTTTACGGGGGATTTTTAAATGTTTGGGATTGGGATAAAATAGACGATTTCTTTACTAAAAAATTTTTAGTGTTATTTTATTACAAGATCAAAGAAATATTTGAAATTAATTGGAGTTCAATCGGAAATAAATGGTTTTTAGATATTATTCATTTCACTTTCCCTTTAATTCAATACTTCCATTTATTTCATCAGCTTGGTAATTAAACCTTCTTTTGTTAATTGAATAACTTAGGGCTAGCGAGTTTCCTCATAGCTGTTTGATTAGTAGGTAATTACCTAATTTGGAAAAAGATAAGCTCTTTCATAGATATCGGCCATATCCTAAAAGAGGCTGGATATTCTTCCGAAAGTAGGTGAAAACATGAATCCAGAAATGAGATACTATATGCATTATCATTATGGGACTGGATATATGCCATGTCCTTTTTACGGAAACTATATGGGATACGGAGACCCATCTTATGAAATAGGGTATCATCACCAACATAATCCTTACTATCATTGGACCCATCAACATATGAATGTCCCAATATTTTCTGTACCTCTTAGATACTAAACCTGTTTATTGTTACCATAACTGGGATTTTAGGAAGTACGCAAACTAAAACCGCCCTGGACACCCTAAGGCTTTTGTCCATTTTCCTTACCCATTCTTTCTAGCATTAGATAAGTAGGTACTTATCCCGCTTCAAAACATTAAATTACCTATATACTTTCATCTTTGTTTTTTAACTAAATTCCCATTTAACGGATTAAAGACAAAGAAAAATCGAATGTTGAAACAATCCATGCCCTTTTCATTGAGAAGGGCTTTTGATCTTTTGAAGGGTTTAATTAGAAAAAAACTTGTATAGAGTTTCATTCGTTCGTTCATTCTAATAAAGTAAAAATGGTGGTGAATATTATGGTTTTTTAGAAAATCCACTAAGGAAGAACTAATGGCAAATTAAAAGCTTAAAATAGGGATTATTGAGCCCCACTCCCTATAAAACCTGATAATCCAAATCTGTTTATAAAATTTATAAAAAAGGAGTTAAAAATGCGACCTAGAATTGTAGTCTTGTCCTTACTTTCTTTTCTAATATTATCAGCGTTTGCACAAAAGACGCTTACCAAACCAATCACTTTATTAAATCACGAACAAAAAGAGGTAACTTTTCCATTAGAAAAACCAACAGTATTCTTTTTTATAACAACGTATACATGAAGTCTCTGTCAGAAGCAACTGGTTCAGTTGCATAAAAATATTAACAAATTAGAAGGAATGGATATTGAAATGTTTGTAATTAGTCGCGATTCACCAGAAGAGCTACTTTCATTACATAATAAATTGAAGGAAAATTTTGGACATAGTCTTTCCTTTATTTCTGATCCAAAATTAGAATTAATTGATATAATGGGAATGAAGAAAAATAATGTGGCTTATAGAGGTTATGGAATGATTGATAAAGAGGGGAATATTATTTTTAATACTAAAGATGATCATTGGGGAGAGCAAATAGAGAAAACAGTTGAAAAGATTAAAGAAGAATATAATAAACAAAAATAAAAAAATTAGATTTAATTCTCTAACCTGAAGATAATCCGAACAATATGATGCTTTTTGTCTTTATTTTATTCACATAGACAAGAAAAATTTGAAAGAGATATTTATGAACCTTTCTACTTAATGTAACAGAAAAGCAATTAAAAAAAAATTAATTGCGTCTTAAAATAAAGCATTAGAATAAAAAATTAGAGCAACATAAGCGTTGCTCTTTTTTTATTTCCTACGAATCTGTTCTTAAAGTATTCTGCCCCGTTAGCCATCCATGTATCGCAAAAAACAGCTCTTCACCACAAAGAATGAAAATGTATTGAATCCGTCCATACTTGTCCTAAGGCTGGAGAGGAAGGTCGATCAACTATGGTGCCTTAGAGCCCATCCGTTAGTCTGACTCCAACGACCACGGTACATCACAAACTGTCGCTCCCTTGCGGGAAGCACTCATGGTAGATTAATCCTTATTCTGATTATTGCACCAGCCTCCAATTTTACAAGCCTAGAAAGGAAGAATTTCAATGGATGTAATCATTGAAAGAGCATGTGGTATGGATGTTCATAAGGATAATATCACTGCGTGTATTATGACACCTGATGGACAGGAGATTCAAACATTTTCTACTAAGACTGTATTTCTGCTCAAGTTAATCGACTGGATTAAAGAACACCAATGTACTCATGTCGCAATGGAAAGCACTAGTGTTTATTGGAAACCTATTGTTAACCTGCTAGAATCCGAAGGAATTGAGTTTTTAGTTGTAAACGGACAACACATGAAGGCACTCCCAGGTCGCAAAACCGATGTTAAAGATGCCGAATGGATTGCACAACTTCTTCACCATGGTTTACTTAAAGCGAGTTTTATTCCAAATCGGATTCAAAGAGAACTGAGAGAACTTGTCCGCTATCGTCGTAGTATTATTGAAGACGTGCTAGGCAACACAATCGGATTCAAAAAGTTTTAGAAGGAGCCAACATCAAACTCGGTTCTGTCGTATCTGATATTATGGGGGTTTCCTCGAAGGATATGCTTCGAGCTATCGCTGATGGCGAGGAGATCCTGAGAAACTAGCAAACTTCGCTCGTCGCACAATGAAAAAGAAAAAAGAAGAGCTTGAATTAGCACTTCAGGGCTATATTAACCCACATCAACGATTAATGATTAAAACAATTCTAAGTCACATTGAATTTTTAACGGAGCAACACAGAAAAAAGGCAACCTTCATCTTGAAGAGTCGCACTTGCTACTTTAAATATCAATCGTTTTCTTGTATTTTTCAAAAAGATTTTGAAATCCATATAAACAAAAAGCCTTGTAAAAGAAATATAGAAAGAATTGAAATTCGTTAAATTGAACTAATTTATAGAGTTTTAATTTTGTGAACAACCTTGTAATTGGAGATACGAAAATTGCTTCGCCAATAACATTTAACATAATAAACTTTTTAAAATTTCCGTATCCCCATTTTAATGTCCATAACGCCATCGCCAACATTGGGCCAATGAGAAAAGGAAATTCATTTTGAATAAAGGACTGTGGTCTATTATAAAAAGACCACCATCTACGTTTTTTTCCAATTTGGGGATCCAAACTACATAGAATAACAGCAAGGATTGAGGCTGGTAAAAATCTCTTTATAGTCCTCCATCCTAACAAAGGTACTGTAAGCCAGGAGAGTAAAATCAGTATGATATTAAATATCCAATGTTTTTTCATTGACATATTAATCCCTCCCTTTTCCAAAATGATTATTTAATTTAGTATTTCACCTTGTTTATTTATTTATTTATTTATTCTCCCACATCAAGAAGTAATTCCTCCCTGTCTACAGCTACATGGACAAGCCTTTCAAAATAGGTTCAGTATAATCAGTTACCATAGGAGCAGGTTTTTTTCCCATTCTCTCAATATACATGCCATAAGCCGCATCCACACACTCTGAAATAGCTTGCTTATGGGCACTTTTAGCGACTTGTATATTCACAAATAATCTACCTCCATGATAAATATTGGTTAAGTACCATCAGCTATTCCACAAAAAAAGGCTGTAGGAACAGCCTAACAATTTTTAATAATTTAAACCTTGATGTGGAAGAATCATTTTTCAAGATTTCGTTGAGATAAGCTGAAGTTCATCTAACTTTACTAGTAACTTTTTATAATTAGACAAAGCATCTTGATCTTCAACTTTATCACCAGATTTAAAAAATAAAATATCTCCTGAACCATCATTAATTTGGTTATTTGCTTCAAGAATTCTCTTTAAGTTTTTAGCCGTACCAATACTTCCAGAAATAATGTCTATTTCTTCAGGAAATATTTCCCTTAGGCTATCTTCAAAATATGGAAAATGGGTGCATCCAAGAACAATCGTTCCGTATTGCTTTATATCAAACGAAGATAGTCTTTCTTCTAAATACGGGACGACTTTTTCTTCTCTAAATTCAAAATTCTCAGCGAATTGGACAAGACCAGGTAAAGGCAGACTTTCAACAATATCGTGCTGGTCAATACTGTTCACAAGATTATGGAACTTTTCCTCTCTTAGAGTCAAGTTAGTAGCCAACACTAATACCTTTTTTCTTTTTCCCTCACAGCTTTGAACAGCGGGTTTTACGGCCGGCTCAATACCTAGAATAGGAAAATCATACTTTTTACGAAGGTCATCCACTGCGATACTGGTAGCTGTGTTACAAGCAATGACTAATGCTTTAATTCCCTGATTAGCCATAAAGTCAACTGCATTAAATATATACTCCCTTACCTCTTCTTTTGGTTTTTCACCATATGGAACGTGTAACGTATCTGCATAGAATATGTAATCCTCATTCGGCAAAAATCTTAATGCTTGATGAAGTACAGTCATTCCACCTATTCCAGAATCAAAAAAACCTATTCTCACTACTTTCACTCTTTTCTTAAATTAACGTTATAAATCAATTATTAATAATACCATAAAGTTTTTATTGTTAGTTATCGCTTATTCTTTTTAAACTAACCTCCACAATCCTTGCTCTTTCGATAAAACAAATCTACCGCAAAAATAGCCGAATAATTCCATTTTAGGATAGAAAATGGGACTTAAACTGATCGCCTGTTTAACGTATAATGGAGAACGTTATATTTAACAGGTCAATAGGGTTTTCAAATTCCCATCCGAATTCGTTCGGTAAAAATAATTACAAGAGGTGAAATGGTATGGAACTCAGTACTACCAAAAGAAACTACCTTCCACGCCATCCACTCAAATTCAAAAGAGGTACAGTTTGGCGTATTTTTGGAATTTTGATCTTGCTTCTCTTCTTAAGCGGAAGTGAATTTTTATATGGAACAAATAAAGGGCACCAACTTCGAAGAATGGTCGTTGGGACGGTGATTTCATCACAGCACCCTCAGTATGTGAAATACTTGGTTTTTTTGCTCCCACAGTCGGAAATAAAAGAATTGAATCAAGCCATGTTACATCCACCGGTTAAGCAATCATCGGTTACTCCTGTAATAACCAAGGAGAAAAAAGATTCCACTGGGAAGAAGGAATCGATTCGTGTTGACACGATTAATACAGCTAATTTCACAGCAAAAGTTATGGTTATTCCTGACCCTACAACCGTTCACCTTATAGGAACAAGGTATTCCGACAAAGGACAGCCATTATCCGATTTGATTAAAGAAAATAATGGGGTTGCAGGGATTAATGGCGGGGGATTTTACGATCCAAAAGGAAATGGTTCTGGCGCCCAGCCAAAAGGGATTGTCATCATCAATGGAAAAGTTATTAATTCTCAACATGGCTACAAAGTGCCGCAGCTTGTGGGTGCGTTTTTAAGAAATGGCGAATTTATCACAGGAAATTATTCCGTAAACCAATTACAGAGTTTGGGAGTTCGGGATGCAGTAAGCTTTGGTCCGCAATTGATTGTCAACGGTCAAAGCCAAGTAACATCAAATGTTGATGCAGCTTGGGGCTGGGCACCAAGAACTGCCATTGGTCAAGCAAAAAACGGAAGCATCGTCATGATTATCACAGATGGCCGTTATTATTGGAATAAAACTCATCGTGGTGCTACCATGTCCGATATGGTCCATTTATTTGAGAAATATAACGTTTCGAACGCGATTGCCATGGATGGCGGAGGATCCACAACGATGATCAAGGATGGAGTGCTTCAGCTCAAACCAGCTACCCATACTTCTGTAGGCATGCGTTACCTGCCAAATGCATGGGTTGTTATTCCACATTAAAAATAAACGAACGCCTTCACACATTTGTGAGGGTGTTTTTTTTTCGAATTGCCTAGATTCAAACATTACATATCAATTAAAACAAAATGGGACTAAATGTTTTTCCGTTTTGATGTTCATCGACATATGATAAAGTACCGAAAATTAAAAAGGAAAGGAGGAGTTGATGTTGAGTGAAGAGAAAAAAAGTAAAAAAGGTAAATCACTGTGGGGACCGCTTTTGGCAGCACCCGCTGTATTTTTTCTTGCCCCTCTTGGAATCGGACTTTATCTCACTCACCCCTTCCCAGCAAAAACCACAAAAAATCCGAAGGACTACGGACTTTCATACGAAGAGATTGAATTTTTCAGTCGAAAAGATCAAGTAAAGCTGTCTGGCTGGTGGATTCCTGCCGCTTCCAAGCAGAGCAATAAAACCGTCATCACGGCACATGGTTATATGAATGAACGGGCCATGGAAGGGATTGATGGGCTGCAGCTCGCCAAAGCTCTATCGAAACAAGGCTATAATGTGCTAATGTTCGATTTTCGCAATGCAGGCAAATCGAAAGGTAGGACCACAGGTTTGGGGTATTTTGAAAAGCACGACTTACATGCAGCGATTGAATATTCCATTCAGAAAAAAAAGCAGAAAAGAATTGCCCTGCTTGGCTGGAGTATGGGTGCTTCCACTGCGCTTATTGCCGGTTGCGAACATCCTGCGGTTTCCGTCATCATCGCCGACAGTCCCTTTAGTGATTTAGAAGCTTTTTTAAAAGAAAATCTTTCCTACTGGAGCAAATTACCCAAAAGACCGTTTACACCGCTTATTTATCATTCCATGCGAAAACTCCTCAAAATTGACCCCACTGAAGTTTCACCAATCAATAATGTGAAAAACACGAAAGGGAAATCCTTCTTATTAATCCACAGTAAAACAGATGAAGCTATTCCTTATATCGAGAGTGAAAAACTCGTTCAATCCATTTCACCTGATAACAATCGAGAATTGTGGCTGACAGAAGATGGTGACCATATTCATTCGTATCTTTTGAATAAAGAAGAGTATGAGCGCCGTGTTCTCCGATTTTTAAATAAGTACTTAAAGCTTGCCTAAAGCGAGATTCTGGCCCTGCCGGTTGTTCCATCTTTGACCTAGCTTTTGGGATATAACAAATCAAAACCTCGTCACAGTTGGCGGGGTTTTTTAGTTTTAAGGTATAGACCCTCAAATTTAAGCCCTGAGGTAGTTCATGTACTATTTATTCATTCTTAATCATTCTTTAAGAATTAATTTAGACAGAATTCAGGTTGCTTTATTATAAATGATTTATTCGTAAAAATTTATACATACGAATGTACATGAAAATTAGTTAATTCAAGTTATTCATCATTATTGGAAGAAGGTCTACTATGAACAAAGCTTTAGCAGTCTCCATGAATCAAGCAAATGAAATGTTTGCGAAGGTTCCCGAAATTACACTCTACTTTTGGATTACCAAGCTACTGACAACTGGGATGGGAGAAGTGGCTTCTGATTATTTATTCGAGAATCTAAATCCATTTATCTCTGCACCTTTAAGTGTTCTTATTTTTGTAGCCGCCATGATCTTGCAGTTCAAAGTACGCCGTTATATACCAAGTATCTACTGGTTAGTTGTTGTGATGGTCAGTATCTTTGGAACAATGGCTGCAGATGTCGTTCGTGTCGGACTCGGAATCCCCTACTTCGTGTCTACTATCTTCTTTATCGTGACACTCGCCGGTGTTCTCATCACTTGGTTTTCCAAAGAAAAAACTTTGTCCGTACACAGCATATTCACCCGTCGCAGAGAAATCTTTTACTGGCTAACCGTACTGGTTACATTCGCACTCGGTACCGCCGCAGGCGATATGACCGCATCAACCATGCATTTGGGTTACTTCTCATCAGGTGTATTATTTACTGTCTTGCTCGCTATTCCAGCTTTGGGTTACAAATTATTTGGTCTAAATGAAATTTTTGCTTTCTGGTTCGCTTATATCATGACGCGTCCAGTAGGTGCATCGTTCTCGGATTGGTTAGGGGCATCGCAGAACCACGGTGGTCTAGGAATAGGTAAAGGGCTAGTTACACTTGTTTTATTGATCTTTATTATGATCCTCGTTTTCTTTCGGGGAGGTTCACCCGCGAAAAGCATGGAAGCTAAAGAGAGTGAAGAAAGAGTATCTTAATAAAGGTAAGAGTTGAAAGAGATGAAAGACCACTACAAATTCCATAGTGGTCTTTCTTCAATTTTATATTTGGGGTAGTTTTGTCCACTTTTTTCTTCAATGCAGGAAGTGTGTGGATTTAAAGGGCTATTTATTTTCCAATAGGTATACACCCTTCAAATCCTCTATAGGTAACATAATTAGGCAGGCTCCAAATCTTTACTCTTCTTTTCTTTGCGATATATTCATCTTCCCGAAAGAGTCGAAGATATTTGTAAGGCGGATCCATAATATAAGCTACCCGTGCAAATCCTTCTTTTAATAGGGTTTCCTGCACCGATTTTCCATCTACATACACATAAGCTAGCAACCGTCCATATGAATCTCTCATGCTGCCTCTATCAAACTCAATGGTAATCTTTCCACTACTCAACAACTGTTTATTCCGATAATAAGCCTCTTTCGCAAAGGGCTGGTTACACATCCCTGGCTTTTTTGATTCTGGCGTGTCTACCAACAAATAACGAACGGTCTCCGTTTTCCTATTATATTTTACTTTTACCGTGTCCCCATCAACGGTTTCCACTAGAGATACAGGCATTTGATAAGAAGGATAATTATCGACATTTTGTTGGATTACTTCACGAGATTGTGGAGCTCCGGTCTGTACTTCTACTTGATTTCCTCGTGAAAGGTTTTGTTGATGAGGATAGGCAAGTAGCGTCGTTGCTGCGATCATCACACCTCCAAGAATTCGTTTTCGCATGTATAACCATCCACCCCTTCTTCTAACCAATAAAATTTTTTTGCTTCCGTTTCTTGTTTCATCGATTGGTTCATTCATCTTTCACTAGCTATATAAAGAAAAATGGCAAAAAGGGACAGAGTAAAATAAAAAAATTTATATATATATATGGCAAGTAGGTGAACGAATGGATGGGGAAGAATTTTGGTCTTTATGGGCGTTTTTTAAGTTTTTTATTCCTTTCTATTTATTAATTGACTTCTATCCTCCGTTTGCGGTGGTTCTTCGTACCATCCGTGTTTAAACATAATTTCTAGTCCTTCTTGACCATAAAAATAGACATCTTTCACTAGAATCGCTGTTTTTAAGGATAAATCATTTCTTAATGTGAAAAATGTTCCGAAACTTTCCCCAACAATGCAATACCCATTTAGAAGGTCAATGCAAAACATCATGAGTTTGTCAGAAAATGGGGCAACTGTTGAAGTCGTTACCGTACATCCAGTAGTTGCTGAAACCTGAATATCATTATCTAAAAGAATTTCCTGAAATGTTTTTATATGCTTTTTGGCAAGTTCTTTTCCTTTTTCAAAATATTGTCTAACCTCTTTATCTTGGGCACATTGGGCAAATCCTGTAATAAGTTGCATACCGATATTATTCGTTTCAATTCCATGATGAAGAAAACCCAACTCAATAGCGTTTAATGCCCTTTTTTCGCTAAACGGTTTAAATCCCTTCATGTACTTTTTACTTTCAATAAATTCAGTTCTTTTGGGCATTGTTATAATTGGCGGTAGTGTAAGAATCCCTTTTTTTAGTAAATAAATAGTTGTCAATTTATAACACTTATGAGTAATCGCAGTCAGACCTTCATAAATTGTCATTACATCGATTCGGTACGCCATGTTCATATTAATGGTATACATACCCATACTGATTTCTTTTAAAATACGAAGGAACATAATGTCAAATCCATTGTCAAATAATTTTGGTGCATCCAAATTAACATCTTCTTTTGTAAATCCTTTAGGAATAACTGCACCTTCACTTTCAAAAATACTTTTTATCAACTCAACATAATAATCCAATTCTTGCCACATCATACCCATAATATTTTTAGCTTCTTGGTCATCTGCTTTTTCCAAAAAGTATTCTAAAATTCTTAGTATCATTGTTTTTTCTTGAAATGTAAGCCAGAGTGTTCCTAATTCAGATGAACTTAACGGTTCTTTATCCTTAATTAACAATTTAATCCCCCATTAACATTTTTTAATTAAAGTATGTTTTAAATTGAAGGGAATTATTCCAATGTATGGAATATTACTCACCCCCTGTTAGGTCGATCGCGGCTTTTTAGAACTTCTGTGATGATTTTTAGACAAAAAAAGGAGAATCCCCTGTTAAGGAATCCCCCATACTAAAATCCTGCCTTCTTTTATTTAAAACAATTAGCTGCAAAGGAACTGAATAATAAGTACATAATGTACTTCATTTTCCTCTAAGTTTTTGAGAGTTACATCATATCACTGTCCCCGTCTCATCCACATTTTTCTCAAAGCGATCAAGCAATGCACGCACTTCATCTGTTGATTTCGTGTTCATCAATTGATTTCTTAATTCACCAGCACCACGGAATCCTTTGACATAAATCTTGAAAAAGCGATGCAGCCCTGTGATGGAGCGCGGCAGTACTTCCGCATATCGATCTTGAAGATCAAGCTGCAGTCTTAAAAGATCAAGGTATTCCTTACTGCTATGCTCTTTTGGCTCTTTTTCAAAAGCAAAAGGATTTTTAAAAATACCTCGCCCGATCATAACGCCATCAATACCATATTGTTCAGCAAGTTGCAGCCCAGTTTGACGGTCAGGGATGTCTCCATTAATGGTTAGCAGCGTATTGGGTGCGATACGGTCACGCAATTTTTTGATTTCCGGAATGAGCTCCCAATGCGCATCTACTTGGCTCATTTCCTTTCTTGTACGTAAATGTATCGAAAGGTTCGCAATATCCTGTTTTAAAATATGCGTTAGCCACTCCTCCCACTCCTGAACCTCCTTATAGCCAAGTCGTGTTTTCACGCTGACAGGCAGTCCGCCCGCTTTTGCTGCTTGAATAAGTTCTGCCGCAACATCTGGACGTAGAATTAGGCCACTACCTTTCCCTCTCGATGCCACATTCGGTACAGGGCAGCCCATATTAATATCGATGCCTTTAAATCCTAGTTCTGCCATGCCAATACTCATTTGGCGGAAATATTCAGGTTGATCCCCCCAAATATGTGCCACCATAGGCTGTTCATCTTCAGTAAAAGTCAAACGGCCACGCACACTTTTCATACCCTCTGGATGACAATAGCTATCCGAGTTTGTAAATTCTGTGAAAAACACATCCGGTCGACCGGCTTTACTTACTACGTGACGAAAAACAACATCTGTCACATCTTCCATTGGTGCAAGTATAAAAAATGGCCGTGGTAAATCACGCCAAAAATTATCGATCAATTTAAACTCAAATCCTCTCATTATGGTTCTAACTTCACGCACACGGCCAAAAAATATAAAGCCAAATGTTCTACTTCTTTTACACTTATAACATGCTTTATAACTAATTATCAAACACAAATTCACTTTGACATTTATAATTTGAAAAAATCTATGGCGAATATCAATGGAATCGTTAACTTCCCTTAATTTGGAAAGTAGTTTTATGTGTGTTTAAAAGACTAGGTCAGTTCAATCAGAGCTTCTATTGTTTAGGGGCGATTTCCATCAACAGTAACCATTAAGGCAAACGGATAAGACTTCATCATTTGAACTTCTTCATCATGATTCATACGATATTGCTTGGGAATATACATAATCTTCATCCTTTCAACATATCATTGAATTTTTAATAATATCAGCAAAAAATATCCGATAAAAAAATATAAATAGAAACACCGTTCCAATTTCGTGAAACAGGTCAATAATTCCAAAAATTATGTTTTGGGTATATATTTTTAATCATTTTTTTCTTCAAAGAGGAAATATTAAGTTTAACAATATAGTAAAGGAGCGAATTTATGTCTAACCACAATAAAAAAATGGTGTTCTCTGTGGCTATCGGTTCCTTTCATGGGGAAAAATTCGTTTTTAGGTTCTTGCCTGTGGCATGTTTTACCAATTTGTTCATAAGTGTACTTAGCGTTGTTGCGAATAAGAAAAAGTGGTTAATAAAACCTTGGAATTTTTAAATTAAAAAGATGACCCATACGATTTGGTATTTTATATGTGTTGGTTTCTCAGTTGTCATATATGGATTTCAGTACATAATAGAAAAATTGATTAGAAAAGCTTCTAGTCCTGTTGCTGAAGGAAGAATTAATGAGTAATGAATCCACAATTAGATGGAACCGCAGTTAGTGGCAACAAGGGGGGAGCTAGTTGAGTGATGAGGAAAACAAACAAAATTGAAGCTGTATTTTGGAGCATTGCTCTTCCCGGTTTTGGTCAAATTCTTAATGGACAACTGATCAAAGGCATGCTTTTTATATTCCTAGAATTCCTTATTAACGTAATGAGTTCATTTAATAAAGCTATTATGCTAAGTTTTTTAGGAGAAATAAGTGAAGCAGTGCAAATAATTGATTATCAATGGCTGATGTTTTATCCATGTGTTTACATGTTTGCAATGTATGACGCCTTCAAGCATGCAGGCGAGAATACTGGACCGTTTTCCTTTTTACCTTTCGCTTTTGGTGCATATTTCGTTACAGTTGGACTAATGTATTCAACGAAATTTACCATTTTCGGAGTATTTTTCGGTCCAATTTTCCTTCCTATGTTATTTTTAATCCCAGGATTATTGGTTGGATTCTTGATTCGTTATCTATTAAAAAAATGCAAAAAAAATTAACGTTTTACATTAGGCAAACGTTATTTACCCAATGCATGGATGGTTATTCCTCATTAAATAAACGAACACCTTCACTCATTTGTGAAGGTGTTTTTTTTCGAATTGCCCTGATTAATCTAATACTTCTACTACTTTGAACCCATGAATACATGCAAGGTATTTAGTCTTCATCGCCTTTTATTTTAGACACTTAGTTTTTATTCAATAGCACACTAAACTTAAGTACAATTTTTCATACTTTAAAAAGTAACCTTCTATCATGCTTAACCTCATTTAGCTGCTAATTTATTACGATCAACAGCATGTGGCGGTTGTTCCATCCACCCTTTTTCAATAAAAATTTTTGCTGCCGCTTCAACAAATTGTGCGATTTTCAATAACGACTTTGAATACATTAGCCCGATATCATGCCTTCCGTTAACAGCAGTAGAATTTCCAAATGCTCTTATTTTCATCGAGAACATATCCATTTTATGAAATAACATTAATTTATCTGAAAAGGGTGAAAAAGTTGAAGTTGTCACCAAATCATCCAAAAAAGAAGGTGTAGGTAGATTTTCATCATGTAGCTTTTGCATATAGTGTTCGATGTTTTTGGAGGTTAAATCTCTGCCCCATTCAAACAATTTTCGTATCTTTTCATCCTTTACCACTTGGGCAAATGCCATAATTAGTGCCTTGCTCGCAGTATTATTTTCAATATTGTCGTAAAGGTGGGCAATTTCTAATGCATGTAAAGAACGCACATGTCCCAAAAATCCATTTAAAAAGTCCTGATGAACAAACTCCACCTTTTCTGGCACCGGTATAATAGGAGGTTTGATAATAAATCCTTTATTCATTAATATTTCATTGATTTGCACAATTAAGTCCATTGTGGCATCCATACAGTACCTAAAGAATTCTTTAACATCCCTTCTAATCATAAGCGGTATTGCAACATTATATATACTCATTCCTGCTTTTGCAGCGTACTTCAAATAATGAACATAGAATTGATCTTGAAATAAACGAGGAGCTCCAAGGTTTACGTCTTCTTCCCCAAAACCTTTAGGAATAGGGAAGTTCTCCTTTACAAAAATTCCTTCGATTGTATTCATAAATTTCAAGCTTAATTTTAATGCATTTTCTAATAAAGTTTTTATATCTTTATCTTCAACATGTTGGAGATAATAACTTAATATGCATTTTGACATGCTGTTTCCCATATAAGTAGCCCAAAGTTTGCCCATTTCTGCAGAAGTTAAGGGTTCGCTAGTATCTTCTTTGTATGAACCTAATTTAATCGGCTTAATTGTTTCCATGGTTGCTCCTTTCCTACCCGCTTTTGGTTAGTATTCCCTTCATTTTGAATCATACTCAATGGTTAATCCATTCAAAATTGAATTTGGAGATTTCCACCGTCTCCATCTATAATAAAATTCTTTAGTATATTAAAGGGAAATCAATCTACTTTAGTGAGAAGCAAACAGGAGGTAAAATTATTCTTAGATATTTATATTTTTCTTCGCTTTGCGAAAAACCAGGTACAAAATAATCGTGTTATAAAAAGGGCAACACCAATAGTAATCCAGCTAATATACCATTCCCAGTGAAGGTATTTAATAAGATGTGTATACTTTTCGATCATGACTTCAAGGATGGTCACCAAAGAGCTATATCCAACATAGTACCCCAATTGAAAAAGGTTTCCTCGACTTTTTGGATACCAGACATTAAAGGCAGCACATACGACAGGAAAAGCATAACACACAAATGTTAAGCTCGTCCGATTAATCGAAGCAAACAGTCGAACAGGATATTCAATCATTCTCAACTCTACGACCACTAGACCGATAAGAAAAGTAATGATCTGATTGAACAAAAAAGCAACTACCGCTAGTCGAATTTTATGTTTGGGTATGAAGAATAGAATACCCGTTGATACAACCCAGACAAATAAGAGGATCCACCAGTCGATTCTCCAGGAGCACTAAGCAGACCTAGTTGAAAAGAAGGTATATCGCAAAGCCAGATGATGGCTTGAAACATCAATAAAGCCAAGATTGCCTTACGGCGATTATTTCGCGGAATAAGCAGAATCCAGCCAACAAAGCCGGACAACCACATTGCTATCAGGATGATACGCTCCACTAGCATGTTGATAGCAACTCTCCTTCATAATTATTAAGAATTCTTTGATATACGGATCAGATTTTATAAGTAGAATCCAATAATAGTATTAACTAAACTTTGGCGGAATTATCACATCACTGAAAAAACCTTTTTGTTCAATCAAATGATAAATTGAGGTGCAGATTTTTAAAACTTACTGGTTGATATAGATTCAAAGTATGCAGTACTTTTTTAAAAAGAGCAGCTTACTAAAAAGATCCCATGTGGTTTATTATGGAAATACAAAAACCGCCCACGAGCCGCTTGTGCCTGGAGCGGAAATCAACAACCAAGTTTAACAGAGACAAAAAATTAAACCCCTTAGTAGGGGTTTAGAATAGTTCTTGCATTTTTATTAAAAGATATCAAACATAAAAGTGAAAATTTACTTTCTTTAATTGATTTCTCTTAGCTTCTCCACCATTTGTTTCATAGGATGTAAGCTCATGATCCCTTGTATGCTTTCTTTAATTCCACAAGATCAAATTTCTTCATTTTAAGAAAAGCTTTCGTGACGCGCCCAACTTGCTCAGGTGTACCTTTGCTCATCATCTCATCCATCTCTCTCGGTACAATCTGCCAGGATAAACCAAACTGATCTTTCAGCCAGCCACATTGCTCGGCCTCTGGAACCGCAGAGAGCTTTTCCCAGTAATAATCAATCTCTTCTTGTGTCTCGCAGTACACCATAAAGGAGATGGCTTCGTTCATACTGAATTGATGATCGTGCGCGCTGTCCATTGCAGTAACCCACAGATTTTCTAAGCGGAAATCAGCGAACATTACGGTTCCTTCTACGTCAGGTGCCATGCCCTTAGGGTAGCGAGCGATCATTCCCTGCTTTGTGTTCTTGAATACGGATAAATAAAAATCAATCGCCTCTTCCGCCTTCCCGCATTTATCACCGACAAACAGAAGTGATGGCATGATTGTAGGGCGCTCTTCCCCTTCAGGGTTGGTAAGAATTAGCTGCCAGGACAAACCATATTTATCCTGAATCCATCCATACCTTTCACTGAATGGATATTGACCGAGCGGCATCAATGCTGTGCCCCCTTCAGACAATTTGTTCCAAACCTCATTTAATTTTTCGCTCGCGTCTTCTTCTCGTGACGGGTCAAAATTAACCATGAAAGATACCGATGGATTGATCTTGAAATAAGGTCCTGCACTTATGGACATGAACTTCTGCCCCCATAGCTCAAAAGAGACGATATCGGAATCGCCTGAGGGTGTACCGTGGATGGTCGTTACATTTGTAATTTTGGAGTCTGGGAATATGGAAGCGTAAAACTCAGCTGCTTTTTTTGCCTCTTTGTCATACCATAAATGCGGAACGATTTTTTGAATTGTATTTGTCACTATTATTCCTCCTTCATCTTCAGCGAAAATTCCCTGTACTGAGCTTTAACCTATGATGATTCGCTCTTTTGGATAATGATAATTCGTTTTAAGTGGTTTACCACCCATGATTAATAAAAAGGTAAAGATCCCGATTCTTCCGATGAACATTAAAATCATAATGACAATTTTACCCATTGCACTTAATTTTGCCGTGATTCCCATGGAAAGACCGACCGTTCCAAACGCAGATGCAACTTCAAAGATGATTTCCAATAATGAAAAATTCGGTTCCAAGATCGTAAGTATGACGGTACTGATACAACAGAGCATCATCGCTGTTGTAATGACGATAAAGGACTTTATTACATCCTCCATCGCGATTTCCTTTCGGAAAATTTTTATGTTCGTCGTTCCATTAGCAAAATAATAGATACTTAATACCATAATGGCAAAAGTAGTCGTCCTTATACCTCCCCCTGCACTACTTGGAGATGTTCCGATAAACATAAGGATGCTTAAAATAAATAGAGTAGGCGGGGAATACTCATTAATATCAATCGTATTAAGTCCACCATTCCTAGAAGACACAGAATAAAAAAGCGAATTGAAAAAAGATTCGTGCCAAGTTTTATCGGCAAAGAAACGATTAAATTCGCAGCCATAGATCAATATAGTGCCGATTACGATTAAGGCAAAAAAAGTTAGAGTCGTAATCTTTGTAAACAAAGAAAACCTATAAGGTGTTTTCTTCCGATGTTTAAAAAACTGAATCACTTCCATCAGCACTGGGAAACCAATCGCCCCTATTATTAACAACACCATCGTCATGATTAGCACAAAATAATCGTGGGCAAATGGGATTAACGATTCTCCTGTGATATCAAATCCCGCATTGGTAGCAGCACTGACAGAAGCAAAGAAACCTTGTAAGTAAGCTTCCTGCCAGGTAGGAAAGTATTTTAAAAAGTATGTACCAAAGATAATTGCCGCCACTAATTCCATGATTATAAAGAGGAACAAGATATTTCTGACGAGCTTAACTAATCCTGAAAAAGTAGGAAGGTTTTGGTCTGTCATAATCAGCATTCGGTCTTTTATTCCGATTCGTCTTCCGATTAAGAGCCAAATCGTTGTTCCAAGAAACATAATTCCAATTCCGCCAAATTGCAAGATGATCGCAAAAATAAATGTTCCCGGAACACTTAAAACCTCATTTATCGTAATGGTAGATAATCCAGTCACACTAACCGCACTAACAGCAGTAAATAGAGCATCTATCAACGTTAAGTGAGCATCGGGTTTTAAAGTGATCGGCAACATTAATAATATAGTTGAAACCACCACAGCTATGAAGTAATAAATGAAGATTAATTGTGCTGGTTGCAGTGAGTTCTTTTTTTTCTGTTTTATAATGTTCATATTTCTCCTCTTCTTACCCATTTAAGGCATCTTTTTCCTCAACACCATCTTTATTAATGTACAGCACAATCAAGTCTTCTTCAACTACCCATTTCGTTCAGTGAAGCATTGTATCTTTCCCCATCTCCTCTAAATGTGCGATTTAATAGTTTAAATGCGAATTTGCATGAATCAGTTGATCTAGAGAAAACCTTACATACTCATTTTTTCACTTTTATTTTTTCTGAAATGGCTGTCCAATACTTAGGGTCTTCTAAGCCCAGCCGCCAAATCCCAATGCCTCGTAGGTTATATTTTTCCACAAGGTTTAGTTTAACCCGCAAACTGGAACTATTCTCGAACCACACCTGGTGGTTATGATGTTTTTCATCTACATAACCGAAATGAGGCGTTTGCGAAGTGGAGTCCCACTTCACTTTCGCTTTATATTTTGTTTTCTGCTCCATTACCTGTGCATAAGAACTATAAATGGCTTTGTTTGTTGTAGTATCCCAGTCCCATCCATAACCAGCAATACCGAGTAATATTTTTGTGGAAGGCACTCCCTGATTCAAAGCATAACGAATGGTTGCTTCTATCCAATCAACTGATGCCGTCGACCCGGGTTTTGTTCTGGGGTTATGTTCATCGTAGGTCATAATCATTAACCCATCAGAAAATTGACCAAGTTTTGCGTAATCAAACCACGGTGACCAGGGATTCGCACGGGAATCGCCTGTGTTTGCCGGGACTGAAACTGTCACTACCTTTCCCTCACCATGCAGCACACCTGACAATTCTTTCATCATCAGACTAAAGGAATCCCGGTCAGATAAATACAAATTTTCCATGTCAATATTAATACCATCATATTCGAATTGATTGATTTCCTTTCGTAAGTTTTGAATGAACATTTGGCGGTTCGCATCCTGATCAAGCACATTACTCGCTACTTGCTTACCCTTCTTAACCGATTCATAAAGAAGGTTGTGAACAACTAAATATACCTTCAGATCTTTTTTATGAGCATTCTGTATTACCTTTCGCTTATGGTCCGCTGTAACGGAATTGATAAGACTTCCTGGATGTTGATCATCAAGCTTATACCAAAAAGGTGCAATGATGCTCAAATTGGTGAATTGCGCGTCAACTGTAGGTTGAGACCCTGGATATTTCCCTTCCTGTTCGGTGTAGAAACCTAGCACTTCACGAGGGGGTTTATTTGTTTTAGTTTCCACTTTTCTTTGTGACTGGATACAGGATGTCAGTAATAGTAAGGTCATACTCAAAAAAATAATGGTGAATGACCGATAATATTTTCGCAAAATCGTGCACCTACTTCTCTAATATGTACACATAATTTTAGCTAAGAATAAAGAATACATTCAAAATATACTTATAAAACACCTAAACCATCGCTTTTTTGTACATGGATAAAGCCAAAATCGAAGGATCAATTGCTTGTAAGTTATCTGATAACGAATTGTAATGTTCTTATTAAGGAATTGATATATAGATGTGTTATAATTCTGAAAAATCAGATTAAGTTTTTCGATAATTCAGAGGGTATTGTCACGTAAAGTTTTAATAAGCGAGGGATGGATTTGCTGATCAAATATAAAAAAAGTTATGAAAAAATTGCAATGGGGCTCCTATCCTTTATTCCTAGCGAAAAGGATCTTAAAAAACTGATGATCACCATGAATGAGTATGATACGGAGAACGACCGCATGCTTTATCTGTGGAAAGAAAAAGAAGGGATCGTTGGCCTGATTGGTGTCCTGTTTACAAATAACCAGATTCTATTGCAACATCTTGCCATCAACCCTTCTCATCGAAATCAAGGATTCGGCAAGCATTTGGTTAAAGCTTTAAAAAGACGTTATCCTTCTACCCCAATCCTTCCAACAGAAAACACGGAAGCTTTTTTACATAAATGCAACATAATTGAAGATTTGCAGATAGATATGAAAAAACTAATTACTGCGCTTAATTAATTCCTTATTCTAATAAAAAAATTAGAGGTTCAATATAAAAGGACTCAAACCGATAGATCAACGTCCTTCAACTGGAACTTCAATAGTAAATTTTTGTTTTAAACGAATCACTATAGAAGTCAAACAGTTAAGTCTTCACATTTGATTCATCATTGTAAAATCAAGAAAAGAAAGTGCCAGGCACCATCCAGTTTTCTGGAAGATACCTGGCACTTGTTAAGTATCAAAATTTAATGATGAAGCACTATCTAATAAAAAGTCTAACTTGTCTTTCCCATATAAATACAATCGATGCATCGGTCTAGTCATTGCCACGTACAGCAATTTAATGTCTAAGTCTACTTTGGAGAAAGACTCCTCCAAGCATACCACCATAACTGCATCAAACTCCAACCCCTTCGATAAATAAGATGGTACAATTACCACATGCCCCTTCTTCATATCTTCTTTTCCCTCTAACAATTGAATCGGAAGTTGACTTTTTTCAAGGATCGCATGGATTCTTTGACATTCTCTATCGGTACGCCCAATGATCGCAATGGAGTTCAGCTCTTCCTCCTTAAGTGAGGAAATGTCCTGTTCTAGCTGCAGCCTTACCAGTTCCAAATTTGCAGGATCAATTAGTTTAAACCTTGGTTTTTGACCATGCCGAATGACGGGTTCAACCTTTGGAAGGTCCTGATTGATCAGCTTTAGGATATCATTGGCCAAATTCATAATTTCAACTGTGGTTCGGTAGCTTTTTTGCAAAGCTTGATAATTCGCATTTGGGAAGATTTCTTTCCATAACGGTTCCCAACTACTCAAGCCCCGATAGGAATGAATCCCTTGTGCTAAATCTCCGACAATCGTAAACAAGTCGGTTTCAAAGCCTTCCTTTAAGGCTGCAAATTGAAAATAGCTGTAATCCTGCGCTTCATCAATGAAGATACTTCGCATTTTATATTTTTCATCGATGCCCTCTAATTTTGCCTTCATATAAAATAACGGAGCTAAATCTTCGAGTTCGTAAGCCCTGCGATCAAAAATCCGCAGACAAAACTGACTTAAAACCTTACATTCTTGATCGCTCAGATTAGATGCATGCTTTTTTAGGATTTCGGGTGAAGACATCAGTTCTTTGTATAAGGTAAAAACATCTGGCATAACAAATTGTTCCATATATTTTTTTACAACCGTCTTCGCTTCCTTCTCCACTTGAGCGATTCTTTGTTTTTTCATGTCCATGAGGTCGACCACTTTTTGCTTTCTTTTTTCGGTGTCGATCCTTCTGCTGTAAAGAGCCCGATCTAACGCATCATCATATTTCGTGCTGAGTTTTGATTTAATGATGGCTTTTTTCTTTTTTAAGTCACTTTCTAGCAGGGATTTTATTTTCGCAATTCTTTTATAGATTGGTAAATAGGTATATTCTTTTAAAAATAGTCTTTTTAGATTTTGTCCCTTGAGGAGTATTGATTTTTCAACAATAAAATCCCCTGTAGGCGCAAGACTTAATTCCAATTCTTTTATATAACGGTCGATTACATCCTTAAATGCAAGCGAACCCTTGAAACTGGACATCCATTGAATGGTCTTGGGATTTCCCTTCCCTTCAAGTAGCCTCATGAGCTTTGTATTAGGAGACATCAGTTTTATTTTCTGTCCTAAGCAAGCTTTCATGAAATCGATAAAGGTGGTTTGGTTAATTTTATTTACGCCGAGTTCCGGTAAAACGGCAGAGATATAATCAATAAATAGTCTGTTTGGTGCGAGAATCATGAGTTTTTCTGGAGGAAATTGATAACCAAAGGAATAAAGAAAGTAGGATATTCTATGGAGTGCGATGGTTGTCTTCCCGCTCCCCGCGGCCCCTTGAACAATAATGGGGTGTTTCAGTGATGCCCGGATCACTTCGTTTTGCTCATTTTGAATGGTCGCAACGATTTCCGTTAATCGATTGTCTGCTTTCCCCGATAATGACTTCTGTAGCAGTTCGTCGTGTGTGGTCAAATCGATGTCTCGAATTTCTTTTAATAAGCCATCAACAATTTCATACTGCCTTTTTAAGGATAAATAACCGGTCTGGGTCTCCCCATATGCTTCATACGAAACATCTCCGAGCCGTCCGTCATAGTACACGTTTGCAATTGGTGACCGCCAATCCACGATGATCGGCTGTTGAGTCACACGGTCAAACAAGGACACTTTGCCGATGTACAGATTTTCTTCCTTTTTCGTACTATTACTTGTAAAGTCGATCCTTGAAAAGTATGGCTTGCCTACCACGCTCTCTAATCTTTTCAATTCACTTTGTGCTAATTCAAGAAACCGCGCATTGGCAAGAAGATCCGTGTAGCTTGCACTGCTATCCTTGTCGTCTCTTTCTGCAAAGGCTTGCTTCATGTTTTCAACAAAGAATTCTTTATTCCCTTTTGAGATCTCTAAAACGGTTCGTATGTATTCCTTGGTAAACTCTAAACGCTCGATTTCTTCCTGATAATCTTTATGGTCCCGGACAGACAATTGATCTTTGGCACTCATCCTGTAATTTTGTCACCTCGCTTTTCTAATAATAGAAACATGGGATATTAAGAGTATCGAAAACATTTGTCCTCGTCAAGTTATTACCTCGAGATATAGAAAGTGCCAGGCACTTTCCAATTTTCTGGACGGTACCTGGCGCTTTCTATGATCTTTTTTTTCTAGGACCTACAATTAATTTGATGGCTGTTTTATTTTCATTATTGATCAAAATATCTATAAATGCAGGAACAAAAACTAGATTAACACCGCTAGGAGCTACGAAACCTCTTGCAATGGCAATGGCTTTAATTGCTTGATTTAGAGCACCAGCCCCAATCACTTGAATTTCTGTAACTCCTTTTTCACTAATTACGCCTGCAATTGCACCTGCAACTGAATTTGGATTTGATTTTGAAGATACCTTTATTACATCATCCATATAAATTTTTCCCCCTGTTATTTAATCTCTTGATATGATCGCTAGAAAGATGGTATCGCTTCTTTATCCTATTCAAATTGATATCAAACAGAACTATTGAACTTACTCCTTGGATACTTTTTTAAAATCGTTCACCCATATTCGAATATTCAAACAATCCATGTTTAAGGAATGCATCCGTTTTGATAAATAAGAAAACTTAAAGGGAAATACCTCCGTTATGTCGAAATATATAGATAAAGGGGTTGACCCAATGAATAAAGTTGATTTATTAAGAGATCTACGCCATTCAAGTAGAGGGAATATGTTTGCAGCAGAGATTCCTAAGGCTGCAAAAGAAGATGAAAAAAGGATTGAAGAATTAATTGCTGAATTAGAAAAAGAAGGAAAAATCAAGTTAAGAGAATGCATACAGCGAGAATACTCTGTTTATTTGCATGGGATCATTAAATATTCAACAGAATAACTTGTGGTACGCTTTAATTGGGGTAAAACAAAATATCCGCATATCGAACGAATTCTTAACTAATTAATTCCGTTAGTGTTTAAAAAGAAGGCTGTCACAACAGCCTTTTACCTCATAATCAATTTCACTTTAAACCCATACCTCTACTGAATTTTCGTTTTTTCTCCTCTATTACGATTACAAGAGTTATTTTAAAGTTTTTCCATCACAAAATCGTGTTGTAAATTTCTCTCTAATTTTTCTAAGTTCCCACCATCTTCTACAAAAGTTTTAAAAGTATCCGCCATTAACTTTCCTGAGCTTTTCTTAATGTGGTTAACTTTTAGAAATGTCTTCAACTGTACAAAATCCGGTGTTACATCATCACGGTGTAATTTCCCCGGAATTTTCGTCCAAAATTTTTCCCACTCATTCAATAACCCGATTTCATTAAAATATTGTTTTTGTAAGCCGCATAACCATGCCGTACAAGAGGTGTTCCGTTTTTGACAACCTTCCTTATCGTTTAAAAATTCACACCCCTGACAACAGGTATTTCCACTTTTAATACAGATCGTGCAAATCTCATTTGCCCCTATTTCCTCAAACACTTTTAAACCATACTGGATCAGATGCTCTTTTTTCATCTCAATACTCATTTTTTACCCCTGACTTTATTTGGTTTATAAAAGGAATTAAAATTTGTAAACTTCCGTATGATCGGATACTATTCTTGAGGATTGAGAAATGATGAGTAAAACTCCGGAGAATGTTGCGTTATTCATTGAGGAGAAGATCACGTACGCTATGACAAGCTACACCTTGGGACATGGGGTATATCTAAGAGGTCCCTAGTCCCAGGTAATTCATCGATTTTAAATTCGTAATCTACTTAGTGTCCGTTATTTTTCAGGGACAGTTCCACTGTCCCGTATATTTATTTATTTTTCCCTTGTCTTTCTTGGGATTTTAAGGCAATTTTTTCAAGGCCATTGTTTGCAAATTCTACATCTGTCTTCGGCATAGCATGATTATTTCTTAATTCTTTGTTCTTTTTTGTAGACATTTTTGCACCATCCTTCGATTGAGTTTGTTATTTTATCAAGGATGCCTACACCTATTTCCTCATACCAGCATCCACCATTTTAGTTTGCTTTCTTTTTTGTGAGCTATACTTCAAGCTTTGATTTAACAGACTGGTGTTAACGTTCTCTCCTTTATCTTTAGGCATTCCTCATTGAATTTTTCCACTTCTTCGTAGTTTAAAAGGTGCCCTGAATTTTCAAACCAGATCCATTCTTTATGTGGACATTCCAATGTGTGGAAATATTGTTCTGCAACTATGGATGGGACTTGATAATCATGTCTGCCTGCAAAAATATAAACAGGAACTTCCAGCTTTGGAGCTGTCTCGATGAAATTAATATTCATTAACTGTTCCCATAAAGAATCCAAAGAAAACTTGCCCCCTTTGATAAAAACGAACCAATCTTTCATGGTATATTCAGGTGCAAATAGAATATTTGAATAAACAAGATTATACATGGTTACTCCGATGAATGAACCTCCGAATTTAGCCAGCCACTTTCTTTGAACTCCTAAATATTTCATATCATATGGATTATATTCGATCTCCTCTAATTTTTTTAGCGCCTTCTTATGGTTGGATTCCTTCGCTTTATTGATGGTATAATCATAAGAAATTTTTTCACCTTCCCTCATATTCACAACTTGACCAATCCCTATGTATCCATAGATGAATTCTGGTGCTTTTTGGGACGTTAACACCCCTAGCACCGATCCCCAAGAATGACCGACTAAAAACAGCTTTGGCTGATTAAAGCGTTTTAACAGGTATTGGATTAATTCAACCGTATCCTTTACCATATTTTCAATCGTAAGGTCTTCTTTTTTTAAATCTCTGGAGTAGGATAACCCAGCGCCCCGCTGGTCCCAATTCACAACTGTAAAATGTTTTTCTAAATCCCGTTGGAATTTAGGAGCCAAGCCGATTTGGGCGGTTCCAGGTCCTCCATGTAAAAACAACATTAATGGATTATTTGTATTTTCTCCTCTAATAAGGATGGATTGTTTAAATCCACCAATCTGGACTTCTTCTAAAGATGTAATCGCTTCGAATTGACTATTAATCTCCTTTGTTTTTCTAAAAAACATGATCTCACTTCCCCCTTGATTCATTTGTACGACTTAGAGATTCGATTGATAATTCAGAATAGTACATAGGTATGTGACTTAGGGGCCATATAGAATGCTTCATAAAATAAAGAAAACCATCTTTCTATGTACAATACTAAAAAGATAGTTTTATAAGTTTGGAATTATTTCTATTTCTTTTTTACTGGAGTCACCACGGCGAATAAATTTTCGCTTGGATCCGATACATTGAATTCTATTACCTTATAACCATTTTTTCCATCTTTGCACTCGTTTTTCGCTGGTATTATTAATTGAGTATTATTCATTGTTCACTCTTCCTTTCTAACATTTTCCCCACAGAAGCTACTATATGGGCGGTTGTTAGAATAGGTGCATGTGTTTTTTTAAAATCAATATACCTTATTGGATTGGAAGCAGCATTGCGATGAAATATTACCGTCAAAGTGGCTCTTTATCAGGGAGATGAAAGATATTTTTAGAGGGGAATCCTTGTGAAAATGTTCTTCATATGTTGGCTGAAGGTCAAAAATCAGAGATACCTCTTGGAAAATGGACTTCATATCGGCGATGAAGGACAAAACTCAGGGATACCCCTTGAAAATGGTCTTCATAACCTCAATGAAGGACAAAACTTAAGGGTACCCCTTTGAAAATGGTCTTCATAAACCTCGATGAAGCACAAAACTTAAGGATACCCCTTGCAAAATGGTCTTCATAACCTCGATGAAGCACAAAACTTAAGGATATCCCTTGCAAAATGGTCTTCATAACCTCGATGAAGCACAAAACTCTGGGATACCCCTTTGAAAATGGTCTTCATACCTCAATGAAGCACAAAACTCTGGGATACCCCTTTGAAAATGGCCTTCATAACCTCGATGAAGCACAAAACTCAGGGAGATCCCTTTGAAAATGGTCTTCATTAACCAACCGATATATGGCAAAACCTTTGTGAAGTACTTATGTTAAATAACAGCTTAACAGCACCTTGAAACCTTACCGCCTTTCGCGTTGTACCGTGCTTCCTGTACTTCGCAGAAAAACTCCTTTCTCGATTTAACTGGCATTCCAGGATGATGCAATTCCATATGTTCAACATAAGTTTCATAGCTTGGAACGCCAACCAGCAAGCTAATGAATTGCTTCCTGTAGACGTTGAATTCTCTTATTTTGTTAAGCATAATGTTTAAAATCTCCTTTATCCCGTGGTACATACGGTGATTCGTTCAAAGGTAATTTGTGGTTGGTTAGGACTTTAAACCAGATTCGGAATGCCGAAATCAAAACCACAATGACCACAATCATGAAAATAGCTGTAAGCGTTGCATCGACATAATCGTTGATGATAACTTGCTTCATTTGTGCTGCAGAGGCTGCCGGAGCAAGGATTTTTCCCGTAGCATTTGCCTCACTAAAAATATCCGCATGAGCGAGGAAGCCGATTTTCGGATTTTCATGAAATAATTTTTGCCAGCCTGCCGTTAATGTGACAATTAGCAACCACGTTGTTGGCAACAGAGTGACCCATACATATGCTTTTTTCCCCATTTTGTAAAGAATCGTGGTACCAAGCAGCAAAGCAATTCCTGCCAACATTTGGTTGGCGATTCCAAAAAGCGGCCATAACGTATTAATTCCGCCTAGTGGGTCAATGACGCCTTGATATAAGAAATACCCCCAGCAAGCGACGCACAAGGCTGTTGCAATAATATTTGGAAAGAAAGATTCCGTTTTTGCAAAAGGCTTGTAAACCGTTCCAAGTAAGTCTTGAATCATAAAACGCCCTACACGGGTTCCAGCATCAACGGTCGTTAAAATGAACAAGGCTTCGAACAGGATGGCAAAATGGTACCAAAAGGCCATCAACGCCTTACCGCCAATGATTTTTGAAAAAATCACCGCCATCCCGATTGCAAGAGTTGGTGCACCACCGGTTCTAGAAAGAATGGTTTGCTCCCCCACATCTTTAGCAAGTGTTTGCAAAACATCCGGAGTGATGGTAAATCCCCAACTTGAGACGGTTGACGCTGCTTGGACCACATTGGTTCCAATTAAAGCTGGCGGACTGTTAATCGCAAAATAAACCCCAGGCGTCAACACACATGCCGCAATCATCGCCATGATCGCCACAAATGATTCTGTTAGCATCGCTCCATATGCAATGGGTCTTGCATGTGATTCACGCTCGATCATTTTAGGGGTTGTACCCGAGGAGACCAGGGCATGGAAACCGGATACCGATCCGCAGGCGATGGTAATAAATAAGAATGGGAAGAGATTTCCGGCGAATACAGGACCCGTTCCATCAATGAATTTCGTCAGGCCTGGCATTTCCAGATTCGGTGCCACTATAATGATTCCTAAGGCTAGCCCAAGAATCGTTCCTACTTTTAAAAATGTACTTAAATAATCACGAGGTGCTAATAGAAGCCATACAGGTAAGACTGCAGCAATAAATCCATAGATGATCATCATGATGGCGATTGTTTCCCCTTTAAAGGTAAACATGCTGGCTAAGGCTGGAGTTTCGGCAACTGTTTGGCCGTAATAGAGCGAGAAAAGTAATAATACTATTCCGATTATGGATGCTTCCCCAACCCGGCCTGGACGAATATAGCGCATGTAAATACCCATAAAAACCGCAATTGGAATCGTAGCGGCAATGGTAAACATCCCCCATGGGCTTCCTGTCAATGCTTTCACGACCACCAAGGCCAATACGGCTAATAGAATGATCATAATTCCTAAAATACCAATCATCGAGATTAAACCTGTGACGCGGCCCATTTCGTCTTTAATCATTTCACCGAGTGACTTTCCATTTCGACGCATCGAGCCGAATAGAATGATGAAGTCTTGAACCGCACCGGCTAGAACAACCCCCACGACAATCCAAATGGTTCCTGGCAAATATCCCATTTGTGCTGCAAGGATGGGACCAACTAATGGTCCTGCCCCGGCAATGGCCGCAAAGTGGTGTCCAAAGAGAACCCATTTGTTCGTTGGAACATAATCTTTCCCGTCGTTATTGATTTCTGAAGGGGTTTTGCGTGTGTCATCCAGCTGAAATACCTTACGGGCTATGAACCTGCTGTAAAATCGATAAGAAATGGCATAGACACAAACAGCTGCTGTTAAAAGCCACACCGCATTAATGCTTTCACCGCTGTTTAAAGCCATCACAGCAAAGCCTGCCGCACCGAGGGCTGCTATTAGCCCCCAAATTAGAATCGACTTAAGCGCTTTCAAATTACATCGCCACCTTTTCTAAAATCTACCATTATTGTAATTTATTATTCAGAAAATTAAAATAACTACTTTGACCTATTCTGTTGTTTCTATCGGTTTTTCAAATATAAATACAGAAACTGCCATATCCTCTTCTACTTTGACATCTGAAAATAGATGAAGCAACTTTGAACCGACAAGCTCCTCCATCCCTGCAGGCACTTGCTCCTTATATAGATCTTGAATCATTTGAGTTCTGGCACTATGAACCACTTTTTTACCCTCTTGGGTTTGAGCGATAAATTTTTCAGTCGGAGTTTGAATTCCATACATGGTCGTGACAGCCATATTCTCTACGAAATGAGTAAAAATTCGCTCTGGTCCCTTTCCAAAGATCTCTTTCCGAATTTTTCGCACCATATCATTAAACGCTGTTTCCTTTTTCCCCATCTTTTTGCCTCCTAAATAAATCGGCATAATTTTGTCTTGTTTTTTTGGGTGAGAGGAGTATAATCACAGTTGGACATAATTTTGACAAAATTACCGAATGGAAATCGAATAAAATACTTTGTTCGTTTTCTATTTACTTTTGCCAATGGAATGATTTATTAGTAGGGATTGCTAATTGATTACTCCACCACAAGAACATCTCCCTTTAGAGGTGATCTTGTGGTGGAGTTTTTGTGTTTTAGAAAGGATCGTTTATTCAAGTTTTCTACTATTAGGATAATAATTTTTGGAGGTTTTTTAGAGTATGTCTTGGATTGTATTACATTTTATTGGAATTATTTCTTATGCCGCAACTGGAGCTTTTGTCGCTCTTGAAGCGGAATATTCCTTTATTGGAGTCTACGCATTGGGTTTAACGACTTCCTTTGGTGGCGGGGTTATTCGAAACTTGATTATCGGAGTCCCTGTTTCTGAGTTATGGGATCATTCCACCATTTTAACGGTTTTAACGACGCTTACATTTATCTTAATATTCCCCTTAAAATGGCTAAATCATTGGAAACGGCGGAATTTATTTTTTGACTCTATAGGGCTTGCTTCCTTCGCTCTACAAGGAGCCATGTCGGCGAAAGAGGTTTTTGATAATGATTTAGGCGTGATAATCTTGGCGGCGATGTTTACTGGAGTTGGAGGGGGAATGATTCGAGATATCTTGGCTTCTCGTAAACCACTTGCTCTAAAAGAAGAAATTCATGCAATTTTAACGATTTTATGTGCTATATGTATTTGGTTGGGGTGGAGCGACCCACTTCAGTTGAGTCTCATTGTCCTTGTTGTTATGACATTAAGAATGACTGCCGTTCGCTATCATTGGAGGCTGCATCTCCCCTGCAATCTAAAAAAGATTAGGAAAACACAGTCAAATTTAATGACCCCATTTCTAGGTAAGAAGTCACAGATGGGAACTAGGTTCTTTGCTAGCGAAGAGTGTGATGCACCATTATCATTCAAAGAAAAATGAATCGACAGCCCCCTTTGCACCAATTTACTTTAACATTTCACCGCATTAATTCATAGTAATATCATTGATATTTAGGCTCTTCAACAAGACTGATGATCTTCGCTCCAGGCGCTTCGCTTTCTGCGGGGTTGCGTACCTGGAGCGGAAATCCACAGGTCCATTAGCAAGAAGAAGCCGGTGACTAGGCGAATTGAGTTTATTTAATAGTTAACATAATATTATTATGAAAAACTATTAAGAACAAAATCCTTTAATACTGGATGCTATATAAGATCCTTAAAAGATTGAAAATGCTAGTTTATCGCAACTTAATAGGATAAGACGCCAAGTTTCCCCTGTTATTGAGATAGAGATTATATTGCACTTGAAAAGCGTATTTTAAAAAAATTCAAAAACCTGAATTTTTTTTGTAGTTTTTCTGTAGATTTTTGTTTATTTTTGTAGTCCGCAATTTATAGTAAAAACAGAATTTATAGTAAAGACGAAATTCTCATCCAGATAGAATGAAAGCGCTTTTTCATGTAGGGGAAACTCTTTTATTAAAAGAGTTTATATAAAGCTACTAAAATTTTAATATGAGGTGATGGAATGCAAGAATTACTGCAAAATCTGGTTGGTGTAACAAACGATTTCCTTTGGTCAAAATTACTCATTATTATGCTTGTTTTATCTGGTCTTTATTTTACATTCAAATCGAAATTTGTACAGTTTCGAATGTTAAAGGAAATGGTTCGCGTTTTAATGGAAGGAAGAACGAGTTCTAAAGATCATGTTTCTCCATTCCAGGCCTTCTGTATAGGCATGGCAGCTCGCGTCGGGACAGGCAATATCACCGGAATTGCGATTGCAATTGCTTTAGGCGGTCCTGGAGCGGTATTCTGGATGTGGATTATTTCGATTATTAGCTCAGCATCTAGCTTTATTGAAAGTACGTTAGCGCAAGTATATAAAGTAAAAGATAAAAATGGTTTCCGCGGCGGTCCTTCCTACTATATGGAAAAAGGATTAAACAAACGTTGGATGGGCGTATTTTTCTCGATTTTAATTACTCTTTCTTTCGGTCTTGTTTTCAATTCTGTACAGTCCAATACGGTTTCCATTGCTTTTGAGAACTCCTTTGGCACAAATCGTTTAACTTTAGGGATTATCATGGCCATTGCTTTCGCTGCGATTATCTTTGGCGGTGTGAAGAGGATTGCAAAAATGGCTGAATACAAAGTTATGGTTCTAGCCGTTTTATACATTGGTTGCGCCTTATTTGTGATTATTACGAACATCACAAAAATGCCGGAGGTTATTTCTCTTATTGTAAAAAATGCGTTTGGCCTTCAACAAATCGCAGGCGGTTCCATCGGTGCGGCGCTGATGAATGGCGTTAAACGCGGTTTATTCTCGAATGAAGCTGGTATGGGGAGTGCTCCAAACGTTGCCGCAACAGCCACAACCAGTCACCCGGTGAAACAAGGACTGATCCAAGCATTTGGCGTATTAACGGATACACTGATCGTTTGTACAAGCACTGCCTTTATTATTTTACTTTCTGATGCTTGGAAAAAACCAGGGTTAGAGGGAATTGCCCTTACACAAGCCGCATTAAGTGAACATGTCGGTTCCTGGGCATCTGGTTGTCTTGCGATTTTTATTTTCCTATTTGGATTCGGTGCATTAATTGGTAACTACTATTACGGGGAAACAAATATTCGATTCTTAAACAAAAACAAAGCATTGCTGATGATATACCGCCTAAGCGTGTTAGCCATGATTGTATTCGGTTCGGTGGCAAAGATCCAAGTTGTATGGGATATGGCGGATTTATTTATGGGCTTCATGGTTATTGTGAACTTAATCGCCATTCTTTTATTATCAAAAGTGGCCTTTGCTGCATTACAGGATTACGTAAAACAGAAAAAAGCCGGCAAAGACCCCGTTTTTTATAAAGATAGCATTGAAGGTATTGAAAACGCTGAATGCTGGGAGTATTCCGAAGAGGATTCAACTTCAAAAATAGCAAATTAGATGTAAAAAAAGATGTTCAGACTTGGTCTGAGCATCTTTTTTTACTCGAAACATAGAATATAGCTGTTGCAATTGGCGGAAAGTTGACCTCAACTAGCGGATAAGCTGCTCCTACTGGCGATAGACCACTCAATTGGCGGTTAAGCTGCTACTACCGGCGATAGTCCCCTTTAACTGGCGGATAGGCGCCCACAACTAGCGGATAGCTGACCCCAACTGGCGATAGACCCCTACCCATGTTTTACAACCTGTTAAAGTGACGATTCTCTTGGCAAGACGTCCATTTCATTCATCATTTTTTGCAGCATACTAATTTTCCTATCCAATTGTTGGCTGATTTTTCTAACTTCCGGATCAGACATCCCCTTATTTTGTACTGTTTCGTGCATAATCCGGCGATCTTCATTTATACTCTTGCTTAATTCCAGTGCATTCTTTAGAAGCATTATCCCTATTTCCTTTCTACAGATCTTCAATATTTTCGTAAGGATTCTAAGCAGTTGCTGTAGTGAAGCAAGGATCTTTAGTTAAATAACCTTAGAACAATGAGGGTGTTTTTCTATGGACCATGATAATCCATAAAAAACACCTCCAATAAATTATATCTATTCCTTTTTTCTCAAAAGATTCCTCGAGCCTAGAATCATCCCTTTTAAACAACTAAACTAGCTATTATGGTTGATCCCAAGGATGATTCATTGTTAAATAGCTGGCCAATTCTTTACTTTTTTGCTTTCTTTCTTTTCGCATTTTTGCCCGCTCAGGTGCGGTTTCATGCAACTTTTTCTCTTCTTCCGTTTCCGGAATGATTTGCGGGACACGTGCCGGACGTTTATGTTCATCAAGTGCTACAAATGTTAGTAGTGCAGTCGCTGCGATTTTACGCTCACCGCTTTTTAAGTCTTCGGCAATAATTTTTACAAAAACCTCCATCGATGAGGTTCCTGTCCAAGTTACATACGATTCAAAACAGACGGAATCTGTCGTTCGAATCGGATGCAGGAAATCTACCGAATCGGTTGAAGCAGTTACACATTCTCTACGGCTATGACGCGCTGCAGATATAGAAGCAACCTGGTCCTCATCACTCATTAGCCGGCCGCCAAACAATGTATTGTGGTTATTCACATCGTTTGGGAATATACGGCTTGTTCGGATCACCCGCGTTTCTTTACAGTATTTTGCTTCCATAAAATACTTCCCCCCTAAAACATCCCAATCTCTTCGCCGTATATTTTACTTATTTCAGGAATTCACAGAACTTATTTTACTAGCTTTACCCTTCCAATAATAAGGATTCCGGATCCTCCAACAGGTCTTTTACCAGGGCCAGGAAGCTGACTGCTTCTTTTCCGTCGACTATCCGGTGATCATATGACAAGGCAATATACATCATCGGACGGTTCTCCATCCTCTCGGCATCAATCGCAACGGGTCTTATCTGAATTTTATGCATGCCGAGAATTCCCACCTGCGGGCTGTTTAAAATCGGCGTGGACATCAAGGAACCAAAGACGCCGCCGTTTGTAATCGTAAACGTTCCTCCTTGCAGGTCTTTTAACGCAAGGGCATTGTCACGCGCTTTTTTCCCAAGCTCACTAATTTCTCTTTCAATTTCAGCAAAATTCAATGTATTTGCATCACGCACAACTGGCACTACTAATCCTTCCGGAGCTGCAACCGCAATTCCAATATCATAAAATTTCTTGACAATAATCTCATCGCCTTGAATTTCCGCATTCAAAAGCGGGAATTGCTTTAATGCCGCCACAACGGCTTTTGTAAAAAAGGACATGAAGCCAAGACGGGTATTGTGCTTTTCATAAAACATATCTTTACGCTTTTTACGCAAATCCATAATCGCTGACATATCAACTTCGTTAAATGTGGTTAGCATTGCTGCCGTTTGTTGAACCTCCACCAAGCGTTTCGCAATCGTTTGACGGCGGCGGGACATTTTTACGCGCTCTACCGGTTTATTAAACTCTGTTTCTGTCTTAGCTGCTGGTTTCGACTTTTCCACTTTTGGCTCCACTGCAGGTACCTGTGGCTGCGCTTTGAAATCATGCGGTCTAATTCTGCCCAGCGGATCACTGCTTTTTACATCTTTCAAATCAATGCCCATTTCTCTCGCATATTTTCTTGCTGCAGGAGAAGCAATCGGATGCTCTGTTCCCGGAAATCCATGGATCGGCTGGTTGTTAGGTTGAGGAAGGACTTCCTCTTTTTGAGGCTCAGGAAATGCCGTTTGAAATGTTTCTGCCACCGCATTTTCTTCCAAAATCGCGATGACTTCCCCTACTTCCACTGTATCCCCCGGCTCCTTTAACATTTTTGTTAAAAAACCCGCATGTTCTGTATTGATTTCCAAATTGACTTTATCTGTTTCAAGCTCGACTACAATATCCCCTTTATTGACTTTTTCGCCGACTTTAATCATCCATTGTGCAATGGTTCCCTCCGAAATGGATTCTGCAAGCTCCGGTACCTTGATTTCAATCATGTCGATATCCCCTTTTGTGTTTTCATAGTTTCTATCAAACGGAAGTTTACCCGATTACTATTTTTTCCGGCTTCTGATTAGCTCGTAATCTTACGATTTTCAACGCTTGATTCACGATTCGTTCTTGTTCTTTCTTGTGAATATCAGGATCTCCACCTGCAGGACTGGAACGATCCGGTCGTCCAATGTAACTAACTTTTAAGGAACCGGAAGCTAGTTCAAACAGAATTGGGGCGATATAATACCACGCTCCCATATTTTTCGGCTCTTCTTGCACCCATGCGATTTCCTCCAGGTTTGGGTAGTGCTCAAGAATCACTTCTACCTTTTCTTTCGGAAATGGATACAACTGTTCCAAACGTACGATATGAATCTCATCAAAGTTTTGATTTTCCTTACCTGATCCTACTTCTGCCGATAAATCAATTGCGATTTTCCCGGTTGTTAATATCAGACGCTTCACTTTATCCGCTTTTTTGCCAAGCTCTGGCTGTTCTAAGACGGTTTGGAAATGGCCCATGCTAAGGTCTGTTCCAGGAGAGGTGGTAAGTGGATGGCGCAGCAAGCTTTTCGGTGTCATGATTACCAATGGCCGAACAAACTCTGTTCGGAGTGCTGCCGCTTGCCGACGCAAAATATGAAAATATTGAGCTGCACTTGTCACGCTCGCGACCGTCCAGTTGTTTTCGGCTGCCAGCTGTAAAAAGCGTTCCGGTCTGGCGCTTGAATGCTCTGGTCCTTGTCCTTCATACCCGTGAGGCAAGAGGAGTACAAGCCCCGATTTTTGGCCCCATTTCGCTCTTCCCGCAGAAACGAATTGATCAAAGAGTGGCTGAGCCGTGTTGGAAAAGTCTCCATATTGCGCTTCCCAGATCACGAGTGTTTCAGGAGCGAACACGTTATAGCCGTACTCAAACCCTACTACTGCCGCTTCAGAAAGCGGGCTGTTATGAACCGCAAAGGAAGCATTTGCTTGCGGTAAGCGGTGCAGCGGAGAAAACGTCTCGTTTGTTTCCGCATCATGCAAGACAATATGACGTTGCGCAAAAGTTCCGCGCTCAGAATCCTGTCCCGTTAGACGAATTGGTGTACCGTCTTTTAAAATGGTGGCAAATGCCAGCGCTTCAGCTAAAGCCCACTCTACTTTACCATTCTCCTCTAGCGCTTTCTCACGACGCTCGAGAATGCGTTTTAATTTTGGGTACACCTTAAAACCTTCAGGCCATTTCAGTAAGGCGCTGTTTAGTTCACGAAGTGTATCAAATGGAACTCCCGTCTCCATCCTTGGAATTCCTTTGATAATTACCTCTGGTACCTCCACTTCTGTAACTCTATGATCCTTATTTTTATCTGCAATTTTTTCATATTCGATCTGCAGCGTTTCTTGAACGGAACGAGTCATCTGGTCGATTTCCTCTTGACTTAGAAGTCCAATTTCTTGTAATTGATTGGCATAGATCTCTCTTACCGTTGGATGCTTCGCCATCTTTTTGTAAACCTTTGGCTGTGTAACCGCTGGATCATCCATTTCATTATGACCAAAGCGCCGATAGCCGACCAAGTCAATCAAAAAGTCTTTTTTAAAACGAGCTCGATACTGATAGGCAAGATTGGCAGCAGCAAGACATGCTTCCGGATCATCGGCATTTACATGCACAATTGGGATCTCAAATCCTTTCGCAAGATCACTGGCATATCTCGTGGTACGTGAATCATGGCTGTCTGTGGTAAAGCCAACCCTATTGTTTGCGATGATATGGATGGTCCCCCCTGTTTGGTATCCTTTTAATCCGCCCAAATTTAAGGTTTCCGCTACAATTCCCTGGCCTGGAAACGCCGCATCACCATGGACCAGGATAGCAAAGGATTTGGAAAAATCTTGTTCTGGGTAACCCGCAGTGTCACGTTCTTCCTGGGCAGCTCGGGTAAAACCAGCTACAACCGGATCCACAAATTCAAGATGGCTCGGATTATTCGCCAACGACACTCTTGCTGGAAAAACTTCCGTTTCGGTGATGGATCTGTCTCTGCCCAAATGATACTTTACATCACCTGTCCAACCATAATTAATTCCCATCGATCCTTCTGACGGTACAAGTTCTTTATTTGGAGAATGATGAAATTCTGAAAAAATGCTCCCGTACGGTTTTCCTAAAATATGCGCCAGCACATTTAATCGTCCCCTGTGCGCCATTCCGATCATAACATTGCGCACTCCGTCATGAACCCCTTCAATGATGACTTCATCCAGCATCGGTACCAGCATGTCCACCCCTTCGATGGAGAAGCGTTTTTGTCCTACAAATGTTTTGTGTAAAAATTGTTCAAACGCTTCTACTTCTGTTAGGCGCTTCAAAAGATTGGATCGTTCTTTTTTTGAAAGCACACGCTGGATGGCACCTGTTTCCGTCTTATTTTGCAACCAGGCTCGTTCTTCGCTGCTATCCACATGATTAAACTCGTAAGCTAACGTAGAGGTATAAATGCTTTTTAGCCAATTTACTGCATTCCAAGCTGTTTGGATTTCTTCTGGCGCATCCGCCCATACCCAATTCGCGGGAATCGCTTTCAAATCATCGATGCTTAATCCATATTTTTCTGGGCAGAATAAATGATTGTCTTTGACATCCTCCTCTAGCGGATTAATATTTGCCGCCAAATGACCATGTGATCGAATATCCTCCAACAATTTCCCCGCTTTAAGTGCTTTTTCGATCATTATTTTGTGGTCAGAAATCATGAATTCCTGTTCCGTCGCTTTTTGCGAATGATTCGTTTCAACAGACAATGGTGAACCCCATTTTTCAAATAGCTTTTTTAATGCCGGATCAACAGTGTCGATTCCCTTCACATACTGCTCATATTGTTCAGCCACATAGCCAAGGTTTGGGCCGTGAAAACCACTCCATGGATTTTGTTTGTTGTTATCCACTACAATTCCCCCAATGGTACTTTTGTTCATTCAAATTGGTTATTGTTTTCTTTCTTTTAGTGACCATGGAACCGAAGATTTTGCATTTCTGGACACCGGGACCACTCCTCAGTGCCCTTCGAACTGTTTTTTTGCTTGCCGCGGAACTGAGAACGCGGAACATGAATTTTATACCCAGCCACGATAGTGGGAAGCTTCGGCCATCTTTCTGATTCCCACCATATAGGCAGCCAAACGCATATTTATTTGGTAAGTTTGTGCTGTAGAGAAAACTCTCTCAAAAGAATCGACTACTTTTTTGCGTAATTTCTCAGCTACCTCTTCTTCAGACCAATAATAACCTTGGTTGTTTTGTACCCATTCAAAATAGGAAACGGTTACCCCGCCAGAGCTGGCAAGTACATCCGGGACGAGAAGCACGTTCCGTTTTGCTAATATGTTTGTCGCTTCAAGGGTTGTTGGTCCATTTGCTGCTTCTACAATAATTTCAGCTTTTATCTTATCTGCATTCTCACGTGTAATTTGATTAGAGATAGCAGCTGGAACAAGAATTTCACATTCTTTTTCAAGTAATTCTTGATTCGTAATGACATTTGTAAATAAATTCGTTACGGTGCCGAAACTATCACGCCGGTCAAGCAAATATTCAATATCAAGCCCATCTGGATCATAAAGCGCACCATATGCATCAGAAATACCGATTACTTTTGCTCCCGCATCCTTCATAAATTTCGCTAAGTAACTCCCGGCATTTCCAAATCCTTGAACAATCACCCGCGCCCCTTTGATTGAAATGCCTCTTCGTTTTGCCGCCTCTTCAATACAGATCGTCACTCCTTGTGCAGTGGCTGTTTCACGTCCTTGTGAACCACCGAGTACAAGAGGTTTTCCTGTTATAAATCCCGGTGAATCAAATTCCTGAATCCGGCTATATTCATCCATCATCCAGGCCATAATTTGAGGATTTGTAAATACATCCGGTGCTGGTATATCTTTTGTTGGCCCGACAATTTGACTAACAGCACGTACATACCCTCGGCTTAAACGCTCTAATTCAGAAAATGACATGTTGCGAGGATCACAGATAATTCCGCCTTTCCCGCCACCATATGGAAGGTCGAAAATACCGCATTTTAAACTCATCCACATGGACAATGCTTTTACTTCCTCCTCATCTACTTCTGGATGAAAACGCACTCCCCCCTTTGTCGGACCGACTGCGTCGTTATGTTGTGAACGGTAGCCGGTAAAAATTTTGGTTGAACCGTCATCCATTCGAACCGGGATCCGTACCGTGAGTATCTTAAGCGGTTCTTTTAATAGCTCGTACATGGCATCGTTATATCCTAACTTTCGAACTGCCTCTTTTATGATGGACTGAGTTGAACTTAATAAATTTAATGTTTCATTTTGCTTACTGTCTTGCTTTTGAACTTGATTACTGTTAACCGTGACTACCGTTTCCATGTTTACACCTCTTATTTATAAATTATCCTTAAGCGCTTTCACATTGTTCTAATAAGAACGCACCTATAATCTATAATGGGACCTACATCATTAGACAAAAAAACACAAAATATCTTTTAAAAATTTTAATGTTAATGAAAAAAGGGGTTGAAAATTCTCCAAAACGTAAAAAGGAGAACTAAAAAGTTCCCCTTTTTTTCTTATAAAAATTGAATACCGCCTTCTCTTTTGATTCAAATTTATGATCGTTCAAGAGATCCATATTTCGCCCAATATTGTTGGATTCTCGAAGGCGAATCACCCATAACCCAGCTTTTAACATCCAAATCACTGGGTACGCTACCTTTTTTCCGATTGCTTCAATCTCATGATTCCGCTCGATTATGAGCTGCTCCCAATCCGATTCATTTGCAGCAGCCAGTTTCTGCGCAAAGTCCCATGCATAATTGCGGGCCTTTTCCATACTGAAGTTGATGATCGCTTTAGAAGCATTCGGATCAATTCGGTCCAAAAAACCAATCCATGGAGAAATCTGATCCAAGTCACTTCTTACTTCATCGACAAGGGACGCCAATATACTGTTTATTTTCATAAAATCCTCTTTTAACAATAAAATATCAGTATTTTTGCCGGTCATGGCAGCCGCAACCCCTAAATCGAGATTGATATGTGCATTCATGCCGAGCAGTAAGTGCTGGAGAAGGATCGGTCTTCTTTTTCGCGTGCAACGAAAGGCGAATTGCCAGCTGAGGCTGGTCGGTTTTCCGTTTAAATAGTCATTCAGCGAATTCAGATAGTAATTGGCGAAGCATACATCCAAACGCTCCATTCTGACTCCGTCCTCAAATTCGTTATTCAGAATACCTGTTTTCACTCGAACGGTTACCATTCGGTACAAAGAAGCAAAGTAGCCGATTTTGCTTTTATTTTCGATACTCATGGCAATAATTTGGTCCAACTGCCAAATGACTTCATCGATTGTCCTGGCATTTCCCAACGTAATAGATGGTCGATTCATTTCTCATTCTCCTAACCTCAGAAAATCACTTAAGCGAGATACTATAGTAAATTCCATAATCAAAAAGGCGGATCCTTCCGCCCCTTATTTGTTCAATATTATGCCAGATCGATGGTTAAAATGAAGCTATTTTTTATGGAATAGGTGAAAAAATTGGACAGGCTTAGTTATCCCTACTAATATAGAAATAGCTATAATGATAAAAAAATACTTGAGGTGAAGATCCATTGGAATATCATTCAGGGTCAGAAGAACAACAAGAAGAAATAATGAACGACGAAGAATATAGAGTTAGTGAGTACCCTACTAGGCAGGAAGCGAGAAGGGAACTTTCAAGAGAATCTAGACAATCGTTTAAGGACAGGAAAAAGAACCACGAAGATGTAGAGGAAAAGACGGAAGGTGACTCCCCATCTATATCCAGATCGCCAAAAAAGATAAAGAAGACGAAATCGAAAACGAAGTTGGAGATGTCCTGGGTAAAACTAGTCTTTAGGATTTTTATCGTAGCAGCTGTTTGGTATAACTTCCATTTCCTACTAAACTACATGAAAGGTCCTGCCAGCAATTTTACCGAAACTTTAATTGTGATTGGAATATGTGCAGGCGTTAATTTAATTGCGGTTTGGATTCTATTTTATAAACGTGCCTATATAAGGTTTTATCTTTCCTTAATGGCCGTTATAGGTTCATTCGCGTACTACGGGTATGTAAATTATACTCAACATTCCTTTTTGGGGAATAACAAGATCACATCGTTGATTGTGGTTGTTTCCGTTTTGATGGCGCTGAATCCTAGAATATACTCTTTTCCGAGAGGTATCGTATTTCTATTGATTCCGATTTTAGGAATCTATTTTAGCGGCAATCAATTCGCACTTGTATGGACCCTCATGTCTAATGCAGGATTAATTCTAATGTTTAGAAAGTCTAGAGTAAATAAATCAAAAGACAAGAAATCTAAAGATAAGAAAAAGGAAGAACAAACAAGAAAAAATAAAAAGCAAACAGCTTAAATTTAGAAAAACCAGTCTTATCATTAGGCTGGTTTTTAATTTTTCTATTTATTTAAAACGGACTGTAACTTTCATTATAAATTCCAAAACAATAGAGACGGATATTCCTCCCTGTATTTGTTCATTCAAATGCTATTAAAATCGTTATATTGATGCAAGTTGAACTGGTTACTGTGAGAGATTCATAAGTTTAAAGAATTCAGGTTCTGGCTTCATATATTTTATCCCTTTTTCCGACTCAAAATAAATCTCTTTTTCCTTTTCGTAAAGAACCTTCACCTTAATTTCGCCAAAATCAATTGTACTTTCTTTTTCGAGCGGTTTTGCCTTTTCGTTCCAATCGATTGCATGATTAATAAAGCCTACTATTTTATGAATCTCAGCTTTATCTTTAAGATTATACAATCTGAACTAGTTGAACTCTTATAGAGGCAAATGCTTTCCGGAACTTTATTTATCCAGGTCGAAGATTGATAAATAGGAGTCTGGTCGAAGATAACCTGCGTTTGTTGGTTCGTTTTATTATACGAAGCATTAATGGTTAATTCACCTTTAAAACCTTTTTTCGTCCAACGAGAATCAAATCCTCCCCAATCATTTTCAGGGTCATGATCATCAAGTGCAGATTGAACATATTCATTCTTCCATCCAAGTTTGGGAAGTTTCTTAAAGTAAAAATCATATAGATCCTTCCAGTGGTCCCCATCTATAACATATTGGTTTTCAGTTGGCTCTAACCCTTCAAATAAAGGAATATCGTCGTGTTGTTCAGGAATAATCGACATACCTTCATACGTATGATCATTCATTTTTTGATATCCGTACCAACCTCCTGCAACCAGTAAAATAATAACAGCAGCAAAAAAAATCCATTTTGTTTTCAGCATTTTCATCCCTACTTACGCCATTTTTTACTCCCTATTGTGTTGAAACACCCGTAAGCAGATAAGTTACCTTTTTTTCACTAGGATTCTATACACATCAATCATTAATGGAATACCACACACTAGAAAAATAAAGAATCCAATATACCGGAAAGTCATTGCAACCTCATAGATTATATCCATCCAAAAAAAGAAGCGTGGAATTGGTACAATCAGTAAAGCGAAACCAATCACTAATCCATAAAAAAGTGTTCTTTGTCTATCCATTTAAAAAGCTCCCCTCATGAAGAATTTTCCTAAATTGAATAATTCTCCATTTCTGGGTTAAAATCCTTGTTTGTCAATCAATGTGTCTTTAAGAAATTTAGCAATTCATTGAAAGCGTTTTGAGATGATTGTTCATTAAATTTAGTACAGTATGGGTCACTAAATCCGTGTTGTCCAAAACATTTATGTATTTCGATATGTTTTTTATCTAATTTTGAAATTAACTCATCCACACTAAAGGATTGTTCCTCTTCAGGAAAGAATAAAATTGTAGGACATACTGGTACTATTTGCGTGAAATTCCTAATTCTCGAACCATAGTATCCCACAACCCCATCAAGACACTCTTCCTCGCTACACAGCCAAGCAACGGTTGCCCCAACACTAAATCCAATAATATATATTTTTTGGTATTCATTTTTAACACCTAATAATAATTTCTTTATTTTATTTACAGCTTCAGAGAACCCTACATTCTTCATAAAATTAAGATAGGCAATCTCCTCTTCAGAATAATCAAATGGTTGCTCCCGTTCTAATAAATTCGGACAAATAACATCAAAATCTTGTTTTGATAATAAATCACAAAAATTTTTTATATGTTGATTAATGCCATAAATTTCGTGTATTACAATAATCAAATCACCTGATTTTTTCAGGATCTGAAGCATTTTAATCCCCCTAAAAATGATTTTACATTAATAGATTTAAAGAAATTATATCATTTCATATTGAACTAACCCCTTTAGTGGAACAAACAAAAAAGGGCTGCCGGCCACCGGTTCTTTTACTAAAGCACAAGTTTAGTTGAATAAAAGAAGGTAAGTTTCTCTTGATTACTCACTTCTTAAAGTTTTTTTGTTTGACAAAGATAAAGTGGTCTTCAGACTTCCAAACGTGCAGATGGTCAGCAATGTATCCGCGTAGCCACAACACGCCATTAATTCTTCTAAGATAAAAACCTTTCGGAAAATCATCGTCTTTAGTTAATATCTCCGATGCTATTGTGATGGCGCCAGATGGAGCTTGATGTTGTTGCGAGACATTCCCCAAATAGCCTTCTGGCTGATCTAGATACTCCAGTCTTAAGTGAGGTCCCAGCTCAAGTGGACACAATTCCAAACCAAGTTCGAATGCTTTTTTAAATAGCTGAGCCGTAGTAGCTCCATCAGGAAATCCAAGGTCCATAACGATTATTTCAACGGTCGTCAGGCTGTACTTTGTATCAGAAGTCGTAAATTTATCATCAGCAAACAGTCTTTCACCATACTTATTCATCAAAATGGAGTCTTGTTGCAATTTCTGAATAAGCTGCGATTTCGTAAGTCCGCCAACCTCTACGGTTCTAGTAATAAATGGACAATCAGGGTATATTTGCATTTGTGGTTACTCCTAAAAAATTGGGTATAAGGATTAAAAATTAATACATTCTACATTCTCCTTAAATCCCCTTGTTCAACTAACATAAGCTCCACCAAAACCATCCCCCTTACAGTTTATATTCTCAATTCTTATTGAACACCTGCCACATTACTTCAATAAGAATTATGATTTTAAAAATTCGTCCAATCTTTTCATTATCTTTTCCATAGCTATAATGGACTTTGAAGTATTAAATGGTTCAATATCTAATGAATGATTGGCATTGGGGACTTTTGCAATATTTATATTGTTTTTGATTGCTATTGATTCAATTTTGCTTGGAATATAATGAGTGTCTTTTTCTCCTATTACAATTAGGGATGAATGATTGCATATCAATAAGGTTTCATAAATTGATTCATACTTCAGTAAAGGTGTAAGTAAAACCATTTTAGAATTTAAATACATATCATTTTTCATAAGTCCATGAATCATAGGAATTGTACCAAGTGATTTTCCTAAAAACACAATTTCTTGATATTGATTTTCTCTAAGCACCTCAGTAATAACGGGATTTACATCATTAAAGATTATTTTTGTTATATCTGCTAAAGGAAGTTTCAATATATCTTGTTCATAAGAATAATGAATATGTACAACATCATACTTATTCTCGAGCATTGTCATTGTTGAATAATATAATAATGGCTTATCATATGTGTAACCTGCTCCAGAGAACATAAAACAAATAACTGGACTTCCATTTTCAATATAAGTGTAATGAACTTGTTTTTCATTAATAAATTTTGTTCTTTGATTAACCCTCATAATTGTTACTGCCCCCTTATCAACCTGCATCAAATTTCAATCCTAAAGCCCAATAATAATAGAGTAATGAAATAAAATCTTTCTTCAACAAACCAGCCTCGGTAGTTGAAGAAAAAATGGTGTCCTAATTCACATAAGGATGCCAATGGAAAATAGTAGTAAAAAACTATCGACAAATTCATAGATTTATAAACCGCTTGTCAATCACTTGCATATTATATAGTAGACGAGAAGGAAGCACCTTCGGTCAAATTGACTGACTAAGTAATAGTCAGTCCTTTTTTTCCTACTAAACTCCCTGTAGTACCATAAGAAAAAGGGATTGCCGCAGAAGTCCCATTTTTATACTCTTGCACCAAGAGTGACGGAGAGTCAAAGCGAATACCGCCTAATAGTCAGTACATCAAAAGCGAAGATATTTTATATGAGATTAAGAAGATTCAGCAGGAAGCGGTTCTTAAGGAAGGTTACCTGTACCAGCACTCTAAATTGGGTTATACTAAGGAAAATTTGGAAAAATTGAAACACTCTTCACAGATGTATAAACAAATCGAGATTATGAAGTTTGCCGATGAGAAGTATTCTAACGGAGAAACATCCATGCAAATATTTGATGAGTATCTTGCCTTAATGGATTATACCTGCTCGATGAACCTGAAACATCTCTTTCACCGGCAAACCAATTTCAGTTCGCGGAAGAAATCAATAAACTGTCTAGATTTTTTAACTGTCAGTTTGTTATAGCGACACATTCGCCATTTATGTTGGGAACACTAGATGCTAAAATCTATAATCTTGACGCTCCCCTTTTGAGAACCTATAGATGGACAGAACTTGAAAATGTAAGGTATTTCTACGACTTTTTCAGAGACCGTAAGAATGAATTTGAATAAATGACAGAAACATTTTTGGGCACTTCAGAAGGCATATAATAAAGGAACCAACAAAAATGTCAAATTATTTACTTCTGTAGGTTCCATTATTGAACTATTCTTCCAGCTAGCACAATAAAAAAGAGCCGCCATTATGGCTGCTGGATCTTTAAGTATTGCACCCGATAGCCGTCCATGAAGCAGAGCTTCACCACAAAGAATGGAATTTAAACCCGTTCTTCCATGGTAGTTTAAGAAGAAGTCTTTAATATTTATCTGATTTGCTCTGCCAACTCTAAAATAATTCCCTCTGGACCACGAACGTAGCATAACTTATAACTTTCTTCATATTGCTGTATTTCACTAAAGATTTCCGTGCCCTTCTTTTTCAATTTTGCAACTATAGCTTCAATATCTTCAACATTAAAGCAAATATGTCGGATACCCAGCGTATTTGCAAAAGGCTGCTGAATATCTTTTTCATCTGACGGCGTATAAAATTTGACTAGCTCTATCCATGCCTGACCATCTGGCACCCCCAATCCTACACAGGCCGTTTTAACATCCTTAAGCCCAACTATTCTATCCAACTGTTCTCCATCCAATTCCCATTCAGCTTTAACTTCAAGTCCTAAATCAAGAAAAAACGCTTTAACTTCTGAAAGATCATTTACGTTTATACTCACATGATCTATTCTATTGACCTTCATATCTCATACCTCCTATGTTCCTGTTATTTCAATACCTGTATTCGTGTCAGGTTTGTTTGTCATTCTAATTCGCTTAAAACAGAAAATATCCTTCTTCAATAAACCTGCCCGTTAGCCGTCCATGAAGCAGAGCTTCACCACAAAGAATGGAATTTAAACCCGTTCTTCCATGGTAGTTGAACAAGAAAAAGACCGCCATAACGATCCTCATCTTTAACTTTTGCACCCTATAGTTTAAGTGTAGTATTTCACAATCTTTTACCCTCATAATAAAAAGTGGTTGCCTTAGCAACCATTTCCAAACATATTGTAAAAAGGTTTTCATTAGATCCTATTTTACATAAAGTTGCCTGCCTTCCTTTTAGGAATGTCTCTCACTATAATTATGTTTTCGACCAATTTTTATTATCATATTACGAATGATAAATCCAATTCCGAAGCCCGGAAAAGCCACACTCCACAGTATAGCTTCTAACTTATACGTTTTCTTCGTAAAATCAACCTTTAATTTTCGGTTATATTTTGCTTACCTTTAAACCTATCCACTATTTTTAATAAACCAACTAACCCTCTAATCGTAAATAAAGTAAAGCTAACACTGGCAAAAGTATGAAAGGGTGACCATTTATTCCATTTAAATAATCTGGTGTTCTTTTCCATAAACCATTGACCAATACTCATAGGAACACTAAAAATTAAACTTTTAAGTAATATCTTCAAAAGTTTGTCGTTGTATGAAATCTTAACCCATATAACACTTAAAATGGGAAAAAATAACACGTCATAAATAATATTCGTCTTAAAAATTTTTGGAATAGGACGAACTGGATATTCAATTTTTTTTGTTCCAACAACATAAGCATCAATAAGAGTTGCTATCACCCCTTTTGAGAAAAAAATTACGAGGTTTTCTCTCATTTTTGTACCTTTAAATAAAAATGGCAAAGATGCGATACATAGGGATAATAGTAAGTTTAACAACTTTCTCTCCACTTCTTAACATCCTCTCAATTCTGTAATGGTTGTATCCTTACTCTAAAATTATTATGATTCCTATTGCTTTTCTTTCTCACAAAATTTGTCCTAGAATTAGTGTTTTCAATCATGAATTTTTTAACCTTCTGAAAACTAATTAAAACCAAAAATAAAAGGGGTATATAAATATAAATGGAAGATTGAGGAGATTTTATCAACATCCGTTTTATCTTTGATATTTATAACAATGATATGAACAATAATAATTGATATCCATAATGAATATCTTGGTTTGATTTTAAAGGATTGTTTCAAGATGCGTATTCCACCCCACAAGGAATCGTAAACAAACAAGAAAAAGTACCCCTTAGTAGACTTTTTTAGTATCTACACTTTGGGGTACTTTTTTCCGTATAGTTTTTTTCTAAAATAAAAAATTTATTGATTTGCTTTCTTTACCCACTCTGCAACTGTTACTGTACGCTTTGCTTGGTGCTTTACTGCTGCTTGGACATCTTCAATCATTTTTCCATCTTGACCAACAGTTACACTTGTTCCATAAGGATTTCCACCTGCTCCAAATGTTACAGGATCTGTATAACCAGGCGCAGCAACAATTGCACTCCAGTGATACATCGTTGTATAAAGTGATAATATAGTTGCCTCTTGACCACCGTGAGGATTCTGAGCAGAAGTCATTGCACTTACAACCTTATTCACTAGCTTCCCATTAAACCAAAGATCACCAGTAGTATCTAAGAATTGCTTCATCTGAGAAGGCATATTACAAAACGAGTAGGTACACTGAAAATAATCGCATCTGCCCATTCTAAATCTTCTAATTTAACCTCTGGTACATCTTTAGTAGCTTCAACATGTGATTTCCAAACAGGATTTCCTTCGATTGCAGATTGTGGTGCAAGTTCAGGCACTTTTAGAATCTTTACTTCAGCACCTGCTTCTTTCGCTCCTTCAGAAGTGATTTCAATCCCCCAGTGAAAGGAATAATTTATACTTACAGAAATCTTACCCTATTTTATTTTTGCTACAATTTTCCCCTTCACATGTCGCTCTGAAAGACGGAAAAAAGCTTCTGGAACTTCCTCAAGGCTTATCACTTCTTTTAACATAGAAGAAACTTTCCCTTCAACCACTAACTTAAGCATTTCATCTCCCATTACCCCTAAATCTTGTTGAGCCTTATAACTACCTGATTGATGTGCTGCACCGAGGGCAATTTCATGATACGAAACCGATTTTGTAAAAGGCTTTATTTTTGTAAAATCGGGTGCACCTGATATAAAAACAATTTGTCCCAAAAATGCAAGAGTATCTAATGAATCCGTTGCACTTTGTCTACTTAATACATCTACGACTGCATCCACACCATGTCCATCCGTAATCCCCATAACTCTTTTGGTCACATCTTCTTGATGGTAATCAATGACATAATCTGCTCCAAATGATTTTACATATTTATGGTTATGACTGGAAGCAGTGGAAATCACCTTTTTACCTGCATGTTTGGCTAATTGAACAGCAAATCCTCCTACTCCACCAGCACCGCCATGTATTAAAATAGTTTCAACTTGATCCATTGGCAGTTTACGGAATAACAATTGGTATGCTGTGTATCCAGCTGTCGGTAAAGCAGCCGAATCTTCAAACGTTACTCCGTCTGGAATTCGAGAAACAGTATGTGCCGGGGTAACAGAATATTCTGCATAGCCATCCTTCTTTGTAAGGTCTCCATGATAGACTACTCGATCACCTTTTTTCCACTGAGTGACCCCTTCACCAATCTCTGCCACTATTCCTGCTACGTCTAAACCAGGAATATGAGGATAGGACCAATTGGAATTACCACCAGTAGTTGTTTTATAATCAACAGGATTTAACCCAACTGCATGTACCTCAACTAAAATCTTCCCTGGACCGAGATTTGGTGTTTAGACTTCTTCTACCTTCATGTCTCCCCATTTACCTTTTTCACGTAATAGCAATGCTTTCATTTATATCATCCTTTTCATCTAATCTTAATAAGTTTTGGAACAAAGTTTATAATATATACTGTTTCAGATGGAAACAAGAAATATGATTTAGTTGACCTTAACGTAATTTCGTGTTAATTTGTATATGCAAATGAAAAAAAGGATTTGATCAAATGAATGAAGAAGAACAGGTATTAATTCATTGTCTTTACTTTACTGCCAGCCGGTTTGCTCGTAACATTACAAAATTAGCCGAAAAAACATTTGATTTTGGTGACCTTGCTCCCTCTTATCTTTACATGATTATGATTGTGAAGTTCCATCCGGAAATCACACAGAAGGAATTATGCCACAAGTTATCCATTGCTCCTTCAACCAGTACGAGATTTATAGATAAACTGGAAAAATTAAAACTGGTCACCAGAAAAATGGATGGGAAACAATCGTTTATCTCTTTAACTGAAGAAGGAGAAAAAGTATACCATCAATTTCGGATTTCTTTAAAAGAATTGTTTACCAGCTATTCCAGTGTTTTAGGACGCGAGTTCAGTAAAGATTTAAGCAAAATGCTTTACGAAGCAAGCAATAAACTAGAAAGAGACCTATAAATTTTTTTACCCTTACATTTGCATATACAAATAAATAAGGAGGCAGTTGTTATGTCAGAAAAGATTTTTCTAATTGTCGGTGCTGGTCCAGGGATTAGCTTAAATACAGCAAGAAAATTCGGCAAAGAAGGCTTTAAAGTTGCTTTGATTTCCCGCAGCATGGAGTCATTACAAAAATATGAAAATGAACTTAAAACTGAAGGGATTGAAGCAAAAGGGTTTCCAGGGGATGCCTCTTCAGAAGAATCTATAAAAACAGCCATTGATGCGGTAATAAAAATGTATGGAAAAATTGATGTACTCTTATACAATGCTGCTTCAGGAAAACCAGGCAAACCAACAAGCTTAAACGCTGACCAAATAGTTGAAGATTTTAAAATTAGTGTAGCTGGAGCTCTTACAAGTGTAAAAGAAGTGATTCCCTATATGCAAAATGGAACCATTCTGTTAACCGGCGGCGGATTATCTCTTCACCCATATGCTGATTATGCTTCATTAGCTATTGGAAAAGCAGGAATTCGTAATTTAGCATATAGCTTGCACCAAGAATTGAGCCCTAAAGGAATTTATGTTGGAACCTTAACGGTTAAAGGGTTTGTACAAGAAGGAACCTATTTCTCTCCTGAAAATATTGCGAATGCATTTTATAGCATGTACGAAAATCAAACGGAAGCGGAAATTATCTTTGAAGAAAAGTAAAATTTTTTTAACATTACATTTGTATGTACAAATATTTAATTTTATTGTAAGCAACAATAAGTGAAATCAAAATCGAAAAGAAAATATACAAAAGGAGACTTACAAATGAAAACTCTTGTAATTATCGCTCACCCTAATTTGGAACAATCTCGAATTAACCGCAAATGGATGCAGGAATTAGAAAAACACGAAAAAATAACAATTCATACCCTTTATCAAGCGTATCCAGAAGGGAAAATAAACGTTGCACACGAACAAAGCCTATTAGAATCACATGACCGTATTATTCTTCAATTTCCACTCTATTGGTACAGCACACCTTCTTTGTTAAAAAAATGGCAGGATGAAGTGCTCTCCTACGGCTGGGCATATGGCGAAGGAGGCGACAAGCTTCATGGTAAAGAACTGGGTCTTGCGATTTCAACCTTTGGACCGGAAGATTCCTACCAGCCTACTGGCTACAATCATTTTACCATGGAGACTTTAACCACTCCTTTACAGCAAACAAGCAACCTCATTGGTACCCGTTTTATGCCGTTATTTGTGCTGAATGGTGTTATGCGTGTTACAGATGAACAACTTGAAGAAAATGCAAAAGCATATGTAAATCACGTTCTTCATCCATCCTTAATCGAAGCTTGATTTAAATATTTAAAGAAAGGGATTTCTTCCACTGAAATCCCTTTTAATGATTATTATTCACGTGTATAAACAATTGAAAGGTGATTAAGATGAAAACATTAGTTATTGTAGCCCATCCAAACTTAGAACAGTCGAAGGTAAATAGAACGTGGATGAACCGTCTTCAACAAGAAGAAAATATTTCGGTCCACAACCTATATGCACATTACCCGACATTTGAGATTGATGTGGAAAAAGAACAGCAGCTTCTTTTGGAGCATGATCGAATCATATTGCAATTCCCTTTCTACTGGTACAGTTCACCCGCTTTATTAAAACAGTGGCAGGATTGGGTTCTTACTTACGGTTGGGCATATGGATCGAGAGGAACGAAATTGCGCGGCAAAGAGCTTATGTTAGTCATTTCAACAGGCGGACCAGAAACAGCCTATCAAGCTGGCGGATATAATCACTTCAGCATGAGCGAATTAATCAAACCATTCCAGGCAACCGCTAACTTGACCGGAATGCGGTTCTTGCCCTCTTTTACGAAGCATGGAGTACGCCTCTTAACGATCGAACATATACGCGAAAGTGCTGAAGAATTGGTACGACATCTAAAAAATAACTATTAGAAAAGAGGTCTTGTCATGAATTATAAATTGTTAGGACGAAGCGGCTTCCGAGTGTCTGAATTAGCTTTGGGCACGATGACGTTTGGGGAAGATTGGGGATTTGGTGCTTCTAAAGAAGAAAGCAAAAAAATCTTCAATGCTTTCGTTGAAGCTGGTGGGAATTTTATCGATACGGCTGTCAATTATACGAATGGAACAAGTGAAAAATATGTTGGTGAATTTATTCGTTGATATAAAAAATATTGTTAAGGATTTACCTGAGCAAGAGGTAAGGTCATACTTACAATTCATTCTTTATAGGATTGCATTGTTAGAGGAAAAAGAGAATTCATTAGTTGAGTTTGCAAAAGATCTTAAAGAAATTTTTAATAAAATTCTCTATCCAAAAGTTACAGACCCAGATCCATATGGAAAAAGTAATTACAAAAAAATTCATATACAATTTGGATACCCATATTTAAGACAACCATTAAAAGAATTAAACATCCTTGAAGAAGAGTTTATTATAGCTTTCCACGAAAATTTCTAAGAATATCCACTTAAAATACTCCTTATAAAATGGTTTAATAGCAGGTGCCTTTCATTTGATAGAAAAGATTTCCTTTATGAAAATAAAATTCTTAATAAGTTCAGATTCATTGATTGATATACGATTCGTTAAATCTCTCGTTCTCAATACAAACTCTTTAACCCCTATAAATTCGGATTCAGCAATCAGGTAAAATTGTGTTCCTTTTTTATATCCATTAAATTGCCTTTTAAGTGTATATAACTTCATTGATAACCCTCTTATGATAAATTAAAATGATTTTTGTTTGTGTTATTTTTTTATAAATGGAATTATACCATTAATAGTAGCAAAAATGGCAGCTGGATCTTCAACTCTTGCACCCTATAGTTTAAGTACATAATTTCACAACCACACAAAAAGCTTTAGATTTTTCTCACTTTATCATATTTTCTTTTTAATAGGATAAAATCTTCATTAGTTTTCAGTTCAGGAAATTTATCAGTTACAGTATCGAACAAATCTTGAATGGATTTTAACGCTCCATCCAAGAATTCTTCTTTATCAATAATAAAGTTACTCTTTATTGGATCAAATTGTTAATATAGTTAATGACTTGTTAAATTTCTTAGCAGAATCAGATAAAACCTTGCTTGTATGAATTAGGTGAACCTCATTTTGGCTTCAAAAGGGATCCTTCCGTTCAAAGGTATTTGTAGGTAATTCAAAAAGAAGTTATTTTCTCTATGGGTTATAATCAACAATTTTTCGATAATGATAATGATGATGGAAGTGGAGACGGGATTGATGATAGTGATAGTAGTGAGTAGTAATATACCTGCGATTTTAATTTACAGAGAGGAAAATTAAAACAACATTAGAAAAAAAGGTGCAATTATAAATATAAGTGCAACCAGCTATGGTCGCACTTTATGATATGAATTGATTAATTTCAATTCCTTTTCAGACTTACCTGAATCACGACAAAGTGAAAGTAAGTCTGCATTAACCACATAAGTAAATGTATCTTCTGTTTTTATTTTCTTCTTTTCATTAATAATCAATTCATCACGTTGTAAAGAGATTTTTATAAGATGGGTGTATATTCTGTCGTTTTCACTTGGCCCAAGCTGCCTTATCCAAATCCGTATTCCTTCTTGTTTAAGCTCTCCCCAACTTATGGAGTCTGCATGATATTTATTATGATAATAATCCACTAAGCTATGATGCAGCCATACCTGCATTGTGTTATATATAAACATCTTTGTAGCTTGATCCTTCACTTCTATTTCTTTTCCTACTGACATAATTTGAGGTTTTTCTGACTTCATAATGTTAGAAGCATATGCATTTCCAACAATAAGGAAAAATAGCACAACTAACATTAAAGCTGCTTTCTTCATAGCATTCACCCCGTGTTTTTAGAATAGGGTTGCCTAAATGATATTTTTTATTGCATTCGCAATAGAAGTAATGTGCACTAGGGCGTTCTTTTTGACATATTCTAATCTGATAAAAAATAAATAAAAAGATGATACCTTTTATTAAGACATCATCCCTTAGAATATTAAGCTTGATTCGCCTTTAAACCTTAAAATTTATTCTTGATTAATTGCACTTTCATCCATATGAGCAACTTCCCATAAATGACCGTCTAAATCCTGAAACCCCCATATATACATAAATCCATGATCTTGAGGCTCACTAAAAGATTTACCACCAGATGACAAAGCCTTATTTACTATCTCATCCACTTGATCCCGACTTTCAGCTGAAAAGCTGAGAATTGCTTCGGCAGAAGTAGTAGTATCCACAATTTTCTTGTTACTAAATCCTTTGAAACGTTCTTCAATCATTATCATGGCAAAAATGTTGTCACTGATGATCATACAAGATGTGGTCTCATCGGAGAATTGTGGGTTGAACTCAAAACCAAGCTCCTTGAAAAAATTGGTGGACTTATTCACGTCTTTTACTGATAAATTGATAAAGATGTTTTTGGATGTGAATGCCATTTTTTAATACCTCCTGGAGAAATTTTTGTACAAGAAGTCGGCAGACGCCGGCTTTTTTATATCACCAATAAAATATCAGCTTTTTTGAGGATTCATTGCTTCCCATTCTTCTTTGCTAGGACCATATACCCCAGGAACTTTCAAGTCAGCTTGTCTCATAAGGACAGTCAATTGTCCACGATGATGAGCCTGATGTTGAATTAGCAGACGGAAAACAGCTTGAACTGGCATGTCCATTCCAAATACATTCACCATTTTGTTCATTTCTTCATCTGAAACCTGTTCAGAAAATGCCTGTGTTAACCTTTGACTTACTATTTTGTAGGTCTCACTAATTTCAGTTGCTGATAGCGGTGCCTCTTTTTGAAGATCAGGAACCTCAAATTTTAATCCAACCTGTGAAGGAAAATAGTAAGCTGCTCCAGTAATGTGCCAAGCCAAGCTTCCAATGCAGTATAACCCTGGAGAAACCTCCTGATTCAACGATTCATCCGTCAGCACATCCAGCACTTTTTGGGTAACAGCTGCCTCCTGTTTCCATTCGTTTAAAAAATCATTTACTGATGTAAACATTCCATTTCCTCCTCAAATTAACAATTCATCAATTTTTTGGCATGACTTTCTAAATCATTGTATCATGTACAGCTAACCATCGCCTCTCTTTAAGGCTAATTATTCAAGAATATTTGCCCACTATTGTTAGTATCAGTTTTTACTAGAGATAGCAGTTCATATTAAACCTGCACCATTAGTGCACAACAAAAAAAGGCTACTATAGCAGCCAGATATTAATGAACTAAAGCACTTTTTTAGTTGAACAAAAGAAGGTAATTTTTTCTTGATTTCTCACTTCTAAAAGTATTTTTGTTTGAAAGGATAAACTGATCTTCAGGCTGTACTTTGTATAGGAGTCGTAAATTTATCATCTGCAAACAGTCTTTCTCCATACTCATTCATTAAAATGGAATATTGTTGCAATTTCTGAATAAGCTGCGATTTCGTAAGTCCGCCACCCTCTACTGTTCTAGTAATAATAGGACAAACGGGGTATATTCGTATATGTGGTCACTCATAAAAAATTGGGTATAAAGATTAAATATTAATTCATTCTACAATTCTCCATAAATCCCTTATTCAACTAACCTCCCCTTTCGTTCAACAAGAAAGAGTTGCCTTAATGACAGCTCTGATCTTAAACTCAAGCACCTGTTAGTGAAAAAAAAACCATTAAATCCACTTAGCAAACCAAGCAACATAATATGCCGCAGGGATAAGCAGTAGTTGAGCCACAATTGTACCCAAAAATTTTGAACTAATCATCGTCAAAGAGTAGCTTTTTAAATAAATATAATTCGTTTGTTTTTTCATCACTCTATCAGCTAATACGGAAGCTTTAGGGTCAATAAATAAAGTCAATAAAATAGTTGCAATACCATTTATAATCCCAGATGACATTAAAGCAGCTTGTGCATAATCTTTTGGAACTATCATTGATGCATAAATGGAAGACAATACCCCGATGGTAAATACAGCGGAAATGATGACATTAAACACAAAGAGCCGCTTTGGAATTGTTTTTAATGTAATTCCCTTTAGATAAGAAAATCTTGGTAGTCTAAAACACATTAATATTTTTCTGATGCTTTTTCGATTGAATTGAGTCATAAACAGTGTAATTATTGAACCACGTTGATTTGAAAGTTGAATGATAGCTCTTGAAAAAATATTTATGAACGTTGGAAAAAGCAGTATCCCGAACAACACTCCAATTGAGGTTACTCCGATTAAAATCCTATATTGTTCCTCTATGTAATGTAATTTGTTTAGATCAGGTGCTTCTGCGATAAGTTTTGCAGTAAGAGGTTGCTGTATCATTGTAGAAAACCTTGAAACAATTACCAGGGTACTAAACAAAGATAACGCAGTAGCAATCAATTTTACCCTTGCTCCTGAAATTCTTGTTGAATAAGCTAATGTCTCAATCATTGTGATTATCAATAAAAATAGAGATATTATTATGACCTTACCTGTAATTAACTCCATAAAAGTCCCCTTTAAAAAAATATTATAGATGTATTATACACTAGATCTATTGTTTCGGAATTATTTGAAAAAGTGTAAAGCTTTACTTCCAAAGCATTCATTAACTAATTACCAGAAACAGATCAAGCGCCCTACCATTTTTTATTTCTTATCATAAAATGTAATGAATGAGTTTAAATAGGAGGAATTGATCTATAAAAAAAATAATTATGAACGAAGCGATTCAATCAAAAATAGTGAGACTCGTATCAGAAAGCGGTCAACAAGTGTTACCCACCGTTCAAGCGCTTAACATGGCAATTGAGATGGGATTAGACCTTGTTCAAATCAATGAATCAGATCCACCGGTTTGTAAGATTTTAGATGGCGGTAAATACAAATTTGAAATGCAGAAAAAAGAAAAGCAGAACAAACAGAATCAGAAAATCATCATCACTAAAGAAATACGGTTATCCATCACGATTGATGAAAATGATCTTCAAACAAAAGTAAACAGCGCCATCACCTTTTTAACAAAAGGATATCATGTAAAAGTAAGTGTTCGATTTCGTGGAAGAGAAATCACACATTCTAAAATCGGCGAAGATCTCCTCGCTAATTTTTGCCAAGAGGTTAGCCATCTAGTGAATTCTAAAACAGAAGCAATATTGCAAGGTCGAGTGTTATCGATTTTGTTAAAACCATAATAACGAAACTTTTAAACGGGTGCATAAGTATAAAATTACACATAAAAATAGCGTGCAATTGAACACGCTATTTTTATGTGGTTTGGGTTAAAATGAATAGTTATTTTTCACAAATAATTTAGCTATAGATTCCAGTGAGTTTCTTTTTATCTTTTATGAACCGAAAAATAAATCCAGTATATTTGATGCTTTCGATGATTGCTTATTATAGAACTCGGAATAACCGCAATTCTTACAATAAACAACAATAAATTGATTGTGTTGAACATCAAACATTTTGGATAATCCTGTACCCGTCATCGCAACTTCTTTTTTTCCTGCATCTTTGCTTCCACATTTTGTACAACCTTGTTCAGACATATCTGTTCTCCTCTCTCTAAAACTTCCTTATTACCTATTTATAGTTGCATTTTTTATTTTTACTCCTAAAAACTGTTTTGGCATTTAATGAATGTTGTTAATGATTGGAGATTTGTATTATTGGATTTTGTTGATTTGAGCTTGATGAGGCAATAGCATACCAGATGCCATATTGGTAAGAATAAATGAAAAAAAACGAGATGATAAGGTGTTGTTATGGCTTGTTCTCTAAGTAGTTATAAAGAAATTAGGAAATCCTCAAATTATATGTTACACTTTGTTTACCGTTTGATTTACAGTTTTCATGTACCCTACTCATTCTTGAGTGGGGTTTTTATTTTTTTTGGAAAATAAAGACAGACTCTTTAATTAGAGTCTGTCTTTATTTGTTCTTATGATTATGCCTTACGTACGTTAGCTGCCTGTGCACCACGTTGACCTTGCTCAACGTCAAAAGTAACAGCTTGTCCTTCTTCTAAAGTTTTGAAACCTTCGCCTTGGATCGCTGAGAAATGAACGAATACATCTTCTCCACCTTCACGTTCGATGAATCCGAAGCCTTTTTCGCTGTTAAACCATTTTACTTTACCGTTTTCCATTTTTATTGCCTCCTAGCGTGTAAATCCACACAATGTATTACTATTCTTGCTCTCAGTGATCATTAGACGAAAAGTTGATACTTATACAATCCTTTACACGGAACAAAAATAATTCATTAATAGGATAGCATTTATTGTAAGCGCCTTCAAGTATTATAAAAATAAGTTACTTAATGGTTCCCATCCCGCTAATGGTTACATTTACCTTAACCTTTACATCAGCCTTCGAAAATTCGTTTTCCCAATGATTTTGGACTTTTTTCCACTCTGGATACGTATATGCTCTTGCATATAGCCCATAGCCAAAAGGGTCAATTTTCGCTTTTTGCGTTTTCTTTATTAAGTGCTCGAAATCTGCTTTCAGTTTTGTTTGAATACTCTTTTCGAGTTTGGCTGCGTCTTTCCTTACATTGAAAGGAAAAAGCATTTCTGTAATCGTAACACGCATTTTTATATTGGTGTCAAAAATATAATGACCATCATACCTTACCTTTGTTTTTACTTTGATACTTTGTGTGCCAAAGCTTAACCAATGTTTCTCTTGACCATTCGGTTTCAACGGGACTGAGAGGGTAAATGGAAAATCCCCTCTTTTTTTGTTCTGCAAGATCCGTAATAATTTGTTTTCGTGTGGATTGATCGTTAACTTGTATAAGCCGTTTTCATCCAGAAGAGCCGTTCCGGTCAACATGATTTTGCTATTTTTTTTCATCTCGGTAATACTTGCCGTCATCCCTTTTTCAATCATTTGTTCATGAAATTCTTGAAGGGATGTTTTTACCGTTACATTTCTTCTGTAAGCGGTATCTATTAAATTTGCTAAATACAGTGGGAGACGAGGCTTGTCCTTCGGCCTAAAAAAGATTACGTCCGAAACAGGCCCATCTACTGCGACGACACGCGAAGTTACCGTATTCTTTGGATCTCGATAGTAGGGATCGATGTATCTTACCCAGTTTTTTTGTTTCAAAAGCTTTTTCCCAATTAAGATTAATTGGGTTTTGCTTCCCGATGTCAATGCCATCACCGTGGTATCAAAAAGTTCCCTTGAATCTCGAATTGTATAGGCTTTTACAGCGACTTTCTCCTCCTTCATCGGCGCTTCTTTGTTAAAGACAGGACTTGTCATGTACACTACTAAATGATTATCCTCATCCAAATCTAAACCAAGGATAAGTGTCAGAGTGACATCCTCTACATTGATTTGGTCAGCACATCCGGTCAACATAAAAACCGAGAGCAATAAGCAGCCTAGTATTTTCCTTTTCAATGGTTTCCCCTCCGACGGTACTTTTCATATATCCAGGTATAAACCCATAAAAAGGGAGGAACTACATAAGCCAATTGCAGCCCTCCTTTAACAATCATCGTTTGCCATTTTTCAGATTCCATCCAGGTAGGTTGAAACCAAAATACTAAGCCAATAATGATTAATAATAAGACGACTACATGAGGGCTATGATCCTGTTTTCCCAGTAATTGACTAGAACAAAATGTTGCAAAGTATACGCAAGGTATCCAGGCTGTGGAAACAACAATCAGATAATGAGCCAATAAAATCATGTCAAACCGCTCCAAAAAGCGAAATTCAATTAATTTAAGTAAATTCAGGACGGGCTGATTAAATTCTAATATCCCATCGGGGCTAAAATAGGCAAAACAGACAATCGTCACAAATAAATAAAACAACATGGTTAAGGTGTTCGCAATGGTAATTCCGAGAACAGCATGCTGCTTTTTTTGTAAAAAGGGGTACAAGAAGAATGCCACTTCAAATCCCAAAAAGGAAAAAGCTGTGGTGGGTACTGCAGATATTACTGGTTTCCACCCTTCTTTAAGTAATGGAAGAAAGTGAAGCAAATTTCCATCCCTAAGCGGTATCAAGAAAAAAAGTGGAATCCACATCACCATATAAAAAGATAGCTCGGAATATCTGCCTAAAATGCGAATTCCGTTGCGGGCTATTATAAAAGTAGGAATCGAGAACAAAAGTAATATAATGTAATCCGGCGTTCTAGGCAGGAACCATGCCTTGACATAAAGGCAAGCGTTCACAAGGATGGTCCAAGCATAAAAAGCAAAATACAACATATAAACAATGACTACTGCTTTCCCAATAATCTTTCCAAATAATCGGATAAGAATCTCGTAAAGTGTATCTTCTGGGTATCTTTCCACCGTTTTAATAATAAAGATACTCGCCATCATAGAAAAAACCCATCCAATGAGTAAAGAGATCCATCCGTCTGTTCCTGCTTTTTCTGCAAGTACACGCGGAAGCGCCAGAACACCGGTTCCCACCTGTGTTCCATTAATTAGGAAAATATACTGCATAAGAGTAATTTCATTATAGGCATATTTTTTCATTATCTCACCTTTTTGTGCGATTTCTCCCCTGCCGAATCAATCGATTAGACCCGGTGCCTTTTGGGCGCTTTTTCATTACCCATAAAGGAAAACGCATAAAGGCATCCTTCATATCGGTAATTCTAAAAGGAGCTAAAGGACTCCCGTAAGGAGTGCCTAACGATTCAAGACTAATTAAATGGCCAACTATGGTCATGCCACCGATCACAATTCCAATCACACCAAACAAGGAAGCCGCTAGCATCATCGGAAATCTCAATAATCTTATGGAAGAACTCATATCATAATTGGGGATGTTATAGGAAGCGATGGCTGTAATGGCTACGACTATGATCATAATGTTGCTTACAATCCCTGCCTGAACCGCCGCTTGACCAATGATAATGCCGCCCACTATTCCAATTGTCTGGCCGATTGGGGTGGGAAGCCGTAATGCTGCTTCCCTCATTAATTCTAATGTAACTTCCATAAGAATCGCTTCCATCACAGGTGAGAGTGGTACTTGTATCCTGGATTCTGCAATTGATAACAAGAGCTTCATGGGAATAACCTCAAAATTAAAGGAAATAAACGCAACATACGTCGCAGGCAAAAATAAAGCAATCATTAAGGCAATGAAACGCAATAATCGGATAAATGAAGCAACTAACCAACGTGTCCCGTAATCATCTATCCCCTGAAAAAAAGACATAAAATTCGTTGGAGCTATTAATACGCTCGGGGATCGATCTAAAATAATCGCAAATCTCCCTTGAAGAATTTGAGATGCAGCTGAATCAGGTCTTTCAGTTAAGATAAATTGTGGAAAGGGTGAAAAAGGATTATCTTCAATGTACTCGATCAGTTCACCAGTATTAATGATGGCGTCCACATTAATATTTTGTATCCGTGTTTCTAGTTCTCTTAGCACCTCTTCAGAAGCTACATCACTTAAATATAAAATGGAAACTTTTGATTTCCCCCTAATACCGACTGTCATCTCTTTCAATCGTAATTCCTGTTGGGGGATATACCTGCGAATTAATGCAATATTTTGACTCCCGGTTTCAACAAATCCTTGATGAGCACCTTTTAGAGATATTTCGTTTTGAGGATCTTTTATTTCTCTTTGCGGCCAACCTTTTGTAGCTAATTGATAGGCTGAGTTTTGACCACTTAATAATAAGATGCTATTTCCTCCTAAAATAGCCTCTTCAATTTGACTATATGTATAGGCGATTTCGATTTCTCCCAATGTAATTGGCAGTTCCTGATTTGGGTCGAAGGGGCTTTGCATCAGGGGCTTCAGAACGTGATATTGGATTGCATTTTTGTCCGTCAATCCTTTCAAGTATACTAAAGCGGCATCTGTCAAATTCCCTGCCATTTTAAATCGACGAATCACTAAATCAGGTGCTTGAGAAAATTGTTGGAGAAGTTTCTCTGTATTTTGAGTTAAATCCACAGAAAGGACATCATCTTGCCTATTTTTCAATTGAAGGTTAAAATGGTTGTTCTTTTGTTTGCCCCCAAAAGAGCCCTTGCCTGTTAAAAACTTCAGAAAATCAAACATCCTCTCTGTCCCTCTCTGCTTTTGCACTATGAATATGTTTTTAATATGCATTCTTAGAGGAAAAATATTCTATTCGATCTCCTATGCATATAGTTACGACCCACTTTTTTCTATTAGGATTGATACCATTGGACTACCATTCTAATTCATCACTGTGGTCTGGACTGGAAAGCTAACTGTTTTTACATTGACATAAAAAAACTGCTCCAAGGAGCAGTTTTTTATAAAGTCAATCTTCTATTTGGTCGCTATTTTCACCTGAGTTGTCTGCCGAACCTGATTCATCTCCTCCGACAGCATGTTGCTGTTTGGTGTTGGAACTTGTCAATCCTCTATGCCTAATGGTGCTGCTCTACAGCTAAAGCGCCAACTAAACTGTTTACATAATATCTTTATAGTAGATTATAGTAGGATCTAATTGTCCGTTTTCATTCCTTGAGTAGTTAGGGATCCGGCCGCCTTGAATATATCCTAATGAAGTATAGAGCAAATTAGAAGTGTCCCCTTCCCTAGTATCAAGAACTAATAAGGTTCTCCCCATCTCTAAAGCTGTTTCCTGAGCTTTTTCCATTAATAAACGGCCGATTCCATTCCGCCGATAATTTGGGTGTGTCATTAATTTGGCAATTTCCGCTCTATGCCCGCCATTCTGCTTTTGGCATAGATGCAATTGTACGGTTCCAGCTATTTCATTGTTCATCTTTGCTAGAAATAAGATCACGCCGGGATTTAATACATTTCCCCAATACTGATTTGCCTCTAAACGATTCAAAGGTGGCAAAAAGCCAATTGAAGCTCCATCTTCAACGACCCGTATGAGAAGTGTTGAAAGCTCATTTACATGTTCCTCAATGGAGATACATTTTTCTATTTTTATGGCATTTGTTGTGTTTGATCTATTTTCCAAAAAAACAACCTCCCAATTTAGTAAAATATGGTTTTACTGTACTAAAAATACTTGTTCGTTAAAAGTCTTATGTAAGAAAATCTTACCATGTTTATTCGTTGCTGAAGATAAATGAATTACACCCTAAACCCCCAAAAATCACTGTTGCCGAAGTTTTAATCTGTTAGTTGAAAATGAATTCACATTTTTTTATATTAGATTGTTTATTCTAATCTATTAAGCACTTTTTCAAAGATAAAAAGCACAATTGTAATAAAAAAGGGTACAAACCTAAAGCATGTCTGATGCGTGATACATATAAATACAGTACAACATCACAAGAGGGACAGATGGAAGGGAGGGACAAGCGCTTACTGACGATAGAGGAGGTAAAGAGCTCTCAAAACTTAGTAAGCAAGAAAGGAGAAATAATATGCTTCAACCAATGGCTTGGATCACCATTTTAGCCTTTTTGGGTACTCTGGTATTTATTCTGTGGAGACCCAAAGGGATAAATGAAGCCATACCTGCTGCAATTGGTGCATTGATTGTATTCCTTAGTGGCAGTGTTTCATTTTCAGACTTAGGTGTCATCACGGATACCATTAGTGGTGCTGCGATTACAATTATGGCAACCATTGTCATGGCGATTGTCTTAGAAAGCTTTGGATTCTTTAACTGGGTTGCAGTTAAGTTAGCTGAAATATCCAAGGGGTCAGGTGTACGATTATTTTGGTATGTCAACCTTCTATGTTTTCTGATGACCCTCTTTTTCAATAACGATGGAAGTATTTTAATCACCACACCGATTTTAGTCATGCTATTGAACAATATGGGATTAAAGAACCATCAAAAAATTCCTTATTTACTTTCTGGAGGCTTAATTGCGACAGCTTCCAGTGCACCAATCGGTGTAAGTAATATTGTAAATTTAATTGCACTGAAAATCGTGCATATGACGTTGTGGCTGCATACAGCGATGATGTTTGTACCGGCTACACTTGGTTTACTACTCTTAGTCGGGCTCCTCTTCGTTTATTTTCGCAAAATCTTACCAAAGACCATTCCTACTAGTGTAATGGGTCTAAACAATCCTTCTGTAAATCCAAAGAAACTGGGACCCAAATTTGCTTCGGAGAAGGAACGGACAAGATTTATGCTATATGTCCTGCTATTCGTATTTGCTGTACGTATCAGCCTCTTTGTTGCATCCTTTTTCGCCATTCCTGTTTCCCTGGTAGCTGTTCTTGGATCACTTGTTCTCCTAGGTTGGCGCTGGGCCTATCTAAAGGTTTCACCTGGTGATATGCTGAAAAAAACGCCGTGGTATATCCTTATTTTCGCTTTTTGTATGTATACCATCATTTACGGTCTAAACAACATTGGTTTAACAGACTGGTTGATTGGATTCATGCGTCCACTGGTTTCTGGAAGCCTGCTCCATGCGAGTGTCTTAATGGGGACACTTTTAACGGTACTGTCGAACCTATTTAATAACCACCCAGCCCTAATGGTGGGGACCCTTACCTTAACACATATGAACCTGGATTTACTCTCCTTAAAAATTGCTTATTTAGCAAACATTGTTGGCAGTGATATGGGCTCATTACTACTTCCAATGGGGACGCTCGCTACGCTCATGTGGATGCATATTTTAAGGCGTGGAAAAGTAATGATTACCTGGTGGCAATATATGAAAGTAACATTTGTCGTGATTCCACCAACTGTATTGTTCACATTAGTGATTTTATATTATTGGGTTTCTTATTTTTTTGGAGGAGTCCTTCAAAAATAGACCTATTTAAAAAGGAGAATAAAGGTGAATTAACATGCTTTTGGATTTCATTGAAAAAAATATTGAGGTGGAGATAACAGGAGGAATTTTTCATTGAAAAAGTTAGAAAATCGCCTGGTTATTCTGGATAATGGAGACCACCCCGAAAAAGTAGGCTTGCTCGAAAAGGTACAAGATAACCAAGCAACCTTGATCACAGATGAAGGTGAAACAGTGGTCTGGAATTTAGAGCATATAAAAACCAATCAGGTATCTCATTAATGGGGACTATTAGGACGTCGATCCAATTCCTCATTAAAATCTAAATATTTTGGTAGGTGTTTAAATGGGAAATATCAAAGTAACATCAAAAGAAAAATCCACCCAATGTTTAGCGACGAGGATGGATTAATCATACACTTCTAGACTTATTTTTGTGACCGTGTGAATCAGACGCGGTCTTTTTTGGTGTATCACCTATTATAGAATATGTAATTGGGGTGTTTTTTGTTCTACACATTAAGCTTATGTAAAGACACATATATTCTTACCCTCAAAATTATCCAAATAGGGTATTTTACTTATGTGGAGGTTCTGTTACTTTTCGTTTCCCTTCTTCTATCCTATCTATTCCAATCCCCAAATCCCTTTCGTAATGTACATTATGAAAATGCCGTCTATACTTAATAGACAGTTTAGTTAATATTAATCAGTTTTTAATAAATAGCCTCCCTTTTTCTAATATAGTAGAGACAAACAACATCTGTAATGCCAATAATTTGCGAGTAACCACTGTAAAGAAAGGAAATTCTATATGCAAACAAACCAAGATAAATTGAAAATATTACTTAGCAAGGTACCTGAAGTTACGATTTTTTTCTGGATCATCAAAGTTTTATGCACAACAGTCGGTGAAACATTCGCTGATTTCCTAAATTTCAACCTGGGATTTGGTTTAACTAACACTACCATACTATTGGGAATAGGTTTTTTCATTGTATTATATCTTCAATTCAGAACAACGAAATATGTTCCGAGCATTTATTGGTTAACTGTTGTTCTAATTAGCGTATTTGGAACGTTGGTAACGGATAATTTGACAGACGGAATGGGAGTCCCTCTTGAGCTTAGTACTGCAGTTTTCTCGGTTCTGCTAGCATTAACTTTTCTTTTTTGGTATCTTAGTGAAAAAACACTTTCGATCCACTCGATTTTTACAAGAAAAAGAGAAGTTTTCTATTGGCTTACCATTCTTTTCACATTTGCACTTGGAACAGCGGTAGGCGATTTATATTCCGAACAACTCGGTTTTGGATATCTAAACACAGGAATAACAGTTATTATAATCATTGCTTGTGTATTTTTAGCATGGAAGTTTTTGAAACTTGATGGGGTATTAGCGTTTTGGATTGCGTATATTCTTACTCGCCCGCTTGGGGCATCCTTAGGGGACTATCTTTCACAATCGAAAGTTAATGGTGGGTTAGACTTGGGGACAACCGTTACTAGTGTCATTTTTCTTATCGCTATTTTTGCAATCATCATTTTTCTTGCTGTTTCAAAAATTGATATAACGGCTAAAAGTGAAACCACCGAAACAAAGCAAACAAATGGAAGTAAGAAAAATGTTTTGGTACAAACCATTGTGGCACTTTGTATTTTCTTAGTTGTTGGTGTAGGCGGCTATGTATGGCGTAGTAATGACCTAGCATCACAATCCACTGCTTCACAAACGACATTAGCTGGACAATTAACAGATTTTATTAAAATTGAAAGTGATATTCTAAACGATGTAAACGTAGATAACTTTACTTCTGCGAAAAAAAGTGCAGACAATTTGGAACATCAATGGGATACATCCGAGGCTAAGCTTAGAAAAATAGATGGCACAAAATGGACTAAAATTGATGGAACAATTGACGTTGTATTAGCATCGGTTCGTTCATCAAACCCAGATGCCAGCAAGAGCAAATCTGCACTTAGCCATTCGCTTAGTATCATAAACAAAGTAAATAAATCAAAATCTTAGGAACCGCAAAATCGTGGTTCCTTTTTTAATTTGAAAGCACTGGCGTTAAATTCACTGCCTAAACTTTATGTGCAGGTTTAACATTTTCATGCGACTTGGTGGAAATTCTTTAGTTCAATAAAAAGCTTTGAATGGATGCGAATAATGAAAATAAGAAAACAACAACCATTAGCCAACCATACATTTTTCGCTCTTTTCGAAATTCCTCTAACCCCATAATTAAGATTGTTAGACCTAAGAGAAAGATCATAATGAAGTTAAACTCAAAGTTTTTCGTAATTAGTCCATAAGAAGTAAATAAAAAAGTAACTATTGATAAAACAGAACGTAGAACTTTTAACAAAATAACTCCCCTTTTTCTTGCACTAACCAGTTAGTAAAAAAGTGACTACCCCTTTAAGACAATTGCTCCTATTATTTACTGCCACCCATTTAAACTTTACCATATAAATCTAATCCTTTATTAGACTATCCTGACCTTTACTTGAAAGTGGAAATGCCTTGCTCCTTGTTTATGCAATGCACCGGTTTGTTGAAGAACCCCAACTATTTAACTCGATCATTATCTATTCCTAAATAATAAGGTACTTCATAACCTGAACAACCTGTTAAAACATATTCATCCTTGTTACTTTCATTTTTTATAACCTCGACAGTTTTGCACTGTATTGTCTTAATTGTTTTATCTCCAAATTCGTCTCTAGTATTGTCACTCTTCACTTCCAGAATTTCGACATTAGTTGTTATATCACTGATTATAGGGTCGCCTTCTTTTGTATATGAAACTACCCGTATATTATCTTTTTTTCCTTTACTCACATTTTGTATAAAAGATTTAAGCCTTGTTAAATTCTCTATCTCGTCTTGTTTGCTTACAAATAAAAGAAAAAATCCCCTTCTTAAGATCATACATTCACTCCCTGCTTTACTTATTTAACCTAATTGACGTTTTAAATGAATATAAGTTTCAAGCATTCTTCTTCCATTGCGACATTAGCACAATAAAAAAAGCCGCCAAAAATTCATGGCAGCTGGATTTTCAACTCTTGCACCCGGTAGTTTAAGTGCAACTCTTCACAATATATCAAACATAATTTATAATGAAATAAAAAAAGTCCTTACTTTTAAATCAGAAGGACTTTAAATGTGATTTACAATTGATTCTTTTTTCTTACTAATTCATCTCTATCGGAAGCCATTGGAGGCTGTTCCAACCATCCATTTTTAATCATGATATTAGCTCCATCTTCAGAATACATCTGAATTTCTAAGGATAGCCTGTTATACATTGCACTTAGATCTCCTCTAGGACTTTGACTAACAGCTGTACCATAATAGCCAACGCTCAAAGAAATCAAACCACTTGTGAAGAACATCATCAGTTTATCTGAAAAAGTACGGGATGTACTATTTGTTATTTCTGAATCCCAACCCATGGGTGCAGGAAGTTTACTTTCCTCTAGCTTACTTCTAAAAATTTGAATATGTTTATTCCCAACTTCTAAACCCTTTAAAAAAAATTGTTTTACATCCTTATCCTTTGCAACCTGACTAAATCCAGTAAGTGCAGCTACTCCAAGAGCATTTCTTTGCAGATTCGCAAATAAACTATCGACTTCGGCTGCAACTAATGGTCTTTTTTCTCCGAATACATCTAACATAAACCATTGCTTTCTTACAAATTCAACCTTCTCTAAATTAGGCAGGCTCGGAGATCTGATAAACAATCCTTTAGACAATAATAATTCAGTTGATCTATCATATAATTGCATAGTTTCTGTAAGGCAATCCATGTAATAGGATCTAATATCACTTCTTACAGATGTTCCAACACTAGCAGCATATGTTGTAAGTCCAACCTTAGACATTTGATTTATAAAATTTAGTACAAAACTGTCAGAATAAAGTCTAGGAGCATTTAAATCCACATCCTCTTTAATACTAAAACCATATGGAACTACATTTTTTTCCTCTGATAGTATTGCTGTAATCTTTTCAATATGTGACTGTGATAATTCTATAGCAAATTCAATTATAGGCTTAATTTCAATATCCTCAACTTTTTCTAGAAAAAATGTAAGAACACATTTGCTAGAGCTATCATTTAAGTATTGAAGCCAAAGTTGACCAATTTCACCCGCTGTTAGCCTAATCTGTTTTACTTCTTCATACATAAGTATCCTCCAAAAAAATTATAATAAAAATACCTTACCCAGAAATTACCTATAGTATGTATTAGTTAACTTAATACCCCACCCGTTCTTTCTTCAACTAAACTCCCCTTTAGTTGAACAAGCACAACCTGTATTACGTAAAATATTCTTCTGCTATGTTTTTAATTACAAAATACCCCCACGTTGAAAGATTGGATATTTTTCCCATTCCTCTTTAGATACAGGGCGTATTTCTTGGTAGCCTTTCATAAGGATGCAATTGTCTGCAAAACCTTCCTGAGATTTTAAAAAATAAGGTTCTATTCCGTCTTCTTCTAATGGACGATAGCCCAATATTATTCCATCTAGTCTTGTTTCATGAATAGTTTTTATATGTACATCACCTTGTTTTAACGTCTTAGTTCCAGCAATTGTTTCGGCGGAGGGAGGATATTCACCTACCCAGTCCATCAATCCTGCCAAAAACCCCCGTTTATCCTCTTTTGAAACTTGAATTACCCGTCCACATGCAAATTTGTTTGTACCTAAAGGGATTGCCCAAAATTGACCAGGCATTAAATATGTATTTGACTTTGGTAAAAATGGATAAGACACTTTTCGCATAATTCCGATTCTCCAATAAAATTTATTCCTTTATTATATCTTGACTCAAAATCTAATGGGGATTATTAAAATAACCCCTTAGTCTAATAGGAAAAGCCACCAAAAATGGCAGCTCGATCTTCAACTCTTGCACCCGATAGTTTAAGTGTAATGTTTCACAAACTTTGTTGTGGAATAAAATAAGCCGACCTTCATATTGAAGAATCGGACTTGTTAATTAGCTCTTTATTCATTTTTCACGGTTATCTGCTTTGTACGTTCCTATTAACTTAATGGTTTTTGGGAACCAGGTGGAACGTAAAAAGGCGGTACTTTAATCCATCCGCGTTTACGCATTAAATGTTTTAATCTCGTTGCGAAGGAAAATTTTTCTGTTTGAAACTGAATAAACAATAAACCAACATCTGTACGAATCGATTCAGATGCAGCACCAGCAGCACGCATAATTAAACTTACGATTTTTAAAGATAATTCGTTCGCTATCACATCGTCCGTTAATTTAACTCCAAGAGGGATACTATTAGAGTCTGATATTGGCAAATCTTCAGGAGCAGGAGGTAGCGGAATTCCTTCCTTAATCATGAAATCGTGGAGTCGTTCTCTTTGACTGGTTCCTAAATTCATATCTTCTTCAAGAATTGCTTTTAATTCTTCATCTGTTGTGGTATTTATTCCCGCTTGCACAGATACTTTAGCTAATTCAAGCCCTGCTAAGTAAATCCAGCATGACATCACTTCTCCAACATGAAGTGGTTGATCTTCATCTTGAACTGTCAGTGATTTCATGGCATCAATGACAGTTTCCAATATATTTACCATGCGAACCCCCCTGTGCTGATAGTATACATATTGTTTGTAAGGAAAAATTTTTTATTCAGAGTGTCTGCGTAATGCCTTATTATATTCAACTATCCTGCCCCATTAGTGCAAGAAGAAAAGCTGCCAAAATGACAGCTCAGATCTTAAACTCAAGCACCCGCTTGTTTAAGTGTAATCCTTCACAATCTTTTCTACACCTTAATATACTCCACTCCCTATTAAGTGTTGTTCCGGAATCCATTACAATACAAAAAGACACCTTCTTATTCAAGAAAAGCGCCCGATTGTTGAAGATTATTGATTAAATCTTATTCAATTAGGCCCTCTCCCCTTTTATAAAAAATGAATGAGCTACGTCTGCTTTCTCGCAAGACGGTCCATTTTCCATACAAGAATAATATCAAATTCTTTTCTTTTGGTTTCGTTCAAAAGCCTATCCAAAGCATTATCCTGTTTAGGAAGCGGATGAAGGCTGGGAGTGTTGTTTTAACAGCTCAATAAAGGCTGAAAGCTCGCTTGTCATAACACTGTCCTTGTGGCGAATAAAAAATGTTTTAGTCGAACTGTATTCAGATGGAACGTCAAAGGACCTCAACTGGCCGGCCTGCTCCAGCGATTGAATGGAGGACCTTGGGACAAAAGAGGCTCCCAGCCCTGAAATAACCCCTTGAATAATGGCATCCGGGTGATTAAACTCTAAATATCTTATGCTCCCTATCCCTTCCCTTTTTAGCCAGCGTTCAAGACGGTCCCGATGCGGGCAGCCTTTTGTATTCATAAGAAATGGCTTATGATAAACATCTTGAATATCTTCCGCTTCCGAAGAACTGATTAACACCAGCTGTTCTTCAAACACTAGTTCCTGAACGAGACTGTCATCATTCTGTTCCGATTTTACAAATGCCCCATGGAGCTGGAAATGGTGTACCTTTTCCACCAGCTCACTTGAATACTCCGTCATGAGAGACAATTCTACTTTTGGATACAGTTTGGAATACTTCGCCAATATGGCCGGCAGATACATAGCAGATGAAGTATGAGTAGCTCCAAGGATCAGCGGTCCTGATGGTTCTCCAATATCATTCATAACGATATGTGCCTCATCCATCAAATGAATGATTTGCTCGGCATAACGCAATAATTTATTGCCAGCAGGCGTCAATACCATTCCTCGCTGACGGTAAAAAAGCTGTATGTTTAATTCCGCTTCCAATTGCTGTACCCTTGCCGTAACGTTTGACTGTACGTACCCAAGTACTTGGGCCGCTTTTGTAATGCTTCCCTCATTTGCAACGGCCAGGAAAATTCGAAGCTCATTGCTCTCCATCCTTATCCCTCCTTTTATTTATCACTAAATATGAACTAAAATATCATTTATATTCATTTTACATGATTGAACATTTCCTGTACATTGGTGTCAGCGATATAAAAAAATATTTAGGAGGATTTAAAAATGAAAGGAATTTATTCAAACAAATGGGCTGTGCTGGCCGTCGTTACCCTTGTATCATTTGTGACCAATGTGGATGCAACGATCATCGTCATCGGCCTTCCTGCATTAATGAAGGATTTAAATATCCCGATTGTAACAGGGATGTGGACCATTACATCCTATCTTATTACCAGTACAATTTTTTTGCTTCCGGCAGGCAGATGGGCAGATATAGCGGGAGCTAAACGGATCTTTCTTTGGGGATTTGCTATTTTTACAATCGCTACTGTTTTGTGTGGCTTATCCGGCTCAGGAGTAATGCTCATCATCTTTCGGCTTATACAGGGGGTTGGTGCTGCGTTTGCTCTGGCAACGGCCACTCCCATTATGATGCGGACATTTCCCAAAGAGCAATTAGGGCTGGCTATAGGGATTAACTCCACGTCGTGGGTCATTGGTTCCATCATTGGCCCGGTCGTTGGCGGGGCTTTAATTAGCGCATTCGGATGGCGTTCCATTTTCTTTATATCTGCACCATTCGGCTTTATCGCTCTAGTTGGAGGGTGGTTTATTTTAAAAGAATGGAAAGTAAAGCAGTCTGTCAAAACGGATTGGATAGGCGTTACCACTTTCGCACTTGCTTTGACGGCCCTTTTAATCGCTCTTTCTCAAGGGCAATCCTGGGGATGGGGTTCTATCCGCATTCTTGGACTTCTCTCAACAGCCGTATTGCTGGGGGCTGCCTTTATCATTACTGAACTAAAGGTCAAAGACCCGCTTTTTAATCTTGCATTATATACTCACAGACTTTATACAACAGGATTGGGGATTACCATAAGCTATTGTATCGGATATTTTTCCATCACCCTTCTCCTTGCCCTATACCTGCAGGGAGCGCAGCACTTATCTCCTTTAGAATCAGGACTTTTACTCATTCCATTATCCCTGCCCCAGCTGGTGATGGGCCCGCTTGGAGGTAAGCTGGCAGACAGCTTCGGCCCTATTCGGATGCTGCTGACAGGAATGATCTTGATAGCCTTTTCCCTTCTGCTACTTGGGAACCTTGGAGAGCACCTGTCCATTACAGGAGTCATCATTCCATTGTTGATCATTTCGGTTGCAAACGGTTTTGCATGGCCGTCACTTGCGAAAACAGTTTTGTCGGCAGCCCCTTCAGAACATGCCGGAGCAGCATCAGGGATGTTCTATACCGTTTACAATATTGGGCGCGTTGGCAGCCAAACCCTGACACTCCTATTGCTTCAACTTTGCGTTGCTCCTGCCATTGCATCACGAGCATTTCTCGGAATGGGGATGGAGTCACGCACCGCAAAAATCTCCTTGGTGCATGTAACAGATATAGGATTTCGGGTCTATTCCCTATTCTTCATCCTGGCCCTGTTACTCGGAATAGGGATGCTGCGGGATCAAAAACGAAAACATATCTACACCGAAATAGAAAAACAAGCTTCACGATGAAGGAACAACCAGCCATACAGCTCATGTACGGTTGGTTATTTCATTTTTATCTTATGTAAAAAAGCTTTGTAAAAATGCGGTTAGATACGCGGCATTCTCCTGAAAAAAGGATTGTTTCTTTTCAATTCCCATTCTCTTACACCAGACAATTAAACAAAAGGCATCGAAAAATCGCTGCTCAAAACCAGCAACCGTTCCTGACATTCTAAAAAATTTGCCATCCCTTATTGAACAATCGCGCCCGCTAGCTTAATAAAATGGTGAATAAATTCTATCTGTATCAGTGTCAATAACAAACTCGACCTTTAAATCGCCATCATAAGGAATTTGTTCAAAATTATGAAGCCTACAAAATACATTTGGAAGGTCTTTAATCTCGAAGGATAATTCTTTTGCTTGAAGATATTTTTGCTTTAACTGTTGCTTGGAACACTTTTTACCAATAAGTAGAACCTGAATGAAATAACCGTCAATTTCAATAATCAATATAATCACGGCTGGTTGCTAATCAGTCTTATAGCTTAGAATTTTATTAAAGCCCCTGTTAGATGAAAAAAATATTTTTATTCGGAATAAAACCAACGAATAGGTGGAGGTATACCTGCTTCTCCTAAGAGATACACAAAAACGAAAAAGAAACAGATTAGTACCCCCAATACCATAACTAAGATGGAGAGTCCTATACTAGTTTTCTTTACGAGTCCAAGTAGCCCACAGATAAAACTTGCCACTCCTAAAAATAATTCAAAAAAAGCTACTGGATACACAGAATAATGGTCGATAACATACACTCTCACAAAGTTAAAGAATGTTATCAATAGAAAAAATATTATTTGTAATATTAGACCAACATAAGGAATATTACGTTTCAAGTTTTTCACTCTCTCAAAGTATAATTTCGCTTCATTATCAGATAAAATTATAAAATATCAATCGTGTTATTTGCGTAAACCTTCTTCAACTATACTTCCCCTTTAGTCTTATAAGAAAAAACCGCCAAAAATGGCAGCTCGATCTTCAACTCTTGCACCCGTTACTTGAATAAGAATTAAATCTCTTTTGGAAAATGAAAGATTACATATTTTGAAGTCCACATCTCACTTAGAACTGTTATTTCTCCTTGTTCATTATGAAAAACAAAGCCCGAACCGACTTGGTCTTTAAAAAACCAGCCTTTCTCAGCCATCAATTTTTTTATATTTTCATATGCTCTTCCTTGAATCATTTCTGAAATATACCATTGATAACTTTTATCCTCTGCAATTTTAACGATATTTCCATTCGATTTTTTCACCCTCCAATGAATGAAATAAATCAGCCTGTTTCTCCATTTTAACCTCCTCTAACTTCGTATTATTAATGAACCTCACCGATGGTAGCATTGCACCCGTTACTTTAAGTACAATATTTCCAATATGGTAGTGGAGAAGTATACAAAAAGGCATTGCTGCCTTTTTATTTAATATATATAGAAGAATTGTATAATGCTGTGATCATCAGAATTTTTCACTTTTTTAGTTTTTCAATGTCTGTAAGCTTTCACATAGGATACTCATTAATCGTGTCATGAAGACTTGTTATTTAAATTATTGATTTTAAAAACTGCCTGTTCAGCCGCCTGAAGTGCACCTTCAAGATGTCCACTACATTGTGAATTCGTCTCTGTACCAGCAAAAATAAGTTTCTTTTCCCATACACCTTCTACTGGTGGTTGACCATAGCTTTGGTAATTCTTAAGAGGACTGTAGTCTTCCTCAACAGTCGTTTCAGAATCGCTGGACCAATCTTTATAAAAAATAGCCTTTGCGTTTTTAGCTTCACTTCCAAAAAGCTTAACTAACTGGTCACCAACCAATTTTAAAATTTTATCTTGCCCCATTTTTTTACGTGCTTCTGGAGGCATTCCGAAGAATCCAAATAATGCACCAGAGCCCTTAATAGGAGAGGCATCATATATTTCTTCTAAGGGACCAACGGCACTCAATACATATCCAGAAAGCCCCAATTCTCTCCAGAAGGGACGATCATAGACTGCAACTACCTTTGCCTGTCCTGCCATCCACGTAGGTTTTTGTACAATGTCAGTAATAAGATTGGGAGGGAGGGAAGGCGAAAATTCAATGTGATGCGCCACAAGACGAGGTGGCAATGCCAGAATAACAGCATCTGCAGGAATTTTTTTTTCCTTTCCATTAGAAAGCTCTGCTTCAACCGTGATATCACCATCTTCATTCAGCTGAATTTTTTTAACTCGAGTTTCTAGCTCAACTATTTCTGAAGGAATAGTCTCTGCTATAGCATCGATAAGAGACTGCACACCTCCAGTCAATCGGACCCATTTTTCGTCAGAATTTTCTTTCAGCACGCAGCGTTCTGGTGGCTTGATTTGGAATCGTTCTATTAGTATTTCGCCTTCCTTATATTGTTCGAAAGTTTCTAAATTTAGTTCTTTTACAAGATTAGCCATATGCCTCTCATCCTGTGGCCAAAACCACGTTGGGCCAAGGTCAAATCTACCTAGGTCAGGTCTGTCTGGAACAGACGAACTCAAAACCCTACCCCCAATTCGATCTCTAGCCTCTAGGACCATACATTTAATGCCTTGTTTAGTAAGTAGTGATGCAGCATGTAATCCACTTAAACCAGCACCAATAATGATTACAGGATTGTTCATATTTTGTTCTCCTTTTGTCTGTGTTTATGTTGTATATATTTAATTGAAAAGGATTCTATTTCTAGAATCCCTCTACTATTTTGAACCATCATAACACTCACAAAAAAGCCATACAATAATAAAATTGTATGGCAAACAATATTAAGAAAATTCGTTTAGTAGACCTTTAAGGATTATTAATCCTTGCTCAAGCTCTTCAAGCGTTTTCGGTGCACAGACAGATATCCTAACAGCTCTTTCTGGAGAACTATTCCCAACTACAAAACGCTCAGCAGCATACACTTGTACTCCCCGCTTTGCAGCTAACGTTTCAAATTCAGCACCAGTAATCTTGTCTGGTAACAGCAACCAACGAAAGATGCCTGTTTCAACACCTAGACACGTATAGTCTGCCAAATATCGATTTACGGCTTTGTTTCTGCGAATGGTTTGTTCCCGATGACCCTCAATCAAGACTTCAAATTGATTTGATACGATTGTACGTGCTGTAAGTTCTGCTAATAACGGTGAAACGGTAATATTTAAATTATAAAGCGCCTTCGAAATGGGTTCCTTGAATTGACTCGGCACTGCTACATAGGCTAATCGTAACCCTGGGGCTAATGATTTAGATAAACTTGCAATATAGACCACCTGTTCAGGTGCAAATGATGCGACTGCTGGAAGGGGCTTCTTGCCCAGAATATGGTACGATGCATCTTCAATAATGAACTGGTTATATTTTTTGGCTATTGCTGCAATCTTTTTTCGATTCTCAACAGACATAAAGGAAGCTGTCGGATTATGATAATCTGGGATTAAGTAAATGCCTTTAATATTATCATTTTTACAGGCATCTTCAAAGGAAGCTGGACTCATTTCATAGTTCTCTGATTTTATCGGTACTATTTGTACACTAAGCATTGCTGCAACAGTCTTTAAGCCAGGGTACGTATGATGGTCAACACCAATCCGATCACCGGGCTTACAAAGACTTGCCAATGTAGCAGCAATCGCATTTTGACCCCCATTGGCAAATAAAATGTGATCAACGGTTGTTTCAAACCCACCTCTTCGAATTAGCTTTATAGCAGCATCCTTTTGCCATAGGCTTTCTCCTGCTCGACCATAACCAAACCATTTCTCATAATCTGGCTCCTGCAGCATACTCTTTAATTGGAGTAGCAGTGGCCCGTAAGAAGAATTATCTGGTAGTGTTGCGCCCATTTCAATTAAATGCTTGGGTTTTGTATCTTCAAGTAAATACGCATTTGATAACGCATCATATGACACAAATGTGCCACTTCCAACTGATGCACTTAACAGTCCCTTTAACTCGCAGACTTTAAATGCCTTTGAAATGGTACTCAGATTTAAATCCAAATAATCAGCCAGTTCTCGTTGTGGAGGAAGTTTTGTTCCAGGTAATAAAACACCGTTTACTATATCTCGTTCCAATTGCCCCGCGAGTGCTTGATAAATAGGCTTTTCAGCTCTATCAATCGATGGCTTCCAGCTCATCGGATAGTTTTCAAAAGAATTAATAGGCATAATAAGCACCCTTTTTTTCATATAATTATATGATTGTGCATTTTATAAAACAATTATAATTATAGTTTTATTACTGTTTCCCATATTTTCTGATTTACTGGGATACCGTCTCTAAGATTTTCCACACGCTCCTTCGCCGCCCTTTCGCCAGGATAAAGAATCTCCTTAACATCAGCCATCTTTGAAGAGGTTTTAATATAGGCAGCCATACTTTCCATGTAAGAATCTGCAAATTCCTCCCCTGCATATTCCGCTGGATTGATAGCAATAAATACCTGTGATATTCCCGAATCCTGGCGTTCTCCCCGCAAATCTGAAGTAGACCTGCCAACTGATAGTGCCGAAACGATCATATCAATCGCTATGGAAAGACCGGATCCCTTCCAAAAACCTGAAGGAATGACCTTACCGCCATTTAAAATGGATTCCGGGTCGTCCGAAAGATCCCCATCCGCCGTATAACCTCCCAAAACCGGTAATTTCTTTCCAGCTAACGAATAGGTCTGCAGTTTACCAAATGAGAATTGAGACTGTGCCATATCCAATAGCAAGTGTTTTCCACCTTTTTGGGGAACGGAGATGATTAAAGGATTGTTACCGATACGATTCTCACTACCACCCCATGGCGGCATATTAGGAATCGTATTTGTCATGCAAATCCCGATACATCCAGCGTTGGCAGCTCTTAATCCGTAGGTGCCACCACGAAGCCAGTGGGTTGTATTTCTAAGTGCAACACAGCCTATACCATAATATTCTGCCAATTCAACAGCCCTGTCCATGGCAATAGTCGCATTGATAGGACCAAAACCTAACTGTCCATCCCATTGTTCAAGGGCCCCGATACTATTTAATTTCACAGGTCGCATCACCGGTTTAATAACGCCTTCTTCTATCGCTTTAACAATGAAGGGAAACCTGTTTAAGCCATGAGAATACACCCCATCACAGCTGTTGTCGGCTATTATGGATGCTGCAGTTTCAGCAGTTATCGTATCAACACCCTTTTTTATAAGAACTCTTTTGAACTCACCTTTCATTTCATCATATGATATACGCATTAACCAGCCCACCTTACTATTATTGTCAGGATACTTCTCATACCAAATTGTGAAGCTAATCAGCTCATTGTCTACATTAGCGTTAGCAAATTGTCGTTTTTCTTTCTCTACTAAAAGACTATCAATATAGTCATTTTGCTACTATCAAATTAAGTAGTGCAGAAAGACTGTCTTAAACGACGTTAGTTAAAATAAGTTTGATATTGTTTTTGAAAACAATCTGGCTTATTTATTACCTCCACGAGACCATATCACCACTGGAATTAGTAATAAAGACAAAATCCCTCCAACAATTGATAATGTTGGATAACTTGAACCTGCCACAATCATTCCTGACACGGCTCCTCCAGCAGCTCCTGACAACGCAATTAAAACATCCACTTTACCTTGAGTTTTAGCCCGTGTGGCAGTTTCAGTTGAATCAACAATAAGTGCTGTCCCACTTATTAAACCAAAATTCCATCCTAATCCAAGTAAAGAAAGAGCAATTACCATAAAAACCATAGAATCACCAGGTGCAAATGCTGCTATTAAACCTGCCAAAAGTAACGTAATTCCAGAAACAATAGCCATCACTGTGCGCCCCAACTTATCAACAAGCACACCTGTAACTAGTGAAGGGAAATACATTGCACCAATATGAAAGCCAATCACAAGGCCTACTGCTCCCAAGCTATGTCCATGATGCATCATATGAACTGGTGTCATTGTCATAATCGCTACCATTACAATTTGAGTAATAACCATAGTCGTTGCACCAACGATTATGCCTCTTTTGTTTTCTGTCTGTTCAGTTGTTGCAGAATGTCCCTTAACACTTGATTCTTGGTAGGTCGCTTCTATTGTTCTTGCTATAACTAATGGATCTGGGCGAAGCATGATGAAAAGGACAGCACCAGCTAAGATATAAGCTGCTGCTCCTAAAATGAAAGGTCCAACAAGTGATGGCACACCAATAAAAAGAGCGAATTTCCCCATCACATTCACTAAATTTGGACCCGCAACTGCACCAAATGTTGTAAAAACCAACGTAATACTAATAGCAGTTGCTCTCTGCTTACTGTTCGCTAAGTCCGTACCTGCATAACGAGCTTGTAAATTTGTTGCTGACCCTGCACCATAAACAAGAAGGGAAGTAAATAATAAGAAAATACTATTTATTATTGCTGCAATAATGACCCCTATTGCTCCAAGTCCCCCAATCATAAAACCAGCTGATAGACCTGTTCGACGACCAAACGCCTGCGAAAGTTTCCCAACAAATAAAGCAGCACCTGCGGACCCAAAAGTAAGTAAAGCCGAAGGAACTCCAGCGAACGCATCTGTACCGAGCATTTGTTGTGCAAGAAGTGCCCCCACAGTCACACCTGCGGCTAACCCTGCACCACCCAAAATTTGTGAAATACTTACAATAAGTAATGTACGCTTGTATAAGGATTTTCGTTGTTCCTCAGAATTAATGTAGCTTTGCAACCGAACTGATTGAACGTCTAACGCTTTAACACTATCTTTGGGTAACATATCTAACCTACCTTTCTAGAAAATTAATTCTAATTAAGATAAACCTCCGACTAGATTTGAATCATCATAACACGAACAAAAAAACCATACAATATTATAGTTGTATGGCGAACAATATTTGGTAAGATCGTATAACAAACGTTTAAGGATCAATAATCCTTGCTCAAGCTCTCAAGTGTTTTCGGTGTACAGACAGATATCCTTACAGCTCTTTCTGGAGAACGATTTCCAACTATTAAACGCCCTGTTTCAACACCTTGACACGTATAGCCTGCTAAATCTCGATTTACAGTTTAGGTATGTATGAGGTGCTAGTTCAAAAAGTAACGAAAAGAGTAAGTACCCATCAAGGAAATGTTAAGTGTAATGATTCACAAAGCTTTTTTTAATGAATATTATTCTTTCTGAAATTACCACCCTTCACTTCTGCCACATCATAAACGGTAACAAAAGATTTTGAGTCAATTTCACTAATAATTTCCTTTAATTTGGTTTCTTCTAAACGATTAATGACGCAGGTAACTTCTATAAACTTATCGTGAGAAAAGCCACCATAAACCTCGTTAAACGTTGCACTTCGTCCTAAGCGGTCACGTATAGTCTCCACCATTAATCCTGGTTGAGTTGTAATAATTTTAAAGGTTTTAGAGCCGCTCAAGCCTTCTTCTACGATGTGGATCACCTTAGAAGCAATGAAGTAAGCAATTGCCGATAGAATTGCTCCTTGTAGACCGAATACGGTTGAAACGATCATAAATACAAATACGTTTAAGAAAAGAATGAAATCGCTTGTCCCAAACGGTAATTTTCGAGATAGTAGTACGGCAAGCATATCGATTCCATCTAATGCACCGCCATTACGCAAGGCTAATCCCATTCCAAAACCAATGATAATTCCCCCAACTACGGTGATTAACAATGTATCCCCTTGAATAATAGCCGGTGTATGATGAAATAAAATTGTACCAATAGATAGCGATACAATTCCGATAATCGAAAAGAACGCAAAAGTTTTTCCGATTTGTTGATAACCTAACCAGATAAATGGGATATTTATGATCGCAATCAGGGCCCCTAATGGTAATTCAAATAGTTCAGAACCAACAATACTTAAACCGGTAACTCCTCCATCTGATACGTTGTTTGGGATTAATACTGTTTCTAACCCATATGCAGCTATAAATCCCCCTATAATGACTAATAATCCTCGTAAAATCATTCTCAGTTTATTGGTCTTTTGCTTCTGGATTGAACTCATATAATGCCTCTCTTCAAATATTTTGTTATTTAAGCATAACATAAAACCGCTGGCTAGAATTTTTGCAGTCAGCTTTTACCTAGTTTCACGCTAGTGCCTCTCCCTATACATCTACATTACCATACATTCCTATAGAACATTTCTTCACAATCTATTGTAGTCTAGTATATAATTAGAGGCTTTTTTGTGACTTAATAAAGAATTATTCGTTTAAATGGAAAAAGCAATTGAAAGTTTAGATAAAATCACCTTTCTATCTAAAAAAGACTCAAATACACTATATGCAATAATTACAGACGAAAAGCTCAGTGAATAAATTCACTGAGCTTAATTTATATTGTTCTACTAATTCCATTTCAACCAGACCTGACATCAATTTACTTATTGTGGAAATGCACCCGGTAGTTCAACAAAAACTGTCCAACTATTATTATCTAAAGGTTTAAGTCCAAAGAAACGCATATATATTTCTGTGTCAGTAAAAAATACGGAAGAGGTGAGAACTAATGGAAAATGGTAATTTAAAACTTACATCATCCGAAATAGGAACACTTTGGGGGGAGTATGTAAACGGAACTATGACGGAGATCGTAAATAGGTATATGATTTCTATATTGGAAGACGATTCAATAAAAAAAGTTTTTGAAATTGCCATTGGGACATGGGAGAAGCAAAAGAAGCAGCTTGTTTCCTTCATTGAGAAAGAGGGATTTCCAGTTCCTATTGGATTTACTGAGTCCGACCTTAATAAAGGTGCAGAGAGATTGTTTTCTGACACATTCTGCTTAAATTATTTACATATTATGACTTTACATGGTTTGTTGGGTCATACAACTGCTTTAAGTGTTTCTGTCAGAAAGGATCTACGGGAATTTTACAATTCATGTGATAATGATGCCAAAAGTATGTACGATTTAACCATTGAGTTATTGCTTAAAAAAGGTAAATTCCAACGAGACCCCTATTTCTATCCTAAAGAGAGCCCTGAATTTATTCCTACCAAAGATTTTACTGATGGATTCTTCGGAAAAGGGAGACTTTTATCTGCTACAGAATTAATTAGTATTTCTCTAAATATTAAAAAGAGCATTATGGCAAAAACTCTTTCTATCGGATTCAGTCAAGTCACCGGATCGAAAGAATTAAGAAAGTTTTTTGAGGAATTAGAAAAAAAGGCAGATGAAAACATACAAGCCCTTTCAGAAATTATGCACAAGGATAATTTGCCAGTTCCAATGTCGTGGGAATCAGAGGTTACAACGTCAAAAGAATCTCCTTTTTCAGATAAATTAATGTTGTATCATATGGGTTTCTTGGCTCAAACTGCACAAGTATATTACGGGACAGGTTTAGCAGGAGCCATGCGAACGGACCTAGTTGTTGTTTATGAAAAAACAATTCTAAAAACATTAGCAATGACAAAAAACTGGTTCGATATTATGGTAAAAAACAAGTGGTTAGAACAACCACCACTTGCTCCCAATAGAAAAGAACTTGCACAAGATAAATAAGATTTACCCCTCATTTGCGAGGGGTATATTTTTAATCAGCTTTTTAAAGGGATAGTTCCAACATAAAGTAGTTATTTCCTCCTTAAATTAACCTGTCCCGTTAGTGGACAAGGAAAAGCCATGCCTTTCGACTTTTAATCACCTGTTTCTTTATTCTATAATTCGTCCATTCTAACACAAATCATCCCTCGTCTTGAAAGTTCTTTCAAGACATCTTTTAATGCATCGATTGTGTTCATGGGAGCATGCGCATCCGCTCCAATGGTTTCTCCGCAATCATGCAGAAGAATAACATCGCCTTGTTTTATTTTTTGTAACAGAATGTTTTTCACCTTTTCACTGCCGCCTCTACTTTTCCAATCTTCCGCCATGACCGACCAGTGAATGATCTTATAGTTTTTTAAAAGGAAAAAATCAAATAAGTTCATTAACCCCCATGGCGGACGATAATAGATAGGACGTTCACCGGTGATTTTTTCAATAATCAAAGCACTCTTCTCGAGATCCTGTCGAATCTTCCATGGGCTCATGACCCAGTTCGATTTGTGTACATAATTATGGATTCCGATTAAATGTCCCTCTTCATGCATTCTTTTGATTAACTCCGGGTATTTTTCAGCCTTAGAACCAACAACAAAAAATGTCGCTTTTATATTATTTTCTTTTAACAGGTCCAAAAGCTGCGGAGTGAAAATCCGATTAGGACCGTCATCAAAAGTAAAAGCAATTTTTGCAGAAGAATCCTTCCGTTTTAAAACCCCGATACCTAAACCGGCAGTTAGAAAATAAGGAACCAGCCAGTAGAATACGAGGACCAATAATAAAAGTAAAATCATCGTAAACATATCTAGATCCTCCCAGTTCAAAGATTTAATCCATTTTTCTCCGTAAGACGATGCTTAAAATAGAGGACAAAATAAAGAGTCCACCGCCAATGATAAACGGTAGGAATTTTCCATAACGAAATCCTGCAAATATGCTGCTAATCGTGATTGAATAAGGCAGGATCCCTAAGGCGGTTGTCCAAATAAACGCTATTTTGTTTACGCGCAATATCCCGGCCGCATAGTTGATGAAATGGTAGGGAACCAATGGGACAAAACGGATGATCAAAAGACCAATATCTCCCCGCTTTTTTAGCCAGCGATCGATTTTTTCCAGATAAGGCTTAGCCATTGGTTCAATGATCGGACGAGCAATCCAATCAGACAAACGATATGCAAGGAAAGCTCCTAAGATTCCGCCTATGAAAGAATAGAACCCACCGGCAACAGGACCATAGATTTCAATCAGAAAAAGAGAAACAAATTCACCTGGTGCCGGAATGACATTCACAACACTTTGAATCATAATCCCTAACACGATCCCGAAAACACCAAGTTGACGAATGGATTCAAGCCATCCTTTTGCTGCACCCGTATGAACAAAGTATAAATAAATTCCCGTTAGCAATAAGAAAATCATCAAACTCCCAATGGAAAGAGTGCGGGCTGTTGGTTTTTTTAACTTTATCGACAAAAACATACTATTTTCCATTTTCCCACCTTCCTATTTGCTTATAAACCGAAAGAATACATAAGGGTTTGCAAACGATTATAAGTCTCTTTTGTATCCATAATCATTTCAACCGATGCAAACGCCGATTCTTTCGGATGGAATTGCTTCGCATTTTCCCTCATTTGTAGGAGTAATTCTGGGCTGTTCAATAATTTAGATAAATGTTCCATTAAATCCCGTTCCTTTTCGGCTTGAACCGCCACCCCTGAACGAACTAAAAATTTAGCGTTATCCTGTTCTTGTCCGGGAATCGGTTTATGAAGAAGCATCGGCAATTCCATAGCAATCGCTTCAAAAGTAGTGACTCCGCCCGGTTTTGTAATCATTAAATCGGAGATCGCCATTAACTCGTGAACGTAATCGATATAGCCAGTGAGATGGATGCGATGTTTGGAATCCTTTAGTTTCTCCTTTAATTCCACTCGGAGTTTTTCATTATGTCCACAAACAATGATCAATTGAATCGGCTTTGGTAATGCATCAAACTCCTGAATCGTAGAACTTCCTTCGCCAATCAAACCGCAGCCGCCCCCCATCACTAAAACGGTTGGTAAATGCGGATCTAAACCATGTTTCTTAAGAATTTCCTCCCGCTTGAAGGATTGAGAAAATTGCTGGCGAATCGGAATCCCGATATCGGCAATTCGATTCTTTTCCACGCCTAATTCAATCAAAGAATCGCGGACTGTCTTCGATCCGACGATATATTGATCGGTATTCGGATAAATCCAGCAGCTATGATCGGTATGATCCGTAATGGTTGTGACAGTTGGAATATTTGTTAAACCATAGGATTTCACCTTAGACATCACAGCAGCTGCTAATGGAAATGTACTGACGACAACAGCCGGCTGCACCTCCTCAATTAATTTAACCATCCGTCCAATTCCTGTTGAGAAAATCGTCTTCATGAATTTGGAAAAAGTGTTCATTCTCCGTGTTTTTTGATAAATATATCCATACACCTGCGGGAATTTTTTCACCCCTTGAAGATAGAGGTAACGACTGACCTGATTGGAATAAGGATGAACCCATTCCATAAAATCAAATACGACAGGTTCTAAGGATGGAAATCGAATCTGTATCGCTTCATTTAATGCCTGAGCAACTTGAATATGGCCATCTCCATAATTACCAGTAAGAATTAAAATTTTTTCTTTATTGATTGCCTTCATGGATCTCCACTCCTTTAAATGTATCTATCTGTTTCAAATGCCCTGTCAGCGGGTCATCTCAAGACATCCTGGCTATACTGAAAAAGACTTCTTTGCAACAGCTTTTACTTTTTGCTTTGGTACAAATAACCAGATAAAACCGAGTTCTACCATTTTAAATAAAACCTCAACCAAGAAAATGGCAGCTGCAACATCGATGATCAAATGTTGTTTAATAAACAAGGTGGCAAAGATAATCGAGATAGAGAAACATCCAATAATCCATTGAATCCACTTGTTTTTCCACGAGCAATTCCGAATAGCACGAATCATTAAATAACTGCTCATGACATGAATGCTTGGAAAGCTATTGTATGGTTGATCAATTTGATATACATACTGCAATATTCGCGATAGAACATCATGACCACTGATCACAGGGCGTACAGGCCCAACTGTTTGATAAAAATAATAAATAAGAAAACAAACCAATAATCCAAGGTCAAAAACAAGAACCGTTTTGAATGCCAGTGTACGATCTTTGAAACAAAAGTAAATTAACGTCATCGTTATATAACCAATCCAGGCAACGTATGGAATGACAAACCATTTCACAACTGGGATGGCTTGGTCTAAACTCGTTACAAGCGAATGAACACCGCGAGTGGGTGTATTCAAGGATGGATAAACCAACAACATCGCTGGTATACTGAGCAAAAAACAAAGCATACCAACTGTTTTCCATTTTTCATGCATTTCCGAATACCTCCTCGTCTGCATATATGTATCATACAAAAAACTTCTTAAGGAAAAATGCCGTTCTTTCTGAAGATTTTCTTAAAAGTTAATGAAGATCTTCAGAAAATCTTCAGAAATTCTATTGTTTTTTCTTAAGAGGATTAGAGTAAAATGTAGGAATTAGAAAGGAGCGGTTTAGATGTCACAAGAAACCATTCTAATTATTGATGATGAAAAAGAAATAAGAGATTTAATCGGGATTTATCTTACGAATGAGGGATATAACGTATTAAAAGCAGCCGATGGCATTGAGGGGTTAGAATACCTAGAAAAGGAAACGGTTCATTTGGTGGTTTTAGACATCATGATGCCTCGTTTAGATGGTATTCAAGCCTGTATGAAAATCAGAGATAGCCGAAATGTTCCTATTATTATGTTATCGGCAAAATCGCAGGACATGGATAAAATCATGGGGTTAACAACCGGAGCGGATGATTATGTCACTAAACCATTTCAACCTTTGGAATTAGTAGCCAGAATTAAGTCGCAGCTTCGCCGGTATCTCCGTTTAAATCAAACAGATGGAAATCGTCAAATCAATCAAACCGGACAGATGGATGTGATTTCAATCGATGAGCTTACTATTAACATTTCGACACACGAGGTCACAGCGGAAGGTAGAGAAGTAAAGTTAACACCTAGGGAATTTGCCATTTTAGAACTTTTAGCGCGGAATCCCGGTGTTGTGTTTAGTACCGAAAAAATCTATGAACAGGTTTGGAATGAATCATTTTATGAATCAGAAAACACGGTAATGGTTCATATTCGTAATTTGCGTGAGAAACTTGAGAATAACCCACGGACACCTCGCTATATAAAAACGGTTTGGGGGGTGGGCTATAAAATTGAACAATAAGAAACCTTTTCTAAAAGGAAGTTATTGGGATAAACTGATTTACCCAGTGAAGTCAAGCATACGAATTCAAGTGATCATCGCGTTTGCATTTTGTATTCTTGTTTCACTCATTGTCGGTTTTGCCTCAAGCCCCTTCTTTGTCAATAAAGATCGAAGGCTTGATTTTACGGAAGGAATTGTAACGATAGATGAAAGTGCTCGAAATATGGTCAGACAATTTAAGCAAATGAATGAGGATATGAACGGGCTTGTAAATGAATTGGGAGATGAAGATCCTGTTTTTAAGAAAAAGTTTCTCAACCGCCCTCTCCCCGCCTCAAAAGGAAATGAGGAATGGCTATCCGTTCCGAATGGCGGAAATTCTGCCTACCATTTAACCAAGAATGAATTGATTCTATATTTAATAGGTACACCAAAACAAAAGAATAATCTCTCTACAGCGATTACCAATTTAGATGGGAATGTCCTTTATCAATCGGGAGGCATGAAGAAGAATACGCAGGTAGATCTTCAAGATGTAATGGAGAAGGCCCAAAAGGCTTTCGTTGAAAAAGAGCATAAGGAACATCCAACGGTTACAAGAATCTATCCCATCACCCTAAATGGGGGTAAAAACTATTTAATGGTCACTGGTGTCCCGAAATCTAAAACTTTATATGTAGAAGAACCCGGAGTTACCCCCTATCTTCTTGGACTTGTTACGTTTATTCTCTGTTTTTATTTAATTACCAAACGGAAAATGAAAGAAATTGAGGAGATTGCATTAGGTTTAATGGAAATAGCAAAAGGAAATTTACACTATCGGATTCGCGAGAAAAGCACTGATGAATTAGGGTCTCTTGCAACCAATATTAATTATATGGCTTCGGAATTAAACGAAATGATTGAGAGGCAAAGGCAAACGGAAAAATTAAAGGATGAACTGATCACCAATGTCTCCCATGATTTACGCACCCCCTTAACTTCTGTAATGGGCTATTTAAGGCTGGTGAAAGATCATCAATACAAGAATCAAACACAATTAGACGAATACGTAGATATTGCATATGGAAAATCGGAGCAATTAAAAAAATTAGTAGAGGATTTATTTGATTTTACCCGTTTAAATTATGAGGGGGTACAGCTCAAAAAGGAAAAAGTCAGCTTAAATCAAATGCTAAGACAGCTCATGGATGAACTGGATCCAATCGCGAAAGATCATCATGTGGTATTTATGAACGAACTTCCGAAAGAACCCATCCTGATGGAGGTCGACCCAAATCAAATGGTTCGAGCCTTGGAAAACGTGCTTACGAATGCCATCAAATATAGCACACCCCCTGGAAACATTCATGTTAACATGGTTAAAAACAAAAAATTTGTGCAAATATCTGTTTCAAATCCATGTGAATCCCTCTCTGAAGAAGAGGTAACGAGGTTATTTGACCGTTTTTACCGAGTGGATGCTTCTCGGTCATCTAATAAATCCGGGGCGGGATTGGGATTAGCCATCACCAAAAGCATTATAGAATTGCATCACGGAACCATACATGTTGATTATAAAAATCAAGTCATTCAACTATTGATTCGCTTACCGATCAATGAGGAATAGTATAGAACCGAAATGCTAAAAAAGAGTAATAATGGTGGATCGAATAAAAATAAAACTCGTCTGTAGAGATCATTAAGAGGCAGACGAGTTTTATTGTTATCGAAGATAATAGTCGCATGTAACTGCCTTTCTACTTAATTGACTGATTTTCACAGCATGATGACTCTGCTGTCATAGGCTCTACATCACTTTTTGTATAAAAGAACTCCCATTCGTTCCCGTCTGGATCTGTAACCCAAAATTTATCTTGAGTTGCATAACAGCATGTAACGTCCATCTCTTCACGAGCAAAGAAACCTAAATTCTCTAGACGGTCTTTGTGCTGAAAAGCTTCATCTCGATTTTCCACTTGAAACCCAAAATGTCCTACCTGGTTTCCTGATACTACATCTTTAAAGTTCAATGTGAAATTCAGCCGTGGATCATTTAATAAAAATTTTGCGTATCCAGGTTTGATTTTAACGGGCTCAACATTAAATATTTTTGTGTAAAACTCAATTGACTTTTCTAAATCCGTTACATTAACTCCAACATGCATCTTCATTCCTAACAACTCCCTCATAGTTATTCATCTTATTAATCAAATATTTTTGATTAATAAACCATAAATCAAATTTTTTGATTTACAGTTATAGTATATTAGCAACTTTTTCTAATTACAACTCCTTTATCAAAAAAAATTGATATTTAATTTGTAACATTTGAACGCTTTCGAAATATAATAAGATATAAAATTAAATCAATTAATTTTGATTTAATCAGTTGACACATGAAAATATTGGATATAATATGGGTATATCAAGATTATTTGATTTAAAAAGTAGGTGAAAAGTTGAAAGAAGAAATTCAAATAAAGGATATATCCTTAGATTCAGTATTTGAAAAATATGAGTTAAAATTTAAAGCCATAGCGGATAAAAAGAGACTTCAGATTATGAATATACTAACTCAAAAAGGCGCTATGTGCGTTTGTGACCTTGCTCCAATGATGGATATGGCCCAATCAAAGCTCTCTTATCATTTAAAGATTTTATTAGATGCCAACATTATAACGAAAGAAACACGTGGAACATGGAGTTATTACGAGCTAAATCAAGAAGAACTCAACCATTTGTTATCACATGAACTTTGTTGCTTATTTAAGCCGAGCTGTTGATAAATTTTTTTATTTTATTCATCAACTTTATTTGATTAATATATCAATATAATTTGATTAATTAGGGGGATTCATAATGTTTAATGAATATGAAGTATATCAAATGATGAAATTACGTCAGGAGGAAGTAGAAAGAAAGGCTCGAGATGCTTGGAAGTTAGAGGATTGGCAAAAAGATACACTATTTCAAAGAATAGTTATGAAATTCAATTCAAGAAATAAAGCAATTATGGTTAAAACTACTTGCGAGTGCTGTTAAGCACACAGCCAAATAAATCAATTGGCATATTAGAGGTTAACCTGATAAGCAATTGGATAATTGAAAAAAGACCTGAAAAGGTCTTTTTTAACAGCATCTTCCCGTATTACCTATCATCGTAATCCCTTTTCCATTCCCGCTTCGATCAAGAATAAGGTCTTCTGTATTCGGTTCTATGATAGGGTCGATTGCTACTTTTATATCATTTATCATGACGATCATATCGTCTGCTTCTGGCTCATCCAGAGCCAGTCCAATCCTTGGCTGTCCTCAGCCAAAGCCATCAAAAAAGATACGAATATTCTTGGCATTCTCTTCTTCGAACATTTTTTTTAATTCATCACGTGCTTCGTCAGTGATTTTCATGTCCATTTCCTCCTAATGTTTTCATACTTTATTACTGATTATTATTATTCTCCAGTTTCAGCAAAACGTTTAATACGGCCACCTATTTCATCACGAACACGTTGGAAGAATGCCCATTTTTCTTCTTCTGTTCCTTCTGCTTTTGCTGGATCATCGAATCCCCAGTGCACTCGTTTAACGTGCGGAGGAGTTACAGGACAGTGATCAGCTGCATGTCCACACAATGTCACAACTAAATCAGCATGATTTAGAATTTCAGGGTCTATTACATCGGATGTTTGTTTAGATATATCAATCCCGGATTCATTCATTGCTCTTACGGCATTAGGATTCAATCCGTGTGCTTCAAGTCCAGCACTTTTAACTTCCCATTCATCGCCTAAAATTTTTTTAGCCCAACCTTCTGCCATTTGACTGCGGCAAGAGTTCCCAGTACAAAGAAAATAGATTGTTTTTTTAGTCATGATGTATTCTCCTTTATTTTTCGTGTAGTTGTTTATAAATAACTGCCGCGATACTTGCACCGACTATCGTTGCGACAATATACACCCATAAATGCTGTGTTGTTCCTGATACAAGTGCAGGGCCAATGGATCTGGCAGGGTTCATGGATGCACCACAAATCGGTCCTGCAAACATGGCTTCTAACCCGACTGTTGCACCTATCGCAATTCCTGCAAAGGATTTGACAGCTTTACCATGAACAGCTGACCCGAATATAACCATCATCAAGAAAAATGTAAGGATCAATTCCAAAATAAATGATTGTTCCCAAGAACCTCTTGGTAATGTGGTGCCGAGCGCTGCGACATTACCAAATAAACCTAACAACGTTGCACTTGCAGCAATCCCTGCAATGATTTGAATGACAATATAAGGAATAGCTTCCCGCCTATTTATATCCCCATGTATTAAAAATGCAATCGTAACCGCTGGATTAAAGTGAGCACCAGAAAGGTGACCAAACGCAAAAATTAATGCCATGACGACAAGTCCAAATGTTAGAGCTACACCTACATGGGTTAAACTCTTCGTAATGTCGTCGATTACAACGGCACCCGTTCCAGCAAAAACCAAAAAATAGGTTCCTAAAAATTCGCTGATTAACTTTTTTTTCATGCTGTACTAATCTCCTTGATGATTTAATTGCTTAGCAACCACAACGAATCGTAGGGTTGCTTTTTTCAATTTGCTTGATTTTTTCAACTTGTTCAGGCACATGCTTTAAAATTTCTACGATAAGGTCATATACATCACTTTGGTGATTCAAGGAATAATAAATCCATTGGCCTCTTCGTTCTTCTCTAAGGAGTCCTGCATCTTTTAATTTACGAAGATGTTGGCTGATGGACGGCTGACTCGTATCAAAGATTTCGAGCAGTTCACAAACGCAACATTCACGTTGTTTTAAAATGCCAACGATGGTTAATCGTGTTTTATCACCTAATAGTTTAAAAACATTAGCAGCTTGGTCTATATCGACGGTGGATTTTAACATAATTACACCTCATTTTTTCCATATAAACATATAACTAACTGCTTATATAATAAATCACTTATATTCTTCGTTCAAGTAGATTATTGTAAAGTTGTTGTAAATAAAAAAAGATCGCCGCAGCAATCCTTCCTGAACACAAGCTCCCATTATCTCCGATTTTCCAATGCTTATGAACTCTTTTCTTTCTTCAATTCACGTATTTCTTTTTGCGGTTTTTTCCTTAGAAAAGTTAAAGCCTTCATCATCCATTTTCTTCGACTTTTATTACTGGGACCAAATAAATATTGCTTCCAAAAATAGCTGGCTGCCTCTTCAAATACTATTATTATGACGAACAATAGAACCACCATTATCCAAAACACAATTCTTCCCCTCCTTTGGGTATTGATCTCTACAAAAAAAGAAATCCAAACCCAAAACCATTCTGGTAATCTCCCTTTATTAGTAATATTTTAACAGATTTTGGATAATATATAAATGAAGTTTTGGGGTTTTTGCCAATGTAGAAGTCGGTTGAAATGTGGAGGAAGTATCCAGTTTATAAAATATACAAACAAAAAATACCTTTGATCTATAAAATCAAAGGTCAAAGGTGAACTTAGTGGTCTAGGCTAAGTCATTTTAGGAGGTCTAAACTCAGAAGAATTTAAACTGTTATTATATTAACACAATATGAATATTTATTCAATATATCAAATAATTATACCTGTACTATACCCTTTTTAATTCAAGCAACCTGCAACTATAGTTAAATAAAAAAGCCATTCCCCTTCTTAAAGAACCCATATAGTTTAAGAACATTCCCTCAAATTCTTTAATTAAGGTATGTTAACCTTATCTTGACCCCATTGTTTTTTTAAAACTGTACCTTTTCAAGTGACACTATTATAATACAATTTATATTAGCATATTGATTATGGAGTTCTGTATAAGCGAGGTAAATTCAAAGTGAATCGAAAAATTATTAATTTAGCTGTTGGAAAACCGAAGGAATATAATTGGAACAATAAAAAAGAACTTTCTGGAATAGGAAAATCATCTGTACAAGCTTTTGAGGTGAAAAAATCTGGCATTGTTGGTGATGATGTTGCTAATCACCAATTTCATGGGGGACCAGACCGTGTAGTATGTTTGTATCCATTCGAGCATTACACTTATTGGGAAGAGGTATTTCAAAAAAAGCTTATTCTACCTGCTTTTGGGGAAAATATTACTGCAACAGGTATGACGGAAGAACAGGTTTGTATTGGGGACATATATAAAATAGGGGATTCTATTCTTCAAATAACACAAGGGAGAGTACCTTGTGTAACGATCTCCAATTATAACGAGGAAAAACAACTTTTAAAGAAAGTGATTGAAACGACACAAACGGGCTATTTTTTTCGAATATTGGAAGAGGGGACAATTAAGTTCGATTCAGAAATAAATCTTGTGGAAAAACACTCAAAAGAAATATCTGTTTCTTTTGCTACACAAATTCTTTTCCATCAAAAACAAGATAAAGCATCAATTGAAAAAATATTGACAGTTGATGCTCTTGCCGAGGACTGGAGGAATAGATTTTTAAAATTGCTATGATTCTTTTGTTCTCTTTTCGAATAAGCTGCATAACGCTAAAATCTAGCCTAAAAAGCTAGGTTTTTTATGTATATCTTATTGAATTAACCTGCCATTATAATTTATTCCTGAAAAATATTTTTTATATGGATACCCTTGATCAATTCTTGTTTTTAGACAAATGGTAAACTATATCTCCTACAACATTTAGTAAAATAAAAAATAACCTAACCTCGTTACCTGCATAAGTAAAAGGCTATACTCCTGTTGAAATAAAGGCTCCGTTAGATCAGAAAATGCTTTTAATTAACTTCTACTTCTCCATAACATCTTTTAGGCTTTTTAAATCTCGCTCAACCAATTTTGCATCTTCTAAAAACTTAACATCAGACATACCAGAAACCTGAAATATAGTAAAAATCACTTCACATCCAGTGCTGTTTGGGAACACTCTCATTGGATTATATATTTTTTGCCCTTGTGGTGTGATCACATAATGGTCGGCCACTCCAAATTCATTCTTTTCTACATATTCGATTTTCATTTCGCCTTCTGGAGTTTCTACAATCCATTCATCGAGCTCAGACTTTTTGACTGAAAAAGAAAATGTTGTTGCCCATTCTGAAAGGTTTTCAGGATTTGTTATGTACTCATAAACATCTTTAGGTTGACAATTAATTGATATTCCCAACGTTTTTGCATTCATAACTGACATTAATAAATCTCCCCCTTTACTTTTAATATCCACTCTTAATATTAAATTCTATCCAAAGTCATTGATTCACTAACCATGTTTGGTTAATTTAAAAGCACAGCTACCAAATGACAGCTGAAAATCTAAAAATGTATTTAGGACAAATTGATGAAGTACAAGTTAGATTTGGAATTATTCTTGAAATCTTCCCATTATATACGTGTTATAGTATTTTCCGTCAGAAAGGATTCTATCTTTTTTCATTAAACCTTCGATTTCAAAACCGAGTTTTTTATACAGTTCAATCGCTTTTTCATTCGTTTCCAAAACACCATATAACACAATTTTTTTAATCTCGTTCCCATCAGCCCAAGAAATCGTTTCTTTTAACAGATTTTTCCCGATCCCATATCCCCAGAAATCCTTCAATACCCCTAATCCAAATTCCACTTTATGGGCGAATCTTTTTAAATCACTTCCTTCACAACGGGAATACCCCACTAATCTCCCATCCATCTCTGCAACTAGAAATAAGTTTTTAGGATGGTTCGTATCCGTTGCAATTATTTTTTCAAAACCAGTTTTATCAATGAACGCCTCTCCTTTTTCTCTGTCCATATTTTCGGTTTCTCCATCAATCTGTAATCTTAATTCTGATAAGTTTTTTGCATCACTTTTAATCGCAGATCTAATCGTGTACGTTAAATCTCTCACACTGAAATCTTTCTCGTTGATAATCATGAATACACTCCATTCATATTTAAATAAATCAATTGCAATCAGATTGTATTTGAGTCCTTTGCCCAAATCATTTGAAGCGGAATACTCTTTAAAGCAATTATCGATTAATCGATAATACTTTTGAACTATTAAATAACAAAATTATCCAATAAATGATTCTTTAGAATCTATTTTAAAAAACTTCATCAAAACTATATCAATTATTACAGAAATGTTACATAATCGTTACATAAATCTCGAAAGGAATTTACTTTTCTCTTTCATTTGGATAAAGGAGTAAAGAAATGAAGATTTCTATACATGACATAATATTAATTTGTTTAGGTTTTGTATATGGTACGTATGAAATTTTTTTTAATCAGAAGCATCGGGTAAGTAATGAAATTGCAGGTATACTCTCCTTCATTATTTCACTATGGATTGCTATATCATGTGTAAGGTCTTTGAAAGGCAAAACTAAATAATAACCAATCTCTTAACATATATGAATTTTATAAATGTACTGTTTCAAAAGATGACGTTCTTTTTGTCATCATCATGATAATAGAAAGGAAAATTAATGTTGAAAGAATTTACAGTTTGCTATACGTTTGATCATGAAATAATAACCGAAAAATTGATAAAAGATTTAGAAGTGAAAAAAGAAGATGTTGAACAAGAAATAATTAAAAAGATGGATCATAACAAATACTTTAAAGTGAACAATGAACAAGGTAATTATATGATCAATTCAACTTTAGTTCGATATGTACGGATTGTTAGTGAAAAGATCTTGGTCAAATAAAATACCTATTAAAATAGTGAGGGATTGAAGGAATCACAATATTCCTATGGAACAAAAGATATTTGGGCGAAGGTTTGCTTATTCTCGCAATGCATTAAATATCTCATTCTTTTAAGCGCACCCGTTATTTGAACAGGGGTCTTATTTTGTAGTTACCCTTTGCCTGAATTTGTTCCTATAACAACTGTTGCATCTAATTCTTCATCCCTCGCTATTTTGGTCATTAGTCCAGCATTGGTAAAGATTTCAAAGGTTTTAGCTGCTTGCCTTTTGCTCGTCTCTACCAAAAGATGTCCTCCAGGAGCAAGCCAGTGAGGAGCCCCTTCCGCTACCTTACGCTGGAGGTCTAGTCCATCCTTTCCTCCGTCAAGTGCCACTTTTGGTTCATATAAGCGTGCCTCCTGAGGAAGCAGCTTTATTGCATCAGTAGGAACATATGGTACGTTGGCCACTATTATGTTTACACGCCCTCTCAATGAACAGGGCAATGCATTATACAAGTCCCCTTTGTAAACGTGTCCTCCAATGTCTGCTATGTTATGGGAAGCACACTGTACTGCGACTGGATCGATATCAACGGAGTGTAATGAAATTTTATTCACGTCGGTTGCGATTGCAGCCCCCACAGCACCAGACCCACAACATAAATCAATAACAATATCACCAATGCGGGTTAGTGCTTCTGTATGCTTAACCAGAAACACTGTACGTTGGCGTGGTATAAAAACCCCCCGTTCTACTATTATCCGTTGGCCGTAAAACGTTGTAAATCCAAGTACATATTCAAGTGGTAACCCACTGGCACGTATTTCTACCATTTTCATTAAGTCTTCTACACTGCTAGCTTCTGAGATCAGTAACTGTGTTTCTTCTTCAGCAAAAATACAACCTTCATTCCGAAGTCTATCGATTATGCCTTTTTCTATTTTACTATCTAAAGAGAACGTCATTTTCTGTCCTATTTATCTCACCACTTTTAACAATTCAAAGTTTTTATCATCTTTATGCTTGAGCCAAAAAAATATCCCTCTTCTACTAAATTGACCGTCAGCTCAAGAATATTTTAACGAGAATTTTTTAATGAATGCTTTTGTACTGGGATCCGGGCAGCACTTGTTTTATTTACCAGCCAAACTCCTGAAAGGACCAAAATAATTCCAAGTAGTGTAATAGCATGTAATTTTTCCTCTAAAAATAGGAATCCCGAAAGAGTTCCAACTACGGGTACAATTAGCAAAGAAATGGATGCTTTACTCGCTTCCAATTTAGAAAGAATATGAGTCCATATAACAAAAGCGAATGCAGAGCCCAAAATCCCCGAATATACGAGGTATACTACAGCCATAAGACTCCAATGCGACTGGCCATGCTCAAAACTGACAGAATACAAAAACAAGCCAATAGCGCCAGCGCCCATTTGCCAGGTAGTAAATTGAACCGTATCACAGCCTTGCAATTTTTTTTTGAAAATTAAACTAGAAAGTGCCCATGTTACTGCCGAGCTTAACGCAAGAATGGGAGCCCATATATTTTCTCCAAAATGAATATCCATTGCTAAAAATAGCCCAAATATGCCAATTAAGATGCCAACTGTCTTAGTAGTTGTCAATTTCTCCCCAGGAATGAAATAATGAGCCATAAGTGACAGAAACAATGGCATGCTGTATGTTAGAACAGATGTAAGCCCAGCGCTGATATAATTTAAAGAAATTTGGATCGCAATGTTAAAAAAAGTTGTTTGCAGAAAGCCGGAAAGAATATACCATTTTAATTCCCGTTTACGCGGTAGTGGGATTTTTTTAATAAAGGCGAACCCAAAAAGTACAATTGCCCCAAGTAAAAACCGATAGGCAGCAAATAAAACCGGTGGGAACACGTCATTGCCCAGCTTCATAATCACAAAATTAAAACCCCAAATTACACATAAAAAAAGCATCAATCCATTCATCACTGATTCCCCCGATGTCTTAAAAGAAAAATAAGTTTTCGTATCCCTAAGTATCTAAAATATTTTACCACAATATTCAAATTTGTTTAGTTAAAAAGAAAATCAGCTGCCTAAATGACAACCGATTTCTTAAACAATATTTTCCGTAAGCTTAATGTGTATGTAGGCCAACAGCAGTTAATTAATCCAATAGGATTTATACAGGTGATCCGTTCTAAAATTCAAATTTAGCTTTCTATGTAAAATTTAGACCACTAGCGAGCCACGGAAGCCTCTGGCAGCATAGTAGGATTCTGCCCCATTGTGGTAAACAAAGACAGCGTCATAGCGACGATCACAAAAGATAGCCCCTCCGTGTTTTCTAATATTAACAGGTGTTATCACCCAGCTCGATGTTTTCGTATCGAAATTTCCGAGTTTCTGCAACTCGCGGTATTGTTCTTCCGTTAAAAGCTCAATGCCCATGTCAGAAGCCATATCAATTGCGTTATTTTCTGGTTTATTTTTTTTCCTAGATTCCAGCGCTTCACGGTCGTAACAAATACTTCTCCGGCCTATTGGACTTTCCGCTGAACAATCATAAAAAATGTATTCGTCCGTCTTTTTATCATGACCAACAACATCTGGTTCACCGCCAGTTCTTTCCATTTCATTAAGTGACCACAGTTTTTCAGTATTAGCTTCCAGTTTTGTTTGGACTTTAGTCCATTCAAGACCTTTATGGCGGTTCATATTTTCCTCAAAACGGACTTTCAATGCTCTTAGTAATTCTTCACGTTCTTCTAGTGGCAACTCCTTATTTCTATCTGTCATATTCATTTCCCCCTTGTTATTTTTATTCATAATGGTTTTGGACTAAGCCATTGGTCACTTCAATAATGTTCAACAAAAAGAAGCACTAATCCTTCTTGGATCCAAGCTACCCGATTGTCAAAAGGCCTCCTATTATTTAAGGAAAGCTGCCAAAATGACAGCTTGAACAACATTCAATATAGCATCTTGTCATACTACATGTGAGAAATTAGTAGGCTATATTTTACAATATTTCGATATACCCTTCTGTCCCATGTACTCGAATCCGTTGCCCATCTTTTATCAGTTTGGTAGCATTTTCTACTCCGACAACGGCTGGTAATCCGTATTCACGCGCAATCACTGCTCCATGGGTCATCAGTCCACCAACTTCGGTGACTAGGCCTTTAATGGATACAAACAATGGTGTCCAGCTAGGGTCAGTATAGGAGGTGACTAATATATCTCCATCTTCTAGATCAGCATCTTCCATGTTTAGGATGACACGTGCTCGCCCCTCTATCACTCCGGAAGAAACAGGCAAACCTACAATCGCTTCGGCTGGGAGATTTTCTCGTTTGTATTTACCTGCAATAATTTCACCATCAGACGTGATCACACGCGGGGGAGTCAGTTTTTCATATAATTTGTACTCATCTTTTCGCTTGTTGATTATTAAGTAATCCAGTTTATTTGTGCGTACGACTTCTCTAAGTTCTTCAAAAGTGAGATAGTAGATATCTTCTTTTTCATGCATAACACCCACTTGCACGAGTTTTTCGGCTTCTTTCAGTAAAGCCTGCTTATAAACGAAGTAGCGATGAATCATGCCGTATTTTGGATATTCACGATACCCGATGAAATTCCGGATTCGGTCGATCATTCGTTTTGTTTCTTTAGCCTTTTGTTCACCATCCGGTAATCGCTTCAATCGTTCTAATAACTCTTGTTCTTTTTTCAAAGCTTCCTGCCGCCCTTGCTCAAATTTCCGATGGCTGGCATTCGGCTCAAAGTTTTTGATATTAACCAGAATTAATGAGACAAGTGTAGTTGGTTTTTCGGTCCAACGACTTCTAGTAATATCGATTTCTCCGGCACAACGCATTCCGTATTTGTTTAGATATGCATAGATCGCGTCTTTAGCTTTCCGCCCACCTTCAAACTTAACCAGTTCATCCAAAAAGTTATCATCTTTTACTTGTTGTAAATAATCGATTACTTCTGGATAAGGACGAATCACATCTGCAACATCCAAAAGTGCAAGCCCCATTTCCGAAGTAATATTGTTTGGAACAGATTGAGAAAGCGTGTCTGCTGCGTTTTTTTCACCTAACCACTCGTTCATTTTTCCATTGATCCATGTTGAAGCATTTATAGCAGCCATAAATACAGCTGAACTTTGTGGGTCAAATAAAATCTTCTTTAATTCTTGAATATCTTCTAGAATAAAATCAAATACATCTGATCCTGATTTGGTTTTAATGTTTTGTTTTAACTCTTCAATGGATGTTTGGCTTCGCTTTATCAAATCAGAAACAATTGTTGGATTGTTTTCAATTTGTTCCAACATATCTGTATTGCCCCTGCTGGGACTCGGTGTTTTTTTATCATCCGGTAATGCTACTATAAAATCTCCTCGCTTAAGTGTGTTCATAAGTGCGTCTTTCATGAGCGGATCGTGTTGTCCCATGGCATTTAATAAAATGTTTCTACTGACAGTTGAAGCCAGTTGTTTTGTGACATCAACAAACAGCCTTCCACCAGCTTTACGCATGGGTGCGGGAGTCGTTAGCAGAAAAAAAGACAATCCCAATGGTTTGATGGGGTCGGTCATCATTTGCTGATGGCCGACAGATATAAAGACGTGGTTTTCTTGATCATTTGCTTCAGGGATGGGGAATAAAGTAGTGATTGGACGACTTTGGACAATATAAAATGTATCATCATGCAAACACCATTCGATATCTTGTGGACAACCAAAAAAAGCTTCGATCTGTCTTCCGATGCGTGCCAGTTGTAAAATTTGTTGGTCAGTAAGTGTTTGCGTCTTTTGCTGGTCAGGAGAGATCTCTTGTGTCTCGGTCCCGCCTTCTTTTCGACCATAGATAGCCATTTTTTTAGTTGATATCATCTTATCGACGATTTTATATTCCTGTACTTTATAACAATCGGGGGATACCAAGCCAGAGACCAGTGCTTCTCCAAGCCCAAAACTGGCATCGATGGATAGAAGCTTACGGTTAGAAGTAATCGGATCAGCAGTAAATAAAATCCCTGAAGTCTGTGGGAAAACCATCCTTTGAACGATAACGGATAAATAAACCTGTCTGTGGTCAAATCTATTTTGCATACGGTAGATTACCGCTCGATCCGTATATAGTGAAGCCCAACATTTTCTGATATGCTGCAAGATGGCTTCTTTTCCGTTGATATTTAAATAGGTGTCATGTTGACCAGCAAAAGAGGCATATGGTAAATCTTCAGCAGTCGCACTAGAACGCACCGCATATGCATGTTTATCGCCAAACTTTGAGAGATAGTGAGTAACTGCTTTCTCAACATCGGAAGGAATTTCTACCTCCATTAGGATTTGTCGAATCTTCCTGCTGATTTCACCAATTTGATCTCGATCCTCTACTTTTAACAGTGCTAGTTGATCCAACAATGCTTGAAACGTTTCGTTTTGTTCGATGACTTTTTGATATCCTACTGTTGTAATACAAAATCCTTCCGGTACTTGTATTCCTTGAATTTTTGATAACTCCCCTAAATTTAACCCTTTTCCGCCAACGAGCAAAAGCTGTGTTTTTTCCATTTCCTGAAAATCGAGAACTAAAGAACTCATTCTACATCTCTCCTCCCCATTCATGTTCTATTGATTTTAGCAGTAGAACATGAGAATAAAAAGTCTATATTAACCATTTTTTAAATGCTATAATTAAATTAGGAAGAGTTCAACATACAGTAAACTGATGCCCCGGTTCATGCCCTCTTATACACCTCATTTAGCTTTTAGACCACGACTTTTTCCATTAATCTGTTTATTTTCCCGAAAACACCTTATATTAATCTGCAACCATTGCACACGTTAGTTTAACAAGGAAATCAATCAAAAAGAATTTATGTTCAATTAATAACACGCTTTATATATAATAATGTGTAAGAATTACATATTCAAACCTGTAAAAAACAGAAAGGAGATACTAAAATGGAAAACTTTTATTTGTTTGTTCTTATGTGTATTTTTTTTATCATTTTACCTGGTCCTGATACTGCAATATCTACAAAAAATACTATCACCGCTGGAAAAGTCGGTGGTCTTAAAACAGTTTTAGGTATTTGTTGTGCTCTTCTTATCCATACTTCTGCTGCAGTATTAGGACTTTCAGCCATCATTGTGAAATCAGCATTATTATTTTCTGTCTTTAAATATGTGGGGGCTGTTTACTTACTTTACCTGGGTGTGAAGACATTATGGTCTCTAAAGAAAAAGGAAGTAGCAGCAAGCGTTGAGATGAATAAAAAAAGCAAGATGGTAAGCACATCTTGTTTTAAACAAGGGTTCCTTACGGATCTTCTGAATCCCAAAGTTGCTATTCTTTTCTTAACCTTTTTCCCTCAATTCGTTGACCCTGGCAGCAATACTTTTTTACCATTTGTAATAATGGGTACCACTTATACTGTAATGACTGCCCTTTGGTCTTTACTTTATGTCTATTTAATTAATCATATTAGTGCTTTTATGAAAAAACCTAAAACACAAAATATTATTGAAGGAATCACAGGGACCATACTAATAGGTTTTGGTATAAGACTATTTCTTGAAAAGGCTCATCATTAAGGTTATTCTTATTTATTTACTAAGACCCTTGATTAACGTAATGTTTATGAGTGTCCAATTATATTATTGTCAACCTGCTCTTTTAATTTTGTATCCATCTTGCACGAACCTGCCTCGTTACTAAGAAAAAGGCTTTGCTCTAATAGCAGCAAAGCCTCTGTTTAGTTAAACATGGATATGAATGGTTAAAATTAAGCAAATAAATTCCTCTTTATCTACCAACATACCTCATTCGTTAAAAAAGAAAAGCCGCATTGATGTGCAGCTGGTCTTTGATTTTAAACCCGTAAGGTGAAATAAGAATAATAAAACATACTCCTCACTCATTAATTTTGTAAATTAATGTATCAAATAATTTTCCATCCGTATAAAGAAATATTGCCCATTCTCCTGCCTCTGGAATGTTCACACTTGAAGGTGCGTGTGCATTTGCTCCATTATTCTTTCCACCAAGACCTATTGTCCAACCTGTTGTTGTTAGGCAAGATGCCACATCCATTTTTGGTTAATGTTTATGCTTGGCATATCGGCACCAAATAGTTTTTTATGAAGGAAAAAATAAAAATATCCCACAAATATGTGGGATTAGTTTTTTACCAGCTATACGCACCAGGACATTCATTCGGCCTTTATTATGTTATCGGGTTCTATTTTGAAGTTCAAAATGCTTTAAAACAGTTATATGAATTGACTTGCATCTATCCTGGTGGAATCTTTCCCCTTAACCAGCTTTAACGTTGCCACGATAAGAAAGCTAACAATCACTAATAAGAGCCACGAACTCACCTTTCCCAGATGAACCATACTCCAGGCATCGGTTTGGTTTGGATATTGCCACGCTCCAAAGAAAGTTGCGATATTCTCGGCTATCCATATAAAAAATCCGATGAGCACAAAAGAAAGTGCAAGTGGCATACGGTAACGAGTTCCAGACACCTCATATGTGACCCAGGATTTCCAAAAGACAATCATTACAAGACCAGATAACCACCAGCGAATATCCATCCAGTAATGGTGAGTGAAAAAATTCAAATAGATCGCTGCTGCAAGCGGCACAACCACCCAAAACGGCGGCCACTTAACCAATTCAACCTTTAATCTCCTCCACGCCTGGCAAAGATAACTCGCTACACTTGCGTACATGAATCCGCTATACAAAGGCACTCCAAAAATTTTGAAATATCCTTCCTCCGGATAGGACCAGGAGCCCATATGTACCTTAAATAGTTCAAGACAAAGGCCAATAAGGTGGAACAATGTGATCACCTTTAGTTCATCCCGTGTTTCAAGCCCCGAACGCACCATCGCCCACTGCATCAGAAGGCAGATGATAAGCAGCCAGTCATACCTTGGCAGGAAGGGAAGTGGCATGATTTTTGTAACAGCCAATGAGGCAAAAATAACGACAGGAAACAAACATGACAAGGCTTGCTCCCAACCGAAACGTACAAGCTGTTTTAGTGCTCTCATGATTTGAGCCTTCAAAGGTTTTTTCTGAGAAACATTTTGAATGGTTATATTCATGATGAACTCCCCTTAATCTTTCTTTTCTTTCAGTGTTAAATATTCCCTCTTAATTATTCTTGGGTGTCTCCATCACTTCGATATTCTAAAAGATCTCCAGGTTGACATTCTAAAGCCTTACAAATTGCCTCTAAAGTTGATAAACGAATTGCCTTTGCCTTTCCATTTTTCAATATAGAAAGATTCGCCATCGTTATTCCAACCCTCTCCGAAAGCTCCGTTACACTCATTTTCCTTTTAGCCAGCATCACATCAATATTAATTATAATCGCCATTGTTTTCACCTCAGACCGTTAAATCATTTTCTGATTTTATATCAATCGCCTCTTGCAAAAGCTTTTGGAGAACAGCCGCAAAGACTGCAATCACCATTGAAGCAAAAGGAACAACCAAACCGACAAAGATGACACCTGGGGCGTCGTCTTTCTCTGCAAAGAGATAAAAAAGCGGCAAGACTAGCACGTGCAAGGTACTGATTGTGATGGCGTAGTATTTGATTTTCTTTAATGCTTCTACAGAAATTTGCGAGAACGCTTTATTTTTATCAATATAGTGTAAAAGTTTGAAAGCCTGATACAAAGCAAAGTAAAAAGGGATCGCTGATGCATAAAAAACAAGAAAAACGAGATATTTAATCAAAGCAAAGTCAGGAAGCAATTTTGCTGCAAGATTCCCTAACTCAGGCACCAAAAAGATGCACAAAGCAAGAACTGGGATTCCAATAAGAATAACAGTAATCTTTAAAAATAATGTAGTTCCTTTTTTCATAAAAAGTACACCTCACTGATTTATGGTCATTTTGAATTTAACATATCATTTATCGTTTTACAATAAATTTTTATCCCTTTTAATGATATTTTTATTGTATGAATATTAAGTTTAGACAAAAATAAAAAGCATTCCTCATTACAAAGAATACTTTTATACGCTTATTCAATAGATTTTAGGCTATCGACGATTCTTACAGCTTCCTTAATGGGGCCTTTATAAAAAAAATGATAAACAAATCCATCCTTTGTTTCCCAAGAAAAGTCTATGTATGCATCGCATCTCGTGCCACGAATAGAGATTTGCCCTTTATGAATGTCTTTGTTTTTTAACCAATTCACTTTCTTCATCGCGTTAAACAATTCATCCGCCTGCTGATAGGGTTCATCCCCGTTATCACCATCAAAACGCATGTACCACAAGCCACGCTTACCGATAATAATCGATCGAATCCACGGTTGGATCCATAACCTTGCCCCATCTTTCTTTTTGTAAAAAACAAAATCACTCGGCCGTTCGCTAATTGTCATGGTTCCAACATATCCGGCTAGTTCTCCAATTTTACTAAACTCAGGCGGATGAAATAATGCTGAATCGTTTGCTCGATAACGTTTATCTAGGGATACAAAATAAATCATGTACCTATTTTCATAAACATTCAACCTGACAGACGTATGCTTTTTGGATTTCCCAGCTTGTTCACTCCAGTATGTAGGTAAGATGACGGGAACATTCGTATTTTGTTTCAGACCTTTTGCCACAGGTCGTAAAAAGGGCACGACCTCCTTTGGTTTCGCCAATGCAGAAAGAAACAATAGACTAATAAGGGATAGCACCACGAGCTTCTTCAATTAAATCCCTCTTCCAACACATGTTTTTATTATTATTCGCATTAACGAAAAGAACTATATTGGAAGTTTTTTAATAAAAAGAATGTAAATTCCTTTATTTGAACCAATTTCTCTTAAAAGGATAGACGCCACAATATATTTGACAGTAGAATAACTATAGAATAAGAACGAATTAATCATCTTCTTAGAAAGGATGAGCCCATGGAAGAAACAGTCCTTGAAAATATCGTTGTTGCCTTTTCATCTGGTAAAGACTCCGTTTTCTTAGTCAATCAATTGTTAAAGGACCAGAGGTATAAAATCATATCGTTAGTGACAACTTGCACGAACAATGGTAACGTCACCAGTCATCACATTGATGAACACCTTGTTGAAAAACAAGCGGAAGCTATTGGATTGCCTCTATACAAAATAAAAATGAGCGATTTTACCACTGAGAATTTTGAAGATGGTTTAATCAGCACCATGGTTTATTTCAGGAAACATTTTGGAGTCACGAAAATCGCATATGGTGACTTATTTTTGGAAGAGGTCAAGATCTATAAAGAAAAATTACTCGCGAGACACGGATTTGAATTGCTGCTGCCATTATGGGGACGGAATACGAAAACATTAGCTCGACTAATGGTGGAAGAAGGATGGAAAGCTGCCGTTATATCCATAGATTCAACAAAATTGTCGTCCGATTTTTTAGGGAAAACCTTGACGAAAGAATGGCTGGAAGCATTGCCTTCTGATGTAGACCCATGTGGAGAGTACGGCGAGTACCATACGTTTGTATATCATGGACCTATCTTTCAATATCCTGTTCCAATAGAAATCGACTTTCAAATTATAAACGGAAGGGATCGTTGGAAGTTTGTTGGAATTAAATTAAAAGGTGAGTAAGGAAGTAGATGATGATGACGAATCAGCAGCATGTGCACCCCATCCCAAAACACTTATGCTGATTCGGCACCTGATGTACCGCTCGGAAAAAAGCTACATGCCCCGTTTGTTCAACAAGAAAAAAGTCGTAACTACGACTTTTAGTTATGGTTTAGCACTTGTTAGTTACATATCACCCATTCGGGTAATTGTTCCAACACAAATAAAGGATAGATAGTTAAAATTATTTTTTTATATAATGTAGCATAGCAAGTTGACCTAATTTTTCTACTTTCGTTAATGTATATTTTTGAGTAATGACATCTCCGGTATATAGGGAGATACCTTTCCCTAAAATAATAGGTGCAATGGCTAATTGGAATTCATCAATTAAATTTTCTTTGAAAAATTCACGAGCTAAATTTCCTCCACCAATTAACCATATATCTTTACCAGGCTTTTGTTTTATATCTTGAATAAAAGTTTTGACCTCTTCATTAATAAATGAGGCATATTCATCTGATCCAATAACAGATTTAGAAAATACATAATTTTTATACTTACTATAAGGATAATCCATATCAAATCCACGTATGACATCATATGTTCCTTTTCCCATAACAACAGTGTCTATTCTTTCAAGGAGTGAATTATAGCCAGAATCGCCTTCTACTTCTGTTGATTCTAACCATTCTAATGTACCATCCTCATTTGCAATATAACCATCAAGTGAAGTACCAATGTATAAAATTATGTTACGCTGTTTTTTCATGTGAATCTCCCTTACTTTGTTTCAGTTTATAAAATTAATATTATTATGAAACATATGTTATTTACTGATTCTAATTTCCTTAGTCAATGCTTGTGTCATCTAATCGTATTTCCACTACCTTTCCGCCTTCTACAAGCCAGAATTCAATCGTTGCACCAAGTTTGTGGTCAACGTATCCGACGATATCCACACCTTGTTCTGTCCTTTTATAGTAACTTGAACCATACGAAGCAATAACATCTTTTTTCGTACTACCAATCTCGATTCCTTTAGATGTTTTAAGGCTGGTTTTCGTTTTTACACCTTTTTCGACTTCCCCAATTATTAAACGAACAATATCCCCTTTTTCTTTTCCGTTGATGAAAGAAGCCGTTTCTAATCCACCTTCCCAATGATAATAATCGTATAAATCATTATTTTCCCTGCTAAGAGGTGTTCCATAGTGCCTTACAAAAGTTGGGTTATGAATATTATCGTGTAGCCGTACCATTCCAAAAGTTTCATTTGAAAGGTTGGTTGAATCAGTTTGTTTAAAGTAATAGCTTCGTCCCTCTGTATAGAGAGAAATTGTTCGATAGCCGATAAACGCTAGTAAAATAATTAAAGCAAGTAACACAATATATTTTTTTCGCATTTTCCCTCCTAATTTTATCAATGTCTCATTGAAAAAGAGAAGAAATTATTTGGAGTAATATGATTTTTTCTACTATCAATTAAAGCAATACAGTGAGCCAATCGCTCTACCCCTCGTTTAATTTGACTCTCATTCACTTGAGAGATACATAATCGAAGAAGGTTTTCCTTTTTATATTCTGGTAAAAACATTCTAGAAGCATCATCAACATAAATATGCTGCTCGTTTAGCATATGAACTACCTGTTTTGCTGTCACATTCTCTGGCAAATTGATGGATAGATAGAATCCTGAAGTCGGTTTTGAAAAATGAGTATTAGCAGGCAGCAATAATTCGCATGCTTCTTGGAGAATTTTCATTTTAGTACGGTATACCTCTTTTATTTTTTTCAGATGGCTATTAAACATCCCACTTTTCAAATAAATTTCAAGAGCACCTTGAGAAAGTGCAGAACTATTAAAATCAGAACTAAATTTATATCGTAAAAACTTGTTAATCATTAAAACAGGTAGAACGACAGTAGCAATCCTTAACCCTGGGAGAAAAATTTTCGAAAAACTTTTAATATAAATCACTCTCCCAGAAGGATCAAAAGAAAATAAAGGATCTGATTTTGCATTTGGATCAAGGTCGCCTAAAAAATCATCTTCCACTATATATACATCGTATTTTTCAGCTAACTCGGCGATTTTTTTCTTTTCACTATTCGTGTAAGAATGTCCAAGAGGATTGTGGAATCTCGAGATAATATAGAAAAATTTTATATCATTATTTCGGAAAATGTATTCCAGACGATTAAGATCAATCCCTTCCATCGATAACTCAATTCCAAAAGTAGTAGCTTGGTGCAGAATGATGGATTCAATAAATCCGAAATAAGTAGGCTGTTCAATTAGAATATTGTTTTTTCCATTTGGGAATGGCATAGAAACTAATAAATTAAGGGCTTGCTGCGAACCTGATACAACGACTAGTCTTTCAGGTTGAGTGAACACCTGTAAATTCTCTAAATATTTCACTAACTGTACTCGTAATGAGTAAAGCCCTTGTTGATCAGAGTATGTAAAAAGCTCTTCTTTATATTGTTCAATTGCTTGATTCATACAATGTTGAAAATCAAGATAAGGCATGACATTTTTATCTGGACCAGCAGACAAGAAATCAATCACCTCATTTTCATTCGTCGCTTTTTGAAATTCATTCACAACAAAGTAGCCACTTTTAGGAACAGAATAAATTAAATGCTCTTTTTCTAGTTCTTCATATGCTTTAATCACCGTATTCTTGCTACAGGAAAAATGCTCAGATATCTGACGAATAGAAGGGAGTTTACTCCCTGCAATAAGCGCCCCATCTGACAACCGCCGCTTAATTTCTCCCATTATCTCAATATATTTTGAGCTCATACATTTATCCTCCTTCAACTGTACCCGTACAGAAGGGTAAAAAAATGGTTTATTTATTTGGTGTGTACCAATTATTATTTTAATTATAGCAGAACTGTTTTTTGAAAAAACAGAAAAAGGTACAGATATAAGGTGAAGGTAGGTTGATAATATGCAAAGAGAAACCAAAGAAAAAGTTGGATTATTGTTGGGATTAGTAGGTGTTATTTGTTTTAGCTTAACACTCCCTTCAACACGGATTGCGGTAGCGTATTTTGGGACTACGGTTGTCGGTTTAGGAAGAACAATTGTTGCCGCTATTTTAGTTGCTCTTGTATTGCTTGTTCGAAAAGAAAAACTCCCTTCTCCTCGCCAATTCATAAGTTTACTAATTGTTGCAGTTGGTGCAGTTTTAGGATTTCCTCTCCTCACTTCTTGGGCAATGGAATCCCTTCCTGTTTCTCATGGAGCTGTGGAAGTAGCCCTGTTGCCACTAGCCACAGCAGGATTTGCAATATTTAGAGCTGGTGAAGTCCCTTCTCTTAAGTTCTGGATTTCAAGTATAATCGGCTCTTTTGCTGTTATTGTGTATGCCCTTCATCTGGGGTTCGGTCAATTACAGTTTGCCGATTTAGCATTACTAACAGCAGTGATTATACTTGGACTTAGTTACGCAGAAGGCGGGAAATTAGCGAAAGAATTAGGTAGCTGGCAAGTAATTGCTTGGGCGATTATGATCTGTGCTCCATTTTTCATTATTCCAGTTGGGCTAAACCTTACAACTGAAATGCTCCATGCACCAATACACGCTTGGATTAGTTTTATTTATCTCGCAGTGGTAAGTCAATTTCTAGCATATGTTTCTTGGTATAGTGGAATGGCAATGGGCGGCATAGCAAGAGTTAGTCAGATTCAATACTTACAACCATTTTTGATGATTCTATTTGCAACAGTATTTCTAGATGAATCCATTACCCTTTTTACTCTTGTAACAGCAGTGATTGTTGTCTTTTCAGTTATATTAGGGAAAAATGCTCCCGTATCAAAAAAAGGTTCTGTTTCAGTGAAAAACTAACTTCGTGTTCAATTGACATAACTAAATAATAAAATATGAAAAGGAATCAATCTTATGGCATTTAGCTTAAGGATTAATGCTCTTTTTGCTTGTTCATTTAGAAGAACAGTAAATTACAAATTGGAAAAATGAATGTAATTCAAAAATAAATCGTTATTATTCTTCCAATCGGTGCTAATAATAAGATGGTTAAATAATAAATTCAGGAGGACTTGTATGCCACAGGATCAACAAGCTAAAGAGAATTTAGGGTCTATTATGAAACCAGAATTTGCTGGAACTGATGCACAAAAAGTAAAACAAGAAATTCAAAAAGATATTAGCCAAGGCGAAGGTGCAATGACTTCCCGTGAGGCAGGAGCAATGCGCGATTAAATAGCACTCTAAACAACATTAAATTTTTATAATGGGACTATAATGATAAAAAAGGATAGATGAGCATTGAAAATGGGCTCTACCTGTCCTTTTTTGTACTGCAAACAACCGACTTTACTGTACTAACGCACTCTTTAGCAGATAGCTTATCGCCAGATGTCTGTCCCTACCTGTTTAAACAAGAAACAATTCCTAAACTTTATTCGACGCAGCAACCTCAATCACTCACTCTTAGACAGACAATTTGCACCTCTTAAACTAAAGCAAATTCTAATCCCTCATAAAATAAAAAATTTCATAAAAATTTAACAATTCTTTAAGAAATGAAAAGTTCTTTTATCCATATATTTTGGATAAAGGAGGTGAGGGAAAGTGTCAGATGAACCTCAAGAACAGCCTCATGAACAATCTCAAGAACAACTCGAAGAAAATAGGGAAACTTTGAAAAATGAAATTAAAAATGAATTAAAAGCTGAATTCAGTAATTTTCGTCAAAAAAGAAAACGCCATTTAGTCTATTCTGTATGTATATTTGCTCTCGGAGTATTGATTGGCTTTGGAGGAGGAAGAGCTACTCATTTCGACCATCACTATGATCATGATCACATACAAAAATGGCATCATAAACAAAATTAATATTCACCTAAACAGCCTGGAGAAAGACGTCTCTAGGTTGTTTAGATGTGGTGCTGGTGATTCTCAAAATAGCGGTTCAGATCAATTGGAAAGTAAGATCAGCAATTGGGGACATCCTTGGATAAATACAAAAAACACGCTTGGAATTCCATGCGTGTTTCTATCCGCAAAAATAATTGAGAATTGAACTGCATCAATTGATCAACAATCCACAGTGATTTTTTACAATCAAGTCATTCAACTTTTCTTTTATGAAAAAAATAGCTGACAAAAGAACAGCTAACTCTCTTTCGATTTATTATAAAGTAAACCTGCTTCCAGTTAGTAGACTGAAAAGAGCAATGATTAAAGCGATACGAATGGCCATTCTTACTCTACGGCCTCTTACTCTAGTGATCAGAATAATACTATCACTGCCAACATACTCTAGTGTCCCTGTAAATGTTCCGTTATTGGTGACCACTTCTACTTCTTGACCAACAAGTTCAGAAGCAAAACGGTTAAATTCCTTACTGCTCATCTTCCTATCATCTCCTTTCTAATTCTATTAAATGATTTCTCCTATTAATTGATTGGATGTTTATAACACAGTCTAAAAATATTTTTGAGTTAAGCAAAGTAATACGATCAAAATCAAGTTTGATGATTTGAGCAAATAAAAAATGACTGCAACATTGCGGTCATTTTTATTAACTCATCTGAATGGTTCATTTCTCCAATTTAACCCATTCTGATATTACGAAGATGGAACATGGGGATACGAACAATTTCATCATTAAAAATCAAAGAAATAATGTCATTATTTACATCATATAAAATTCCTTCTATTTTTTCTGGACTATCATGGTTTATTTTGATCCATTGGAGTTTTTGATTTTCTAACAAACTTAGTAAATTATCAGCTTTTTTATACTCGAAATTTTCAGGAAATACAATATTGTATCCTTTCGTATTCTCCGTCAAACTTTTTACATGCTGGGTATTATAGTAAACGACCCCATCTTCTTCAGTGAGTAGGACAAAATAATCATCATAAACATCTAATAACTTACCAATCCTAGATCCGCGACCACCTCGATCAATATTGATTACCTTACCTACAAAAGACTTCAACATGTCTAGAAACATAAATGAATACCCCTTTTCAATTAAACAAGCATTTTTCTTTTTATTTATATGAATTATCCAGGGGGGCTGTACTAATTAATAAGCCTCTTTTGTCTGGGAACAGTTGTCGATCTGGGTATCGCTTCTTATTTTTGTTCAACTATCGTGTTTATCTAGTAAAAAAACCTATAAAAATATTTATTTAATTATCGCTTCCTTCAAAACTTAACAAATGTCGTGATGCCACGATGAGTTATATAACTTCGGCGGCTTAGATCTTCTAACCATCCTTTGGAATTTAATTGATACAAACCATAAATAGTTCGATAGGTAAAACTCCCCACATTTACATCAATCGGCTCAGGTTCTTCTTCCATTCTATGTTTATATTCTTCGAATGCGTGTTGATTTGGTACCTGATAAATTTCCAACACATCACCTAATTCCATATATTTTTCAATGTATGTAAGAAATAACTGATTTCCGACTCCATCCACTTCATAAACGTAAGGCATAGAAAACAATCCTTCAATTTTTTTCTTCCAATCATCATCGACCTCTTGTACAGAAAAAAAGATAAAATCTTCCTCACGTTCAAAAACTGTTCTATAATTGTATTCTTCTATTTCATCTGGTATTTTAAATGGCTTGGATGATGCTAAGAATGCAATTTCTGTCATATTTAATTTCCTCCGTTTAAAACTAAAATGTTCCGTAAGGACAAAAAAAAGAACTGCATAACGATCCATCTTGAACTTAAGTGCACTTAAGTTTATATGTGAATATTCATAAACTTCCTAGTTTTATTCCATGCACTATTTATTTATAACGATGGATAATTTATAGTTTGCATGCTTGTTTAAGTCTTCTAAAAATTGATTTAATCGTTCATGGGACGGAAATTTACATTCGAGAATGTAACAACTATCTCCACTTATTTTAAAGTTATTAATTATGTAATTATCTTGTGTTTTTATAAAAGAAAGATAGGGTTCATGATACGTAGTTTTTATATAGATATTGATAAATGCATGTATAAACCATCCTAATTTAACCTGGTTGACTTTAATGGTATATCCCTCAATTACCCCACTGTCCTCTAATTTTGCAACTCTAGATGCGGCTGCTTGACCAGTCAAATGAACTTTCTCCCCCAATTCTTTCATGGTAATCCGACTGTTCTTGGATAACTCATCCAAGATACGCAAATCCGTTCGATCTAACATTTTTTCAACTCCTTTCATAATTCAAGCCAAACAGCGAAAAGACTTGATTTTATCTATGTAAATGTTATTCGGTGATAGTATAAACTATACATAAATCAAATAAAAGGAGTTTTAACTATGAATATACAACTAATTCGTAATGCCACACTTGTTGTTGAATACGCTGGGAAAAAGTTTTTAATTGACCCATTTTTAGCAGATAAAGGGAGTTATCCGCCCTTTTCTAATACCATTAGACAAGAACAATTTAATCCACTTGTTGACTTACCAACATCCATTGATAGTATTATCAATAATGTGGATGCTGTGATTGTCACACATCTGCATTTAGATCACTGGGATGATACAGCCAAAGAGGTGTTACCAAAGGGTATAAAAATGTTTGTACAAAATGAAAATGATGCTGGAGAAGTTAAGAACACTGGTTTTCAAAATGTAGAAGTTTTACAGGAAGATACCGTTTTTGATGATATCCAATTAATTAAAACAAAAGGTGAGCACGGAAGAGGAGAAAAATTATTAAAACGTGCCGGTCAAGTATGTGGTGTTGTCTTCAAACACTCAACTGAAAAAACGTTATATGTGGCTGGTGATACAGTTTGGTATGATCCAATCCACGAAGTAATCGAAACCAATAAACCAAATATCATTATTGTAAATGGTGGAGATAATCAAATATTAGAACTTGGTTCTCTGGTAATGGGGAAAGATGACATTTTTGAAGTGTATAAGGCTGCTCCTAACGCTAAAATCATTTCTGTCCATATGGAAGCTGTCAATCATTGGACATTATCAAGAGATGAATTGAAGAGCTTTATTAATGAAAAAGGAATCTCTTCTCATGTTTTAGTGCCTTATGATGGAGAATCGTACACATTCTAATTTTAAAAAAACAGTTTGCCAATGTGTTGGTTCAATTTTATTGAGTGCAGTTTTAACCACTAATACGTTCTAGACATATAAGGTGCTCATGATGATGTAGTTGATCATCATGGGCTTTTATCTTGTAAAGGGACAAAAATTGAATTTATTTGCCCTTAAACATTATTGGCACGATTTTCGATTTACTAACACTTTTGATTCTATTATTGGAGGAAAGAAGGTGTACTTCCTTATCATTTCCGCATGACGAAAATGATTCTGTGGTTTCAATCCACCATTACTTCTCTTTCCTTATTCTAATCCAAATACCAATAGCACAGGCCACTACCACAGTGATCGTTCCTAAATAAAATTGTACCTTCAGATAATTTGGTATGTATTCCATCAGACGAAAAGCTCTCCCTTCAAACTAGTTATCTCTCTTATAGAAGGATTCATATTTGAATTTCAGTAACAACGAACTTTTCTTTCAGTGTGTTTCTATAGTGAATTATTAATTATCTGTACCAATACAAAATTAATGAACCTCAAAGGAAACAAAAAAAATTTTTAAAATAAACTGCTTGATCGTGCTATGTGAAAAGCCCAGAAACTTAAGATTTATCAGTTTGGTTGTTTAACCTAAATCTATCCAAGAACCTCATAAGTAATTTATTACTGAACTGAGGTTCTTTTGCCCACTTCCATCTTGTAAAAAGCTGATGCTTTTAGGAAACATCAATCTGTTTTTCGTCGAAATAGTTTATTTTTGTTTTTAAATAATACTCCATCTCATTCATTAAATGGAAAACAGATGCCCTTGTTTCGAATTCAATGCGAGTTTTTGGCAACTCAAGCTCTTTCATTTTTTTGTGCTGACTTTCCAGTTTTTGAAGATGTTTGTAAGCTGTGTTTTCACTCTTCACATCGGCGCTGATATCGTAAAGAAATTCGGCAAATACATGCCGCTGGACGACATCTTCATCGAGTGACGATACAATGGGCAGCATGCGACTTAAAATAACAAATTGTTTCTCCCTCATATCGAAATAATAAAAATATCCCTTTTTATCGGAAAGCAATTGGTTTTCATCGTATTGAATAGCTAATCTTTTCCCTTCGTTAAGATTTTCTTCCAATTCCAATAGTTCTTTTCCGTCCCAACCTTGATCCCCTTTTTCCAAATAGGCTCCATATTCAAACAATATTTTTTTGAACTTCTCTTCTATGGCTGATTGGGTAGCCTTAAGGTTTTTTTCTACGTTAGGCATGTAACTGTTTAACAGAATCGCAACCCCTACACCGATGATGACGATTTGGAGTTCATTTAAAGCGATGGGAAGAGTGAATTTCTCAAGCGTGAAGATGTGAAGAACAATCACTACGCTATTCACAAACCCTTTTTGCAGTCGAAGCCGAACTAACAAGGGAATGAGAATCAAAATGAATAACGAAAATACAAGGGGATTGAATCCCAGCATTCGAAACACCAGACCACTCAAAACCAAAGAAAGTGTACAGGCAGCAAATCGTTCCAATGAAGACCGGATCGACTGCTTTTTCGTCTTTTCTATACAAAGGATGCAGATAATAGCGGCGAAACTAGCAAACTGAAGCTGAAGCAATTCGGCAATCCAGATGGAAACCCCCGCACCCAGTGCTGTTTTGATTGTTCTTAAACCAATTTTCATAAATACACCCCAGTTATTTCTATTCATGTTAGTTTACCATGATTGGTATGGTTTTTTTTGTATTTTGTTTGTAAAATTTTTGGCATCGCTTTCTTTTGGGCTCGAGGAGCTGGGGTAATGAAATGTGCTGTTAAGGGGCGTCTGTTAAACATAGGAAGATTCCATCATTGTTGATTTCTGAGAAGAAAAATGTATCATCTCACTTATACCAAAACTGTTCATTCGTCTGGGTTTTCATTAAAAAGCCAAGGAATAATTGGTCCAACGCTTAACGAAAAGGGAATTTTCACATTTTCACTTGAATATATCTAGGAAAAGACTGTAGATGGAGGGCTGTTTATGGCATTCGTTTCAATCTATACTGTGGGTAGGCTAAACCACCACTATGACCACCCTGCCTCTCGTGAATTTTTTCAAGTGGGAAATGAAATATATCGTCAGGCATCTAAATCAGGACTTATAGAGGCGCTTTCGCCTGAAGGAGTCCCTTTCCCTGAAGATATTGTAAAGGGAAAGGGCGCTCCTATTCTTACACTAACAGTATGGAGAAGCCTTCAATCCTTATATCGCTTTACCTATTCAGGGCAGCATAGTCAAGCATTACGAGATAAGAACAGATGGATCGAGCCATATCCAGAGAAACACCTTTCTTATGTAGTTTGGTGGACAGAAAAGGTGAAGGATGTCTCATGGGAGGAGGCATTCAAGAGATACAAATATTATATTCAGCATGGACCCACTCCTTTTGCATTTGATTTTAAGCATGCATTTGATGAAAAAGGTGAGACGTTCCAGATTAAGTAGTACTGGGGATCCTTTATTAATTAGGTAATTATCCATTTAAACGATGGTGACGTTAAGGAATAGTACACCTCCAATGCTCCCCTTACGATTTTTTTCTCTTGGATCTATTTCAAGGCTCTTTTTTTGTTTTTGAAGTTTTAATAATTCTTATAAGATTTAGCTATTTGTTATTCCATTCCTCTGCCAATATTCCATAAACAACATGGTCAACATAATGGTCATATAACCATTCTGCTTGCCTAATACATCCTTCATTTACATAGTTCAATCGCTCAGGAATACTCCTACTCTTCCTATTCCCTTCCGCCGCTCTAATCTCAACTTTATTTAAATTAAACTCATTAAAAGCATAACTGGTCAACGCCTTTGCCACTTCGGTCATTATTCCATTTCCCTGGAATTCTTCCCCTAGCCAATACCCAATATATGCTGTTTTATTTAACCAATTAATTTGATTGTAGCCTGCAACTCCAACAATTTCTTCGTTAAATAAAATGACCGCATTTAAACTCTTATTTTCTGCAAAGCCTTTTAAACAAATTTCAATAAACCCAATTGTATCTTCGAGTTTTGTTGTAGTATCCAGCCAAGGCAGCCATTCTCTTAAATAATCTCTTGATTTATTTGTTAATTCAAAAATCCTTTCACCATCTCGTAATTCTATTAATTTTAAAGATAGGTCATCATTTATTTTTTGTATAATCATTCGAGCCCCTCCGAAATGCACCAATTATATGATACTAACACCATTTTTAAAATAATCTATATTCTTTTCAATATAAAATTTTATTAATTCTTCATCCAGGTTAGTACCCGGACAATTTGAAATGGTTCGCTCCAAACAATAATAGAACTTAAGAAAAATAACGCAGCAACTGCTAAAAACTTTGCTTTTCCTTTTTCACTTTTAAATAGGGCTCCGAAACAAAATAACGAGCCAACAATTAGAAATCCAAATCCTGATGCCATAAAAGGCTCAAAAAATTCTGGAAACATATACGAGGACCCAAAAAACAAAACACCAAACACTGCGAATACGAAAGACCAAAAACTAAAACTTTTCATTAAAGCACCCCCATTTAACTTATTTTACCAAATCTCCTTAAGATTTGAGAAGAAAATGAATTGTAGCTTAAACAATTAGATGAACCTACACCATAAACTAATTCTTCATCCCACAATTTAAAAAGACCTTACTCGATACCGAATAAGATCTTATAAGGAATTAGCGCTATAAATGGACCAAAGTTTAAATGTGTTATCACATCTAGAGTGTCTCCGATTCCAGTTTAAATCCTTCCACCATTACTTCTTCATCGACCTCTAACAAGAGGCACCGTTTTCCCTCGAATGTGATATATTTAACATATTTCAAGTCCTTCGGGTTGATCGTAACGTCTGCCAGCTTTGTATTGATTTTAATCGTTTTTGGTACTAAATTGCTTGCTTTGAATTCATATTTTTCATCATCGATAATCGCTTTGAAGGCATGTTCCACTTTAGCAGGCTCTACATTTTCGACCCCGCTGACCGTTAAAATCCTTTCAATGTCCCGAGTATCCAATGTTGGAATTTCACTTTCTTCCTTTTCTGCATTCTCTTGGATCATCTTATCGATTTCCTCATAAACATTGGAAATGACCCGAGGTTCAACTTCGTCTCCCATCACTTCTTTTAAGATAAAATCGAAGCAATCCTTATCTTCCTGAGCAGTCATGATCTCTTCACCATTTAGAACCTCTTCAATAAATCTCACATCTGGCTCATTGGCTTTTCCGGCACAATAAAGAATATGGTTCACATCTGCAGCATTATCATTAAACGTTGGGAACAGAAATCCTGACATAGGTGAGTCTAAATTAATTATCGGATCCACGACATGATAGGACTTATATTCTTTTTCGATATAGTCAAACATCAAGGCTTTTTTCGGATGATCGGTTTTATTAAGGCTGCATAGGATAAATTCGTTTGAATACACCGCATCATCCCCACCTTCTTCCGATTCTGGATTCCGCTTCTTGGTAGGCTTTCGGTATTCCCCCCGGATAAATGTCACTACCGTATCAAATTCATAAGCACCATGAGCAAACATTTTCGTAACAATTTCCACCATATTATCTTGCCAATCTGCTGAGTCCGATTGAAGTCCTTCGAAGAGAATCGTTTGTGTACTGTATTCCACATCCCGCTGGAATTTCAATTCAAACAGCTTAGCATCAAGATTACCTGTTAAAACTTTTTTAAAGTTGGCTAAAAACAATTCTTGTGCTTCCTGTTCCAACATTTGAAAGGGCTGGCAAACTTGATGGTAAATCTCGCCCGATTCTTTTTGAACATACACATTGAAGATTTCACGGATGTTCATACGATAATTATCTAATTTAAATTGCTTTCGGATATTCGCGATGTCTTTTTTATTCATATATCTCAACTCCCATTCCTGATTATACTGTTCCAACAAGAAAATAGTAATACTTGATATTATTTCAATTTTAATAGTAGGCAAGCAAATATTTCGGTTCACCCTTCTTTTAAAGAATAAATCTTCACTCACTTTTAATGATTTTTAACGTGTTACGAGCAAACCATTCAAATTTAGATCAATAAAAAAAGCCGCCATTGGCAGCTAGTTACATAAAAGCCTTGGATTCTTAATTAATTTGCCCATTGCTTCAAAACTTGTTCTTTTGCTATACGATGAACCTCTTCTTCTGTTTGGTTTTTGTCCGCAATTACGTTCGTTTGATAAACTTTACCATTATGTGTTACATAAATTGTATACTTGTACATTTTTTTCGATCCCCTTTATATCATTCTAATAATTTGTTCACAATTTCATTTAGTTTTTTAACTTTTTTTTATTTTACAAATAAAATGATAGTGATGAAAGCTAAAAAAAAGGTCAAGATTTGACAAACTCTCAACTTAACCAGAATGAAAATATTTAGTAACAATAGCTAATGGCTCACAAAGTCAATAAAATCAACGAACTTTCTATGAATCTAAACGATTATGTATTACTGGTTCACTACTAAAAATGCTGAAACTTGTCGAAATAAAAATGCAGTTCTTAAACCTTTGTCTTATTGGTATTGCTTTTGTATACTTTAAACTAGAATAGTTATTGGTATTTTCAATGTTCGTTTGGCGAATTTTCCTATTTCCAAAAACCAAGGAGTGATGATGTGGTCAATCGTGTTAAAGAAAAATTGGAAACTGCCCTTGAAGATTGGGAGTTGATGAAAAAAGCTGCCGAGGATGAAAGCGAAGAAATAGCCGAACGGTTCGAGATGCATTTTTATGAGTTTATTGACGAATTAAAGATTTGGTATCAGCATTTAGATCAACCTCCATTAACGATCGAAGAGGCAGAAGATCTTATCGAAATCAAGGAACTTATTAACCTCTTACCTGCCCCGCTAGAACTCAACTTTTTAACAGAACTTGAGCTAATCATTGAAGGAGAAGATCGGGTTCGTTATGATTAATTTTCACCTAGGGACATGGGATACCTTTCACAGGTCCCTCACCTAGTCCAATCAAAAAAGCCAATCTAGTTAAGATTGACTTTTTTTGGTTCATTTTGAAACGATCACTTTTTTTGTAGCACTTACTTTTCCTTTTGCATCTTTTGCATAAACATATAATTTTGTGCCTGCTCGCTGCTTAGGAATATTCACTTTATAAGCTCCATAAGCATTTGCTTTTGCTGTATATTTCTTTGTTCCAATTTTAACGGTTACCTTCGCATGTTTCTCCGTTTTTCCCGACACAGTTTTAGAAGTGTGTTTGACTGTATTCACAGTAGGTAGATTTGGCGCAACCCGTTTAACGGTGACCTTCCTTGCAGTCCCTACATTACCGGCACGATCTTTTACTTTGACAGATATCGTCATTCCTGTATTTTGCACAGGTATTACCACCTTGTATTTTCCGTACCGATCCGCTTTTGCACTATACGTTTTCTTCACAATTTTCACATACACCTTTGCATATGCTTCCGTTTTACCGGAGATTATAGCTGCCTTATTGGTTACTTTATTCACTGTTGGAACTACTGGTGGTGTATTATCGATTACTTTAATTGTAGTAGATGGACTTACCTCGTTCAGGTAATCTTTATACGTTACCGTAAGTGTTTTCCCTGCCTTTTGGACAGGAATAGTAATCTTATAGTACCCGGTTGCATCTGCCTTTTTTGGTTGGCCAATCGGAAATCTCCCATTCATAATTCGAATCATGACATTCGCAGGTGCTTTTCCGGATAAAACTCGATCATGATCATCTACAGGATTCACGATTGGAGCATTCAACTTTTTACTGATATATACAGAAGGGATATATCCTGCTGGCTTTTGATCTGTACTTTTATATTTAACCGGGTACCAAACAAATTGGTTTGGACTAGTTGCAGTTTTATCTAAGGTAAAACTCCTATCGATGATCAAAGTGGTGCCTTTTCTTAGGGTAGTACGATTACTACTAGTACTTGGTTGTGAGCGTAACCTTGCATCATTCTGTGTCACCACTACCTTGTTCCCCTTTTGAAAAAAATATCTAGATGCATGCATCTGAGAAGTAAGGATGTAATCCTTCTTTTTGAAAATAATATTGGTGTCGCTGCCTGAATTATACTCAAAATCAGCTCTAGTGAAAGGGAATTGCGCTAAATTTGTTTCATTTAAGAAGCTGTCTTGTTTAATCCTGGCAAAGACTTTTTCCTGATAAGCATTCAGATTTTTCTTTCCGTCAGCCTTGTAAATTGGGCTGTTTACAGGCTTCGTACCGTTATAAGCCATTACAGGGAAATACCAATTTTCAATGACCTCTCGTCCTGCCCTTTTTATTTTCGGCAAATCTGTACGATTATACATACTGTTAAGAATGTCGACGCCTGCCTGTATATTATAGACAATATCACTTTTTAATTTTTCTTGATTATAGGTTGCTTGATTCGTAATTTGCATGATTCCAATGCCGCCATCTTGCGATTTAAATGGCTGTCCTTTACTGTCGAATTGTCTCCAATCACTTTCTGTTGCAGCAACAGCCTTTAAGACCTCTGGAGGAATTTTTGCACTTAAAGCTGCATTGGTCAATAAGCAGTTTATATGCTGAGAAGAGGGATTTTTATTGGGTACTATTTTCTCATATGATGCACATTTGGATGGCCATAACATCTCCGCAGAAACCTCTTTATAAGACCATCCTAGAAATATTAAGGAAGTCATCAGCCCTGCTTTCAGTAAAATTGATTTCATTCATTCTCTCCTTATCATTCTTAAAAATTTATAGAATTAATTTTACATGATAGATTGATATTTTTCTATTATTTGGGAGAGCATGCCAGAATAAGTTTTACGAATGATAACTGTTTTTTAAAGATTTTAGGTACACCATCTTTATCGTTTGACAAAGGCTAAATTTGCCATTATCATCAACTCAAACTTATTTACGGGAGCGGTAAAGATGAAAATATATGTTGATGCAGATGCTTGTCCGGTGAAAGATATCATTATCTCTGAAGGTACGAAGGCTGAAATTCCAGTTATCCTTGTTACTAGCTTTTCTCATTTTTCGAATGCGGAACAACCATCAGGGGTAGAAACCATTTATGTTGATTCTGGAGCAGATGCTGCGGATTATCGGATTATGAAGTTGGTTGAAAAAGGAGATCTAATCGTTACGCAAGACTATGGTCTAGCTTCGCTAGGTTTAGCAAAAGGGTGTACGGTGCTTCATCATACTGGGTATACTTATACGAATGAAAACATTGACCAATTATTACAAACACGTTATTTGAGTGCAATGGCTCGAAAAAGTGGAAAGCGTACAAAGGGTCCAAAACCATTTACATCTGAAGATCGGGAGAAATTTAAGGAGCTTTTTATAAGAGCGATTTCACGTTAAAAATAAATTGTGATAAATATTAACTAACATGCCCCCTTTAGCTGAAAAAGAAAAAAGCGAACTCCTTTTAAGGAGCTCGCCACATGTTTGATCATTAAAATTGTATTATTCAGCATTCACTATGTTTCGGATAAGTGACTTAACGATCGCCCGTGACTCATTCCACATCCGTCTTTTTTGTACCTTTACTTGTATAAGGTTTTGCACTCTTTTTTTTGTTGGCACTTGCCTGCCAACGGTTCCACCCCTTCTTGTCTGTTCCTCTCCCTGTTCCACCTTTTCCTTTAGCTTTACTCATAAAATCACCTCATTCTCATCTTTTTTTCTATTAGTTCCACCAAAACACAAGCAATACTCCTTTAAATTAATGCTCTGTTAAACTTATTTGTTGATTTCCGCTCCAGGATGCTCGCTTTCCGCGGGGCGGGCGGTGAGCCTCCTCGGCGCTTAAGCGCCTATGGGGTCTCACTTGTCCCGCTGCTCCCGCAGGAGTCTCGCACTTTCCGCTCCAATCAACGTTTTCAAAATCAGCATTGTCCTTTAACACATCCTAAATTAAAAATTCAGCAATTTTCTCACGAAACAAATGTGTTTCTAATATGCCGGCCAAATGTCCATTTAAACTATCAAATTCAAATAGTTCCGCTTGTTTCTCTTGCTTTTTCATGATTTCGATCATTTCTCGATTATAAACGGTAGGCTGCAATAAATCACTGGTACAGGATACCATTAATATCTTTGCTGTAATTTTTTCTAAAGCCGCTTCGAACGATTCATGAGCATGTGCGATATCATGCATCATCGTTGCCCTGCACGTGTAATACCAATGACTGGCATCAACAAATGTTGAACCAGATTCAATCGCCTGTGCAACCTGTTTTTCATAGGAAGTTGGCACTTTGAAATCCTGATAAGGTTCTTGCTCTTTGCAATCCCTTGGATAGGTTGTTTCATAGAATTCCGGAGTGAATGCCCCGGTATTCATCATTTGAACAGCTAGATGAAGGCCTTCTATCGGTTCTTTCCCGTCCTGATAAAAACCATCATTCCAATTGGGATCAAGGGCAATAGCACGCATCCCATGTTGAGTCACATTTAATGAAGTAAGAATTGGATTTTGCGGATTAGTAATTACGCCAATCATCCGTTCCACTTTTTCAGGGTAATTCACGGCCCAATGCAGTGAAATAAATCCACCGGCTGAAGCCCCCATCACGGCATATAGTTTGTTGATTCCTAATTGTTTTGTTAAAAATTCATGTTGAATGCCTGCCATATCACGGTACGTGAAAGCCGGAAAATCAAGGCCCCATATTTTACCTGTCTTCGGGTTGATAGATCTTGGTCCTGTAGTAATCACATAGGGGTTTTTCACCTGGACATTGGCAAGGTTATCGGTGCTTATGACAAAAAATTTATTAGTATCTACTGCTTTTCCAGGGCCAATTAAATCATTCCAGTATCCTGGAAATGGGTCCTCCGGTGTGTATTTTCCTGCTGCATGACTTGTACCACTGAAATAATGAGGGACTAAGATCACGTTCGATTTATCCACATTTAATTCCCCATAGGTTTCATATCCAAGTGTAACCGGAATGCTTTCCCCATTTTCCAAAGAATAGTTTGCAATTGTAAATGACTGTTTCTGTACGTGATTCAGATCCATTATAGTTCGCCTCCTATGTTTTTCCCTTTTTCCGACTTTAAGTACGAGTTCATCTTTAAAAATATACGCTTTACCCTTTGATTGGGTAACAACCGATGAAAGAAAAAATGCATGTCCCCCGGTGCTTTACCGAATTTCTATCTTTCTTGGTGTGGAGTAACCTTCCTTTAAGTGCTACAATACTCTTTAAATGGTAAATTTACAATTTACTAGGAGTCAACAACAGTATAACGATATATTCAAAGAGGTGCTTATATGAAAACTGCAGAGGCAGAGGTACGTGCAATCCTCATAGCGGATAACCCAGAAACTTTTGTTACACGCCGAATTCCTGAGGTAAATCTTGAATTTGGTGGAATACCGGGGGATCGTCACTTTGGAGTTACTTTCCCGGCGGATTCTCGTCAGCCCATGTATCCTAGAGGTACAGAAATCCTCAATCGCCGTCAGATTACCATTTTGGCTGAAGAAGATTGCAGGCAGATTTCTGAACAATTAGGTATTGAGAAGGTACTGCCTGAATGGTTAGGTGCAAATCTATTGTTGAGTGGATTCTCTGAGCTGACATGTCTCACGCTTGGTTCACGAATTATTTTTCCTAATGGTACAGGCTTGATTTGTATGGGTCAAAACCTGCCGTGCGTGTTTCCTGGTGAAATTATTCAACAGCAATATGAGGATCGTCCAAAATTAGCAACAGATTTTGTTCGTGCAGCCTTTAAGCGAAGAGGTATTGTTTGTGCAGTAGAACGACCGGGTAAAATTCATCAAGGAGATCAAGTACAGATTCTAATTAACAACTTTTCAAATCCGATGCAATAAAAGGTTGTTATTCGACTTATTGGCTACCAGACTCAAAGTGATGCCTTCGCAGGAAGGCTTTTTTTTAGACACGATTAGAAGATATTACTAAGTAAATTATGATTATCTAATTTTCTTTAAGAATCGCTTTCCCATTAATATAAAACCTTTCAATGATAACATTATCTCCCTTTTTGTCTTTCACATAAATTTCCAGGTTAAGTTCTTTGGGTATGCCCTTTAGTTCGGTGTTTACCTTAAGGGCAATTTCATCCATCAGCCTTATCGTTTCATTCCTGCTAAGTCCGGTGTCAGCCCACGATATATTTGCATTAAAATAATTCTTTTCTAATCTTGTCTGGGGATTTGGAGAAAAAAAGGCAAATTCAACACCCGCAACTTCTATATGATGCTGCTCCTCCGCCTGCACTGTAAATTTGATTTTTGGAAATTCTTTTACCAGAATCTCTAGAAATTTAGATTTTAATTCCTCAGTAGCTAAATACGCACCATATGCGTCAAACATAGTTAATTCATATCTGGAAGTTTCAAATACAGCCTCTTTATCATCACTTGGTCCTAACTTAATATTGTAATCTGGAATTAAAAAATTATAGCTGGACGAATAAACTTTGAAGTCCTTGTTATATTTTTCTTCAAAATACGTTAAGACCTCCTTTTCCGCTATTCTTTTGCTGATGGGGTTTCCAAAAAAGGCATTTAGGAAATATCCGATTACAAAAATTATTGCGATCGATACGATTGTGAAAATAATTTTCTTAGGTTTCATTTTTATCACCACCATTTACAAATAATTATTTATTCAAAAGGTCAAAAAAGGAACGTTCTGTTAATGTAATTATATTCCCCAAAGTGTAAAATTACACTTTAATTCTCTTTTTCTTAAAAATAAATTATCTATTTTTTTCGACACATTCCTAATTGTATAAAGATAGAATTCAAATCTTCGATATACTTATTAAAAAACAAATAGATTAATAGTACTTTATCCTCAAGCGGATTGGCAGTAATTTTAATTTGCAATCATCTCCTGAATTTCTACCATAAATACTATGTTAATAAGTAAATTGTAATTTTTTGTAAAATAATATTGATTTGACAAAGTACCCTCTTTACAATAAAAATCAAACGAAAAAGGAGGGATGGAGATTGGATTATATTAAACCGATACAGTTGATAGAGGATGTTGCAACTACAGGAGCCTATAAATCCAATTTGGCTGTGAAGGACATTTTATTCAAGGGAATTCTGTCAGGTGCCTTTTTGGGATTCGCCACAACTCTCGCTTATAACGCTTCAATCGAAACCAGGTTGGGGATTGTTGGTGCCTTTATCTTTCCTGTTGGATTTGTCCTTATTTTATTATTAGCATTAGAGCTGGTAACCGGGAATTTTGCCATGCTGCCACTCGCTAAAATGAGAGGGCTTACATCCGGTAAAAGTGTTTATATTAACTTCTTTTAGGCTCTTATTGGAAATCTTTTAGGAAGCCTGTTGTATGGGGGATTATTTTATATCTCTGAAACAAAACTGGGACATATTACCGAAGGGCCGATGATTGAAAAAAGCTCTTCATTTTGTAAACAAGAAAGAAATCACTTCCGCACACATCCCCCTTAACCCTCCGGCATCTATAAAGGAAAAGGACTTATAGAGAATCAGTGGAACCTTCCACCCCTTCATCTACTAACTAACAGGGAAATCCATCTCTTTATTTTTCTGATAATTGTGACTTTTCTAACAGTAATTCCTATGTTTATTTTGTATGATTCTTTTAGGCAAGAATTTATTGCTGCACACAAGCTTAGCCATCCTTGAAGAAAAAAATTTTTTTAAAAAGGGGGATTAGTATGTATCAACAAGAAGCCTGGGATATTACCTTACTTCTTAGCCTTTTTATCATTTTTGTCTTCCTGTTTGTCTTTGCACGCTCTGATAAAAAAGTTGATTATACCGGGATTCAAAAAAAGGGATACTTTATTCGCAATATTTGGTTTATATTGGTATGTTTATCGTTGCTGACTACAAGCTTTTTTACCTTAAAACAACTGCCTTATCATCGGGCGGCAGCGAAAGGCACTCCTGTTGACGTCGATGTTACCGCTATGCAATTTGGGTTCGAAATATCTAAGGACACTTTTAAAGTTGGAGACTACATTGCCTTTCATGTCACTAGCAAGGATGTCAATCATGGCTTTGGTTTATACGATGATAAAATGAATATTGTTGCTCAAACTCAGGCCATGCCTCAATATACAAACACTGTGTATTATCAATTTACGAAACCTGGAACCTATTCTATATTGTGCTTGGAGTATTGTGGTGCAGCCCACCACATTATGAAACGCGAGATTATCGTTAATGAATAATGGGGGGAGTTAGTAAATGACAAACACATTACGGGTTGCAATTAACCCAAATACAAAGAAAAGTGTTGTGTTTCCACTTATCATTAGTGGTGCGGTATTACTGTTAATGATGATTGCTGGTGTTCTGATGCTCCTGTCCCAAGGAAACCTTATCAAGTTGGACACCATCATGTTCTATAAAGTCATGACCCTGCATGGAACCGGTATGATCAGCGCTTCTATACTCGCCGTATCTGCCATCATGTGGTATTTTTTAAGTCAATACGTTCCTTTAAAAAGGTCTGTGTTTCACCTATATATTATTCTTTTCCTTATTGGCGTTACCATGATTCTAATTGCAATCTTTGGCTATGATTTTGCCGGTGGCTGGACCTTCCTTTATCCTCTGCCTGCCATTTCTGGAGGAGTGTGGGGGAAAACTGGTGCTGCCCTTTATTTAGGCGGGATGTTAGTAATTGGAACTTCGTTTTTGATTTTTCTATTAGAAACCGCACATGCCATCATCAAAAAATATGGAAGCTTCTCTACAACGTTGGGCTGGCCGCAACTTCTTGGAAAAAAAGAAGGATTTGGTCCTCCTCCAACAGTTGTAGCCGCTACAATGGTATGTATAGTTGACATCACGGCACTGATTGCAGGTGCTTCCATCCTTTTAATGAGCCTCATTAACCTTTACACACCAAGTTTTACTATTGATCCACTGCTTGCAAAAAACTTAACCTTTGTCTTTGGCCATGTTCTTGCAAATTCCACCATTTATATGGGGGTTATTGTCGTCTATGAGCTACTCCCCCGCTATACGGGCAGGCCTTGGAAATCCAATAAAATCTTTTTAATTGCGTGGAACCTTTCAACCATTTTAACGCTTTCTGCCTATCCTCATCATCTTTTGATGGACTATGCTATGCCAAAGTGGGTCCTGATTTTGGGGCAGGTTCTTTCCTATATCAATGGAATCCCAGTGCTGGTTGTTACTGCATTTGGGGCTTTGATGATTATCTATCGTTCTGGAATTAAGTGGGACGTGGCTTCAACCTTCCTCTACCTTTCAATATTTGGCTGGGTGATTGGGGTGATTCCGGCAATTATTGATGCCACCATCGTGATCAATGAAGTGATGCACAACACCAAATGGGTACCGGGGCATTTCCATATGTATATGGGGATGGGAGTTTGTGCAATGATTCTTGGATTCATGTACTACCTGACAAGGGTGGAAGGCGGACGGACGGATAGCAAGTTTGACCAATTCATCTTATGGATGTATTTCCTGGCGTTCCTTGGATTAACCTATTCATTCTTATTCTCTGGAAAGACAAGTGCTCCAAGACGCTGGGCTGAGCATCTTCCTGAATGGACTCCTGTAGATATTGTAGCTGCTTTCTTCGGATTTTTCGCAATGGTCATTTTCTTGTTATTTTTCTTCCGTTTTATTAACTACTCCAGCAAGATTAGGGAAAATATTTCCAATACTGAGGATATTGGAACTTCGACACATGGATAAAAAATATTTCTTCATGACAATAGGGCTCACAATCTTAGGCACAGCCATTTTGTTTTTCTATAGCGATCATTTTCGGGCTTTTACAGCCGAACAGGCAAGGAAAATCAATGTGTTGCAGGAAAGTCCCATCGTTCCTAATGTCACTTTTGAGGACAGTAAGGGAGAATCCTTTACCCTTTCTGAATATCAAGGGAAATACGTTTTGGCTACGTTCTTTTATCCTACCTGTGGAGATGTTTGCCCCGTAGTGGAGATGAATTTTAATAAAATTTATTCGAGCCTTCCAAAAAGGATCCTGCGTGACAAATTACATTTTATAAGTATTAGTTTTGACCCTAAGCGGGATACACCTGAAATGCTTGAACACCATCGCGAATTGTATGAAGCAGACGGAGTCAATTGGAGAATAGCTACGGTTCCAGACCAAAAGGAACTGAAGTTATTATTAAAAATGGCAGGGGTCATTGTCATCCCGATTGAAAATGGATTTGAACATAATGCAGCATTTTATTTAATTGATCCTAAAGGCAGGTTAATCCAGATATATGATTATAACTCTCCCGACAAAGTTGTCGAGGAATTAAATTTAAGGGTGAAATGAATGAAACCTATTGTACTCATTTGCTTTATGCTTATTGCCGCCCTAAGTATCCCACAAGTAAGAACGGGTCTTGAAAGTACTATGGTTGGCCAAATGGTTGTTCAAATTCCTTTATTAGCTTTTACTGGATATTTATTTGGAACCAGCTTCAGGAAACATGTTTGGAAGCCGGAATGGGGTCAATACAACCCAGATGGAATTCCTGGTCTGCTCATTGCTATATTTACCAGCATCTTTTGGCTTCTGCCGAGATCCCTTGATGCCGCGCTTAACAGTACTACATTTGAATTAGCAAAGTATCTGACTACTCCTCTAATGATTGGTCTGCCCCTAGCCTTTAGCTGGGGGCGGCTTTCTCCTGTAGTGAAGGGGTTCATTTGGGCAAATGTAATTTCCATGCTTTTTGTCATGGGCTGGCTTTACGCTAACGCTCCCATTCGTCTCTGTAACAATTATCTTAAGGGACAACAAGTCAACTTGGGAATTACATTAATCGGTCTCTCGCTATTCTTCCTATTATCGTTTTTTTGCAGGGCATTTTTCATTGGTGAAAAAAGAATCAGTCCCCCGCTGCGTTAGGCAGTGGGAGGACTGACCCAAAATCTAAAAATCGATAACGCCACCAATCCAGACATCAATACCAATAAAATCCCAAAGAAATTAAGTTAATTTAATTAAACACTCTCCAAGAACCCTATTATCCCAAACCAAAGAAAGATGATCACCGTCCAAAACTTGTCCGACTCCTTCTGGTGTTCCGGTAAAAATGATGTCCCCTTCACCCAAACCAAAATTCTCAGCGGTGAAATCTAAAATGGTTTGTAAATCAAAAAGCATATTTTTAATGTTTCCTTGTTGAACCTTCTCCCCATTTTTCATTAGCATGAAATCAGCCTTTTCCACTTCATCAAGCCCAGGAAAAGTAATGAACTCACTCACGACTGCCGAATTTGGAAACCCCTTTGCAAGCAACCATGGATGCCCTTTTTTCTTCAATTCCGTTTGGACATCCCGTAAAGTTAGGTCAAGCCCAATCGCCATACTATCAATTGTTTCGTCTACTTTCATGCCGATCTCATATTGTTTCCCAACCCTTAAAACGAGCTCTGTTTCAAAATGGATGGAGCCACGATTTGCAGGCAGCTGTATTCTCTGCCCTTTCGCTTCAACCAAGGCATGAGTAGGTTTTGAAAAAAGAAATGGCGAAGTAGGCACTTCATTGTTTAATTCCTTTGCATGTGCTGCGTAATTTCTTCCTACACAATAAATATTTTTAATCTCCTTCATGTCTCATCCCTCATTTTTCCATGTAAAGTTATCTCTTTCCATTCTACCATATTGATTTTCATCCGCTTTATAAAATTTCATTTTCTGCTCGCTCCTGAATTCAACTTGAAACATTTAACAATATGATACAAAATTAACTTAATGGAAAAATTAAGATTTTAGGAGGTTTTTTTATTGGATCAAGCTGTTATTACATACCTTACAAAAAACAGAGAAAAGCATTTAACGGAATTAAAGGAATTTTTGGCGATTCCAAGTATCAGCTCTCTCCCTGAACATAAAGAGGATGTTCAAAAGGCTGCAAAATGGGTGTCCAATGCCCTTCAAGAAATCGGGATGGAAAAGATCGAAATCTACGAAACAAAAGGTCACCCTGTCGTTTATGGGGAGTGGTTGAAGGCAGAAGGAAAACCAACTGTAATGATTTATGGCCACTATGATGTACAGCCCGTTGACCCGGTTGAATTATGGGATAGCCCTCCTTTTGAAGCAGAAATCCGCGACGAGAAGATCTATGCTCGTGGGGCAAGTGACGACAAAGGCCAGGTGTTTATGCATCTCAAAGCGTTGCAAGCGATCTTTAATATCACAGGAACCCTTCCCATCAATGTAAAATTCCTGATTGAGGGGGAAGAAGAAATCGGCAGCCCTAACCTTCCGCTCTTTGTAAAGGAAAATAAGGAATTATTATCCTCCGACGTGATTGTGATTTCCGATACCAGCATGATGGAGCGCGGAAAGCCCGCCATTTGCTATGGGTTGAGAGGTTTGTGCGGTGTACAAATTGATGTTAAGGGACCAAAAAGCGATCTTCATTCGGGATTATACGGCGGCATGGTTCAAAATCCGATTCATGCATTAGTCGAGATCGTGAATTCCTTCCATAACGAAAAAGGGCAGATCACCGTTGAAGGCTTTTACGATAAAGTGGCGGAGTTAACAGCGGCTGAAAAGGCAGCCTATGCATCACTAGGAATTACAGATCAGTCTTTTATTGACCAATTAGGGGTTCCGGAAATGTTTGGCGAAGAAGGCTTTACGTCATTAGAAAGAAATTGGGTTCGTCCAACGCTTGAAGTGAACGGGATTTATGGCGGATTCCAAGGCGAAGGCATTAAAACGGTTCTTCCGGCGGAAGCCCATACAAAAATCACCTGCCGCCTTGTTCCAGATCAAGATCCGGATGAAATTGTAGAGCTATTGCAAAAACATATCAAAACACATACACCACCTGGAGTCACAGTAAATGTTTCGCTTTTTGACAAAGGCCCTGCGTTTGTTACACCATTTGACCATCCAGCAATTCAAGCTGCTGGGAGAGCATATGAAAAAGTCTACAACGTACCTACGTCCTATACACGTGGCGGCGGCTCGATTCCGATTGTAGCCACTTTTGATCAAATTTTAGAAAAGCCGGTTGTATTAATGGGATTTGGACTCCCGGACGAAAATTTTCACGCACCGAATGAACATTTCAATCTTGAGAATTTCGATAAAGGGATGGAAACCATTTGTTATTATTGGTATGAGCTGGAACAATCTTTATAAAAATGTGAAGGGCTACTCCTATTTAATTGGAATAGCCCTTTTTGATTATACTTTTTAAAAATTATACTAAGTATGCACCTAATGCAACCATAGCCTTTTTTAATGCTTGTTCATATGCCTTATCTTTTCCAATAATCGTTCGAAAATCAGCCATGTCGCGAACTGTTGAACGTCCTTCAATTTCATACCCATTTTCAAAGATTAGTAGACAGATAGTTGATTTATCACTCATTCGGTGAAATTTTTTCTCGACAATCATTTCCTCTAATTTTTTCCTTCGATCATCTTTAATGCCGGCGGTTCTGGAATAAGGAATGACAATATGGTCATAGATATGTTTGTTTTTACAAGTAACAAATAGAAGGTCTTCCCCTTTATGCTCAACATTATTTATTTCTCCACATTTTGGGCAAATACTTTCAATCATCATAGTGTTTCTCTCCCTTAGATTATAAATGTTTTAGGACTTTCCACTTACCCCTTTGTTTATTTACAAAGGTTCAAAAAATGGGAGTTACTTTATGAAATTTTCCTTAGTTTATTACGGAAATTAAACACAGTCAAATTAAACTTTCTCTAATTTTTCTGATAATTCAACAATGTATTTCTATGGTTAAAAAAATCAGAAAAAAAAAGACCACCGTTTCCGATGATCTTTATACTCGTTTTGCTCCAATATATCTAGCATGCCAGTATGGGTTGCTTGTTTTTGTAATCATAACTCCTTTGGAAGAAGAAGCCATAATCATTTTACCGTATCCGATATAGATCGCAACATGTGTTGGTCTGCTTGCTTTTGATGGTGCGAAGAACATTAAATCTCCTGTCTTTAGAGAAGATACATGATATCCGTTGCCATAGTACATTGTTGCTGCTGTACGGTTTAATGTTCTTCCTGCTTTTCCATAAGAATATTTCACAAGTCCTGAACAATCAAAACCATATGGTGACATTCCACCCCATCGATAAGGTACTCCCATATGATTTTCCGCTACTTGAATTGCTCTGATATGATAATTATAAGATGCCGCTTCCGCTTTATCACCAACGTTGGCAAACAATGTGCCACAAGAAGCAAGAATGACAAACGCCATGATGAATTTTTTTAGCATATTGGTTACCCCCTCGTGTGATTTGATAGTTCCAATATACTAGGAAGGTATAACAGGGACATCACAGCAAATTTACAGTTTTGTTACAAAGTTATTCTGAGATAATTTTTACTCTTTAACACATAGGCATCTCTCCAAGTGAATACAATGTAATATTCCTTTTCATAAAGGGGAGATGAAATGCCTGAAAACATAAACGGGCTCTTAACCATACAACAGATGATCAGCTTTATTCGGAATGGTCTTAAAAAATCGACAGTCCCTAAGAGGATTACTATTGTCGGTGCAGGGATTGCAGGACTTGTTGCCGCGTCGCTTTTGAAGGAGGCTGGGCATCACGTCACCATCCTGGAAGCAAACAGCCTTGTTGGAGGCCGTATCTATACCATCCGTGACCCTTTTAGCAACGGACTTTACTTAAACGCGGGCCCCATGCGAATTCCTGATACTCATTTGTTAACTTTAGAATATATTAAAAAATTCAGTTTACCCTTAAACCTTTTTATCAACCGAACAACCACAGATATTCTTTATATAAATGGAATACGGACACGTCTCAATATGTATGAACAAAACCCAAGTATTCTAAACTTTCCGGTTCGTCCCAATGAAAAGGGTAAAAGCGCAGAAGAACTGTTTAATTTAGCTTTCCAGCCTATTGTTAATTTTATTAATAAGAATCCAAAGAGAAATTGGCCATTAATCGAAAAAGAATTTAAAAGGTACTCTCTTGGTTCTTTTTTAAATTCTTACCATTATCAATACGGAACTACCTTTTCAGATGGTGCTGTTGATATGATTGATATACTTCTTGACTATGAAGCCTACATGGGGATGTCATTTCTTGAAGTATTACGTGAAGCATCAACCTTCAGTACAAAACGTTACTATGAGATCACGGGAGGTATGGAACTACTTCCAAGGGCATTTTTGCCACAATTAAAAGAGGATATTCGATTCAATCAAAGGATGACAAAAATTGTCCAACATCATAATGATGTAACTATCCATTCCACCGATCAGCAAAACTTAACAAATTCTTCCATTACAAGTAATCTTGCCATCATAACCATTCCCTTTTCAGTGTTACGATTTGTGACGATTGAACCCTACCATTCTTTTTCTTATTATAAACGCAGAGCGATTCGTGAAATCAACTATATGGCAGCAACAAAAGTTGGAATTGAATTTAAAAGTAGATTCTGGGAAAGGTATGGTCAATTTGGTGGTAAATCCATTACGGATTTGCCGATTCGGTTTACCTATTACCCAAGCCAAGGGATTGGCAAAGAAGGACCTGCTGTTGTTTTGGCAAGTTATACATGGTCAGATGAAGCTTTAACATGGAATGGTTTATCCGATGAAGATCGTGTTCAATATGCCTTAAAAAACCTGGCCGAAATTTTCGGTGACCAAGTCTATTCTGAATTTAAATTAGGAACTTCTTTTAGTTGGGTCGATAATCCCTATTCTACTGGAGCTGTTGTGGCATTTAAGCCGGGGCAGGAAAATGAATTGTTTCCTTATATCACGATGCCTGAAGGAAGAGTTTATTTTGCAGGTGAACATACCACCCTTACCCACGGTTGGATGCAAGGAGCGATTGAATCTGGAATTAGGGTTGCCAATGAAGTGAATGACTTACCGAAATAAAACCGGGAATTCAGTTCAATCTGCCTTGCTCGAAAGTGAAGCACATGTTCGGCAGTATTATTAAAAAAATAACATTCATAAATTTTCTTTGTTGTCTCAAAGAAAAAACTAATAACTTTCTTAATTTAGTTCATAATAAAATTACTTCAAGAAACCCCTAAATTCTTGAAATTGTTGTTTATCCATCCTTCACTATTGGAAGGGTGGATTTTTCATGCAAAAATATCCACGAAAAATTGAAGAGAAGCCGACAGGAGGCAGCTTCTCTTCAAAATGTACGATTAGCTTTAAGCGATTACTATTTAACAGTAAATGTTTTTAATTCAGCAAGAGTTCCTGGAACCTTGAGAGCTCCGGATTTAATTTTATCAGTCCACTCATTTACTGCCTTTTCAATAGCAGCTTTGTTTGCTTCCTTGGCATTAATTGGAGCTAATGCTACACCATCTTCTTTTAAACCGTAAAGAATATCCTGTCCTCCAGGGAATTTTCCATCTTTTGCTTTTTGAGCAGTATCCTTTACAGCAACGTCCACACGTTTAAGTGCAGAAGTAAGAACAATATCAGGACCCATGTCACTTTGATCACGGTCTACACCAATTGCCCAAATTTCACCATTTGGATTCTTTTTCTTTCGGTCCGTTGCTTCTTTAAATAGACCGTTACCAGTACCACCAGCCGCATGAAAGACCACATCTGCTCCAGAAGTATACATTTTAGAAGCAATTGCTTGACCTGCCTCTGGTTTGTCAAAAGCCCCCGCATATTGAACCTCTACTTTTGCTGTTGGTTTTGCTGCTTTTACTCCAGCAAGAAAACCAGATTCGAAACGTTCAATTACAGCATTTTTCATACCGCCAATAAAACCAATATGATTACTTTTTGTTGTAAGTCCTGCTGCAACTCCCGCAAGGAAAGCTGCTTCTTGCTCTTTAAAAAGAATGCTTACAACATTAGGCTCTTTCACTTCCGAATCAATAATGGCAAAATTCGTATCCTTTTGTTGTTTTGCCACTTGATCTACAGCGTTTTGCATTAAGAACCCAATACCAAATACTAAATCAAAGCCTTGGCGGGCAAGTGTCGTTAAGTTTGTTACATAATCAGCATCAGATGTAGATTGAAGATAATCATATCCACCTTTTCCTTTTTCCATGTTATTTGCTTTACCAAAGGCTTGGAGACCTTCCCAAGAAGATTGGTTGAAGGATTTATCATCAACCCCACCAACGTCCGTAACCATGCCAGCAGAGAAGCCATTCTTTTTGTTACCGCCAGTTGTGTTGTTATTACCCTTTCCACATGCCCCCAGAATGGTCCCTGCAGCAAGCAATAACGTTAATAGCAATGCCATTTTTCTCTTTATCACCTTAATAGTCCTCCTAAGAAAATTGATGAAATACAAAAACTAACCTGTCATATATAAATTAGTTTGTCAAAAAAGGACAGGTTCATTCCTTAATTCTTTAATTGCACAATTTCACTTTTATACTTTTTCCACTTTATTCTTTACTGTTTTATTCACCTTTATTATTTACATTATTGACAAAAACACTTAAAGTAACTATTATGATTACAGGTAACTGATATAATTACATTTTAAAAATTGGAGGAAATAATTATGAAAATGCTCGTGACGGGTGCCACAGGAAAATTGGGAGCTAAAGTTGTAGAAACTATATTGAAAACTGTACCAGCAAGTCAACTGGCTGTAAGTGTACGTAATCCGGAGAAAGCGGAAAATTTACGGGCACGTGGAGTAGAAGTTCGCCAAGGAGATTTTGATCAGCCGGAGAACTTAGATTCAGCTTTTGCTGGAATTGATCGCTTACTTCTTATTTCTGCCGATAAAGACAATGATACAAGAATTCGTCAGCATGCTAATGCGGTCGCTGCGGCAAAGCGTGCAGCTGTTAAATTTATTGCCTATACTAGTTTAGGCAATGCAATGGAGAGTAAAAATCTGTTCGCCCCAACTCATCAGGCAACCGAAGAAGCAATCCTGAAAACAGGTATTTCCTACTCCTTTTTACGCAATAACTGGTACTTAGAAAATGAAATACCTAGCATTCAAGGTGTCCTTGCAGGAGCTCCATGGGTGACATCAGCAGGTAATGGCAAGGTCGGTTGGGCGCCACAGCAAGATTATGCTGAAGCTGCGGCAGCAGTCCTTACTGGTGATGGCCACGAAAATACTATTTACGAACTATCCGGTAAAGTATTAACACAGGAAGAACTAGTAGCTGCTCTTGGATCTGTCCTAGGTAAAGAAGTACCAGTGCAGCAGGTCGATGACGCCACTTATGCAAACATTATGAAAGGTGCGGGCGTACCGGAATTCCTTCTTTCAATGCTTGTAGACATTCAAAGAAGCATTCGAGAAGGTACACTAGATGTTGAGAGCAATGATTTTGAAAAACTAATCGGCCGTCCGGCAACACCAATTAACGAGGCATTAACTGAAATCGTGCATGAACTTTCTCAAACAAAATAATGAAAAACCGATCTTTCTAAGGACGAAAGATCGGTTTTTTATTGTATTACACTATTTAGGAAAGTTTGTTAATATGATTAACCATCCAAATCTAGAGGTCATACTTTAGAGAAGGAGGGATGAAAATGAATTCTGTTGAGGCATTTATCCAGGAAATGTTGGTCCTATATGGAATGGCAATTTTAGGGTTTATCGTTAGAAAAAAAGGAATCCTAAATGAAAATGCTAATAATGTGCTTACACAACTGATATTAAATATAACTTTACCTGCCCTCATTTTATTCTCATTAGATATTTCCTTCTCTTTTACATTATTAAAAGAATTTTTATGGCTTGTATCATTGTCAGTATATATTCTAACCTTGTCTGTTTTCTTGGCGAATTGGATGAGAAGATGTGCAAACCTTCCTGAGAAACAAAAAAGTGTTTATGAGGGACTCATTATTTTTGGCAACCAAGGCTTTATTGGTTACGCAGTTAGTTATGTTATATTGGGGGAGCAGGGTATTGTTTATTTAACGATGTTTAATTTATATTATTTAATTCTCATTTGGACGTATGGGGTATACTTGTTTAGTAAAAACAAGGAGCAAATCAATTGGAAAAATATCTTTTTAAATCCCGGGATTCTATCCACAATCACAGGACTGATTATTTTTCTCCTACCCATTCGTTTGCCACATCTAATTTCTAGCGGCCTAGAGACCGTTGGCAAAATGACCATCCCCCTCTCTATGATGATGATCGGGATGTTAATTGCGAATGTAAAAAGTAAAGAGATGATTTTATTTATAAAAAATATTTACCTATGGAAATCTGTGTTGATCAAACTACTCATCATTCCCATACTCCTCCTTCCTTTTGTTACACTATCCGTACCGTTCCCCATACTAGTAATCGCAGTCCTTGTGTCCGGAATGCCTTCTGCTCCAACTATATCTCTTTATTCTGAAAAATTTGGGGCTGATTCAAGCTTTGCATCGTTAGGAGTCTTACTTACCACAATTCTATGTATTTTTACCCTTCCATTTCTTTATTTCGTCTTAACGCTTTTTTAGAATATTAATCTAAATTATTTTATATTGGCTCTTCTTAATTACTTCAAGTAAAATGAAGAGCCGTCAATCATTTCGATGTCGCCTCTCGTTTTAATCTCTTCCATTAATTTAAATAAGGAATCATCTTTCCTTTTTGCCTCAATCATACAATCAATTTGCGGAATGCTGCCTTTAATCTCTTTTAGGAACGTGAAAAACATATCGATATTTATGTAATCTGAATGGTGGCGAATTTCTTTTTCGCTTTTGGGACTTGATATATGCATTTTTATAGGGAGAGGAGAATCCACCCATGTGTGTACAACTTGACTCCAGTTCTCTTCCCAATTTGGATTTTTATGATGTACAAGATGGTGATGATAATCGAAAACAAGTGGAATCCCTAATTTTTCACATAGAAAAAGTGTATCTTCTAATGTAAAAGAAGTATCATCATTTTCAAGCATGATCGTTTTTTGTATGAATCTCGGGACCTCCATCCAATTATCGATAAAGCGTTCAAGGGAGGTTTCTGTTTCCTTATAATTCCCCCCCACATGCATGACACAACGATGTGTCGGGTCTATTTTCATCCCCTTTAATAATAAGTAATGCATTTTTAAAGTCCTGATTGAATTTTTCAAAATATCCTTATTGGGTGAATTAATCAGGACAAAGTGATCGGGATGAAAGTCAATTCTTATGTTATGTTTTTTGACAAAACTTCCTATTTCCTTCAACTGTTCTTGCAAGGGCTTCATATATTTCCAATCCAAAAGCTCCTCATGGTTCGCCAAAGGAATGAGGCGTGAGGTTAACCGATAAAAATGAATCTCAGAAGCTGCAGCATGCTTTAAAATTCTAAATGTATGCTGTAAATTTGATATGGAAATCCTCTCCAATTTGTGGATCGCCGCTTCCCTATCTGCTATTTTCTGGAATTGTGAATATGTCATCGTCTGAGAGGGGGAAGCATTTTTTAGTTCCATGCTCATCGCAACAAAGCCAAGGCGTACAATCGTCACTTTTCCTCCACCTCTTCTTAGTCATTCAGAATGAACAGCTGATATTATTAACACTAAAGAGTAAGGCCATCAATGAATGATGACCTTTTTAATCATTAAAATTAATTATTGGTTAGTATTATTTGTGTTGTTGATTAAACCTTGTGCATTGGGGTCTACAATATTTGCTCCGTAATCTGGGACATGGCTTGCATGCTCTTCATGATAGCGAGACCCTGATCCTTGCTGATACTTCCCGCTTTGTTTTTGATTATTAATGGCTTGTTTATTAGACATATGCTTATTCCCCTTATCAATGGTATTCTGAAGTCTTCTTTTATAAAGCTGACTACTAGCGATTTGGAAATGTTTCAATAGCTTACCCACTCCTTTATATTTTTCATTTTTACCATTACATATTCATCATAAGTTGTTTGCCCGTAAACCCTTTAAGAAAATATACAGGGATTTTTTCTCTCGTATCTAATCTCTGTATCGGAAAAATACTATTCCTGAACGCTCAAATGAGAATGTTCAAGGAACGATAACAATACTGGAGGTAAAACAGTATGAATTTTAGGGAAGGTGTCATTCCTACTGTTTTAGGTACAGCGGTTACTGCAACTGGTTATGCGCTAAAACAGAAACGAGGAACCAATAAAATGATTGCAAATACTGTATTTGGTTTTGGATTAGCTCACATAGTATTGGGTTCAATTGACCTTATCCAGCATCGTCGTTAGCATTAACAAGTGCACCTTTGGAACTCAATTCAACTAAGGAGTGAGCCAATTGGAATTACAAAATCAATCAGTATCCTCTTTAATCGATTACAAAGAAGGAATTGGCAACTTTACTAAGAAAATGCCGAATTTGGCAAGGGCGTATAATGAATTTACAGAAATTTGTTTTCAGGAAGGTACTTTAAGTCAAAAGGAGAAGCAATTAATTGCATTAGGCATCAGTCTTCATGCTCAAGATGAATATTGCATCATTTATCATTTGAAAGGCTGTCTAGACCAAGGGTGTTCTGAGGAAGAAATATTAGAAGCAATAGGTGTTACAGCAGCATTTGGCGGCGGTGCAGTGATGAGTCAAGCAGTAACATTAGTTCAACAAGTAATAAATGATTTCAATCAAATAAAACAATAAAAATGTTGATTATCCCCGAGGATTAAAAAGCCCCGGGGTTTTTATAATTGACTAAAATAGTGATAATTATCTAAAAACCCACCTCTTTCGTCCTTTATCTAAAAAAAATCTGGTCAAACCACCTATGTACCACAAAAAAGTGAAGAAATCCACAATATAACCCAGATAATAAACAATATTTAGAATATTCAATCGTTATAAAATAACATTGTAAGCGTTTTAGATAAATTCTTACAAGCTTACTACTCGATACAACATTAAACAATTCTAGGGGAGGTTTTAAAATTTGTTAAAAAAAATTAAAAAACATCGAAAACAAAGACTGCTCGCCATGACACTAACATCTTCATTAATTCTATCTGGTTTAACATTTGATATAGCATCAGCACAAACCACCCATTCGTCTACTGTCTCTACAACCGTGCAAAGTGGCCATACTTCTAAAGCCCCCCTCTTAACAGATGCGGCCTCTATTGATGGTGTCATCAATGCCATGACATTGGACGAGAAATCAAAATTTGCCGTTGGTGTTGGAATGCCCGGATTTGGAAGGCCAGCCTTCGAAGATGTAGCAGGTGCTGTAGGTGGTACATATGGAATCCCTCGATTGGGTATACCTGAGCTTCGTCTAGCAGATGGACCTGCAGGGCTTCGCATCTTACCAACACGGGCAAATACAAATCAAACCTACTATGCTACTGCCTTCCCAATCGGTACTGAGATTGCCTCTACTTGGGATACAGATGCTGCCGAAGCAGTTTGAAAGGCACAAGGAAATGAAGTGAAAGAATATGGAGTGGACTTCCTTCTTGGCCCGGGGCTCAATATTCAACGGAATCCATTAAACGGTCGAAACTTTGAATATTATTCAGAGGATCCGGTGATTACAGGAAAAATCGCAGCCGCTGCTGTGAACGGGCTGCAATCGAATGGCATCAGTGCAACTATTAAGCACTTTGTTGCCAATAACCAGGAAACGAACCGAAACAGCATTGATACGATTGTTTCGCAACGAGCATTAAGAGAAATCTATTTAAAAGGATTTGAAATTGCTGTCAAGGAAGGTCACCCATGGTCGGTCATGAGTTCCTACAACAAACTAAATGGTACCTACACCTCCCAAAGCGCAGATTTATTAACAGACGTCCTACGGAAAGACTGGGGCTTCAAAGGCTTTGTCATGACAGACTGGTTTGGCGGAAATGATCCGGTTGAGCAAATGAATGCAGGTAATGACATGATTATGCCAGGCACTGCTTCCCAATCTGATGCCATTAAAACGGCAGTCCAAAATGGCTTATTGGACGAAAAAATTCTTGACAGAAACATCAAGAACATTCTGGAGATCTTAATTAAAACACCAGAATTCCAACAGTATAAGAACAGCGATAAACCTGATTTAGCAGCCCATGCACAGGTTGCTAGAAGCGCCGCTGCTGATGGTATGGTACTTTTGAAAAATGATGCCAATACCCTGCCGATCAGCAAAGAAAAATCAGTCGCATTATTTGGAAACACACAAATTGAAACGATTAAACGCGGCACCGGCAGTGGAGATGTCAATGCTAAATATATTATCTCCATAGCGGATGGCTTAAAAACGGCCGGTTATCAATTGGATCAATCATTATTTACGAGCTACAAATCTTATATTGATGACTTACGTTCTCAAGATCAATATAAAATAAAGCCTAGTCCATGGGGTGTTGAATTTGGTAAGCTAGTTCCAGAGATCCCGGAAAAGCCGTTAGATAATAGTGAAATTAGGGCTGCCTCCCAAAATAGCGATATCGGTGTAATGGTCATCGGACGAAATTCCGGTGAGGGTAAGGATCGCAAAGTGGAAAAAGGAGATTTCCTTCTTTCAGATTCTGAACAGGATATGATTACAAGAGTTTCTGATGCCTACCATAAAGAAGGCAAAAAAGTAGCTGTAATTCTTAATATTGGCGGACCTGTCGAAGTAGCCAGCTGGCGAAAACATATTGACTCCATTCTATTAGCTTGGCAGCCTGGCCAGGAGGCTGGAAATGCGGTTGCCGATGTGGTTTCTGGAAAAGTCAACCCATCTGGAAAATTGGCGGAAACCTTCCCAATGAAGTATAGTGATGTAGCTTCAGCCGCTAATTTCCCTGGAACGCCTGAGAACAATCCAACGCAAGTAGTGTATAAGGAAGATATTTATGTAGGCTATCGCTACAATACTACTTTTAATGTGAAACCTGCCTATGAATTTGGATACGGTCTTTCCTATACAAATTTTGACTATAGCCATGTGAATATTAGTGAAGGGAAAAAATTTAAGGACAAGCTTACTGTATCGGCAATGGTTGAAAATACTGGGAAGGTTTCTGGAAGAGAGGTCGTCGAGGTTTATGTCTCCGCACCGGATGGAAAGCTTGAAAAACCAGCGCTTGAGCTAAAAGCCTTTGGTAAAACAAAAGAGCTTAAACCACATCAGCGCCAGCTGCTTACCTTCGACCTGGATGCTAAGGATCTTGCCTCCTTCGATGAACAGAAATCAGCTTGGGTCCTTGAAAAAGGTACTTATACTATTAAAGTTGGTTCTTCCTCAGAAAATATTAAAGGAACAGCTACTTTTAAAGTAGAAAAGGATAGGATTGTTGAAAAAGTAAGCAATGCTTTGGCTCCAAAGGATGCTTTTGACCGGTTTACTAAATAATTGAATTTACTGCAAAAAGACGTGTCATCAATCACACGTCTTTTTGTCTATTCTTTACCCATAACCAGAATCTGTGCTCGACATATTTCAAGGTCTCCCCCGAGTGGGAAAGCTCTAAAGATTGGTTAATTGTTTAACAATCACCATGCTTATTTAGGTGTAATGGAGGAGGAATGAGCCAGCCTTTCTCCTTATTTAATCGGAGTACCTTAGCGCCGAGTGCTGCTTTTTGCATATGGATTTGGCCAAACATTAAAGCAACATCTTCCCTGATTGATTTTCCTATAATTTGACTGCACGCCACTAAACCGGCAGCAATATCAGCGGAAAGTGTCGCAGCAATGGCTGGATCAGGAATTCTAGCTCCTACTGGAATATCCTCTAAACAAGCTTCAGGTGGTTCAGGTGAAGCTGGCGGTAAGCCAATTCCATTCTCTTTTAATAACTCCTCTACTTGCTTTTTTTCTTGCTGACACGTATCGAGTGCTTCTAATAATAATTTTTTTAAATCCTCGTCTCCCGCATGGTTAATCATTGTTTGATACCCTGCAATCATTCCATTTCCCGCTAATACAGAAGCCCAAAGATCAAAAACTTCTCCATAATGCAAAGGCTCTTCCTTCGGATTCCCACTTAAAATTCCCATTGTTGCCCTCCTTAGCGTGTAAACAAATTTATTCATTGACAGAAACACCTTTCATGAACTATCACTTTAATTTTCCCGGTCCTTGGTGCGGCTATGAATTATTTTTTATTCCCTTTTTTGTCACTTTCCTTCTCGCTTAACGTTCGAAAGATTTGAGTATACATGCTGCCTTGGACTATATTTTCTAAAAAAAATTCTCCAATCAGCTTTATATACTCCTCATCTTCAAACATCTTCTTCCCTTGCAATTCCATTTCAGCTAATCCTTCATAAGTCGTTAGAAAGGAATATGTATGGTCTTCCCCCGTAACAGGGGTTAATATTTCAACCTTTTGATCATAATGATCATTTCTAAATTTTTTAATCTCTCTTAAATTATTTATTGCCTCTTTATATTTATCCTGTTTGATTTCAAATGTTTGATAAACTAAAACGGACATGTATTTCACTCCTTAAAGTTCTGCATATTTTGTTTATCAGGGATTTATTTCATTATTGGTTTAGGAAAATCACAACCCCCTTTTTATAGGGGGCCAAAATAGACACTATGTTATGAGAACTCTCCTAACGGATTATGCCCTTCTTTCTTATTCCAAACCATCTTTTGCATAATAAATGAAACAATACCAATAATCGCTGCAAACAGTAAACTAACAAAGAAACCCATCCGAATATTTTTTTCCATCAATGTCCCGCTAACCGCAGCTAGAATAAGCGCGATTCCTATAAAGGCCATTATCTTTCCCCATATTTTTATCTTCAAAATATGAAGTGCAGAAAGAATGATAAACGACCAGTTAAATAAGATTAAGATTCCTGCGGCGGTAGTAATATATTCATAAATTTTACCAGGCAACAGTAAGGCGGTTATGATAGAGGCAATTAAACCGATTGTAGCAAGGCCCAATGATGGTAAAGGGAGCTCCTTAAAATTTTTTAGTTTTTTAGTAAATAATTTAGGGGCATCCCCACCATTTGCCAGGGTCACAAGAAGTGTCGTTACCCCAAATAAGGATGCTGTCATTGTTGAAAATCCGGCTAAAATAATCGCAGCATTAAATACATGTGGAAAAAAGCCAAAGTGATATTTATCTAATGCGGTAACAAAAGGACTTTCCTTTTCGTTAAATGCCCCGTGCGCTGCCATATAAACAGCTAGTCCAAGTGAAATTATATAAATAACAACAAGTACAATTAACATAATGACTCCCGCTTTGGGAGCATCCTCCTTCTTTTTTAGCCTTACCGCCATTAGGCCAATAACTTCTATTCCACCATAGGCGTAAAAGGCATAAATTAAGGAGGCCCAAAATCCTTTCCAACCCTTTGTAAAAAATCCTTGTGCTGATTGAGGAAAACCAGGATGTTTTACATATCCATGGAGCCATCCAAATACAGCCGCCGCTGCAAGAATAATAAACATAACAATCGCAGCTGTTTTAATAACGGCCAATAGATTTTCTACTTTGTCGAAACCCTTATTGCCCGTTATGACGACAAGAATCGAGAGAATGGCATATCCGGCCGCAAACATCCAAAGAGGAATATTCGGGAACCAAAATCTCGAAAGAATAGAGAGTGCTGTCAGTTGACTTCCCATGATTAAGATATTTGAACACCAATAATTCCAGCCGCAGCTGAACCCAGCCCATCGCCCGTATGCTTTGTTAGCATAATAACAGAAAGATCCTTCTTGGGGATCCTTAGCAGTCATTTTAGCTAATAAACTATAAACAATATAAGTTCCAATTGCTGCTAACAAAAAAGAAAATACAATTGATGGACCTGTTGTTTCAATGCCAATGGTAGAACCAAGAAAAAAACCAGTGCCAATCGTACAGCCAACACCGATAAGCGATAATTGCCACCACTTTAAATTCTTATCTTTACTTTCATTTTTTTGGCTACTAGGTATAAAAAAATCCATTCTTAATCTCCTCGTATAAATGATAGCTAGAAACTTCTTCAAAGCCTGTTTCCTCACTCTATCGTTTTCGTTATGATGGCTAAATATTCATTCGTTCGGGTTCAATCCCTGATTATTGTATTTCTTCCTATAAATAATTTTTATTTTTCATCTTTATCAAAAAAAGGAATAATCAAGAAATTAGAAATGCCTACATTTTTTAAAATGTAGGCATCTTCAATGATCTTCAATATTCCCTCTTGTTCCCTTTTTTAACATAATCCCATTCCACATCGATATTGGATCTCACTCTTTGAAGTAGATGATGAATTGTCTCTATTTCTTCTTGAGAAAATCCATTTAGTGCAACCTTGTTTGAATAATCCCCTTCCCTTTTTAAAAAAGGATACATTTCCTGGCCTTTTTCTGTAGCATAGAGCTTTTTAATTTTTTTATTTTCTTCATCGTTTCTTTTTTCAATAAGGCCTTGAAGTTCAAGCTTTTGTATGGCACGAGCAGCAGTTGTTCGGTCCACTTTAATCATTTCCGCCACTTTTTCTTGAATGATTCCAGGGTTTTCACATATGCGAATTAAGTACAAATATTGTCCTTTAGTTAGGTCGATTGCTTTAAATTCAATATTACTTATCGAATCAAGTGCTCTGGCAATCATTCCAATTTCTCTTAGTATTTCTCTCATAAAAACGATCTCCTCGTATTTTTTGTTGTATTTACAACAAAAAAATTTTCGTATATACTACATTATGACCTAACAATGACATATAGAAAAGTGAGCAGACCTATTTGGAGACACACTGCATTGATTTGCCACTAAAAAAAGGGAGTTGTTTTTATTGATTCATAATCGTTGGCTTGTTAATTCTGCATTGTTGAGTATCGCATTCATTTGGGGGATTACGTTTGTTGTGGTCCAAGAAGCCATAGCAACCATTGATCCATTTTCCTTTAATTTTCTACGATTTGGTTTAGCAGCCGTACTGATTTTTTTCTTTCTATTTTTCATACAGAAAGAAAAGTTTTCTCTTAAAATGCTCATCACTGAATTTAAAATTGGTTCTTTTCTTGGGTTATTATTGTTTTTAGGATATGCCTTGCAAACCTTTAGTTTATTACACACTACACCAGGGAAATCAGGATTTTTAACAGGTTTGGCCGTTGCACTTGTGCCGATTATTTCATATTTCATCTTACGGCAAAAACCTAGCTTTCAAGGAATAATTGGCGTTGTATTAGCTGTTTTTGGACTTTACCTATTGGCGTTTACTGGCATGACAGGAGTAAATATCGGGGATTTGTTAGCACTTTTATGTTCATTTGCTTTTGGTCTCCAGATGGTTTTTACAGGAAAGTTTGCTTCTCAGGCCTCCGTCTTATATCTTGTTTTATCCCAATTAATTACCGTTTCGGTTTTGAGTGGAATTTTTGCGTTGTTCTTTGAACCTACGCTTAATGTAACTATTTTTTCACACCCATCGGTGATGATTGCGTTATTTATCACAAGTATTTTTGCAACAGCATTTGCGTACATTGCCCAGACTTTTTTTCAAAAGTCGACCAGTCCTTCAAAGGTGGCTTTAATCTTTTCAATGGAACCTGTTTTTGCTGCACTAGCTGATTATCATTGGAATGGAACAACTTTGGGAACCCGCTCCATTTTCGGATGCCTATTGATCCTGTTTGGTATGTTATTAGCTGAAATTCCATTCTCGAGGTATTTTCCATTTTTAAAGATAAAAAACCAAAAGGTAAATATGTAAGAAAAAAACCGTTCATGTATTGAACATTTTTTTGAGGTCTTCTTTGCTCATAAAGTTTAGTCATCATCACTAGTTTAAACAAGCTTTTTCGCTGCTCAAATTTTCTATCAAACATAAAAAAAACGGCATCTGCCGTTTTTATCTATTCTTTCATCATCTTACTAAACATAACAGAAGTTGCTGCCATAGCGGTAACAAACAATCCAAGGATAACATAAAGACCGTAATCCATTTTTTTCACCTCCGTACGTTGTTTATCCAATTTTTAATTACATCTAAAACAACCATAATTATAACATTCTATTAAACTAAAAACTATTACAAAAATCACATTCAAACCTTACAAGTTGGATTATATTAAACTTCTGTTAGTTTATTCTTACTCGAAAGCAACATTCCGGCCATAAAAATGATTGGAACTAGATTAAGAGCAGCCAAAATTGTTCCTGGAAAATCCGACCCACTCATTAGACCGTGTAAAGTCACAAGGATATACAAAATGGGATTTAGTGCATGCAATTTTTGCCATCTTTGATACCCAATTTTCTTCCGGAATTTTGATGTTAAAAGGGTTAAAATGAAAAAATAAAAGCCAATCGTCCCCATCGCCATTGAAATGGTTTCATATCCGCTGGCAAAAGGGATCAGCACTTCAGATAGTTTAAATGGGAAGTACGAATCAATCAGTAAAACCCCTAAATGTCCGCACGTCATAATTAAGGACCAATCGGAAAGCACCTCATGAAAATGAAGAATGCCGTTAATTTTCTTTTTTCGTTTCTTTTGAACCGCAGAATAAAGTCCAGTTAAAACTGCTAGATATAATAGTAGATATGCCACCACTCCTGTTGCTCGTATTACGTACCATTCAAGAGATTCCATATTATTCGCTTCCTCTCTATTTCCTCATTACAGTTCGATTAGATTAAATATGTGATTTAATCTTGCATGTCAGGTTATTCCTGCAGAATTAATTTATAAAAGTTAACTTAATTAATCCTTAATTTAATTCCATTTACGGAACAAATTCTTGATTAAACCTATACGAATGGGGTTTTCTTTTTTTAAAAAATACACTCAATATTTCCAGTTGTTCAGTTTAGCCCAAATTAAAACAAAAAAAGAGCTGCACATCTGCAACTCTTAACTTAAGAAAAATTATTATTTATTTTTCAATATTCCCAAATACTCGATCCAAGGACCAATATCCATCCTGTACCTTTCAGCCATTACCCGTACAATTTGGGATATATGGGTTAAATCATGAACAACCCATGTCGAAAGTAGTTCTCTTACCTTCACCTTACCAAATGCTGGATGTGTGCCAGTTAATTCAAGGTACCTTTCATTTTCAATGAGATTCTTAAGTTTTGTAACATTTTTCTTCCGTAATATACTGAATTCTCGCAACTTTTCCTCAATCGGTCTTTTAGGATTTTCTTTTAAGTGAGAATATCGGTCAAATGGAGGAAATGGTTTACCCTCGCCCTCCTGAAGAATGATCTCCAACCTTGGAATCCAATCATGTTTTTCGCCTTCAATGAGGTGCCCGACCACTTCAGAGATATTCCAGGTTCCTTCACCTTCATTAGATTGCAACCATTCTTTCGATAAACCTGATAAAAAATACTCTAAGGTTTGTGGTGTTCGTTCCAGTACTTCAATGGCTTCATTCAAATTAAAATTCATAAATTACCCCTTCCAATTGGATTAACTAGATTTTCACATTTCAAAAAAGCTATGTCTCTCTACTCTGCAAACTCTAAGGGCAAAATTTTTGTACCACACTGTTTTCCCTTTTTCTTGTGCAATTTTGTGGGCTGAATTTTCCTTCCATTCTTGAATAGATTCTAAAGAATCCCAATAAGAAACAGTAATCCCTAGTCCTTCGTCTCTTGCACTTTCCATTCCTAGGAATCCATGATGCCCAGAAGCTAATTCTACCATTTTATCCGCCATTTTTGCGTACCCCTTGTCTCCATCCGTCCTCTGGGACGAAAAAATCACTGCGTAATATGGCGGTTCGGGTGTTATTGAAATTCCACTCATCAGTATGCTCCTCCAAAAAGTTTTAATTTACGTTCATTTTTATTCATTGAAAATAAAAAATATCATTCTTTACCATCATTAATATATTTAATGTTTATTAAAGTACTATAATAATTTGATAAATTCAAGATAGATTCAAAAAAGAGGGCTCAAGGCCCCCTTTTTGACGAGTTTTATTTTATAATGTTCAATTTTTGCCCGATATAAATCGGTTGAGTAGGATCGAGATTATTGGCTTTAACGATGGAGTCAATCGTTACCCCGAACTTCTGGGCGATCTTCCAGAGAGAATCTCCCGCAATAACGGTATAAACGATAGTGGATACAGTTGGAAGGGTTATAATATATTTTGCTACATAGCCTTGATCAGAATAATAGGCATCTTTCTTATACTCTACTACATACCAGTCACCGAGAGCAGATACAATTTTGATATCCGTATTCATCGGAAGCAAGAATTTTATATCATACTGCGTCCCGGCATAAGTCCGAACATTGGCGTTTACCCTTGTCTTCCCACTTTCAATCTGAAGAATTTCCTGATTCGAAGGAATCTTGATTAAAGGCTTGGAGACATATCCATTCAACACCGATGTGACCATACTATAGGTTACCTGATACCAATCACCTGTTTCCCCTGTTATCGTAACCTCTGAACCGGCAGGAATGGTCAATAGGATTGGATTTTGTGTGCTTGGTCCTGTGCGCAGGTTTGAATTTTTCACTGTTAAACCGAAACCTTCTGTTATCTGAATGATGTTGTCACGGGCATCATACACATTCGTGTTTCCGGCAAGATCGGTGAGCTTGACAACAAGATGGTAATTGCCCCGAGTTACATTAAAACCACGATTGTTTTTTCCATCCCAATAAAAATAAGATGTACCCTTCAAATGGCGGTCCCATCCGATCGTCTGTACTGCAAGGCCACTTTCGTCGACAACGGTAACATTCATATCTGCTGTTTCACTTATGGTCACCGGGATTTTAATTTGATTCTTCCCATCCTGAAACGAAAGCTGATTGACAGGTGCCAAATCGATCGTTGCGGTTGGCTTTTCTGTATCTGCCTGGGTTGGTTTTGGTACGGCATACGTATAAAGGAGTTGATTAGATTCTGTTACAAATATGGTGTCTTGGATGACTCCAATTGGTCGTACACCAGGACCGCCAGTAGTGGTCGACAGCTGGATGGTTGATGAAATAAGCTGGCCAGTTGCTGAATTAAAAAATTTGATTTTATTGTAATTCTCCAAAATAATTTTGTCCGATGCGACAACCATTCCCCTTGAGCCTACAACAGTCTGAAGTCCGCCAGCAACAAACTGCTCTGCGTACATCGTCTTCCATTTTTGTGATCCTGTATTTTTATCAATTCCAAAAATATTTTTTTCATCCAAGACAATAAGAGAATCATTCGTCACGGACATTGGCTGTGTAAACATACCCGTAAGACCAAATTTCCATAATGTCTTACCGGTTGCCGGATCAAATGCCCATAAATTTCTTGTATTATCTTTGGCATCCACATAAAGCTTCTCGTCTTTATAGACCGGAGCTCCGTAGATGGATGCACCTGAAGAAAAATCGAATGTCCAAAGAACCGTGCTGCTAGCAGAATCGAATGCGTATAAGCGAACCGTCATTTGAACTGGATTCCGGATAATAGCATACAGCCGGTTACCGCCAACTGCGAATTCTCCATCTATTCTCTCATTGGTTTTAAGCGTATAGTTCCATTTTCTTTGTCCCGTTTTTGCATCTACTGCGACAATCCCCTCAATCATGTTAACATCTCTGGTGTAGTAATATAAGGTATTTTGATCAATTAAAAGCCGGCTAGCAAAGGTATCAATTGTCCAAAGTGTTTGCGGAGACGCTCCCGTATCTTGTACGGCATACAGTTGATTCATTGTTGAAGCATAGATCACTCCATCTTTTGCGATGAGGTCTAGAAAGGCATCCTTGTTTTCGGTTGAAAAATCCCATTTTTCTTTATAGGTATCCAAGTCGGTTGCTGAAAGGATTTTTTTCTCAATCCGTTCAACAGAATAGAGCTGATTCTGGTCGACACTAAACAAGGATGAAGCATTATTAAATGGATCTTTCTTTAATGTCAAATCTACCGGCACTGTCGCAGTTGAATAATTGGTATTTCCCTGGTCAGCCAAATGCATTGGCCAGTTCCCGTTATCAGCCCTTATGTTCCGGCCCTTAACTTGATCCTCTAATTCAGCTATCCTTTGCCTTAATTGCTGATTTTGGGTTATTAAACTATTTATATAATGCTGATTGAAATGCATCATTTTTGAACATTACACCTCCCTTTTGCACTATTCATTTTATGCATAGGTGCCTACATGGTGAGGTTATTCTTGGTTACGCTTCAGACACAAAATTAAAAGGATGACCGTTTGGAGGTCATCCTAGTACAAATCTAGTCTCTTTAAATATGTTTATTCATGGTGACCATTATGTTCATATTCCATATCGTTTTTAGGCAGTTTTTTGGAAACTTGTGATTCTGTACCGGGTTTTACAAGTAAAAATTGCCCCATCATCCCGGAATCTTCATGTTTTAAAAGATGGCAGTGATACATAAGCGGGTGATTAGGGTCGGCATAGTTCGCAAACTCCACAGCAAGCCTCACTGTTGCTCCATTCGGAATAAGCACGGTATCTTTCCTTCCTCTTTCATACTCTGGCGGCTTCTGACCGTTTATATCCAATACTCGGAATGCTGCATCATGAATATGAAAGTTATGAGACGAGCCAAAATTGTCAATTTCCCATATTTCTTTGGCCCCCGCCGGCACAACCTCATCAATTCTGTCCATAACCATCTTTTTGTCATTAATCTTGGACTCCATCGTCATTTTAAACTGACGTAACTTCGCATTCTTTGGAACCTCGATTGGTGGTACGGTAGAAAGCTGGCCGGCTAATGGAGCGGATTCTGTTAATTTAGAAGCTGCATCCATTTTCAACAAATCAAATTCACCATGGTCAATTTCTCCGCCACTGTTATAACTGTGGAGAACAGTTTTCTCACCCGGCTTAAATTCAACAACAATCTCTGCCCGCTCCCCCGGACTTAACTTGAAGCGTTTTAATGTGACCGGCTTCTGTAAAAGTCCGGCATCATTTGCTACAAGTTTAAACGACCTGCCATCCGTAAATCCAAAATTATAGGCTCTTGCATTGGAAGCATTAAGCAGTCGAAAACGCACTTGACTAGCTGTTATCTTAAGAAATGGGTCATACGTACCATTCACAAGTATTTCATTTCCAAGTGTGCCATAGGTGGTATCGTCTTTCTCTGATAACTGCCCTTCTTTTGTAAACAATTTATCTTGCACAATTAGCGGAATATCATCGACACCATAATTAGATGGCAATTTTTTTGAATCTTTATCATCGATAATAAACATTCCTGCAAGTCCCCGGTACACATGTTGTGCTGTTTTACCATGCACATGAGGATGGTACCAAGTAGTTGCAGCTGGTTGATCAATGGTCCAATGAGGCGACCACGTCTCTCCTGCTTCAATCATCTGATGTGGGCCACCATCCATCACGGCCGGTAATTTCATCCCATGCCAATGTAAAGTGGAAGCCACGTCCAAATGATTTACCACATCAAAGGCTACGTGGTCACCTCGCGAAACCCTGATCGTAGGACCAAGATAGGAACCATTGATTCCCCATGTTTTCGCCCTTTTCCCTGGTAAAAATTCTGTCGTTCCCGATTGCATGGTTAATTGAAAATGTTTTGTACCGTCCGAACTAATTGTTGGTTTCAGAAGTTGCGGTATTTTTAATGGATGTTCAAAATGTAACTTACCAACATTTGTTACTATTTTATCCCCGCCACATCCAGCCAAACCGAAAACAAGTAGCACCAACAAAGGGATCATTAATTTAGTATATGTTTTCAACTTTTCCTTTTACTTCCTTTCTACTTCAAACCTCTTAATATTCGAATATAGTGATTAACCATTTAGTTCCTACGAATCTATCATAAACATGAAAAAATAAAAATTCAATACAATAAGCTACCATATAGATTTGAAAAATACCTTCTAAAAGCAGCGCCCGTATAGGTTTTCGTTGGCTATGTTCAATAAGGAAGAAAAAATATTTTTCTACATCCTTTATATCGACATCGTTTTCAAGTTTCACCTATTATATTTTGGGTATAGATAGAAATATAGTGAGGTGAATGACGAATGAAATTCAAAAGATTAATAAAAACTATTTTTCCTGTATTCTTAATTTTTACTTTGTTAATACTGCCATCACCTATGTCACAAGTAAACGCAAAAATGAAGACTACCAAACATTCTAAAACCGTAAAAGCCGCTACCTATATCACTTCCTTCAAAAAGGTTCATGGTAAATGGGTAGGAAAATTCGATTATATCCAATGGTATTTTGGAAAAGCGGCTGACAGAGAATTTTTAAAAGACTGTAAATGCAGCAAAGATATGGATGGTGCCCCCGATGGATACTGGATTCGAAACGTAAATCCTAGGATACGGACCTTTACCATTTCGAAAAACGCTCAATTTGTCTTACAGACAAGGAATTCTTATCAAGTAAAATGGAACGAAAAAGTGACAAGAAGCCAGTTTATTCGATTTTTGAAACAACGGAATAAAGACCATCAAGTTCCTTTCCATATCGAAATTAGAAAAGGTGTTGTTACGAAAATTACGGAACAATACATTCCTTAACTTTAATGAGATAACATGTATTGGCTCCCCCTCAAGAGTGTGCAGCTTGAGGAGGAGCCATATTTCAATAAGATCCCCTAGCGTCTCCACCTAAACCTTTTATTATGGTTCTTCCCAGAGATAGGAATAAATATGATTAATAATAAGGCACCAAAACCTCTTCTTTGCCTTGTTAAACTATCCCATTTATTCTTATTAAAAAGGAGGAAAAAACCCCAGTGTCATATACACCTTTCTTTATTGAAGCAGTTATTTGATTATTCCCTATCATTTTTATGTTCCATGTATTAGAAGAGATCATAACAGTGGACAGTTTTATGGCCAAATTCAAAAACAAGGTACCAAGGTCTTTTCTTGCCAAACTTGCATTAAACTTGAAAAAAATGTTGGGTGCGAATTCCTCCCAGTTTTCTATCGCTGTTACATGGATTTTGCTTATTATAACTTTTATCACGTTTAAAACCGCATTCCATATTCCAATGGGGGATAACTTTCTTCTATTTATTGCTGCATTAAATATATTTTTCCTTCAAGCTTTTTCTCATATTGGCCAAACCTTCATTTTACGCGTGTATACGCCTGGTGTGATTACTGCATTAGTAATCGTCATTCCATATTCTCTTCTCACCTATTCTTGCTTGTTTGAATTAGGTCTCATAGATGGACATTTACTATTTAAAAGTATTCCCTTCAGTATGGTAATGGTACCCATTTTTCTTATTGGGAATCTTTTAGGCCGACGATACAATCTTTAATTCATCCATTCTTTCATGGGATTCATCTTTTTAGGAGATTGTGCCTTTTGTGCAGAAGCCTCTTTTTGTTCTTTTTATAATCAAGGCTTTGATTTTCCGCATACCATAATGTTGAACAAGCATTGACAGGAGGTGAACTTAATGGGTCATCACTGTAACGGTCACTGTCACATTTTTGGAATTTTTCTTGGGTTTTTTACAGGTTTCATTTGGATGCTGTTAGCAGTATTGGGGTACATTTCTGATTTCTTTGGTTTAATTGACTTAGGAAACCTTGGTCATTTTTTCACGATCCTTATTGCGGTAATTGGCTTCCTTGCTTTCTTTGTTTTTGGATTATATGTATTCAAAAGAGCGTGGAGTTGCTGCCGTTGATGATAAAATGATAAAAAACAGTCCCTCTAGAGAGACTGTTTTTTATCTTTATTGCTTACTGTTTATTATAACCATTCCTTGAACGATATTGCTGGGGCGCCCGTGTTGGATACCGTAAAGGAAAACTGAACATATGCACGAGTTTCGTAAAAGGAATGGATGCGAATAAGATAAACGAACAAATGACATGAACCTTAAAAAGAGTGGGGATTCCCAACATTAATTCAGATTTGGGGTGTAAAGTAAACAAACTTCTAAACCATGGCCCAATTGATAAACGGTATTCGTATTCACCGACTGTTGTATTGTAAATGAGGGTCATATAGGTACCTAACCCCGCCACCAGTAACAACCAAATAATGGTGAAGTAGGAACCGCCTGTGGTATGGACGCGGACTCTTGGAGTTGTAAATTTTCGAATGAGCATTAATACTAAACCTATTACCACCATTAGACCAGCAACCCCACCACCTGCAATGGCAAAGAAATGGTACACATGGTCTTCAACTCCAAGTGCATTATAAACCTCCAGTGGGATTAATACGCCCATTACATGCCCTACAAAAGCAAAAATAATCCCATAATGAAAAACAACCGACGCCACTCCCAACCCTTTTTTTTCAAAAATTTCGGTTGACGGAGCTGTCCAACTTTTCCCCCTAAACGCAAAGCGGTAAAAGGTTGCTATGATCAGGATTGTTCCGCATATATAAGGAAATATGGTCCACCAAAAAACAACTTCCATCTCATCCCCTCCTTAGCGATACATCAATGGATATGGCAATTCATCTAGATCTGCTTGCTCCCGGAGTATCTCTAATGCAGAAATTTCGTCCGTCCCAGGAGCCTCGAATACATACATCATCAATACTTCTATTGCCCGTTTGTAAGGGTTATCTTCCGGAAGATTTGATAAAATCCGATTAATAGCGAATGCAACCCTTCGCGAAAGTTTGTCGAATTTTTCATCCTCTGGGGCAACTGCTAAAAATTCCAATAGCATCGGAATGTAATCCACCAATTCCTTTCCGACTGTCTCGAATCCTTCTTCAAAAATAAGTTTTTGCAATTCGATTAGGGCAAAACCGCGTTTTCTGCTGTCCCCTAACTCGTGGGCCGTTAAGTATAGGTTGGTTTTGTCCTTGTAATCAAAGGTTAATACATATAACTCTTGTAACTCCTTTAAAGGCATCTCGTAAAGAGGATGAAGCCTCTCTACTACCTCTCTTTTTATTTCCTCTGTTGAAATTGCTTCATGAATAAAGGATTCAACAGTCGTTCGTTCATTTAAAAACGTTTCCTCTGGGTAATCCATCATCCGGGCCAAGATGGCTAGAATGGCCTTTTTTTCATTCATTATGCATTTTCACTTCTTTCAAATGGATAGGTTGTCATCCCTTCAGGTGGTGCTAGGTCTTCAATGCTGCATGCTCCCTGTTTATAATGCAAATCATCGATCATTTCACGGCGGCCTGTTGGAATCACAAATCGTTCATTGTATTTGGCAACTGCAAGCAACCTCGCCATATCTTCTAGTTCTTCATTTGTCGTGCTCGCTTCATCAATCAATTTCGTCATTTTCTGCGGATCCACCCCTCCTACTGTTTTGGACCGCATATAGACTCTCATAGCGGCCATTTTGAGCAGAACCTTTCTGATTACAGTGGTATCATCTGCGGTTAATAGCGAAGCTAAATATTCCATTGGAATTCTCATTTGGTCCACAGCAGGAATATAACCTTCCGCACTTAAATCCTGTTCATTTGTGATATGATTCATGATTGGGCTAAGTGGGGGTACATACCATACCATTGGCATCGTTCGATACTCCGGATGCAGAGGCAGTGCAATTTTCCACTTAATCGCCATTTTATAAACCGGTGATTCTTGTGCACTTTGAATCCAATTATAATTGATGCCTTGCTCTTGTGCTTTTTCGATTACTTCCGGATCAAACGGATCAAGGAAGATGGAAAGCTGGGATTCATACAGATCTTTTGGGTCCTCAACGGATGCAGCCTCTTTGACCCGGTCTGCATCATATAAAACCACTCCAATATAGCGAATCCTTCCCACACAGGTTTCCGAACAAACGGTTGGCAATCCTGCTTCCGTACGCGGATAGCAAAAATTACATTTTTCCGCTTTATGTGTATTCCAGTTATAGTACACCTTATGATACGGACACCCATTCATGCAAAAACGCCAACCGCGGCATGAATCTTGGTCTACCAGTACGATCCCGTCTTCGTCTCTCTTATATAAGGCACCTGAAGGACAGGAAGCGACACAGGATGGATTTAAGCAATGCTCACAAATCCGCGGCAGGTACATCATAAAGGTCTTTTCATATTCAGTTTTGATATGCTCCTGAAGTTTTCGAACATTGGGGTCATTTGGGACGGATTCGCTGCCACCGGCTAAATCATCATCCCAATTGGGACCCCATACGGGTTTATCAATATAGTTTCCTGTAATCATCGAACGAGGACGAGCAACAGGAATACTCTCTCCTTTTTTTCGTTTGTGAAGATGTTGAAAATCATATGTCCACGGTTCATAAAATTCGTTTAGGTCTGCCATGTTCGGATTGTAAAAAATATTTGCAAGCTTTGAAAGGGGTCCGCCGGCCCTTAAATGCAATTTCCCATTTCGAAGGACCCAACCGCCTTTATAGCGGTCGGTGTTCTCCCATTCTTTTGGATAGCCCACACCAGGTCTGGTTTCGACATTATTAAACCAGACATATTCCATACCCGGCCGGTTTGTCCAAACATTTTTACAAGTGACAGAACAAGTGTGGCAGCCAATACACTTATCAAGGTGCATAACCATCGCCACTTGTGCTTTAATCCTCAAGCCAATCGACCTCCTTCAACGGTCGGATAATCGTCATCGTATCCCTTTGACTACCGGTTGGTCCATAATAATTAAATCCATAGCTTAATTGCGAATAGCCGCCAATCATATGTGTCGCTTTAGGATAAATTCTGGTGACACTGTTATGGGTTCCTCCGCGATTTTTGTTAATGGTGTTTCCCGGAACTCCCATATGGCGGTCTTGTGCGTGGTACATGTAAACCGCTCCTCGCGGCATCCGGTACGTTAGTACCGCTCTTGCCACCACAACCCCATTACGGTTATACATTTCAATCCAGTCATTATCTTTAATCCCGATTGAAGCCGCATCTTCCTCATTCATCCATACTACCTGCCAGCCGCGAAATAACTGAACCATATTATTCGTGTCGGTAAACATGGTGTGAATGCCCCATTTTTGATGTGGAGTCATATAACGGAGCGTAATAGATTTTCCGTTGTTTTCGACTTCTTTTTCACCTTTAATAAACGCCCCTTTGGTTATCGGAGGGATATATAAAGGAAAGCCCTCTCCAAAATCAAGCATGACTTCATGGTCGAGATAAAAACTTTGTCTCCCTGTAAGGGTATGCCACGGAATATTAAATTCTTTATTTACAGTAAATGGAGAGTACCGGCGATTATCGTTTTCCAAACCGCTCCAAACAGGTGTAGAGATTGCGGGCCTTGGCTGGATGGTTAAGGCATCTAAGGTATAATCCTCTTCCTCTCGCCCTTCAGAGATGTGCTTCAGTTTTTTGCCTGTCTTTTCCTCCATCGATTTCCAGCCTTCAACCGCTCTTTTCCCATTCGTTGCTCCTGACATTAAAAGAATCGCATTGATTGCTTTTTTATCAGAATAAAGATCAGGAAAGCCTTTTCCAATGCCTACATGTTTGGAAGGCCCTAGCCGGTCGAGTAATTCTTTATAAACTTTATCTCCAGGGATCTTCACCCCTTTTGTACCATAACCATTTTTAATATTTGGTCCAACGGTAATCCACATATCATATACATTTGGATAATCCCGTTTAACGAAATTAAAGTTAGGAAGGGTTTTACCCGGGATTGCCTCGACTTCCCCTTTCCGCCAGTCCTTCACTTTACCAAATGGTTGGGCAATTTCATTGATCGTATCATGTGCAAGAGGTGACAGCACAAGATCCTCCTGGGCTGGGAGGTATTTTTTGGCCAGCTCAGAGAAGCTCTTGGCAATTTCCCTGAATGCATCCCAGTCACTTCTTGTCTCCCATGGGGAGGTAATTGCTGCATTAAATGGATGCACAAACGGATGTAAATCGGTACTGCTAATGTCGTACTTTTCATACCAAGTTGCTGCCGGTAAAATGACATCGGAGAATAGCCCTGAACTTGTCATTCTGAAATCCATGCTGACAAACAGGTCCGTTTTCCCTTCAGGTGGCTTTTCGGAAAGCTTAATATCTTCAGGCTGCCAGGAGCTTTCAGTATCTCCTAATACAGAATCCTTTGAGCCGATTAAATGTTTGACAAAATACTCATGACCCTTTCCGCTATCACCTAATAGATTGGAGCGCCAATTGAAAAAGACACGCGGGAAGTTTCGAGGATCATTTGGATTTTCAATCGCAAAATCCAGTTTCCCATCAACTAATTGTTTCGTAATATCTTTGATTACCGCTTGGTCATCCTTATTGTGTGACCGGGCATCTTTCACTACATCTAATGAATTTTGCGATAGTTGCGGGAAGCTTGGCAGCCATCCTAATCGAGCAGAGAGCGCATTGAAATCAGCAGGGTGCATATTGGAATATTGACTGCCCCATTCTGTTTCACTCTCCCCTTTTTCATACTCATAGCGAAATTGTTCGGTGGCAAAATAAAAGAAGGAAGTTCCATTCATAAACCTTGGAGCTTTCACCCAGTCATTCGCAAAAGCAATTTGTGAAAAACCTTCTAATGGGCGTACCTTTTCCTGCCCGACATAATGTGCCCAGCCTCCGCCGTTGACTCCTTGAGAACCCGTTAACAGTACAAGGTTTAAGATCGATCGATAAATTTGATCACTATGATACCAATGATTCGTGCCGCCTCCCATTGCAATCATCGATTTCCCTTTTGTTAAGGCTGCATTTTCTGCAAATTCTCTGGCAACTTGAATGACATGTGCCCGGTTCACACCGGTAATGCTCTCTTGCCATGCAGGTGTATAGGGTCTTTGTTCGTCATTATAACCAGATGGGTATTCGCCTTTTAAACCTCGATTGATCCCAGTATGAGCCAACATCAGATCATATACCGTCGTAATGATTAACTCGTTGCCGGATTTGTCCTTAATCTTTTTAACAGGGACTTCGCGCTTAACCAATCCGCCTTCTTTTTCACCGAAATACGGAAATTCAACCATGGCTCTTTCATCAGAATCATCTAAAAAACTCATTCTTGGATTAATATTGTATAAATCTAAATTCCACTGATTCCCCTTATCCCACCGAAACCCTTCGCTGCCATTTGGAATCGCAAAATTATCGGTGGTTTCGTCCCAGACAACGGTTTTCCATTCACCAAGCTCCTCTTGGTCCGAAAGATCTGATGCTCGCAGGAAACGGTCAGACCGGTAATTTTCATTCTTTTTGTTCAACGTAATTAAAAAAGGCAAATCCGTATATTGTTTGGCATACTCCAAAAAGTAAGGAGTTTCTTTATCCACATAAAATTCCTTTAAAATCACATGGGTCATGGCCATGGCAAGAGCCCCATCGGTTCCTTCTTTCGCAGGTAACCATACATCTGCAAACTTTTCATATTCTGCATAATCCGGGCTTACTCCCACCACTTTTGTACCGTTGTATCTTGACTCAACCATAAAATGGGCATCAGGTGTTCTGGTTTGCGGAATATTGGTTCCCCAAATAATAAAGTATTTCGTGTTATACCAATCTCCACTTTCCGGTACATCTGTTTGGTCGCCCCAAACCTGTGGAGAAGCAGGCGGAAGGTCAGCATACCAATCATAAAAACTTAAAATGGTCCCGCCGATTAAGGATAAAAATCTTGTTCCTCCTGAATAACTAACCATCGACATCGCCGGTATTGGGCTGAATCCGACAATTCGGTCTGGACCATATTTTTTAATCGTATAAATACTTGCAGCAGCAACCATTTCACAAATCTCTTTCCATGTTCCCCGGACAAACCCGCCCTTGCCGCGTGCTTTCACGTATTGTTCACGTTTTTCGGGATTCGAAACAATATTTTCCCACGCCTGTACAGGGTTGTCAGCTTTGCCCACTTCTTCCTTCCATAGTGCATAAAGGTCTCCGCGGATATAGGGATGCTTCACCCGTGTTGGGCTATATGTATACCAAGAAAAACTGGCACCTCGAGGACATCCTCTTGGTTCATATTCAGGAAAATCATCACCCGTTGACGGGTAGTCGGTTTGTTGGGTTTCCCACGTGATAATGCCGTCTTTCACATGGATTTTCCAACTGCACGAGCCTGTACAATTCACTCCGTGAGTGGACCGGACTACCTTATCATGACCCCAACGGCCACGGTAGACCGATTCCCAATCCCGCGGCCGCGGGTTCTCCTCTGTCCATCCATCATTAATGCGCTCCCCTCGGACGAGATGCTTAAGAGAATGAAATAAATTATTTTTGTGTTTTTCCATCGAGGCCATCTCTACCTTTCATCCGATCTCTTAAAGGGTTAAAGTCTTCACCCAATAATCGAAAAGAGTCTCTACCTTCATTAAAATCTTCCAAAAACACATCCCAATTTGCTGCGTTTGCTGCTGATAGGATAAGACGCTGCAGTGAATTCATTTCATTTATTTCATAAATGTTCTCAATCATTTCACCTGGAATAGATCCGAATCTCATCCGCAGAACAGCAATTAAATCTTCTCGGTCATCAACGAGTAGGGCATCATCTTGAAATGAAAACAAACGACTTTCAACTCCTTTTAGGGCTTTATCATTTTATAGTAATCTGCAATTAACAAGGACTTACATTGATCTGCAGCCCTTTCAAAAAAATGGGTCACCTCTTCATCAGGCTCTGCCACCTGGTTAAAGGTGAAATGTTGTGTGATAGTTTGAGAAAAATCAGTAGAAAACTTTAATGAAACTTCATACCCATTCTCTACTTTCAAAGAGGTAGCATGAACATCATAGGGATGTAGATGAAAGGTTGAAAAGATTTCAACCATTTTGGTATATAATTCTGGGGCCGCATAACGTAATAATTTTTCTTCAAGCAATATCTTCACCTTTTTCCATAACTTTCTTGTCGTAGCTTTCGTTATTTAATAGTAGTTTATTCATTTCATCTTCATTATGGATGGAGTCCACGATAATTAAGGAATCAAGTAAAGAGATCATTCTGTCATCAATCTCATCCTGAATCAGCAGGTTCCTCATTTGTTCTACGATTCTACGCATAAGATCGTGATCACGAGTGAGCTGGATGATAAGCTGTCGTAAATAAGGCTTCTCCTCTTCCATTTCCTTATATAACCCTTCCTCTTCCGATTCAGCATGCTGTAATGTTCGGGATTCCCAATGCTCAATGGTTACCTCGGCTACTTTTAGGGCTTTTTCCTTTTGTTCATCCTTTAGACATTTATACAATAAAGTACGCAATTCTTTTGCTTCATTTAACGCTGATTCATGAATGGAGGTGTGGGCATCCTGTTTTCTTAAACTAGGTCCTGACAATTCAATTCATCCTTCCTTTTAGATTTTCGATTCTATCCACTAGTAAGTTTTTCCAATCGCTTTTTCTCTAATCATTCACTTCGGAAATTCCCAAATATAAAAAGGCACGAGTTTTTATAAAACTCGTGCCTTTTTAGTCAACTTTACTTTTTTTCTAATACTGCAAAGTAATTATTTTCACTATCTGCAAAATTGAATACTCTGCCTGTAGGCATGTTCACAATTTCTCCGACTGTAACGTTTTTATTTGTTAAGTCATTATGTAATTCTTCGAAATTATTTGAGAAGAAAAGTAAAGATGGTGTACCCAGATTTAATTCAGGCTGCATTTTAGATATGAGTTCCTTATTGTGGAGAACAATACTAGTCTCCGCTTCATTTGTCGGGGCGATTTCAATCCATCTCATTCCTTGACCGTTATCTTGCTCCGAAATTACACGAAATCCTACCTTTTCTGTCCAAAATTTCACTGCCTCATCTTGATTATTTACATACAACATAATTTGACCCACTATATTAATCAACAAAATCACTCCTCAATATCATCTAATGGAATTATATACCATTCTTATATAAAAAAAAACACTAAAATAATCACGGTAAGTTGTTATCGTGTTTATTTTCATAGAGATAGAAAATTTCTTTAAAAAATGTATTAAAAAATGATCACCATTTGTAGGATACCTATTATGCAATCTGCTGATTGGAGCGGAAATCAACACCTAGTTAACCGCCGAAAAATTAAACATAAAGAGGCTACCAAAGGTCAGTTACCTGACTTTTTGGACAACCCCTTTTGATTGCCAAATCAATTTAGTGACTTACTTAATCAACCTTCATCAAACGTTATTGTCTCAGCCCCTTCTCTCCCGCTTTCTTTCGATAGTATTTAAAATGAACATAATCGAAAGTGAGTAACTATACATCTCTATCTCATTATATTGTCAAACAATTATTAACCGGGATAATTACTTCAATAATGCTTCCCTTGTCATCGCTCCAAATATGAACGCTTCCATTATGATTTTCGATAATTTGCTTCGAAATCATAATACCGAGTCCTGTACCATTCTCTTTTGTTGTAAAAAATGGTTCCCCAATTCGTTTTAAAATATGATGCGGGATTCCCCTCCCGGTATCTATAAAAAAGATCTTCACCTTTTCCTCACTATATTGTTTGATTTCAATTGTGATACTTCCGCCATCAGGCATTGCTTCAATCGCATTTTTTAAAAAATTAATAAAAACTTGCTTCAACTGGTTTTTATCACAATTAATGGTGAGGTCCTTACATTCATTCACGATTTCGATCAAAATATTATTCATGATGGCGTGCGTGTCTATTAATGTTTTAACATCATTGATTAATATCTGAATATTTTCATTTTCAAATTTCAAATCTTGCGGTTTAGCAAGAACCAATAACTCACTGAGGATTAGTTCAATTCTTTCCATCTCAGATTGAATGATTTCAAAGTACGTTTTATTCTTAACCTGCGCCTCCATTAGCTGGAGAAAACCTTTAATGGCAGTGAGAGGATTTCGAACCTCATGAGCGATTCCAGCAGCTAACTGTCCCGCGATCGTTAATTTTTCCGAATTACGCAAGAGCTCCTGTGTCTTTTTCTTTTCGGTAACATCCCGAATAATAATATGCTGAGCTGACTGCTTTTGAAAAAAGGTAGGAATGCCTTTTACTTCACCATCAAAGGTACTTCCATCAAAACGGATGATTTTATAGGGTTTAAATTCAGTTCTATTCCCGTCCACAATACTTTTGATTCTTTTTTTCGCTTCCTGATGATCCTCTGGATGGATGAAGTCTAAGAGGGATCTTGAAATGAAGTTCTCCATGCGTTCAGGACCTAATAAACTGACCCCCGTTTCATTTATGAACAGGATTTTCTCATCCTTGGCGATAATCACCGCATCTGGGGAATGTTCAACTAAATCCCGAAAGGCTTTTTTCCTGCTCCATAACTCTTCTTCGGCTTGCTTTCTCTCCGTTATATCCCGGATAACACTGACTATTTCAATGATATTTTTCGTATCATGGTCCACGATGGGATTACAAATCGATTCAATCCAAACAAAACTACCGTCTTTTTTGACGTACCGATATGAGCCTCTGCTATCTTCAAGCAACGCAATTACCTTTTCACGTTCCTGAAAAGCCTTTTCCTTGTCTTCAGGATGTAACAATACCGAGAAATGTTGACCAATGATCTCATCTGCCTTAAACCCAAGTATCTTTTCACAGGAAGGGGAAACATAATGAATTTTTCCCATTAAATTTGTGGTTAGGATGATATCCAAAATATGATCGGTCATGACACGGTGAAATTCTTCAATTCTTCTAACCTCTGATTTTTCCTTTTTAACTTGGGTAATATCTTTCACGGATGCGTATACTCCAACCACTTTATCATTGGAAGATATCGGTATATTGGTTATATTTAAATCAATCAATTTCACTTGTTTCGTCATCATTACACAATCAAAGTTTTGGACCTGACCGAATGAAGCTTTATGAAAATAGTGAAAAACCTTATCCAAACTTTCAATCGGAAACAGCCTTTGGAGCTTCAATTCGATCGATTCTTCAGCCGTATAGTTTGATAGTTTCTCAAAGGCTGGATTTACTTGAACAATTTGGCCTTCTAAATCGAAAATGACAATTGCATCCTTATTCTCTTTAAACAAAGTTTGGTTACTGTTCATTTTTTCGTTTACATATTTTTTTAATAATTGCCTCTTTTCACTTTTGATCGCTTCCACGGGACTGTTCATCTCTCTCTATCAGTTCCTTTCCCTATAATTAGATAAAAAAAGCCAAGATGAGTTATATCCCCATCTTGGCTTGTGTTTAGCTCAAATAATTTTGTCTAACTCACTTCTGCCTTTATGCTTTTGGTAATAAGATGAGCACGATGGCACTCTTATCCAGATTAAAATCCCAATCCACAAAAATATCATTTACTTTTGTTTTGAGTATGGCTTCAAAATGATTGCTATTATGTAATAATCTTTTTTCAAGATTTCGTTTTGCTAATCTGAGGGTTTCGGAACTACCCAAGCGAATTAATTCCCTTTCGATGGATACGAGTATTCCTTTTCGAATGACTACCAAAGTTCTTTGGTTTAAAAGGAATGATTCCACTTCATCCGGTTCTCTTTGAGCCTGAATACTGATTCTTTTAATTTCTTCGTGAAGCTGCTCTTTTCCTTCGTATGAATCATTTATGATTTCGGCTTGTTCTGTTAGAGAAGCACTTTTGCCAATGAAGACACCACTTTTATTGTGAAGTCCCCAATCGTAGTAAAATTCCCTAATTTCCATCCCGGTTAGGATTTTAATATAAGCCTTAAACTCAGGAATGAGTGTTTGCATTAGCATATCCCTTGTCTTTTGAACAATCGCTTCCTGATCCTGCGCTAACAAAACATTTTCAGATGGAGTAAGGAAGTTTCGTAAATAAACCGTCAATATCGACTGATTATAGGAAACAAATACCGACTCAGGCCCTTTTCCGAAATTTTCCCGTAAAGTTCTTCCAATATAACTTGCCAGCTCCATTTGCACCTGTTTGTTTTCCAAACCTGCTCATCCTTTATATAGATAAAAGCTTTATTTCTTTTATCCTAATTTTTATTTTATATTTCCAAATCTTGAATTTCAATACTACTTATTTACTATATACTCTCTTAATTTTCCTGCCTAACCTTTTTTTGCAATATCCCTCTTATTGCTGTCCCCACGATTAAGCCAGGAATTACACATAGTATGGGTAACCAAACTGGCCCTAGTAATTCCCCAAATAATTTAAAGTTTGAAGAATAAATACACCCTACCGTTACAAAATATGCTGCCATTACAAATGGGAAAAACGAATGTCTTTCCGTTCCTCCCCCAGCATCTCTGAAGGAATCCCACATTGCAAAGAAGTACAAACAGGGGTAAAACATCAACCACTGATAATCTGCTTGTGCAATTGCATTTTCGATGTCACCATGAAAACTTAATCTAATAATTTCGTTAAAATGAGCTTTTACATTTACAATAAATTCTAAAATGATAAAGAGGAGGCCTTTTAGGTATTTGCCATTAATTAATTGCCCAAAGCCCGGTAAGGCAATACTCCAAAATAACGCTTCTTTCGGATTCTCCACATTCTTCTAACCCCTTGCGTTTTCTTTTCGATTTGGTGCTGAGGGTGGTTTTCAAGCCAGCCTTATTTGATATTAATATTTGTTATTACTATCTCCCTAACCTCCTAAAATATGTAAACTACTTTTTCCGATAAAATAATGTTATTTCATAAAGTCGATATGTTCGCCATGAAAATAAGGTCGTTTGGAAACTCATTAGCAGTCAACGGGAGAAGAGATATAGGATTGTTATATGGAAGAACACTCATAAACATTGGCTTATTTGTTGATGACGGTGCAAATATCTTAATCGATAAAGGTTGGATGGAATCACCGCCAAAAGCGTATGACAGAGCTTAATTCAAGAAAAAAAGGCCGATACGGCCTTTTTCTAATTTTAATACCAATGGGTGTTTAATTAATAAAAGCAAACTGCTCCAATGATGATTAAAAGAATAAACAATACAACGATTAAAGCGAAGCCGCCGCCAGCGCCAAAACCACCATATCCATAACCGCCGCATCCTCCAAATCCACCGTAACCAAACATATTTATTCCACCTTTCTTAAATTTTTATTTTTTAATAAAAACCGCCGTATCCTCCGCCGATAAACGACGCTCCAATTATAATAAGAAGGATAAACAATACAACGATCAATGCAAAACCTCCACCAGCTCCTGCACCATCCATTACTAAGACCTCCCTTCTTTAACACAATATATACTATGTAAAAGTCCGGATTTTGGCAGGGCTTGTTTGTTTTGGTGTTTACCTCTCACTGAAAATTTAAAAAAGCGGGGAGCATCCCCGCTTTTTCAACTATTAAAATTTAGAATGATAGTTTTCGATTTCCCATGTGTGAACAGCCGTACGGTAGCTATCCCATTCTGCTTTTTTCATAGAAACATATTCGTTGTAGACATGTTCGCCTAGGGTATTAGCAGCAATTTCGCCAGCTTCTAATGCACTTACCGCTTCTGCCAAGCTGCCAGGAAGGCTGTCAATTCCCATGAACGCTCTTGTTTCTTCCGTCATATGGAAAATATCCTCATTAATAGGAGCCGGTACTTCTAATTCATTTTCCATCCCGTCTAAGCCTGCAGATGCAATCACGGCAAATGTTAAATATGGGTTGGATGATGGATCTGGACAACGTAATTCTACTCGGGTGGCCAGACCTCTTTTAGCTGGGATACGAATCAATGCTGAACGGTTCGAAGTAGACCAGGCAATATAACAAGGTGCTTCATAACCAGGAACTAAGCGCTTGTATGAGTTCACAAGCGGGTTGGTCACGGCTGTAAAACTCTTCACGTTTTCTAAAATACCCGCAATAAATTGGTATGCTTTTTCTGATAATTGTAACTCATCCGTCTCATCAAAGAATGCATTTCCGTTTTCATTGAAGAGGGACATATTGACATGCATTCCAGAACCGTTGATTCCAAAAACTGGTTTCGGCATAAAGGTAGCGTGTAAACCAAATTTCTTCGCCACCGTTTTTACAACCCATTTGTATGTAGTGGAAAGGTCTGCAGCCGTTAAAATATCCGCATATTTAAAATTGATCTCATGCTGCCCTTCTGCCACTTCATGGTGAGAAGCTTCAATCGTAAAGCCCATCGCTTTTAAGGCACGGTAGATTTCTAAACGAACGCGCTCGCCAAGATCGTGTGGAGATGGCTCAAAATAGCCTGCTTTATCACCAAGTTCTTGGGTAGCATACCCGTTTTCATCTGTTTTAAAAAGGAAAAATTCTAATTCCGGTCCTACTGAAATCGTGTACCCTTTTTCAGCTGCACGATCAACAGTTTTTTTCAAAACATTTCTTGTATCTCCCTCATAAGGCGTTCCATCTGGGTTCTTTACCGAGCATAAGAAACGAGCTTCTGAATACCCCTCTTCAACCGTCCAAGGAAGAACTGCAAATGTATTAAGATCTGGCTGAAGATAAAGGTCGGATTTATTAATCGGCGAAAAACCTTTAATCGAAGAACCATCAAACATCATTTTTCCTTCTACTACATCCTCAAGCTGCTCTGTTGTTACGGTTACGTGTTTTAAGATCCCTTCGATATCGACAAATTGTAAATGTAATAGTTCAACAGATTTTTCTGAAATAGTTTCTTTAATTTGTTCAAAAATAGCAGTTGTCGTTGGTGTTTTTGAAATAAGCGTTTCAGTCATGTCACATTACCCCTCATTCTTATGTTATATTTCCTCACATCTGATATTTTTGATTATAGTCAAAAAAATATCCTTTGACAATATTTTTTTGAATATTTTTTGAATATTTATAGTATTTTTTCAGAAAGCGTTTTCATTCAGAGTGATAAATTAAGGATTTCGGACCTTTTATTTTAAAGATAAATCTTATAAATATACAATTATATGCATTTATATTGTTTTAGTCTTGAATTCTTTCACTTTGAATATCTTTATTTGAGGGCTTTTTATTTGTAATCTCGTTTTATTCATCATTATTCAAAAAATAAGGAGGTAACGGATGAAAGCTATTGTTTACAAACAATATGGCCCGCCTGATGTTCTTAAATTAACGGAAGTAGACAAACCGGCTCCTAAGGATCATGAGGTACTAGTAAAAATTCATGCAACATCCGTTAATTTTGGAAACTTGGTTCTTTTAAAAGGTGAACCTTTCCTAGCTCGCTTTGCCTTCGGGCTCTTAAAACCAAAATATCCCATACCCGGAGGTGACATAGCAGGACGGGTTGAAGCAGTTGGAAAAAATGTTAAGGAGTTTCAGCCTGGTGATGCTGTATTCGCAGACTTATCCGGTTGCGGCTGGGGTGGTTATGCTGAATATGTAGCTATCCCCGAACAGGCAGTAGTATTAAAACCAGCCAATTTGTCATTTGAAGAAGCAGCTGCTGTACCAATGGCTGGTGTAACGGCCCTCCAGGCAATACGTGATAAAGGAAAAATACAGGCAGGACAAAAAGTATTGATTAATGGAGCCTCCGGTGGTGTCGGTACTTTCGCCGTACAGCTCGCCAAAGCATATGGGGCCGAGGTCACGGGTGTATGCAGTACAAGAAATTTAGACATTTTACGATCGATTGGAGCGGATCATGTAATTGATTATAAAAAAGAAGACTTTACTAAAAGGCATCAGCAATATGACCTAATTTTGGGTGTGAATGGTTCTCATCCGATTACCGCATATAAGCGTGTCTTAAGTCCAAATGGGATTTTTGTGCATGTTGGAGGTTCAGGTACTCAAATGTTTCAAGCCATGGTACTGGGACCTTGGATTTCGATGACTAGCAAAAAGAAAATGAGTACCTTTTTACAGAGAGCTAATCAACAAGATTTGATTTATTTGAAAGAACTTCTTGAAACCAGCCAAGTAAAACCTGTTATCGATCGGTGCTATAAATTGAATGAAGTGCATGAAGCTTTCAAGTATTTTTCTGAAGGGCATGCTCAAGGAAAAGTTGTCCTTACCGTATAAATAAAAGGTAGTGATAAAGTTTCCTTTATAAAAATTCACACTGCAAATTCATTTGTGGTGTTTTTTTGTTTTTAACCTTTGGCACTATTAAAGCTTTGATTCCTATCCCCTTTTCGATCACCTAATGCGCCTAGTCCTCATTTTTCTTCGATTGAGTGGTCATAATAATGGAATAAGTTCTTCATATATATAGATCAGATTGGAGGGAGATATTTTGAACCATACCTGGCTTTCTTTGTTACCATTTATAATCGTCATTTCCATGTCTATTTGGCTGAAAAATATTCTGCCTGGTCTTATCCTTGGTTTGCTAGTAGGGTCATTGATTTTTAAAGCTGATTTATTAGCTGGAGTCTATCAAACGGTATCCTATATTGTGACAACCTTATCCGCTGGAAATAATATTAAAATCATTGGATTTCTATATTTATTTGGCGGATTGGTAGGGATGATGAACATTTCCGGAGGCATAAAGGGTTTTTCAGAATGGGTTGGGAATAAAATTCAAACAGAGCGTGGTCTGCTAGGTCTGATTTGGTTTACCCTCCTTTTTACGTTTATGATGCCGATGTTTCGGATTATGATGATTGGTCCGATTGTTAAATCCCTGATTAAAAAAATGAATTTGCCAAAGCAAAAGGTCGGTATGACGATGGATATTTCAACAGAATCAGTGATTGTCCTTTTACCGGTTGCTACGGCATTTGTTGGTTTCATGGTGTCATTAGTGGAAGGCAATATAGGTAAGCTTCATTTAGGCATGTCCTCCTATCATGTCTTCTTACTTAGTATCTTGTTTAATTTTTTTGCGATTGTGATGTTAATCATCGGGATTGTCCTAACCTTCTGGACTCCAGCGAACAAAACATCTCTTCTTAACCTAAAACAAGAACAGTTAGACGAGGAAGAGAATGACCTGCACCGGAGTGGAATTAAAAGAGAATTATCTATGGTAAAAGCTCAACCATGGAATTTGATTTTCCCCGTCTTTTTACTTCTTGGATTATCATTATTTCTCTTGTGGCAAAACGGCATAGCTAAAGGTGCCCATACAATTTTTGAAGCTTTTTCGATGGCCGATGCTACTTTTGTGATGTTATTAGCCGTTTTCATCACCCTTGTTTTATCCTTTGTTTTTTACATAGTGAGACGGCAGAAATTAGACGAAATCTTGTACCATTTTTTTGATGGTGGAAACCAAATGATGGAGGCCATCACGTTGCTTGTCCTCATCTGGTCATTAACTTTATTGGCCGAAGATCTTGGTTTTTCAAAATTTATTAGTTCCACTTTAGGTTCCTTCTTACCCGCCTTTCTGACCCCAGTTACAATCTTTGTGCTGGGATCAATTGTCGGTTACTTTATTGGATCTTCTTGGGGAACATGGGGATTATTCATGCCTCTAGGGATGTCATTGGCGGTTTCAACAGGGGCCTCTATTCCATTAACCGTAGGTGCTGTTTTTGCAAGTGGAGCTTTTGGCGCTTTAACCTCACCACTTGGAGATACCACCATTACAACCGCTACAATTTTAGATATGTCACTTATCGACTATGCCCGTTTTAAATTAAAGGTTGCGGCTATTGGAGGAGTCATTTCAATTGTTTTATATACGATTTGCGGGTTTTTTGTTTCTTGATTCGTTTTTTGTGAGCAAATTTTTAAAAATTGACCAGATTAAATTGTTGGGTATATTGGGAAATATTAGTATTCCATAAAAGTTTGACTATTTCCTTGTAACATTATTGTAATAAATGGGATGTTGCGCTTAAAGCACATCCTATTGGGCTTTTTCTTAGATAGCATTCCTTAAAAACACTATATTTCAGATTATTCCGCCAATTACGAAATACTATCGCAATATACTTGCCATGCTTGTAATGGTTTTAACATCCTCCTGTTCTTTTTATAAGCAAAATTCATGTTACGCTTATGAAAACTTAGCGGACAAAGAACAGGGAGGGTAAAAAAATGCTAAACAAAGTGAAAACATTTATGGCGGCAGTAGTACTCTCAGGAACTGTAAGTGCTAATGTACATGCTGCAACGGTTACCGTACAAGAAGGAGATACTCTTTCCAATCTCGCCAGCGAAAATCATACAAAGGTAGAAAACATCCGGATGTTGAATCATCTTACTTCAGATTTTATTTATCCAGGTGAAAGACTTGAAATCGCACCTGAAAAACATTATACCGTAAAAAAAGATGAAACATTATTAGATATCGCCAAAAAACACCATGTGAGTGTTTCACAAATAAAGGAATGGAACCATTTAATTTCGGATCTTATCCATCCTGGATTAGATTTAATTATCTTTGAAGATGTTTCTGAAACAAGCACAAAAAAGCAGGAAACATCTGAAGAGAAGAAACAAGATCATGAGGAATTAAAAGATAAAGCAACATCGCATCCTAAGAAACAGGCTTCCAAGCAACGTGAAGAAAAAGTAAAGGCTGCTAAGCAAATTACCGTGAGGGCCACCGCTTATACGGCTTCATGTGAAGGATGTTCTGGAATCACAAAAACTGGAGTTAACATCAAAACAAACCCGAATGCAAAAGTCATCGCAGTGGATCCAAATGTTATTCCTTTGGGCAGTAAGGTTTATGTTGAGGGGTTCGGAGAAGCGACAGCTGCCGATACGGGCAGTGCGATTAAAGGAAATCGGATTGATGTCTTTATTCCATCTGAAGAAGATGCCATTGATTTTGGCGTAAAACAATTAAAAGTAACCATATTAAACTAATAATCATTTAATTTATAAAAAATTAAGGGCTTCTCCATTTTATCTTGGAGAAGCCCTTAACTATGTTATATGGCTTTTGAATGAAAATTTATTTATTCAATTTCTACTTTTTATTAATTCGGTCCCATAAGAATTGTCGATTGCACAAAGCCAATCACCTTTTTTATTTTTCTTAAATACATAGGTTGCTCTTCTATCCATGGAAAATTCCGATTCGTTTTTATCGGTATCAAGAAGGGTTTGGGAAATAACTAACGCAGTGTCCCCCGCCTCTAAAATGATCATCTCACCTTGAGTTGGTACTAGGCGATTATTGAAGTATTTTGAAATGGCAATAAATGCTTTTTTGATTTCTTCTTTACCTCGTGCAATCATGCCAGGTTTTACAACCAGAATAGCATCATTCGTATAGTATTTCATCAACGTATCAAAATCTTCTTACTTTATAGCAAGGTCACATTTGTTGAGTATTTCATTTATTTCATGTTCCATTCTATTCCCTCCCCAGATATCGATATTTCTATAATTTACCGTGCTTACTCATTTCTAGCAAGCTAGATATTTACTATTTTTCTACAAAAAACTAGACATCTTAGTTGTTATCTGTCGTTAGGTGCAAAATAATCTCTATTCAAAAAGAAATCTGCTGAGATATGTAGATAAGTTTTTTATGGTATTGGCAGGAAAAACGGTCTCCTTTCCCAAAATACTAAAAAAGGCAAAATTGATGTCTATTGAATAAGTTGAAAGGATGGTCGATGTCCGTGACAAAAGATTACACCCTACAACAACTCGCAGAAGGTTTACCAAAATCACTATTAAATGCATCAGACAAAGAATTGGAAGGATTTCAACTGATTATTGATGAAACAATTAGATTGAGAGAGGGCCATCGAAATTTACAAAAACTGATTAAAACCTTTGCCACTTCACAAATTCAACGCACATAATGGAAACAAGGGAGATGAAGGCAACTTGCTTGTTATTTTCCCACTGCATATTCTAAGATAATAAAACAGCTCTCATAATTTGAGAGCCGTTTTATTTTCTAAGGGAAAAAACCTTTCGTCTTGTAGATGGGTTTCTTTTATTTTAGATGTGCACGCAGTCCCAATCCGTGCTCCTGTATCCCCTCGACCACGAGTTTAGCTATCGCCTTTGCACCTTTATCCTGAAAATGTGTATTGTCCTGTACTCCTCTCGGAAAATTAGGAGTAGTTCCTGGGTCTACCCACATAAAAAGTTCTTTTGTTTTTTCGGGTCCCAGTTGTTGAAAAAGTTTCTTGCTTTTCGCCGTTAAATCAATGACCGTAACATGCTCATCATGTCCCAGCTCTCTCATCGCCGATGGATACTTCCCGTGCGTATTCAAAGCATCTCCCTCTGAAGAAAAACGTCTTCTTTCCATCGGAGTGACAAGGACTGGGATCGCACCTTTTTGACGAGCACCTGCAATATATTGCTTTAAATAGCTTTTATATGTAGTAGAAGGTTTTGTATAACGGGTGGAATCCTTAAATTTTTCATCATTATGGCCGAATTGAATGAAAAGGTAATCCCCCTTATGAATTTGTTTTAAGATTCCAGCTAATCTGCCTTCCATAATAAAACTTTTTGAACTTCTGCCAGGTACCGCTCTGTTCTTTATTCGAACCCTATCGTCAAAAAAAGACGGTAGTACCTGTCCCCAACCCGTCCGCGGTGCCATATTGTCAGGATAGTTAGAAACTGTGGAGTCTCCTGCTAGATACACGGTAATTTTTTTATCCTTATCCTTCTGATTTGAGTCCTTTGATAATTTTCCGAACACACTTGATGTAATGAATAATGTCATTATAACAACTATAAGTAGTGTGCTAACTACCATAGATTCCTTTTTTCGATTTTTATCCAAAGCTTTCCCCTCCCTTTACCTACTCATTGTAATTTATAATTTTACCACCATGGTGTATTTCCAAAACATTTTGTTCATTTTTATTTAAAAGGCTGCTAAAATTAGTTCTTGATTTCCGCTCCAATCAACGCTGTTCAAAAATCACCATGTCCTTTAACATAGCCAATTAAAAAAAGGCATCAGCCGCCATTTGGTCGCCTGATACCTAAAATTATTTCTGGTTTGTTAACTTTTCGAGTTCGTTAAAAACCGCAGGTATTCTTCCCATTTTTGACTGTTCCATCCGCTTCTATCTGGCTTCATGACAATCTTCTGAAACAAACAAGGATGGAGTTTATCAAATTGAAGAAGTAATTATTTATTAAGCTTCTTGTAATTTTTATGATTCACCACGGTTAACACTGGTTCCCCTGCCTTTGTTTTCATTCCGAGTTCTACAATAACTGAATTATCACGGACTTGTATAACTTTAGCCTTTTTCCCTTTGTATTCTCCTGTTTTGATCTCGACCAATTGATCTAACTGTACATCTACAAGGCTTTCTTTTTCCTTCCCGCTCTCATTTTTTGATTTTTCTTCTGCCATATCCTGTACCTCCACTTCGGTTTCGTTTTTAGTATTACCAAGATATGGGCACAACATTAAGTCTTTATAAAAAATTACTTTACCCTCAGTATTTCCATTTCAATAACCCGTTTCAAATACTCATATTCTTTTTGCTCAAGAATGTCTATTTCCTTGTTCGTTGCTTTTAAAATTTGATCGCGGCATTTGGCTATTCGTTGGATCATCGGGAAAATGGTTAGACTTGAGAGGTTCACAAAGTCATATAAATCAGCCAAACAAACCGGCAGTTTGTAGCCTTTATTGCTGCTCGCAATCAGCAACCCCTGATCACGAAGCTTCGAGACGATGTTAGAGCGAAAATTATGTGGGTTCAACTCGATATTGCGTATAGCATTGAGATTATTTAATATTTCCTGTGTGTAAACATATTCATCTGGATTTTCTTTCAGATTAAATAGTAAAAACTTTAAAAAATCAATGCGAAGTTTTTCATCCTCATCGTCACTTTTTCGATACTTATCAATGTATTGATAAGCTAAGTTGACTGCCTGTTTGATGATTACCTCGTCATTCTTAATGTCAGCAGAGTCTACCTTGTAATCATAGAGAAAATTCCGATAGTCATGGGGCCATAAATTGATTCGGACAATTTGAGGTTTGATGATTTTATAAAATGTTTGATAATATTTTGAAAGATTTCGGTCATACCCTATTGCCAGTGTTCGTGCAATCCATTCTGACAATTTGACAAGAATATCTGATTTCGTGTTATTGAATCCGAAGCTTGAATAATTAAATAGGTCAGGTATACATTCTTGTTTTACATAATTGATATACGCCTTCATAAACTCTTTCGGTTCCTGGTCGTCCGAAATAATATCAAGCTTTTCAAATGTATTCGATAAATCTTCGAGGACCTTGCGTGTTAAATATTTTATAAACGTATTTTTGTAGGTGACTCCACTGTTGTCTCTTATTTTCTGCTTATCGATCACATATGCATATATTTTAAAAGGTAATTCCTTCATTTCATTCAAAATTTGCAGCATAAGATCTGGTTGATTTTTTATGTAACTAAAATGGTTGTCTTCTTTTTGAATATATTTTTTCCATATCCTTTCAATTTCCCCTTCTAACCCTTCTTTATCGGAATCTTTTACTAGAATAGCCGTAATGATAAAGTGGGTTGAGACGTCACTGTTGTCAAAATCAAAACCATAATCACCATACTCATTGAAAAATGCATATTGGATATCGTACAACTTTCCCACCTCAATTGTCGATTAATTATTATCTAAATAGTTCGACAAATGGAAAGCAAACCCTCTAAAAGTTACTTTTTTCCTTAAACAAATAAAGAAAATTCGGGTGGTGCCAGGCACCACCCGAATTTTCTTGTTTCACATAGTCCACGGGATTATAAATTTTTAACCATGTTATACCACGTAACTCCGGCATGCTGGGAGTCCGAGGTTCCTAGGTTTCGGTATCCATGATTTAGATAGAAGACAATTAGTTCTTCTTTACAGGTAAGGGTGATTGTTTCGCGATTTTTTTCTTTTGCAGCTTTTTCAATATGAGCAAGGAGTGCCGCTGCCACCCCACGTGTTTGAAAATGTGGTGTTACCGCTATCCCAAGGATACTTTGATGGCCCCCCGTTTCTGGGTTTACCTTTAGATCCTTAAATAAGTCATCCGTAATGAAGGGGGTTTTAATAACCGGTCCATTAACAAAACCAATGACCACCCCATTTTCTTCCGCAACAAAAAAACTATCAGGGATCACTTTAATCCTCATTTCAAATGCTTCCTTTGTTGCCGCCTCTTCTTGAGGAAAACAAAGCTGTTCAATGATTACAATATCAGATAAGTCCTGCTCTTTTACGTTTCGAATATTCAACATGCCTAATCTTCCCTCCATCATCAATCTATTTAAGTTTAACACATGGAAGATAATATTTTCTTAAGAATGTCGAAAAATTGAAAAGTATTTATACAAGATTAAGAAATTAGAAATGATAAATATAAAAATCTAGTAAAATAAAACATTATTAAAAGTTGACAAAATGATTTGACATATCTGACCAGCGTGTTAATATAATAATTGCAGGAAAACATTACAAATGAATAAATAAAGCTATTCCGCTAGAGGTGCCTTTTTAAAGGGCTGAGATTGAAGTGCTACTTCGGGACTCTATGAACCTGATCTGGTTAAAACCAGCGTAGGGAAGTGGAAAATAGGATATTTGAGTAACCAAAAAATTGTTTATTTCAAATTTTCAAAAACCACTTCCTTACAAATCGGAAGTGGTTTTTTTCATTTCAACGGAATCTTCTAAAGGGGTGACTTATATTTCAAAGGAATTCCATCTTATTTCAAATGGTCAAATGCCAATTGAGCAGTTTGCTGAAATTGTCACAGATATCCAGCCATACATAACTGCGATTCACCTGCGAGAAAAAATAATAACAGCCAGAGAACTTTTTGATGCAGTCGAATTTTTAACAAAGAAAAACATCCCTTTGTCAAAAATAATCCTTAATGATCGGGTGGATGTGGCCTCAGTGACAGGAGTAGCGGGAGTTCAATTAGCTTATCACAGTTTAGATGCAGGCATTGTAAAAGATAATTTCCAACAACTTCGGGTAGGAAGCTCCATCCACTCTTTTGAGGATGGACTAAAGGCGATAAGGGATCATGCCGATTACGTGCTGTTCGGACATGTCTACCCTTCTCATTCAAAACCTGGAAAAATCCCTAAAGGTCTTGAGGAATTAAAAAAGGTATCTCAATTAAACATCCCGGTTATTGCAATTGGCGGTATCAGACCAGAAAATACTTATCAAGTTCTTCAGGCAGGTGCAACCGGTATTGCGGTTATATCGGGAGTGTTAGATGCAAAGGATCCAGTAGCAGCGGTAAAGTCTTACGCAAATGAACTAAAAAATGGAGATGAATCAATTGTGTCATTCATATGATGTTGCCATCATCGGCGGCGGAATTAACGGTGCTTCCATCGCCTATCAACTTTCCAAACTGGGTAAAAAAGTCATTATTTTAGAAAAAGAACGATTAGCTTGCCAGGCTTCGAGTGCGGCCGCGGGGATGCTGGCAGCCCAAGCGGAAATTGAACAAGAAGGTCCCCTCTTCCATCTGGCAATAAAAAGTCAGGCTATGTTTCCAGAACTTTCAAACGAGTTATTCGGGCTTACAGGAGTCGATATTGAGTTCGTCCAAAAAGGCATGTTAAGAGTCGCAGAAACAGATGAAATTGCAACCGAATTGAAAAAACAGGTCATTTTTCAAAATAATTGGGATTCCAAAATCCAGTGGCTCGACTCATTGGATATAAGAGAAATGGAACCAGCTATTTCACCGAGTGTTGCCGGCGGGATGTATCTCCCAAATGACGGGCATGTTCAACCGGGAAAATTAACTCAAGGCTTTGCAAAAGCCGCTATCCACTATGGAGCAGAAATTCATGAAAATACCGAGGTCCTCTCTTTTCTTTTTGAAAACGGGAAGGTCAAAGGGGTTAAAACAACAAATGGTCTCATACATAGTGAACAAGTGATTGTGGCGACCGGTGCATGGGCAGGAAGATTAATGCAGGAATCCGGCTTGGATCTTCCTGTATACCCTGTTAAAGGTGAATGCTTTTCTGTCAAAACGGAAGAATCTTTAATCAATCGGACGATTTTTTCCGATAAACGCTGTTATCTGGTCCCAAAACGTAATGGAGAAATTTATATTGGAGCAACAATGATAGAAGATACGTTTGATGACAAGGTCACTCCTCAAGGAGTTGCAACATTAATTGAAAGAGCGATCCATCTCGTTCCTCAGATTAAAGATGCTTCATGGGAGCGGGTATGGTGTGGAATCCGCCCGCAGACAGGCGATGGTCTCCCCTATATTGGCGAGCATCCTGAATGGAAGGGTTTATTTGTCGCCGCTGGGCACTTTCGTAATGGAATCTTGTTAAGTCCCATCACTGGAAAACTTGTCGCTGACTTATTAGTCGGAAAACAGGATTCTCTTCTTTCCGCGTTTCAGCTGGAAAGGCACACCGAAACGGTACTTTAAGGTCGGAACAGGAATATTCAGTTCCGACCTCAAAGATACATTATCCTTTTAAAATTTCTAGCAATCGTTCATGAACATTTCCAGCAAAGTGTCCACCATGATAACAAATGACTTTTTCAATGTCATAGCTTAAAAGATTATCAAGTGATTTAATTGCCATTTCATTATCTAAGGCGTATTTCGGATCAGCCGGATATAATTGTCCATCTTTAACAATTAATGCATCCCCGGCAATCAAGGTTTTACTTGCTTGATGGTAAAAACTCAAATGTCCCGGGGTATGTCCAGCCGTGTCGGTGGCAATCACTCCGCCACAGTAAGGTAATTCCTGACCACCTTCGATTACATGGTCTACTTTTGCCTTTGGTGGATTTTCTAATCGAAATTTAAAAGCGCGGCGAAAGTCTTCTGGTACTTCAGGCGGCAGCGACTCCAAGGCTTTCGTAATGGATTCAGGGGTAATCCTTAAAATCATTTTTTCACCTTGAATAAACGGCTTTTCTATCTCGCTCGCATAAACGCCTATTTTTTTCGGGGATTCTTCCAGGATGGCTGGTAAACTGCCGATATGGTCGATATCTTGATGAGTGATGAAGATTTTCGTCAGTCGTTCAAATGAAACGCCTGCTTTTTCAATCCCAACACGCAAATCATTCAAGTTGCCGGGATAACCTGTGTCAATTAAAATTAGGTCTTCTTCATCCCAAATGATGGCTGGGTGGATGACATTTACCTCACCAGTAGAGTTGATGGAGATTTCTAACATGTGAATACCATTTTTCTTAAACATTGGATCCCTCCAGAGAAAATTAATCATCACTGCGAATCCAATATTACATCTTTAAAGTTTTTTTATCAATACGCAAATATTTAATCATAACATAAAAATATTTTTTTGTCAATGTATTTTTCAAAAACAAAGGAGGCTTTACATGAAGCTTTTGATAAATGGCGAAAGGGTTGTGCTCCCCCAAGATCTTGAGTTTGTTTCGGATGTCCTAAGACACTACGAGGTTCACAATAAGGTGGTGGTCGTGGAACTAAATGGTAAAATTTTAACGAAAATGGAACATCAGAGTACTAGAATATCAGATAAAGATAAAATCGAAATTGTTCATTTTGTAGGAGGCGGTTAATATGTTAAAAATTGGTTCATTATCTTTTCATTCTCGTTTATTACTAGGAACAGGAAAGTATCCTAGCTTTGAAATCCAAAAGGAAGCGGTGGAAGTTTCCGAAACAGAAATCCTTACGTTTGCTGTGAGACGAATGAATATTTTTGAAGCAAGCCAACCGAATTTTTTAGAGCAGCTTGATACGAATAAATACAAGCTTCTGCCGAATACTGCAGGAGCGAAAACAGCGGAGGAAGCGGTCCGAATTGCCAAATTAGCTAAAGCTTCCGGCCTATGCGATATGATTAAAGTGGAAGTCATCGGATGTGATCAAACCTTGCTCCCAGACCCGGTTGAAACATTAAAGGCAACAGAAGAGTTGGTAAAGGAAGGGTTTATTGTTCTCCCTTATACTTCCGATGATGTTGTGTTGGCTAGAAAACTGCAAGAGCTGGGATGTCATGCGATTATGCCGGGAGCTTCACCAATCGGATCCGGCCAAGGAATCATCAACCCGGTTAACCTAAGCTTTATTATCGAACAGGCAGTGGTTCCGGTCATTGTCGATGCCGGAATTGGCTCTCCTGCTGATGCGGCTTTGGCAATGGAGCTAGGAGCTGATGGTGTATTATTAAATACCGCTGTATCCGCAGCAAAGGATCCTGTGAAAATGGCAAAGGCTATGAATCTAGCGATTGAGGCTGGGCGCTTAGGCTATGAAGCCGGACGCATTGAGAAAAAGCGATATGCGACGGCCAGCAGCCCTAAGGAAGGAATGAGTATCGGGTGAACGATCGGTACTCACGCCAGGAGCTTTTTGCACCAATCGGAAAAAACGGGCAGCAACGGTTTTCTTCTAAACACGTACTGGTCGTTGGCGCCGGGGCGCTCGGTTCAGGGAGCGCCGAGGCACTTGTTCGTGCCGGAATCGGGAAATTAACGATAGTTGACCGCGATTATGTCGAGTGGTCGAATTTGCAGCGGCAGCAGCTATATACGGAAGAAGATGCAAAAAACCGTACGCCAAAAGCGATTGCAGCTAAAAACCGCTTAACTGCGATTAATTCCTCCGTTTCAATCGAGGCGATTATTGCCGATGCCTCTGTTTCCGAGCTGGAAGACTGGGGTTCAAAGGTAGATCTGATCATCGATGCCACGGATAATTTTGAAACTAGAATGATTTTAAATGACGTATCTCAAAAGTATGGGGTTCCTTGGATTTATGGTGCCTGCGTGGGAAGTTACGGCATTTCTTATACGATTGTTCCGGAACGGACACCTTGCCTTTCTTGTTTACTAGAAACGGTTCCTTTAGGAGGAATGACCTGTGATACAGCTGGCATTATTAGTCCAGCTGTGAACATGGTGGTTTCTAATCAAATCAGTGAAGCTTTAAAAATATTGGTCGGTGATTTGAATTCTTTGCGCAACAAACTCGCTTCGTTTGATGTTTGGAAAAACCAGTATAGTGCTATTTCTGTAGATCTATTGAAGAACGCTGATTGTCCTTCGTGCGGTGTTAGGCGTACCTACCCCTATTTGTCTTTTGAAAACCAAACCAAGACAGCCGTGCTTTGTGGAAGGGATTCAGTTCAAATTCGCCCCTCCTCTCCTATAGTGCGGGATTTGGAGGCTTTGGAGAAGGTATTGATGAATCAAGGAGGAATGGTGCAGCGGAATCCTTATCTATTGTCTTATAGTGTAGATTCTTTTAGAATGGTTGTTTTTAAAGATGGTAGAGTAATTGTACACGGGACGAAGGATGTTGCGGAAGCTAAGGTTCTTTATCATAGGTATTTAGGTTAATTTAACCACTGAAGGACAGTTTCCTTTATTTTTAGTAGATTTTGTCCTTCCACGGGTGCTGGAAGGACAGTTTTCTTTATTTACAGTAGATTTTGTCCTTCGGCGGGTGCTGGAAGGACAGTTTTCTTGTTTTCAATAGATTTTGTCCTTCCACGGGTGCTGGAAGGACAGTTCCGCCTTATTGATACTAAATTTTGTCCTTTCACAGGTGAAATCCTATTTTTCCCCTGTCAAACTAGCCTTCATTTCCTCTACCGACTCAATCTCAAATCCTAAGTCCTGCAACATTTTATAATCCTCATTCTCTTCCTGGCCTGCTGTAGTTAAATAATCACCCACAAAAATCGAATTCGCCGCGTATAAACCTAACGGCTGTAAAGACCTAAGATTGACCTCGCGTCCCCCCGAGATTCGGATCTCTTTCGTTGGATTAATAAAACGAAATAATGCCAGCACCTTTAAACAATATAGCGGTGTTAACTCTTTCACTCCTTGCAGAGGTGTACCATCAATCGCATGTAAAAAATTAACAGGAACTGAATCCGCATCAAGTGCCTTCAGGCTATTCGCCATATCAACAACGTCCTGCTTCGTTTCTCTCATCCCGACAATGACACCCGAACACGGTGACATCCCCGATTCTTTTACCATCTCCACTGTATTAACGCGGTCATCATATGTATGGGAAGTCGTTATGTTTGTATGATTCCTAGCAGATGTATTGATATTATGATTATAACGGTCAACCCCTGCTTCCTTTAGGCGCTGTGCTTGATCGGGTTTCAAAAGCCCCAGGCAGGCACAAACTTTTAACCCGTATGTATCTTTAATTTCCTTAACGGCTTCTACCACATGATCTAGATCCTTATTGGATGGTCCCCGGCCGCTTGCCACAATACAGTATGTTCCTACGTTTAAATCATAGGCACGCTTTGCTCCCTCAAGAATCGTATCTTTATCTACCATTCTATAAGTATTGATGGGTGCAGTCGAAATAGAAGATTGCGAACAATAACCGCAGTTTTCCGGGCATAGTCCCGATTTCGTATTGATAATCATATTTAGTTTTACCTTTTTCCCAAAGTACCGTTTTCTAATTTGAAATGCCGCATGCATCAATAATAATACATCCTCATCCGGACATTCTAAAATTGAAAGAGCCTCTTCATTTGTAACTTCATTCCCCGCTAATACCTGATCCGCAAGCTTCATCCATTTATTCATCCTCTTAACTCCTCTTTGTTTGATTATATGTTAACTTAAATACAATTTTAGTTAACATATTAAATGTTAAAATCATCCAACATATTTGTCAATAGGTTTAATGTCGCATTTGGTAATAAAACGTAATGATAGCTTCCCTTTTGTTCGTATGCATCGGTTTGAAAATTACTCCAGCATAAAAAAAACGTACAGACTATCACTGTACGGTTTTCGTTCATCATTTCACCAGGAACTGAATGGTGGTTATTTTTCTGCTGTTGCAAAATTGCCCATCGATATGGAAATTCGATTCCAGCTGTTGATTTGATTAATCGCCAAAATCAGATCAACATATTCCTTTTCAGCGAAATACTGACGGACACGGTCATACAGTTCGTCTGGTACGCGCAAAGAAGGAATTAATGTTACATGCTCGGTTAATTCCAATGCTGCCTTCTCAGCCTCAGAGTAAAAATCACATTCTCTCCAAGCACTTACACAATATAAGCGCTGTTCTGTCTCCCCGATTTTTCGCGCATCAACTGTATGCATATTAAGACAATAGGCGCATCCGTTAATTTGAGAAGCACGGATTTTAACAAGCTCCATTAATTTTGGATCGATATCCGTTGTATGTAGATACTTCTCCATTTCCAGCATAATTTTAAGTCCTTCCGGTGCAAGCTCATTATACCTTACCCGCTGTTCCATCAATACCATCCTCCTACAAACTTAAGTATTTAATCAATACACAAAAACAATACACCTATATCTTAAAAATAAAAATGATTTAGATCATGATGTTTAAAAATAAATCGACAAAATTCGGGTGGTGACAGGCACCACCCGAATTTTCTTGTTTCACACTATGTTCCACGGATTACATGGAAAGGTTATCGGTTTTTCCCTGTTTTCTTTGGACTAGTAATAGATAAGCGAGCACTGCTCCGCATCCTGCTATGACGATGACTATTCCCATCGGAATTGCTGTATTTCCTCCGCCAATTCCAACTAGAGGAGCAACGATTCCACCGAAGGCTAAGGATGTGACTCCGAGTAATGCAGATGCACTCCCGGCATTGTTTCCTTGGGTTTGCATCGCAAGTGAAAATCCTGCTGTACTTACCATTCCCACACTTGATACTACAAAAAATAAAGGAATCAGAATGAATATTAATTTTGCATGCGCAAGTAATAAGAGGAGTAAAACGATTCCCCCTATCGAAGATGTACCCAAACCAAAAGCCAGCAGTTTCGATTCATGAATTCGTCCTGCCAATCTCCCGGCCGTCTGACTATTAATCATGATGCCTATCGCATTAATTGCAAAAATCAAACTAAACATTTGCGGTGATGCACCATAAATATTTTGCACTACAAAAGGAGATCCCGAAATATAAGCAAACATAGCAGCAAAAACCAAACCCTGCGCTAAAGCATAGCCCATAAAACGGCGATCTAAAATAAGTTTAAGAAAGGTGTGATACGTGTTTTTTACACCGCCGGAAGAGCGCTTTTCCTCCTGAAGAGTTTCAGGCAACCCAAAAAGAACAACAAAAAACATTACGATACCGATTACACTTAAAACAATAAATACTCCCTGCCATGGAACGAATTTTAGCAATTGCGCCCCCGCCACTGGAGCCAGAATTGGAGCAAGGCCGTTTACCAACGCAAGGAGCGCGAAAAACTTTGTTAATTCGCTTCCGGTGTATAAATCACGGACAATTGCTCTTGAAATCACAATTCCAGCAGAGCCCGCCAAGCCCTGGATAAGCCGCAAGATAATTAATCCCCAAATCGATGGGCTAAATACACATAAAAGGGAAGCGATAAAATACGTAATTAATCCAATTAAAAGGGGTTTACGCCGTCCACTTATATCACTTATTGGTCCTGCGAACAGCTGCCCGGAAGCTAGACCAATCACGAAAAAGCTTAAGCTAAGCTGTACAACAGAGGGATTTGATTGAAAATCCTTTGCAATATTAGGTAGTGCAGGTAAATACATATCTATCGATAATGGGCCAAATGCGGCTAGCGAACCAAGCACAATTGCCATCCATACTCTTTTAGATCGGGAAATCCCCTCTGGATTATTTAATGAATAATCTGCCATATGATCCATCATTCCTCCCTTCAGTTCAGTTCGTAAATTTATACCCGCTCATTTCATTATTACGCATCCCTAAATAAATGGGCTTTCTTACATATGTTAGCAGATTTTTTATCATGCTCAAAATAAAAAGGTGCCATACAGCACCCTAATTTTGACAGTATATTGTTCCACGATTCTTTTCTCGCCCACGTCTAATTCGTACCAAATCGAACCATTTTTTTATAGAAGTCTAATCTTTCCTGCGCATTTTCTTGAATGACGATATCGACACCCGTATCAACGATTTTCTTTACATTTTCCCCCTTTATGACTTTTAGGGCTGTTTCAACCGCTAAATGTCCCATATCAAAGGGGTTTTGAGCAACTGTTGCCGATATGGTTCCATCCTCAATATATTTCACCATATCAGGAATTCCATCTGCTCCAATCACCGGCATTACCCGGTCCTCTTCCTTCAATACCTTTATAATCCGATAAGCAAGATTATCATGTGTAGCAATGAATCCTTGAAGATTAGGATTTTCTATCAAAATCTGATTCACTTCTTTTCTTACCATCTTTAAATCATCTGGAACGCCCACTTTTTCCTCTGCGACAATCATCCCTGAATTTTTTAAGGCAATTTTAGCCCCCATTATCCTATCTTTAAAAACTGGAACTGATAGATTCCCAGCGATAATCGCTACCTTATTGCCAGGATGCAGCTCAGAGCTCAATAATGAGCCTGCCTTCTTGCCTAAATCAACGTTATCAGCACCAACATATGCCGTTTTATTCGGCCATGGATTATTTTGATCCATCAATAGAACAGGAATGTGCTTTTCTTTTGTAAACTTATCCAATATCGGAATAATAGAAGAACTAATTGGCGAGACAATTAAAACATCAGGTTTTTCTTGATAGAGTTTCTTTAATATCCGGGCCTGTTCTTCAGCTGATTCCTTATCTGGTCCGACTACTTCACCATTAATACCAAAGTCTTTAAATCCTTGTTCGACACCCGATTTCACAATTTCAAAATATTGTGTGTCTAAATTTTTTAACACTACAACCACTTTCGGTTTATTATATGATTTATAGATTAATCCAATTAGGATGACGGAAATTATAACGATCGTAAGAATAACTACTTTTCCTTTTTTAAACACAAAATCCTTCCCTCTTTTCTGTTTTAAAAACTATGGGTAGTTTAAAAGGAATTTAATTGAAAACGAATCGAGAACGTAGTTCCTTGTTTACCGGTTTTAATATCAATTTCAGCATGGTGGCGTTTGGCTACACTATAACAGATGGCTAAACCCAGGCCTGTTCCCTTTTCCTTTGTAGTAAAGAAAGGTGTCCCTAATTTTTGTAATACTTCCGGGTTGATTCCATGACCTTGATCCTTTATTTCCAAAAAAACGGACTGTTGATCGGTATAGGTTTTTATCGTAAGCTCCCCATTTGATGACATCGCATCAAATCCATTTAATGAAATATTTAAGATCAGCTGGCGAATTTCTTTCTGATCGAGGAAAATATCTGGACAATCATGTAAATCCAGTTTTACCTGTTTACTAGAACGCATAGCTTCCGCTTGAATGAGTGGAAAAATAGCTTTTAAAATCGCATTCAAACTTTGTTTTTTCTTTACACTAACCTTATTTTTCGCTAGGTTAAGAAATTCCGTAATAATGGAATTGGCCCTCGTTAATTCTTCTAACATGATATCGATAATATCCGTTGCTAAGGGGTCTTTGTTATTCCTTGATATTTGTAAAAATCCTTGGACCGTCGTCATCGGATTCCGAATTTCATGGGCAATCCCGGCAGCCATCTCCCCAATTAAATTTAATCGATCTAATCGGGACATCTCTTTTTCCAGTAGTACCCTTTCAGAAATATCGTTCAATACAATCAAAATACATGGCTCAGGGTACACATCTATCATTTCAGTTGATAATAATCCATCGCGTAGATCGCCGGTTTTCGTCCGATAATTTATTTTCTTATTGCGAATCTTTTGATCAATCTGAATTGGGTTCCCCGTTGCTTCCTCAATAAAATTGTTCAAATTTATTTTTTGTTGTTTAAGCTCTTCAAGGGAATAACCTGTATAACTTAACCAGCTAGTATTTACCTCAATAATCATTAAATCTCTTTTGGAGAAAATCGCCATCAAACATGGACTAGCCGCAAAGATTTTTCGAAATCTTTCTTGTGAATGGAATAAATGCTCAGCAATTTTTTTCCGTTCCTCAATCTCGGATTGAAGTTTTTCGTTTGCCTTGATTAGTTCCTCTGTTCGTTTTTCGACGATATATTCCATATTATTGAGCTTCAATCTTTTAACTTCCTCAATCTGCTTTCTTTCTGTTACATCACGAACCGTACATACAAAGATCTGGTGATTTTCAACGGATGTTTCACCAATGAGAATATCCGCATGAAAGTGGCTCCGGTCTTTCCTAATCCCTACAGATTCTATCACTCTACCGACTGATTGTTTTATAGTAGTTAAAAAAGGTATCCGGACATGGTCGTCATCTAACTTATGAAATAGTACAGCAACGTTTTTCCCTATGATATCATCAGCCGTATAACCAAACATTTTTTTTATAGCAGGATTCACGGATAAAACAGAACCTTGTTCATCGAAAGTAACAATCGTATCGACAATGGTTTCTCCAATTACTTTCGATAGTGCCTCAGTCCGGCGTAGATTTAACGTGGTTCGATCTAATTTTCGATTGATTTCCTTCAGCTCATTTGTCCGCTCGCGATTCGTTTGAAGAATGTTTTCTTCATGTTTTTGATGAATTTTTACGAATTGTTCGATTTTCCGTTTTAATGTATCAGGATGAAATGGTTTAAAAACATAATCTATTGCCCCTGCGGCATACCCTTGATGAACATGCTCCTTTTCTTGACTTATTGCTGTAATAAATATTATGGGAATATGTCTCGTTTTTTCTCTGGCTTTAATAAGCTTAGCCGTTTCAAAACCGTTTAGTCCTGGCATTTGTACGTCTAGTAATATAACCGCGAAATCCTGCTTTAGCATACAAATTAACGCTTCTTTTCCCGAGTTAGCACTTACCAAATTATAATTGGGAGAATTCAGGACAGCTTCCAACGCTAAAAGATTTTCTGGATGATCGTCTACCATTAAAATGTTCACTTTATTTGTTGGGTAACTACTTGTTTTTTCGGAATAGTCTTTCTGATCCGTCGAATTCTTCGTAACAGTTTTCATAACTCGTAAACTTTATCCCCTCTCTTTTTCCCAGCCCGAGAAAGCCTGAATGGCTTAAGCTGTTATATAATAATTTATGGACCTCATTTTGCAGAGCTTTATTAAAATAGATGAACACATTCCGACAGATAATAATATCAAACTCGTTAAACGATTGGTCGGTTACTAGATTATGCTGGGCAAATAAGACATTCTTTCTAAGAAAAGCATGGAAAAAAACCTTATCGCTAATAGCCTTGTAATATTCTGAAAATGCCCTCTTTCCGCCCGCCTCCAGATAATTTTTGGTATAGAGCTTCATCACATCTAATGGAAAGGTTCCCTGTTTTGCTTTTTCAAGAATCAGATGGTTTATGTCAGTTGCGTAAATTTTCGTTTTTTCATAAATCCCTTCTTCATGCAAAAGAATCGCCATCGAATAAACCTCTTCTCCTGAAGAACAGCCAACATGCCAAATTCGTATTTCGGGATAATCTTTTATAATCGGGATAATTTTTGTTCGAAAAGACTTAAAAAATGTGGGATCGCGAAACATCTCCGTCACATTGATCGAAAAGTCCGAAAGTAAGCTCAACATCGTCCCAGAGTCACGAAGGACTTTTTCCTGGAGAGCTGAAATACTTGATAGATTCTCCTTGCGAACACGATGGCTAATTCTCCTTTGGACAAAAGGTAAAGCATAATTTCTAAAATCGTACCCATAATAGCGAAAAACAGCCTCAAGCAGTAATTCAATTTCAATATTTTCAATCTCTTCTGATTGCAGAATTGGAGGATTTTTCATAGTATTATTTCAATCCCTTCTATTGATACAGCCAAACCTGCATTAACGAGAAAAGTTGGTCTAAGTTAAGTGGCTTACTAATATAATCCGTAGCCCCTGCCTCTAAACATTCCTCTCTGCTCCGCTTCATCGCTTTTGCTGTAAGGGCAATGATTGGTAAGGTTTTAAATTCTGAGGTTTGCCGAATTTTACGCATGGCTTCAAACCCGTCCATCTCCGGCATCATAATGTCTAGTAAAATCAGATCGGTATCCGGGTTGTTTTTTAATACCTCAATTCCTTCCCGGCCGTTTTCTGCTACAATTACTTCCATCCCATTCTCCTCAAGAGCAATGGTAAGGGCATAAACATTGCGTATATCATCATCCACTATAAGAATTTTCTTGTTAATTAAGATTGAATTCTCAAACCGCTTTGGTTGAATCTCTGCAGTTTCTAATGTTTCATCCTCATAAAGCGTTACGGCTGCTTCATCCATTGCCGTATTTTCAGCCACTGTTTTTTGACTGTATGGTAAAAATAACGTAAAAGTGCTCCCTTTTCCTTTTTTACTTGATACTTCAATAAATCCGCCTAGCAAATGGGCAATCTCCCGGCTAATCGAAAGTCCTAAGCCGGTACCGCCATATTGACGACTGGTCGTTCCGTCTTCTTGAATAAAGGCATCAAATATCGAGGTTTGTTTGTCTTCCTCAATGCCGATACCAGTATCGATAACGGAGAAAGCAAGCATCGCTTTCCTTTGTGTTTTTCCATTGGTTAGCGGACCGCTGACATTTTTTATTACCTTTTTTACTCGTAAGGTTACACTGCCGATCTCCGTGAATTTAAAGGCATTGGAAAGTAAATTCTTCAGAATTTGCTGCAAACGCTGCTCATCTGTCAAGAACGTCTCTGATAATCCTTCTTCTAATTCTATTGTGAAGCCAACATTTGTTTGAATCGCGACAGGAGAAAATTGGCGATGAATAAATTTCTCTAATTCCTGCAATTCAACCTCTGTTAGGTTAATATCTAATTTACCTGACTCTACCTTTGCTAAATCCAGAATCTCATTTATTAAATGAAGTAAATCGTTTCCAGACGAGTAGATGGTCCGAATATACTCTTGTTGTTTAGCTGTAAGATTTCCCTGCCCATTCTCAGAGAGAATTTGCGCTAAAATGAGCAAACTATTCAGTGGTGTCCTTAACTCATGCGACATATTTGCTAGAAACTCAGATTTATATTGAGAGCTAAGCTCTAGTTGCTGCGCTTTCTCTTCAAGCTCCTCCCGAACCTTTTCGATTTCAACATTTTTTTGTTCAGAAGCTTCATACTGCTCTTCGAGTTTTTCGTTCGTTGTCCGTAACTCTTCTTGCTGTAGCTGCAGTTCCTCTGATTGGGCTTGAAGTTCCTCGGTAAGTGCCTGCGATTCCTGCAAAAGTTTTTCAACCTTCATATGGTTCACAATACTATTAATCTTGATGCCGATATTATTATTGACTGCTTCGAGCAGTTTTACCTGCAACGGACTAAAAGACGTGAAGGAAGCAATTTCAATGACCGCTAGTACATGATTTTCAAACTGGACCGGCAATATAATAATATTTTTCGGTGAAGCTTCTCCTGTTCCAGAACCCATTCTTATATAATTGTCCGGGACATGACTTAACAGAATCGGACGCTTTTCAAGTGCACATTGTCCGACCAGCCCTTCTCCAAAACGAAAACGCATATAATCTTTATTCTTATCTAAGGAGGCATAGCTTGAGATCTTTTTTAAATAATATTGATCTTCTTCCACTTCTTTTATATAAAAAACCCCAAAACTCGCATCTACCATAGGAACAAGCTTCGTTATTAATAGCTCTGCTAACATCGCCACATTTTCAATTTCGGGGTAAATCGTCGCGATTTCGGCAATTTTTGTATTTAACCAACTTTGCTCTTCTGCTTCTTGTAAAAATTGTTTTTCAAGCTTACTATGCTTCTCCAGTTCATTTGCCATTTTATTAAAAGCAACGGCAATTTCCCCTAACTCACCCCTAGCAGAAAGATCAATTCGTGGTAAAGAATCAAAGCTGCTCGTGGTTGCCCTTTTCATTACATCGGTGATTTTATTCAAGTTTTTAGTAATGCTTCTAATAATCCAAAAAGTAAAACCAATACCAATAACCAAGGCAATGGCAAGGTAGCTGTAAATCACGGTGACTGCCCAATTATATGTATCTTTAGACCCGATCAGTTCATCCTTCAACTTTTGTGATTGCAAACGATAAAGAAGATCGGCAATTTGCATCATTCTTTGCCGAAGCAGTTCTGAATCCTTCCAAAAAGAATCTGGAATTTCAATATCTTTATTTAATTTTTTTTCAATCAAAGCTTGCTGCCCCATATTATTGTAGGTATCATGCAATGTTTTCAACTTTTCCATCAGCTCTTGCGCTTTCTTTTCGGTGTCCCTTTTTTTAAGTGCATCCAGCGCTGTGGTTAAAGTGGTTTGTGAATCCTCCCAATCATTCTTTGCGGCATTATTCATTTCCTTATGATGATCGGTTAATGCGGAACTAAGCTCTAAACCGATCCTAGTTGTTTCAAATTTAATATCGGAAGCCATTTCGATTCTTTCATTTAAATCATTCACTACCAGGTTTAAATTTACGGTTGTTTGTTGGAGCATGTTCATTAAAACTAACGCAATGATAAAAAATAACAGCAATAATGACCCAGTGCCCGTATAAAGCTTTGTTTTAAATTTCATAATATCCCAGATTCCTTTTTTAAATTTTAAGTTATCTAAAAAGACTGAATATTGAAGACGAAATTGCCTATAACTTTATCTATCATACTGCATTATTATCGTGGATAAAATATTTTTTTTGAAAAAAAGGGAGAATCAGAAGAGGACAGACCTTTCAAACTAGATTTTTTTCTGGTAAAAACAACTCCCCAAACCGAATGGCCTGGGGAGTTAATGTTTTAGAAAACAATTGTTTTATTTTGATGTACAATAATTCGGTCTTCCAGATGCCATTTTACAGCGCGGGCCAATACACTTCGTTCAATTGTGCGGCCGATTTTCTTTAGGGATTCAACATTGTCACGGTGATCGACTCTTGCTATATCTTGTTCGATAATAGGTCCTTCGTCCAAATCATTCGTTACATAGTGTGATGTAGCTCCAATCAATTTAACGCCGCGGCCATATGCCCGTTCATACGGTCTTGCCCCAATAAAGGCAGGTAAGAATGAATGGTGGATGTTAATAATTTTATGCGGGTTTGCTGCTACAAAATTCGGTGTCAAAATTTGCATGTAACGCGCAAGAACAATTAAATCCACATCATGTTCTTTAAGAAGCTGCAACTGCTCTTTTTCTACTTGTTCACGGATATCTTTATTAGCTGGAATATAATAGAATGGGATATTAAGCCCTTCGACAACATCCCTAGCTGCTTCATGGTTACTAATGACTAGAGCTATATCGGCCATCAAATCTCCGCTTTGCCACTCCCATAACAGCTCCAAAAGACAATGCAATTCTTTTGAAACAAAAATAGCTGCTTTTTTCACCTTAAAAACTGGTGTTAACGTCCATTCCATTGAAAACTTATCAGCAATTTCTGTGAACTGTTCTTTCATTTCGTTTGCTTTTTCTTTTAAAAAGGGACACTCGAACTCAATCCGGATGAAAAATACTCCACCCTCAGGATTGGTTGAGTACTGACTGGACTCAATGATATTGGCATTATGAGAAAATAAGAATTGAGAAATCGCTGATACAATTCCCGGTTGGTCGGGACAGCTGACAAGTAAACGCCCGCGGTTTTGATTCCGCAGTTTAAATTGTTCAATTTGTTCTTTGAAATTTGAGTTCATGATGTTTTAAAACCTTCCTAATTAAGTAATGAAAATTATTATACCCTAGTCCGCGTTTATTGTTAAGAATTTTCATACTTACTTTCATTGAGAAGGTACTGTTATGTCTTTGAAAGGATGGTTTAAATGATTATTTGATAAAATTTGTTCTTGAAGAGGCTTCAGAAGTACAACTTTCCTGTTCTTTTGAAGAATTTTGTCCTTCCAGCCACTCCTGATGGGTACTTTGCTCCTTATTTATTTAGCATGCAGGCAAGTTTTTTCATCTATTTTTTCCGTAAACCAAGCTAATTTCTTGGACAGGTTGACAACCTCACCAATAAGAATCATTGCAGGATTGGTAATTCGATCCTCTTCTACTATATTTACAATGGTTTCAAGGGTTCCAAGCACCGTTCGTTGTTCACTTGTTGTTCCTTGTTGGATTACAGCTACAGGAGTGTTCGGATCCTTGCCGCATAATTTTAATTGTCTGCATATATATGGAAGATTCTTGATTCCCATATAGACTGCCAGAGTATCGACACCGTGGGATAAATAGTCCCAGCGAATGTTCCTTGGCTTCCCGTTAACACAGTGCCCTGTTACCACGGCAAACGTTTGGCTTATATCTCGATATGTAACTGGTATTCCAGCATAAGCAGGGGCCGCTATTCCAGATGTAATACCGGGAACCACTTCAAACTCAATTCCATATTCCGCAAGTATCATTGCTTCTTCACCGCCGCGGCCAAAAATAAATGGGTCACCGCCTTTTAATCGAACAATGGTTTTCCCTCCCATCGCTTTTTTCACCAATATTTCATGTATAGCCTCCTGAGAGACACAATGGTTTCCTGGCTCTTTTCCGCAAAAAATCAATTCTGCATCGTGTCTTCCATAATCAAGAAGCACTGGATTCACCAATCTGTCATATAAGATAACATCTGCCTGTTGAAGACATTTTGTCGCTTTTACAGTAATTAAATCTGGATCTCCAGGACCTGAACCAACAAGATACACTTTTCCCTTTTTTTGTTTCATTTTTCCGCATCCCTTCTTACCAGCCATAACTCTTACAAACTTGCATACAATGATCAGCATTATTTTTTAGGAAAAACTGCCTTTCAACCACTGGTTAAAAGACAGTTTCTACTATTAGTCTTCAACTAAAAGATACACTTGATCTCCCTCCATCAATGTTTGATAGGTTTTCACACAGCCTCTATCAGGCTTTTGTACCACACCGTCATCCAAACAGATTTTCCAATCGTGCATGGGGCAAAAAACAAATTCGCCGCTTACCATTCCCTCACTTAATACACCACCTTTATGGGGACAACGGTTTTCTACCGCTCGAACGGTTCCAGTGGATAATTTAAATACAGCCACTTCCTTTTCTCCAATACTAACCGTTTTTCCAATTCGCGCTTTCAGCTCATGAATGGAACCTATTAATATTTTTGTCACGCTTTTACTCGCCATTTACAAATTCCTCCTTTATCTTATCAACCTTAAGACCTCACTAAACTTTCAAACAATTGTTTCTTAACTTCTTCATCCTCTGTAATTTCCTTCCATGGATCATGTATGACAGACAGTGCTTCTTCCATCCGAGAATTTAATTCTTTCCGCTTATCCATATCATCCAGGACAGAGTGGATCTGTGTTAGACCAACACGTTCAATCCAAGCCGAGGTACGTTCCAAATAGTTTGCTGTTTCACGGTAATATTGCAAATAGGCACCCGTAATCTCGATGGCTTCTTCATCGGATTTGACCTTGTATAATAAATCCCCTCCGCGGACATGGGTCCCACCGTTTCCGCCGACGTAAATTTCCCAGCCGCCATCAATTCCAATAAACCCAATATCCTTGAACCCGGACTCTGCACAGCTTCTTGGACAAGCTGAAACTGCCATTTTTACTTTATGAGGCGTTTGCAAACCTTCAAATTTCTTTTCCAAGACCATACCAAGCCCCATTGAATCCTGGGTACCAAACCGGCAAAATTGTTCTCCGACACAAGTCTTTACTGTTCGCAGTGATTTACCGTAAGCAAACCCGGATGGCATATCTAGATCCTGCCAAACCTTTGGTAAATCTTCTTTTTTGACGCCCAATAAATCGATTCGCTGGCCGCCGGTTAATTTAACTAATGGAATTTCATATTTATCGACAACATCGGCAATACGTCGTAAGTCGGTTGAATTCGTAACACCGCCATACATACGTGGTACAACAGAGTAGGTACCGTCTTTTTGAATATTGGCATGCATCCGTTCATTGACAAATCGTGATTCTCTTTCGTCCATATGTTCAGTTGGATGTACCATACCTAAATAGTAGTTTAATGCTGGGCGGCATTTGGAACATCCTTCCTCCGTACTCCAGCCAAGTACATACATGACTTCCTTAATCGTTGACAGCCCCTTAGCCCTGATTTCATCCACCACTTCATCTCTTGATAAAGTGGTACAGGCGCAGATGGCTTCTTTTTGAGCTGTTTCCACAAAAGCGGAACCGAGTGTGTGCTGCAAGAGATCAGCTACAAGCGGTTTACAACCCCCGCAGGATCTAGAAGCACTCGTACACGCTTTGATTGCATCCACCGATGTGCAGCCTTGCTGCTGTATCGCTTGAACAATCGTTCCTTTTGTTACCCCGTTACAACCGCAAATCATTTCATCATCGCTCATAACGGTGACTAGACTGCTGCCTGCTGCCTCATGCAATGGTTGTAAAATCGAAACCTTTTCCGTGTCGGCAATATCCGCTTTCTTTTGAATCATCGAAAACAACCGATTCCCTTCGCTGCTATCACCAAACAATACAGCACCAACTATTTGATCTCCGCTCAATACAATTTTCTTGTAAATATTGTCCTGTTCATCGAAGACTTTGATTGCTTTTTTTCCTTCTCCCTCGATGAAGTCCCCGGCAGAAAATACTTCTACCCCCGAAACCTTCAACTGAGTGGATAAAACGGAGCCTTTATATGGATTCGTTTCAACGCCACAGACGGATTTCGCTAATACTTTTCCTTGTTCATACAATGGAGCTACTAGACCATAAACCATTCCATTATGCTCAGCACATTCGCCCACTGCATATACATGAGGAATATTGGTTTGCAGATAGTCATTCACTACAATTCCTCGATTGACACCTAGACCGCTTTCCCTTGCCAACCCAGTATTTGGCTTAATTCCAACAGCCATAACAACCAAATCGGCTTCGAGTTCTGTTCCGTCACTAAACCTTAAACCTTCAACTCGCTCATTCCCAAAAATCTCTTGGGTTTGTTTTTCGAGTAAAAACTTCATTCCTTGTTTTTCTAGTTCTGCTTGTAATAGTTTGCCTGCCGTCGAATCGAGTTGGCGTTCCATCAAGTACGGGGCAAGATGGATGACATAAACTTCCATTCCTAAGTTTAATAGCCCCCTTGCCGCTTCAATTCCTAATAAGCCTCCCCCAATCACAGCCGCTTTTTTATATTTTTTTGAGGCTTCAAGCATCACTTCAGTGTCCTTGATATCGCGAAAAGCCGTAACTCCTTCTTTCTCCACCCCCGGTATTGGAAGGATGAAGGGCATTGATCCAGTTGCTAAAATCAACTCATCATAAGGTTCCACTCGCCCTAAGTCCGTTACCACAACTTTTTTCGCTGAATCAATTTGACTTACGGTCTCACCAGTAAATAGTTGAATATTGTTCTCTCGATACCAGTACCAGTCATTTAACGTAATATCCTTCACGTCTGTGTCCCCTTGCAATACCTTTGAAAGGAGAATTCTATTGTAGTTGGGATGCGGTTCGCTCCCAAAAATAGTAACCTCAAAAGCTTCCTTTGAAAGTTTTAAAATTTCTTCAATGGCTCTGACTCCAGCCATACCATTCCCAATGAGAATCAACTTTTTCTTTTCCACTGGATATTCCTCCCTTTGAAAGTTTCTTCACAAACTATAACACAGCGCAATCAAAATATGACTTAACGTGTAAGGTTTCCTAACATTTAATTTTAAGAATTTTTTCAAAATATTATTTACAACAAAAAACCTGGGTCACTATGCCCAGGCATCGTTCACGTTTATTTAATTGACCAGAAAATCTACAATCGGACTCACTCTAACGGCACTCACTTTGAACCCTGGCATTTTGCAGTCAGGATCTAGTTCATCGGAAACAAGGAGATTGACATTTTGCGAATCTGCCCAATGAAACGGAACGAAGACCGTATCATGACGAATCGATTCTGACCATTTGCTTCGGACCATAATACTTCCCCTTCTCGATTCAATTTTCACTATGGACTGATCCGAAATACGGTACCTTTTTGCTGTGACTGGATGAATTTCCATGAATGCCTCTACATTTCTAGCTGCTAAGCCGGCACTTTTTCTCGTTTGGACACCGGTTAAGTAATGAGACATGACGCGGCCAGTTGTAAAATACAGAGGAAACTCATCGTTTATCTTTTCCTTCTGAATAACAGGGTCGTTTGGCACAACCACCATAGCTGCCTTGCCATCTTCATGAGCAAAAGAGCTTTCAAACAGCAACATTGTCCCTTTATGTTCATTGTCTGGACATGGCCAAAGAATGCCTCCTTCTTTTCTAATCCGTTCATATGTGATCCCGTAATAATCCGCGATTCCACCGCGGCTGGCGATTCTTAATTCATTAAATATTTCTTCTGCGGACGAAAATGAAAAATACCTGCCCTTACCTAACACCTTGGCAATTTCACATATTATTTGCCAGTCGTGTTTTACTTCACCCGGACATGGATAGCTTGCTTCCCTTAAGGTCACCCGCCCCTCTACATTCGTCATTGTTCCTTCATCCTCTAAATACGATGAGGTTGGTAAGATTAAATCTGCTAATCTCGCAGTCTCTGAAAAAAACAAATCGACCGCTACAAAGAATTTTAATTTTTCAATCGCTTCTTTCACAAAATCGGCGTTTGGATTGGAGACAAGCGGATTGGAGCACATTAAAAAAAGCCCAGTGATTTCACCTTCATGGATTTTTTCCATCATTTCATAGGCAGAAACTCCTTTTCTCGGCAATTCATCCTTGTTGATCCCCCACACACTAGCAATATAGGCCCGATGTTCCTCGTTTTCAATCGAGCGATACCCAGGGAGCTGGTCTGCTTTCTGTCCATGTTCTCTTGCACCTTGACCATTACCCTGCCCAGTAATCGCAGCGTAACCGGAATTGGGTTTTCCAATTTTTCCGGTAGAAATAAGAATATTCAGTAAATTACGGACAGCCATCGCTCCATCTGTTTGCTGTTCTACCCCTCTTGCCGTAAAAATCATTCCAGATGCTTCTTTGCCAAACATGACTGCCGCTTGTCGAATTTTTTCGTGCTGCACCCCTGTTATTTCTTCAATTTCTTCTAAGTTTAGAGACAAGACATGGTCTTTCACTCTTTCATACCCTGTGGCCCGTTCTTTGACAAATGTTTTATCAACATAGTTTTCTTCGATGATTACCTTTAATAATCCATTTGCTAGTGCTGCGTCCGTACCCGGTTTTAGTTTTAAATGAAGGTCTGCCAAGTTGGTTGTAGCTGTTTCCCGTGGATCAATTGCAATAATGTAGGCACCATTCTCTTTCGCTTTTTCAAAATACGGCATAATCGTCGGCTGGCATTCGGCGATATTCGTGCCCGCTAGAATGATGCAGCGGGTAAAAGGAACTTCCGACAAGCTGTTGGTAAACCCTCTGTCCATTCCAAAGGTTTGAGTTGCAGCAGAAGCAGCTGCTGACATACATAGGCGGCCATTATAATCGATATATTTCGTTTTTAATGCTACGCGGGCAAATTTCCCCAGCAAATACGCCTCTTCATTGGTAATCGATGCGCTTCCATAAACAGCTAAGGCATTTTGTCCGTCTTCCTTTTGGATCCGTGTAAAGTTTTCCTTAATGTGATGTAACGCTTCCTCCCAAGAGATGCGGACAAATTCTCCATTCACCTTTAACATAGGATGCTTCAATCGCTCCCTGCTAAACGCATGTTGATGGGCATTCATGCCTTTAATACATAAACGCCCTTCAGAGGTGGGGTTTTCTTTTCCAAGCGTCAGATATTTTTTTCTTGAAACAATGGATTGTTCAACTAAGGTCATCTTACATTGCATACTGCAGTAGGGACATTGCGTTTCAAATAGTTTTTCTGATTGGACTTTTTGTTGTTTCGTCCGGAAATATTTTAATAAAAGTTCTGTCATGACCCCTCACCCTTTCTTTTTTCTACAAACTTCTTTATAAAACTGCCTTCCTTATGAACGCATCTTCATTTAAACGCTCTAACAATTGCTGGCGATGTTCGTCGTCAAACAAAACTTCTCTCACATGAATAAGCCCCGCTCGTTCCATCCATTTCCCCATCTGCTCCATGTAATTGGCACTCTCACGATAATATTGAATACAACTGGAGATCATTTCTATTGCTTGTAAATTGGTTTCCACAATGCATAACAACTCGCCGATACGTGCATTGCCTCCACTCAAACCACGGACATAGATTTCCCATCCTCTATCCATCCCGATGACGACTAGATCATTTATAGTTGAATCGGGTCCATTATGAATACAAGCAGAAACAAAGATTTTTACCTTAGAAGGTGTTAGGAGGAATTCAAATCTCTTTTCCAAATCATTTGTCAATTCAAGTGAGGATCTTTTTTCACAGTTACATGTGAATTTATTCACTTGAAGAATCACATTCATCCCTTCATAATCAAACAGATTACTATTTTTATTCTCATATTCTGGATCAATCATGGTTAAATAATAGTGAATGGCAGGTCGGCAGGTTGCACAACCAGCCCTGTTCTTCCAATCCAGTTCATCCATCACTTCCTGTAAAGAGGACAGACCTTGAACCTGCATTTCTCGAACAACTTCCTCTTCAGTCAACGAAGTACAGTCACACATGGAGGGCTCTTCGACCAGCTTTTCTTCAAATTCATCGCTCTTAATATAGGAAAGAAGCTTTGCAACTAACGGCTTACAGCCACCGCAGGAACCTGACGCCTTGGTGTATTTTTTTATTTCGTCGACGTTCGTTAATCCGTTTTTTTGAACCGCATCGATAATGGCCCCTTTCGTGACCCCGTTACAATTGCAGATCATGGTATGGCCAGGCATTAAAGCAACCGTATTTTCCTGTCGATTAGCAGATTGAAGAAGTGTCAACTCTTCCCCATTGGGCACAACCTTTTGATTTAAAATCATTTCCAGCAATCTCGTTTGGTCGTTTATATCTCCACATAACACGGCACCAATCATCTTTTGATCTTGAAAAACAAGTTTCTTATAAACCCCTGCCGGTCCATCATAGAGACTAATAGACTTTGATTCCCCTGTTTCGGAAAACTTACCGACAGAGAATACCTCCACATCTGATATTTTTAATTGGGTGGATAAGATCGACCCTTCATACCCTATCGTAGCCTGTCCGCAGATCCGTTTCGCCAATATTTTCCCTTGTTCATACAAAGGTTTCACCAATCCATAAACTATCCTGCGGTGTTCCACACATTCTCCAACAGCATAAATATTCGGTGTACTTGTTTCCATATAATCATTGACCAGAATCGCCCGGTTTGTAGCGATTCCACTATCTTTAGCTAATTGAACATTTGGTTTCACCCCTACTGCCATCACAACCAAATCGGTTTCAACGTCAGTTCCATCTTTAAAACGGAGCCCCTCTACTCGGCTGTTCCCGATGATTTCTTTTGTTTCTTTTTCAAAAAGAAACTTCATCCCTTGTTTTTCCAATTTATTTTGCAGCATTTTGGATGCTGTTTGATCGAGCTGCCTTTCCATGAGGAAGCTCCCATTATGGACTATCTGTACATTCATTCCAAGGTTGAGCAGTCCGCTCGCTGCCTCTAAGCCTAATACCCCTCCACCGATGACGGCTGCTGTTTGATAGCGCTTTGATGCTTCGATTATTCTCTTGCAATCTTCAATAGTCCGAAATGTAAACACTCCTTCCTTATCCGCACCTGAAATTGGAAGGAGGAACGGAACGGAACCGGTGGCTAGAATCAGAGAATCGTAGCTAATTTCACGGTTTTGATCGGTTTTTACCATTTGTTTCTCTTTATCTATTTTTTTCACCGTTTCCCCTGTAAAAAGGTGTATTTGATGTTTTTCATACCATTCCCGTTCATTTAAGGTAATCTCTTTTAATGATTCCTGCCCCTGCAGTACAGAGGACAAAAGAATTCGATTATAGTTGAGATGTGGTTCGCTGCCAAAAATCGTAATCTCAAAGCGGTCTGGTGCCAGCTTGATTATTTCCTCAATACAACGCACACCCGCCATCCCATTTCCAACCAGCACTAGTTTTTCCTTCTCCATTCATAAACCTCCAACTCATAATTAAAGATGGTCGTTTTTACAGGTTCAATAACACATTCATTATTCCATAAGTCCAATCGAAAAAAATCATCCATGTTACATTTTCTAACAGAGAAAATTCATTATTAAAAACCGTGTTAGATTTCTTAACACAAAAACTGACAATTCCAGAACCTATCTACTACGCTTAAGTAGACAAAAATTCCAAAAAACGGAGGTCAAAGAAATGAAAAAAGAGATTGGCATGATTTCATTTTTGTTTTTACTAGGGAAAGTATGGTTTTCAAAGAATCCAGGTATCGGTTGGTAAGGATATTTCTCGAGGGGAGTGTAAAAGGATGAAATTATCAGATTTAAGAAAAAGCGGTCATACACCGTCATTAGTCGCTTCATTTTTATACTTTGATGTAAGTTTTATGATTTGGGTGTTACTGGGGGCTCTTGGAGTTTATATTACAAAGGATTTTGGCCTTTCCCCTTCTCAAAAAGGGTTTATTGTCGCTGTTCCGATTCTAAGCGGTTCGTTTTTCCGGATTGTACTAGGAATCTTAACTGATCGCATCGGCCCACGTAAAACGGCAATCTGCGGGATGCTTGTTACAATGGTTCCACTTGTATGGGGTTGGTTATTTGGGCAATCGTTAACAGAGATTTTTTTGATCGGCATTTTACTCGGTGTAGCAGGTGCAAGCTTTGCAGCAGCCATTCCGATGGCGAGCCGTTGGTATCCACCGCAATTACAAGGGCTGGCGATGGGGATTGCTGGTGCGGGAAACAGCGGGACGTTATTCGCCACTTTATTTGGACCGCGGATTGCAGACCAAATCGGCTGGCATAATGTGATAGGATTAGCAATTATTCCGCTTTTAATAGTTTTTATCATTTATAGCTTGATCGCCAAGGATGCTCCATCACAGCCACAGGCAAAACCTCTTGTTCATTACTTCAATGTTTTTAAAAAGAAAGATACATGGTTTTTCTGTTTGCTTTATAGTGTCACCTTCGGGGGATTTGTTGGTTTATCGAGTTTTTTAAGCATCTTTTTTGTGGACCAATATGATTTATCAAAAGTAAGAGCCGGGGATTTTGTTACGCTTTGTGTTGCTGCAGGGAGCTTCTTCCGACCCATTGGTGGATGGATTGCGGATAAAATTGGCGGCGTACGCCTCCTCCTCTTTTTATTTATCGGAGTGGCGCTTACAATGTTCGGTGTTAGCCAGCTTCCTGGTTTGACGATTGTCACCATATTGTTATTGATTGGCATGCTTTGTCTCGGGATGGGAAATGGTGCGGTTTTTCAATTAGTTCCGCAACGTTTCCAGGAAGAAATTGGGATGATAACTGGAACTGTTGGGGCTGCCGGCGGGGTTGGCGGATTTTTTGTTCCTACTATTTTGGGCACACTTAAACAATTTACGGGTACGTATGCGGCAGGATTTTTGGTTTATGCGGGGGTTGGCTTGGCAGCACTTTTGGTTCTAGCGATTGCCCATGTATCATGGCAAAAAGCTCTGGTGTCGAAAGAAGCTCCTGTTAAAATTTAGCTCTTAAAAGTAAGCCCCTGTTAAAATTGATTGTTGATTTCCGCTCCAATCAACTACTCATATAACCAATCTTAAAACAACAATAAAAGAAGACATGTGCCACCTAGCATATGTCTTCTTTATTTTAATTTTATTCCTGCATTTTAACTCTTACCTTGCTTTTTCCTTTCAATTCCCCTTCTGACTGTTGGTCTTTTTTTATAAAAAAGGAAAGGATGAGTCCCAGCAATGTAAGGATGGAAATCACCATAAAGGCCACGTTAGCACCGTACATATCTGGATGAGAAATCTCCGTGCGCTGTTTTGCTGTTTCTGCTGTTGTGGTCATAACCGTAACAAGAATCGCGGTGCCTACTGAGGCAGCAATCATTTTCATCGTATTATCCATGGCAGCTCCATGAGGAATTAATTGTTTTGGGAGCTGATTTAACGCAGATGTCGCGACCGGCATCATCACCATCGAAAGACCAAGCATTCTGATTCCGTATAAGACAGTAATATAGGTCATCGTCGTTGATGGTCCTAAACGTGTAAAAGCAAACGAAGCAGCTGTCATAATCGTTAAACCAATCATCACTAACCATCTTGCTCCTATTTTATCAAATACTCTTCCTACAATCGGAGCGCTAAATCCACTAACCAAAGCCCCAGGTAAAAGGGCCAGGCCCGCTTCGAATGCGGAAAATCCGCGCATGTTCTGCATAAACAGCGGGATAATCGTCTCAGCCCCAATTAAACCCATAAAACTGATCATCCCAATAATGATGGCAAACGGAAAAATGGAATACTTAAACACCCCAAATTCAAGCATCGGATGCTTTAAGCGTAACTGTCTGGAAATAAATAATACTAATGAAATTACACCAATTCCTAGAGATAGGATTGTAGTCAAGTTGGTCCATCCGTAATTTCCGGCAGCAGTAAATCCGTAAAGCAGTCCCCCAAAACCAAACGAAGAAAAGATAATAGAAATTACGTCGACCTTTGGTTTTGAGATCTCGGTTACATTTTTTAAGGCAATAAAGGCAATGAGAATATCAATCAGTGCAATTGGTAAAATGATAAAAAACAGAACTCTCCAGGAAAAATGGGATGTTACCCATCCAGACAGGGCTGGGCCAATGGCCGGTGCAAAGGAAATCACGAGCCCGACTAAGCCCATTGCGGAGCCACGGCGATTGACAGGAAATATCATTAAAAATACCGTTTGCATAAGGGGCAGCATGACTCCGGCTCCAATCGACTGGATAACTCGCCCGAGCAATAGCATCTCAAAATTGGGTGCAATCCCCCCTGCCAAGGTACCGACAGCAAAAATACTCATTGCCGATATAAACAGCTGTCTTGTTGTAAACCGCTCCAATAAAAATGCGCTGACGGGAATCATAATTCCGTTCACCAGCATAAAAACGGTTGTCAGCCATTGTGCACTATTGGCGGTTACATTCATTTCATCCATTACCGGAGGAATTGCTGTAATCATCAACGTTTGATTTAAAATAGCAATAAACGTTCCTGCGAGTAGAAGTGCCACGATCGTGGAGTGTTTATTTTTTGATGTCCCCATTCAACCATCCCCCTTATTGAAAATTGCTCTCTTTAAAAAAATACTTTTACAGATTAACTGATTTCCACCTTAATTTCCATTTAATTGCTTCGGTTTTCGAAAAATATTTCACAGGAATATTCATCTTATTTTTAGGCCCTTTGTCCACTCCCAAACGAAAAACTACCTTTATCGTTCTCACATCGACACGGAATTCTTGTTAGCCCTTCCTTGAAGGAATTAGTTTTTTCTTTATCCTTGCAGTAACGAAAAGAAGCATTGGCAAAACAAAACAGATCGTTAAAGAAAAAGGAGTCCAAGCTGCAGCATTATAGGTTTGGTAATGGACGGTACTCGGCTCAGAAAGGATTGCATAAGGAATTAGTAAAAAGGCTAAAGGAAAAAGCAAAATCCGATAATCATTCAACTTCATAATTTGTGCTAAGCCAAGTGAAAGACCATAATAGCAAATCGATAGTTTAAAATAAATTGAAATAATCCAGATGACCGCCACAATCACTTCAATGCGTTCTAAGAAATTTCCAATACTTATTCTTTTACCTAAAACATATGAGGGATATGTTAATCTTGCACACTTTATTTTTAAACGGGGTCGGGATTCGGGTTTTCATCGCTACTCTCCTCAACAAGATTAGTTTTATTTTTTCAAAAAAATGGTATTTTATCCATGAAAATGAAGGAAATCGGGAATCTTCCATTTTGCGGTTTTAGCATTGGGTCACCTAAATTTTACTTTTAGCAAAACATGTTATACTGTTCTATAGATTACAAGATTAGCACTGTTAGGAGAGTATTAAATGAATTACAAGGTTGTCATCTTAGATATTGATGGAACGATTCTTCCCCATGGAAAAACAATCAGTCCTGCCACGTTGGGCGCCATTCAGCAATTAAGAGACAAAAATATAAAAGTTGTTATTGCTACGGGAAGAGCTCCCTATTTTTCAAATTCCATTGTTCATGACACGGGTGTGGATTCCATGGTCTTTTTTAACGGAGCCTATGCCTATCATGAAGGAAAAGAAATCTACAAGAATGCCATTGATAAAGAGGTTTTAGAGAGGGTTCTTTTAATGTCTCATGATTATCAGCACCCTCTTACCTTTTTAGCGGGCACCCATTTTACTGTTACAGACCTGAGTCATCCATTTGTGGTGGAGGCGTACATGAACGATTCGTGGATACTAGAACAGACACCTCCTCAATTTTGGAAGGATCAAGATATTTATCAATTATTCCTTCATTGTGATCTAGAGGATGAGGTATCCTATCAATCGAAGATTCCGGAATTGGATTTCAGAAGGTGGACTTCTGGCGCAAGAACCTGTGATGTGAATTTAACAAAATCTAACAAAGCGGTTGGGGTAACGAAATTATTAGAAAAGCTGGGAATAGCTCCAGATGAAGCAATTGCGTTCGGGGATGGATTAAATGATATCGAAATGCTATCACTCGTAGGAATGGGAGTTGCAATGGGGTCAGCCCGCGATGAAGTAAAACAGGCTGCCAATATGGTCACATTATCTGCTGAAGAAGATGGAGTTCGGTTTGGGTTAGAGCGTCTTGGGTTAATATAGAAAGCAATGCCCTTCATGGATTAATATGAAGGGCATTTGTCTGTCTACCTAATGCATTTAACTTAAGAAGGGTAATTTTTAGTTTGGTTGATGAGTTTTATCCTTCTACCTCCAAACCATTTTCAGATAACCAAGTAATTTTAATTGATTTCTTTATCATTGATGTGAGCGTCTAAGAAAGGTTTGTAGTTTGGTTCTTGCAGTTTTCCTTTTTTATTCAAGATCGTTCCGATAATGAAGTATAACACGAGCATTGGTGCACCGATATAGAATGAGAATCTTGTATCAGAGCTATAAGCTGTATAAATGGCAATAGCCACCAAAACGAATAAGCAGATGATCGTTGGAATCGGATACGTACCCATTTTGAACTTAAGCTTGTCCACAGACCCGCCCTGTGCAGTAAGCCATTTTCTAAAACGATAGTGAGAAAGGAAACTACCGAACCAGCCAAGAAGTGTATTAAAACCGGCGATGGAAATGAGCCAAATGAACACTTTATCAGGTGAAACGAAGTTGGTAATTAGCGAAACCTGTCCAAGGAACAAAGTGAGAAGGACCGCGTTCATTGGAATCCCACGTTTATTTACTTTTGCCAATGCTTTTGGAGCTTTTCCCTCTTTTGATAATGCAACTAGGGTTCTGCTAAGTGCATATACGATAGAGTTTGCCGCGGAAGCCAAAGATGTCAGAATGACGATATTCATGATCGTAGCTGCACCTGGTATACCAGCCAAACCAAACAGTCCCGCATAGCCATTGCTTAAAACGCTTACATTTTCAAAAGGAACAACTAATCCTATAACAGTAACCGAACCAACGTAGAAGATTAAAATCCTAAAGAAAATGGTGTTAATGGCTTTAGGCACATTTTTCTGAGGATTTTTGGTTTCTCCTGCTGCTGTTACAACCGTTTCCACGCCCAGATATGACCATATAACCCCAGTCATCATCAAGATAACCGCAGAAAATCCATTTGGGAACATAGAATGGCTGTTCAAATTGGATAATCCAATAAAGCCTTGTTTTCCAATCACACCAAAAATCATTAAAACTCCAACAATGAGGAAAATGATAATAGCAATCACTTTGATACCGGCAAACCAGTATTCAGCTTCACCGTATGTTTTTACATCGATCATGTTTAATCCCAGAATCAATAAGGAAAGCATGATACAGAATGCAACGGGAGGAATACTCGGGAAAAATTGGTTTAAAATCATCCCCCCGCCAACGATTTCAGCTCCAAGACCGAGAAAGCCGTTGATGCATAAATTCCAGCCAACCATGAAGCCTAAAACCGGATGAACAAACAGACCGGAATAAGTCGTGTACGCACCAGGAATCGGCATGAAGGTGGACATTTCGCCAAGTCCTTTCATTAAAACATAAACTAAAATTCCAATAACTAAATACGCAATAGGACCGCCAAGTGCGCCTGCTTTTGAAACAACATTCCCAGATGCTAGAAAAAGACCTGTTCCGATGGTTCCACCGATGGAAATCATGGTAATATGTCGGGAGCTAAGCCCACGCCTTAATTCATGGCTTTTATTTTCCATATTCGCAAGCCCCTCCCCTTTATTCAATTCTAGTTTCAATACCTTACATCTCCTTTCTCTTACATTCATTACAAAAGGCTTTCCAAATTCTCAGTCTTTTGTATATTTTATATTATATATTTTATTTTTATCCAGTCAATAAAAAAATGACTTTGTCTCAAATGAAACAAAGTCATCTATTTTTTATATTCTTTTATCTACTATCTTTTTAAAATCCTCTATAAATGCTGCTACCTGCTCCTCTTTTGTTGCCCAAGAGGTTACGATGCGAATCGCTGAATAATCTTGATCAACTTTTTCCCAAATGTGAAAGCCATACTTCTTTTCAAGTTCAGCGATCACGGAATTGGGTAAAATCGGAAAGATTTGGTTGGTGGGTGAATCGGTCAAAAATGAAATATTTGCACCATGAATTTCAACCTTTAGTATTTCTGCCATCTTATTGGCATGTGTTGCCAATTCAAAAAACAAATTATCCTGAAATAGTTCCAAAAACTGTATGCCCAAAAGTCGTCCTTTTGCAAGGAGCGCCCCTTTTTGCTTCATATGATATCTAAAATCTTCCTTAAGGGAATCACGACAAATCACTAATGCTTCACCTAAAAGTGCTCCATTCTTCGTTCCGCCAATATAGAATGCATCAACAAGTCCAGGTAAGTCACTTAACTCAAGGTCATTTTCCGAAGAACAAAGAGCGGATCCCAGTCTTGCACCATCCATAAATAAGATTAAATGGTGGCGATTACAGAATTCCCGCAATTGCAGCAATTCATTTTTCTTATAAATGGTCCCTATTTCAGTCGAATTAGATATGTACACGAGTTTTGGTTTCACCATATGTTCATCCGGATGGGAGTCCAATACGGCTTGCAAGTGGAACGAAGTTATTTTTCCATCACTAGATTCTACAGATAGAATTTTGTGTCCGGTTGCCTCAATTGCACCCGTTTCATGTCCCAATATATGACCGGTACTAACCGCGATTGCAGCTTCATGCGGTCGCAGAAATGCTGAAATGGCGATCATATTGGTCTGCGTTCCACCCGATAATAAGTGAACATCTATGTCCGACCGGCCGATTCTATTCTTTATCGATTCAATCGCTTTTCGGGTATAACGATCCTCCCCATACCCTTCTTCCTGCTCGAGGTTTGATTCGATTAGCGCATTTAAAATTCTCGGATGTGCACCCTCACTGTAATCATTTTTAAAGCTGTACATATATTCCCCCCCTTTTCATGTATTCTCATTGTAACATTATTTATTTTATGCTGTAGTTCACCTCTTGAAAAAATATAGGCCTTGCTTTAAAAGTAAAGTCATTGCTTTCCAAAGAAATGGTCAAAATTGATTTTCCAATGAATAGACTTATAGAAAGCATGACCAATTCGCTGAAAAGAGTGATCTTAATGAGGGCCATTACCTTTAAAGCATTTGCCATAACAAATGAAATTGATCTAAACAAAATTGCCATTCATTGCGGTATTCCGAAAAAGTTCACTTGGGAAGAGCCTTTAATCTTGAGGGGAAATATTTTAAAAACCATCCTTGGACAAGAAGTCGAGGAATCGCAAATGGTTCTCGTTTTCTCCTTTGGAAGCGTAGTTTTCATCAATCTAATCGACACCAATGACATGATGGTTTTTTTCCAGTTTTTCCATTCCTTTGAACCTGACATTGATCTAAATCAAACCTACAAATATACGGATGATTACAGCCTTCATGTCCTTAGCACCGAAAACCTTGAATTAACAGACGAATATGTAGTGGTACCTGGCTATGAAAGCTTTTACCCTGAGTTAATTTCTACTGTGCTCGCCAAATCAGTTGCACTTGAAAAAACAGAGGAACAGCTTGGAAAAATCCACGATAAGCTTGAAACGATGATTGACCGGCTCGAAAAAGGAAAGCTGCGGATCGGCAATAAAGAGCTTGCTAGAACAACAGCTAAAATTGTTCGCCATGAGTACAATACCCTTGCATATATCATGATTTTGGATAAGCCCGATATTACCTGGACCAGCAGCACAGCGAATGAATTTTATGATAAAATGATCGAGTTTTTCGAATTAAACGATCGTTATAAAATTCTAAAAAGCAAAACAGACATTTTATATAATATTATGGACGGTTTCTCTACTATCAGCCACTCTATTAGAGGCCTATTTGTCGAATGGATCATCGTGATACTTATTGTGATTGAAATTGCTCTGACCATTTTACAAATTTTCGGCTGGTTTCCGTAAAAATTCATATAAAAAATGCTTATCTTTCAAATCAATCCGTGTGCTGCGCAGGGATCATTAATATTCTTTTCCTATTTAAACTACGTTAATCTTATTTTGGATTATTGCCTTTTTCACTTGAATAATCTGATTTTCCTTCAAGTATCACCCTGTCAATATCAAGATAGGGTTTGCCTACTACTGCATCATTCGACACAATCTTCACCGTTTTATTCACATGTTTTTTCATAAAAATGCCCTCCATTTGCCCTGATTTATAAATACTTCTATTAATTTAAACTTTTTTTTAATGAACTATTCATGGTGCCAGATCCCCACCACTACAACGCTTTAAAGCAATGTGGGGCAGGCACCAATTTTTATCTATACAATTTTATAAAAAATTAATGTAAAATGATTAGAAGTATAAAAGAATGGAAAATAGATGGGGAGATTATTTTGAAAAAATACAAAACCTTATTATTTGATGTTGATGACACATTATTGGATTTTGGTGCGGCAGAAAAAGAAGCATTACGCTTACTTTTTGAGGAACAGAATTTTCCGCTTACATATGAAGTAGTCGATCGTTATAAAAAAATCAATCAAGGACTGTGGACCGCTTTTGAAGAAGGAAAACTTAATCTAGATGGGGTATTGAATTCTCGTTTTTCGATTCTTTTTAAGGAATATGGCCTTGAGGTAGATGGTTCATTATTAGAAAAACAATATCGGAGATTGCTTGCAGAGAGTCATCAACTTGTTCCGGGGGCTCTTGAATTAATTTCCAACCTGCAAAATCATTTTGATTTATTTATTGTCACAAATGGCGTTTCGGAGACTCAATATAAACGCCTCCATGATTCAGGATTTTCATCATTTTTCAAAGATATCTTTGTTTCAGAGGAAACAGGCTTCCAAAAACCAATGCAGGGATTTTTTGATTATGTTTTTGCAAGAATCCCAGATTTCGCATTAGAAGATTGCCTAATTATTGGAGATTCATTAAGTTCTGATATGAAAGGCGGACAGCTTGCCGGAATTTCCACATGCTGGTTCAATCCAAAGTTAAAGCCGAATCATTCTGAGATTATTCCAAGCTATCAAATACAAAAGCTTGATGAGTTATATGAAATTTTAAATTTAACTGCGGTTCATTCATGATTACAAATCTATTAGGATTTACGGGGAGCATTAAAATGCTCCCCTTTTCATTAAAACGGTTAAATCCTCTTTTTCACGTCTTCTCTAATCGATTCAACCATCTCATCCGATATATTTGCCGGTAGGGATGTGCCATTCTCGAACACCCAGCTATTGATGATTTCTAGATCTGCTTTTTTAAATGTTATCCTATACTCTTTATGATTGGAAGAAAATTCTACGGTTACATATTCCTCACTAGCAAAATCATCGTCGATGATCATATCGGTAATTTCATATGGATTCACGAGGTATTCTCCTTCAAACAAATTTTCTCCCCTTTAGGATTTACCTTTCATACCGGATTATTCTATATAAAAAGTGAACCCCTATTATGTATTTGCTTTTATCCAATCAATCAGCTCTGAAATGGCATCCTCCAAATCAACTGCGGACGTACCGTCTTCGGGAATTTCCCCAAGAAACTGATTAAATTCATTCATTCTTTCTGAAAGACCGTTTTTAGATTGTTTTGCGTTTTTCTTCAATACCTTGAATCCATCGTCTTCACCAAGATCATCAACATAAGACCAAACTTCTTGCAGGACGGTTTCTAATTTTTGAACTGAACGATGCAGTTCTTGTAATGTTTCAAGTGTTTTTTCCATTTCTCTCTCTTCCTTTCAAGCAAGTGTTCTCATTATAAGTTTTTATGATTCAAGACGCAAAAATTCTGGTACAAACGGGAATATTAAAATTTAACGCAAAGAAAAGGATAGGAGATCTTGGATGGAAAAGATTCAAAATATAAATTTTACCTCTTTAACGAAGTATATAAACAGGAGCTTTACAAAGCTGCCGCGAATAACAGCTGAATCCGTAGCTTTAGGCATTTTCCTGGCGTTTATCGGTGGTTTTTTAGATGCTTACACCTATGTTAGCAGGGACGGTGTATTTGCGACGTCCCAGACAGGAAACCTTGTTTTGTTAGGGGTAGAGACAGCACAAGGACAATGGGACCAAGGATTTAAACATATTCCTCCTATTCTGGCGTTTGTTCTAGGAGTGGCCGTGGCCGAGGGCTTGAAGCATCCAAAGGTTACAAGAACCTTTCCCTTTCCGGCCCGCACAGTTCTTTTATTGGAGAGCATTGTATTAGTGTTTGTAGGAACTTGGCCTGTTGAAATACCTAATATGTTTGTTACTGTAACAATCGCCTTTGTTGCTTCTGTACAAATTTCATCTTTTCGCACACTCGTAAAATGGCCCTTTAATTCAGCAATGGTTACGGGTAATTTGCGAACAGCTACCCAAGCAGCCTATACCGCTCTAATCCTTCATGACCGCCAAGGACTTATTCAATGTTTCGATTTCACGGTTATTATTCTTTCCTTTTTAGTTGGGGCTTTTACAGGTGCCTTGTCCACAATTCACTATGGCACGAAAGCCATTTGGATTGCTTCTATCGTACTAGTTGGCGCTTTGCTATTTTTACATGCGAATCCAAAAACCTTGCTCCGCAAGGCCAAATAAAAAATGGCAAGATCCGCTCCAGCTATTTTGAAGTATCTTGCCATTCTAACCTATCTTATTTCCCCTCTACTACTTCTTTAAAGATTTCGTAGGACCTCTTTTGTTTTTCAAAATCATAAATATAAGATACAGCCATAATTTCTTGGACATCATATTTTTCCTGGAAGCTAGCTAATTGTTGACGAATTGTCTCTTTGCTGCCTAATAACGCCACATCGGTTCTTTGGCTAGCCATTTCTTTTTCCATAGGTGTCCACAGCTCGTCCATGTTCTCAACTGGAGGCTGTAATGGATTTCGTGTGTTCCGGACAATATTCAAGAAAAATTGATGCATGGTGGTTGACAGAAAGTGTGCCTCTTCATCCGATTCCGCAGCAATTACATTTAAACATACCATCATATATGGCTTATCTAAATAATCTGATGGCTGGAAGCGTGCACGATAAATCGAAATGGCTTCTTCCATATAGGTTGGTGCAAAGTGTGACGCGAACACATATGGCAATCCAAGACTTGCGGCCAAATAGGCGGAGTCTGTAGAAGAACCAAGAATATAAATTGGAATATTGGTCCCGATTCCAGGATATGCTCTTACATAGCTTTGATGTTCTTCAGGCCCAAAATAAGTAAGTAAGGCCTGAACATCATCAGGAAAGGTATAGACCGAATCATTTTTTGAGCGCCTGAGGGCATTAGCCGTCATCATGTCTGTACCTGGTGCCCGGCCAAGTCCCAGTTCGACACGATTTGGATAAATCGTTGCCATTGTACCGAATTGTTCGGCTACAACTAATGGAGAGTGGTTCGGAAGCATAATCCCACCGGAACCGACTCGAATAGTACTGGTATGTTCTAATGTATGTTTGATTAATAAAGAAGTTGCTGAACTGACCAGTGTAGGTGAATTATGATGCTCAGCAATCCAGTATCTTTGGTAACCCATTTTTTCAACCGCTTGTGCGAGATCGACCATTGAATCAATCGCCTGTTTCGAGCTTTGTCCCGCCCGGATTGGAGCTAAATTTAATACGGATAAAGGGATATGAATGTTTTCCATAATCATTTGTCCTTTCATGGTGTAGATGATATTACTATAGTAACAATCCGAATCAAGAAAACAAACTTAAATGCTTATATAGAATATTATCAACTAAAAAACGGAAAGGACTCCTATTTTTGCTTTTTCACACTTTTTATAATACATTAACAGACCCGTCTATCACGGACCACCAGGGATTACCATTGGCATTTGCAGAAGTATTATTTAGAAAAAAGCGAGTAATGAGCGTTTGGACCCTGCCATCGTTCAAGAAAAGTGGATGCATGGCTACTTGATTCCATTTTTTCCGCACCGTGAGCGTTAAAACGGACTGCTTGTAAATTTTAGCACTCTCAATCGGAACGGCTCCATCCCCATCGCCACTGGATTTTGGTGTATCAAAATTAAAGAAATTTTTCACCCCGCCATCAGGGCTTTGAGGCTCTACAATGACTTTGCTTTTTGTGTCTTCACCGACACCGGCAAGAATTAATAATCTTTTCTGCACCTCATCTGGAAGCTCCGTTAAATCTAGCATAGATGGATTATTAATATCCCGAAATTTTCTCAACTGACTAATTCGCTCAAGAAACATTGCTCTGTCATCATTACCGATATTGGATTGCCAATCATCAGGATTACCTAAATCAAATGCCGAGCCGTCTTCAAATACAATGGCATCTTTATAGGTTGGGCATAATTCATATACCGATGGAAACGTCCGGGCGATTTTTCGAAATTCGTCATTTGTATTGAAAAGTGGAAATTCAAAGCCGCCCTCTCCAGCAGTGAGGGAAATTAGCGCCCTAACCGAGCCCATAAACGGACATGCTGCTAAGACGGCATGCTCAATAGACTCATAATTTCCTTTTAAATTGTTCAAATAACAGCTAAACACCATTCCGCCAAGACTATGGCCAATGAAGTTAAATTTTTTTACAGAAAGTTTTTCTTTCAGATATTCTACATAGCTTTCCAAGCGTTTACTATTTTCTTCTGAAGATTTCCTCCAGTCGTACCCAAAAATATATACAGGACTGCCCGTCTTTTTTACAATGATGTGAACAGCTTGGCGGTAAGCCAAATCTTCCACATCACTCCGCTCAATCATTGATTTTGGGTTCACTTCAAAACGGCTATCCCGCTTTAATGCAAGATCATAGATGGTTTCATATTTACTTTGAACAGCTGACCAGATGGTATCGAAATTTAGGGTATTGGTATTGACGAGTTTTGTACCTTGTATACCCGGGATTAAGATCGTAGGGATCATAATTAATTCCTATTCCTCCTTATATTTTGGGAGTTACCAATATATTATATATTTTTTATTCTATGCAGGAACGTGCACTTCCTTTGTCTAAATGTCTATTACGATAAGACTTTTGACAAATTATTTTAATAAAAATTAAATAATTTAGTAAACATGTAATATTTTCAGTATGATACATTAAAATTAGCGTGTAAAATCTGAAAACGATTGAGTGGTCATATGTTAAATTTGAAAGAAGTGACAATTCACCTAAAAGAGGAAGGTATTACCGATAGTGAATTAACGGTTATCCAGTGGATTCTTGAGGGAAAAATAACGGCTAGAAGGGCCAAAAATTTAAAGATCGATTACTTGGTCAATCCCGGTGATTTAGCAGCATTCATTATAGAAAAGAAAATCGAGGAGAAGACGAAGAGGTATGGAGTCGATTTTCAACATTGGGAAAAAACGTTTAAGGAAAACCAAAAATTAAAAGAGGATATTGAGCAATTAAAAAGCTCTGTTCGCATTGAACAAGCTAAAGTCCGTTCTTTGAAAAAAATGTTACAAGCAGAGTATGCTCTTACTGCTGCTCCCCCACTTACATTTAACACCATATTTGGATTAGATGAGGGCGCTGATCCATCCTCGTTAAAAAAGGAATTTAAAAAATTACTCAAATGCCTTCATCCCGATCGTGGCGGCGATGAGCAGCTCTTCAAAATATTTTATGAACACTATGATAAATTAAAGTAGTTTCTTAGGAGGGCACAATCTTAATCGTAATTTTACAATAAAAAAATGATACCTTTACAAAAATGTTATATGCTATTTTTATAAAAGGTTTCAACATTGGAAGGGGTAATCATGATCTTGATGCTATTTAGCAGGATCATGGTGATGACCGTTTGCACCTTACTTAATTACAATTTATGACGATGTTCAGTTAGAGGGTAGAAATTTGTCATATTCAACGGAATTTCTACATATTGTGTAATGTTTAACCTCTTAAATTTTTTGAAAGGTGTTGTTCATTTTGAAAAATAAACGTGTCATGTATCAAGGAAAGAAGTATATCCTTTACCATCAATATTCCACCGACTTTTGCGAAATCCAAGAAGAGAGTTACAAGTTCAATATTCTACTGGTTCATGTGTCCGAACTAACTGAAATTGAATAGTCTTCTTAAATTACATGAACCTTAAAGGTTTGTTCATAGTTTGTTCATTTTTCGGGGGTAAGATATGCATATGGAACGGATAACAACCTTTTCATAACCCCCCTTTTAAAATATATTTTTGTGGATCCGGCAAAGCTGCCGGATATTTTTTTGCAAAAAAACAAGCCCAAATCCAGGCTTGTTTTTATCGGACGATTAAAGTTTTCTTGATTGTGGAGCCGTTTGCTTTCATAATCACAGGATAGCTGCCAGGTTTTGTGCTGGTTCCTACCCTCCATGACCAGGTGATGTAGCCGCCTCTGTTTGCTGTTTTCGCTGTTAACCCTGACGCTTTACTTGGACCTGAGCTGTAGATCACTTGGATGGTACCTTTTGCACCCGGTTTCGTTTTGATTGTTATGGACGCCTGTTGACCATGTTTAACAGTTAATGTTGTACCTGTAACTTTTGTTGAACTGGAAGTGGTTCCTTTAGAACTGCTATTGGTTGTTTTGGTACCGGTAATTCCACAGCCGTTGGTTGAGTATCCATTGCTTCTTGCATAGGAACATGATTTGCTGAGACTGTATCCATTTGATGTTACATATCCTGAAATGCTCCAAATCCCTAATTTTTTAGATTTTGCATAGGATTGGGCACCTTGCAATTCAGAAAGATGGTCGGTATTTGGTTTATAGACATAGGCGACTCTGGCGTAACCTTTTTTCACGACATCTTTGTTATATAAATCTGTTTTTGTGATGTAGACATAGGCTAATAAGCGATGATATTTATCACGTTCATATCCCTTTTTACCGAGCTGTAGATAGATGTGTTTTCCCACCGGAAGCTTACTTTTTGCGTATTTGGCTGCTGTATAGCCGTATGGTTCTACCGGTTTACGAGGATCGACATCTTCCGGTGTATCAATCAATAACATGCGAACCGTTTCATTTTTCCCATTATATTTTACTTGGATGGTATCCCCGTCAATATTCTTTGAAACGGTTGCAGGAACAAGTTTGGGGCTAGTTGTTTTTGCCAAGGTTGTATGAGCGCTGGCGAAGCCAGAGAATATAAGCGAAACTGTTAAAGACAATGAAGCTATTAATTTCCCTTTTTTCAAAATAAATTCCCCCTAAAACTATGTAATCTTTCTATTACATTTCCAAAGTTAATCATAGTGAGAAACATTTCTAATGTAAAGGGATTGTTTATGTCTGCAAAAGAAAAAACAACCATTCTCGGTTGTTTTTCCCTTATATTTATGGTTTTAATTTCATTAGCGAAGGTGTTTTTTTATAATTTAAATAAGAGCATTTCCATTATGCCGGCTGCGGGCGGCTATGCCCATATATGTTAATATAAATTTGTTCAATTTCTTCACCGGTTAAATCGCCTTGTTTCAGCAGTTCCTCCGCAATCATATGGACGAAGTCAGCATGTTCGCGAACTAACTTTTTCACCTCAAGCATCTGGGATTTCAGCAATTCATTAATCTTTGACCGAAGCGCCTTTAGTCCCTCAGCTTGAGATCCTAAAGCGAGCCAGCTAAACAATTCGTCACCCATGCCCACTGCACCTAGGTAAGCACCGGCTAACAAAGTTGCCTGCTGCAAATCCGAGGTAACACCGTTTAATTTTTTTCCAAGGAACTCTTCTTCAGCTGCTCTAGCCGCGAGACACACTTGGATTTCAGCAAGGATTTCATCATCACTTCGATTATATCGTTCATGTGTCGGTTTAGTTGCAGCAAGACCCAGTGCACCGCCTCGTCGGATGATTGTCACCTTCCACACACGTTCGTGTGCCTTCAAAAGATATTGTGCAACCGCGTGACCGGCCTCATGGTATGCAACATTTCGTTTTTCGTCGTCGCTCATAGAACGGAGCGGCTGTTTTAGTCCCCACTCATATGTCTCCATCGCTGCCCGGAAATCCTCGTAACTTGCTAACTGGGCGCCTCGCTGATGTGCGATGACAACAGACTCATTCACGATGTGTTTTATTTGGGCCGGACTGTACCCAATTGTGTCAAGTGCTGCCTTTTCGGCTGTAATGGTTGGATCTTTCCTAACTTTTTGAAGATAATACTCGAAGACGTCGACACGGCCATCAAAATCTGGGGAATCAACCCAAAGCTTGCGGTCAAAACGGCCGGGTCGAAGGAGCGCTTGATCAAGTACGTCTGGGAGATTGGTGGCTCCAATGGTTAATACTGCGGGACGATCTGCTTTCTTGCGTCGGAGACCGAGTGAGCGAAGGAACTTCGCTATTTTTGAGTTGTCAATATTCGGTGGATCCATTTGCAAAAGCAGCTCATTAAGAAGACCGGATCCGCCCATGCCCATTAATCCTCCCATCATTCCTCCTCCGGCCCCGCCAGCCTGCCGGCTCATGCCGATTGCGTCAATTTCGTCAATGAAGATGATGCAAGCGCCGTATACCTTTGACAGCTTCCGAGCTTTCCGATACAGCCCCATCACCTTAAGGTTGCCAACGCCAAAGAACATGTTTTGAAAACTTGGCGCTGAGGCATAGGCGAAAGGAACCTGTGCTTCGTTCGCGATGACTTGAGCCAAATAAGACTTGCCTGTCCCGGGTGGTCCGCAGAGCAGTAATCCCCGGATTGCCTCACCGCCCATTTCTTTGAACTCCTTAACACCTTTAAGCAAGGTAACAATCCGCTTTGCATTTTCTACAATTTCAGGGTTTCCTCGATAATCGTCCCAAGTTGAACCTGTCTCTCCTGGCAGAATCCAATACGTACGACCCCGAGCCAAGAACCAAAAGAGGGCAACAAATTGGATGATCATAAATAGCATTGCAAATAGCAGCTGCAGCAATAAACTAAGAATACTTATTGCAATGTTCCAGGCTGTCGGCCCTCCACTCCAAATCAACACCGTGATCAGGACGAGGGCTGCGGCCCAGAGGATTATTTTACGCCACTTAATCCACCGATAATTCCTCATGGTCTCATATCCTTTACAGAAGATTTAGAATATTCTATGAGGAATTTTCCTATAAGTTGCCTAGAGTCGAGAAAAATCGGGTCGTGCCAGGCACCACCCGATTTTTCTTGTTTCACATTTTTGTTTCACGACTACTTACTGAATTTTCCTTTGATGTCCATTAAATATTTAAGGATTACTCCGAGTCCGCCAATGAAGTAGAAGGTCACGAGGATCCAGCCGCTTGGGTCAATCGGGAACAATGAGATAAGGATATTTAATGGCAATACGAGATAGATAATATCTTTTAAATAATTTAATACAACGGAAGGAGTAAAGGAACCTTTCCAGAAGGATTGGAAAAATCCAATAAGAAAATCAATGATCATGAGTCCAAAAACGCCCCACATTGTATAAAGCAGCCAATCTGAAAGTGCAAATGACATGTTTTATCACCACCTTTACTCCAAAATATGCGGTCTGCAAAGGACAGGTGATGAGGTAATTAATTAATTTTTTTAAATTTTCAGATTAATAATTAGACAAAATACAGCACCTTTTAAAATATCTTTCATGCTTTTTTCATAATTTGTTCATTTTTAGAAAGTAAAATAAAAACATGAAATGAACAAGCTTCTTATTCATTTTCTCCCTTTTAATATATTTTTGTGTGGATCCGACCCGAGTGGTCGGATATTTTTTTGAGCAATTCGAAATGGAACCTTCATATAAAATAGGAAAGCTCCAAACCCACTTTAGGTAGGATTGGAGCTTTTTTAAGTATTATCCCATTACAAGATTGTTCTTCCTCTGTTCAACCAAACCATTCGTAACTATATAGTGGTATTCTTTTTCAAGTTCACATAAATTCCATTCATAAAGATGTTTATTATTTTTCTTGTAAATTCCAAACTTAAGTAGTTCGTCAATCAGGAATTGCCGTTTTTCCTGTCCTGCTTTTCGAAGTAAAATTTTCATTTTTTAAACCTCCTAATTATTAACTGGTTTTTTCGGTGGTTTAGGTTATAGAATTCGAAATGATTTAGCTGTAACTATTGGTATATGGACCAGAATTAGTAAAGAGGTAGAAAAAATCCTGTCAAAAAGCGTTTGTAGGAATAGACCATAATGAATGAATATTTGATGAAAGAAAATCAACTCCCTTCCCATTTGCCATTATAAGGGCTAATTGAAAAGGGAATTGTCGATATCTGCCATATGGACACACACTTAACGAAATTGTTAAATTCTTATAATATAAGTAAGATAAATAAATTTTCGGTAACATTAGGATTTATCTTAGCTCGGTCCCCTATTCTATATTCCCCATTACCGCTTTCTCAAACCTATTTGGGTGATTTTCAAGGTGTGTTGGAAGGTAATTGTGTGAAGTAGAAATTATTTTTAACAAGTTTGTTATACTGTAGAAAGAACAGGCCATTATAGGAGGATTTAATGAGGAAAAGAATGCTTATATCTGCAGTTATCTTACTTGTACTTTTTCTAACATTCTATGGTACATACAAATTAATGAATTCACGGACTTACCAGGTATTTGGTGGTATTACAGACCATGTTAAAACCAATAAAAAGGTGGTAGCTCTTACCTTTGATGATGGTCCTACAGGGAATGTGGACAATATATTGCCCCTTCTCGATCAGTACGATGCTAAAGCAACCTTTTTCCTCATTGGAAATGAATTACGACAGCATCCAGAACAGGGGCTGAAAATTGCAGAAGCGGGACATCAAATCGGCAATCACACCTATTCACATAAAAGGATGATTTTCAAAAGCCCTGATTATATTAAGAGAGAAATTGAACAAACAGATATGTTGATTCGCAAGACTGGATATAAGGGAGAAATCGATGTTCGTCCGCCAAATGGAAAAAAACTTGTCGGACTTCCCTTTTATTTGAAGAAGCATCATAGGGATACTATCACATGGAACCTAGAACCGGACACCTATTATACCTCTATTAAGGATAAAGTGACCTATGTAAAACAGAATATCAAACCAGGTTCCATCATACTCCTTCATCCCATGTACGACCAAACCGGAAACGAACAAAAAACCATTGAGGGTATCTTAAAAGAATTAACAGAAAAAGGATATAAATTTGTTACAGTAAATGAACTACAAAACGAGTTTTAAATTCGACAAAAATCGGGTGGTGCCAGGCACCACCCGATTTTTCTTGTTTCACAGAATGTTCCATACGAAGCTATACACCGCGCTTATTCCCCCACAGCAATGTGTGCAATTGAGGTAGAACTTTTACGTTGTTAAAGTCTGAATCAGACATGACTTTATCCACGAGGAGCTCATATTTTTTTAGTAGATGCATTAGCAGTGCTTGATTGTCAAAGGTGTTGATATCATCATTTCCTACCGACAAGAAGAAAGGAACATTTGGGTAGCGTTGGTGAACGTTTTTGGCATATTCATAATCACGATCATCGAAAATCACAACTTTGAGACTTACATTATGGGAGGAATCCTTCAAATTCTCAATGATCTGGTCTAGTACTGTAAAGTCTGTTACCATCTTCGAACTTGGCGGTTTTGGAGAAATGGTAAGTTCATCAATCTCCAGGAACCAATCCTGCCACTTACTGCCTTGCGTTTCGAGACCAATTTTAATCTCATTTTCTTTAAAAATCTTAATCAATGAATCCAAGTTTTTAAGTAGCGCCGGGTTTCCCCCTGAAATCGTAACAAACGAAAAACGTTCACCGCCAATTTCCTTTAGCTCCTGCCAAACTTCTTCTGCTTCCATCATCCGAATATCATTTTTTCCGGAACCGTCCCAGGTAAAGGCAGAGTCACACCAGCTGCAGGAATAATCGCATCCGGCCGTTCTGACAAACATCGTTTTTTGGCCAATCACAGCTCCCTCGCCTTGAATCGTTGGTCCGAAAATTTCCAGTACGGGTAGTTTAGTCAAGTTCCATCCACTCCCGTCTTGCTTCCGCATAGCTTGTCGGCGTTTCAAAAAGTCGCACAAACTCGACTCTTGCACCTTGATACCTTTGCTGTCTTTCTTCCTTTAAAAGTGCCTCAGCCATTTTTTCATAAATCCAGACAACCATGTTTTCCGCGGTAGTATTCATCGGTGGTAGCGTTTCATTTAAATAGCGGTGATCTAGAAAAATTTCGATCTCATTTTTCCAAATCTCTTTAATATCACCAAAATCAATCATGAGACCACGATCATCGACAAATCCGCTCAATCCAAAGATCACCTTATACGTATGACCATGAAGGTTTTTGCATTTCCCTTCATAGTTATGGAGATGGTGCGCGGCATCAAAGGTAAATTCCTTGCTGACGAGGACTCTTTTAGCATGATATTTTAATTGATTTGGCTGAATATCTTCGTTGATTTTTTGGAGTTTATCCACGATTCGAAAACCATACATGTGATTATAACTCCTTTCGTGTGCTTAAATATTGATCTAGTCCGTTTTTTCGTAACTTACATGCCGGGCATTCACCGCAGCCATCTGCGATAATACCGTTATAACAAGTTAATGTTTTTTCTCTGACAAAGTCCAAAGCACCAAGTTCATCTGCCAACTGCCATGTTTCCGCTTTGTCGATCCACATTAAGGGCGTATGAATCACAAATTGTTGATCCATAGACAGGTTTAAGGTAACATTTAATGATTTAATAAACACATCACGGCAATCCGGGTAACCGCTGAAATCCGTCTCACATACACCGGTTACAATATGTTTTGCTCCTACTTGACTCGCTAGTACACCGGCAAAGGACATAAATAAAAGGTTTCGACCTGGAACAAATGTATTCGGCAGTCCCCCATCCTCGCCCTCTTTCACTTCAATATCATCCCTCGTTAATGCGTTGGGAGCAAGCTGGTTTAATAATGACATATCTAAAATATGATGTTTCACACCAAGTTCATTCGCAATATTTTTGGCACACTCAATTTCTGCTTTGTGCCTTTGATTATAATTAAACGTTACGGCAATCACTTCTTCAAAACGTTCTAAGGCCCAGAATAAACATGTCGTACTATCCTGCCCGCCGCTAAAAACAACAACTGCTTTATCTTTTTTCACGTTAAACTCTCTCCTTTAAATTCGAAAAGCGCAAGGCGCCCGTTTATCGGCGACAAGCATAAGACGAGCCGGCAGGAAGGTTGTTTTTTAACCTTCATGACGGATTGGCTGTAGACCAAAGAGCCGATGGCGCCTGGAGCTAGACAATAAAAAAACAGACCCACTAAAGAAAGCAGACCCGTTTTCCTTAGTTTTTTTAAAGAGGGGTGCTAGAACCTCTACCGCCGTTTGCGGATTTGTATATATAATTAATCACCAAATAATATTACTATTTTTTACGTTGGCTGTCACTACCCGAAATTTTGGATTCGACAAAATGTTCCACAAACAATTTAAATATGATGATACGGAAAGCGGACGACGACGGTTGTTCCTTTTCCAATGGAACTGATAAACTGGATGGTTCCGTTGTATTTTTCGACGATGTTGTAACAGATCATTAGTCCTAGTCCTGTGCCCTTGCTTTTTAGTGAATAAAAAGGGGTCCCGAGTGATTTGATTACTTCTTCTGACATTCCGCTTCCTTGATCGGTGATTTGGATTTCGACTTCATTTTTCACTTTTTCGGTCTTAACATGGACAGTATCTCCTACTTTTGAAGCTTCAATTGCATTTTTAATAAGGTTAATCACCAGTTGTTTAAACTCAATGACATTTACGGCTATCAAACAATCTTCTACCACCTTTAACTCAATTTGATTATCGTGTAAAAGACCGTATGATTTGAGTAGATCTGTCACGCTTTGAAGAACGATGGCAACATCGACGGTTTCCATCCTTTTATCCTTATCCGGTTTAGCTATCGTTAAAAATTGTGAGATAACTTGTTCCGCTGTATTGATTTCATCAATCATAAGAGAAAAATTCTTTTTCATCCCCTCATTAAGTGATACATCGTTTTCAAATAATTGTAAGAAGCCTTTTACAACCGTTAGTGGATTCCTTATTTCATGCGCAACCGCCGCAGCTAACTGCCCAGTAGTCTTCAAGCGCTCTGTCTGCTGGATTTGTTCATAATACATTTGCTGTTTTTTAATGCGAGCAGAAGATAAATAAAAAATAAAAAATAACATTACCTGACTGGCAATAAAATTCATCAAATTTCCGGGTAAATCCATTTTAATATAAGAATAAAATGATGTTTGCTTATTTAATGAAATAAAACTAAAAAGCAGTAAAATAAGTATGCTGTTTAAAACTAAAGAAAAATAAAAGAGCTTTGAATCAAAAAATAATATGGAGATTGCTGGAATGAAACATAAAAAGATAAATGTTGACCACGTTTCACTATATAAAAAGAACAGCGTGTAAAAATAAGCTGCACATATCAAAATAATGATGATTCGAAAAAGATGTGTTTCATGTTTTGGATATAAAACTAAACAAATGGATAATAATGCAACAAGGATTATATGTAAGATCATTCCCGCTCCAAAGTGATGGTAATGTGGGTTCACAACGAATAATCCCATAATCATAAGGAAAATGATGATGGAGGTAAATAAATAGTAAGATTTTTGAGTGATTAAACTGTAAAACTGCTTCATGCATACACACCTTTTTTAGTGTAAAAATTTTTCAAAAGCTGTTATTATTCTAACAAAATTCCAGTATTTATAAAACTTCTATTTTTCTTCAATGCCGAACAAGTCCTTCCTCATGAATATTCCCACGCTAGAGCTTTTTAGAATATGAAACGAAGCTCCTATGGTATCATGGTACTATCTCATCTGATTTTTATAATAGATTGAAGGGTTTTATTTGAATATGAATAAAAATAGCAAAAAGGTTCGTTTTTCCCTTTCACTAATAATAGCTATGATCGGTGGCATCTTATTCTCTATTATCCATACACCAATTCCTTGGCTTCTCGGGCCGATGGTTGCCATATTTATTGGTGCTCGATTTGGAAAAATTCAATTGTATTGGCCCAGTGAGGTGCGGAACGCTGGTTTGATTATTGTTGGTTATTCTATCGGTTTATCGTTTACTACAAGTGCGCTTCTTCAGATTTTGAAACAATTGCCCACCATGCTGCTAATGACCGTTTTACTTGTTGCATTTTGCGCCGGCATTGCTTTTGTGGTTTCAAAATTAACTGGTGTTGACTATCCAACGGTTTTGACAGGAAGTATTCCCGGAGGACTGTCACAAATGATTATCTTTGCCGAAGAAGTAAAGGGAATTGACATTACAACGGTGACATTCCTTCAGGTTGCAAGGCTCATGATGATTATCTTCTTTGTGCCGTTTCTGATTTTTGGACCGTTTTTTCGGAGTACAGCTCTTAGCTCTACTGGGACCCTGATTCATGCCGTCCAAACTGCCAATACATCAATTGTTTGGCTTGCAATCCTTTGTATCATTTGTGCATTTCTCGCAAAAAAACTAAAGTTCCCTACTCCCTTTTTACTGGGACCAATTTTAGGAACGGCAATTGTCAATATTTCCGGCTTGCATGGTCCTGCACTGCCTGCATCGATTTTGGACCTATCTCAATTTTTGATTGGCGGTTATATCGGCTTATTATTAAAGCCGGAAAAACTTCAGCATAAGGCCAGAGTGATTACACTCGCATTAATAAGCGGGATGGTGATGATTTTAGGTTCGTTAGGCCTAAGCCTCCTGCTCGTTTTTCAAGAACATATTACAGCATCCACCAGCTTTTTAAGCGTAGCTCCTGGCGGGATGGATCAAATGGGAATCCTTGCCCATGAGGTTCATGCTGATTTATCGATGGTTACTGGATTCCAATTATTTCGGTTGTTTTTTATCTATTTTGCGGTTCCCCCGCTATTGCGCCTGTTTTTTAAAATAGGCATGAGAAAAACGGCCCGTACTTTGTAAGATTTGGTGTCATAAAAGATTATGGCACCTTTTTAAAAATGTTTAGTTTACATAATATAATTATGGTGAATAAACTGACTTTAAAAACTCTAATTTCAAATAAGTTTGCTATAATGATGAAAATAAGCGTTTTATGCGGGGGATTTTATGAGAAAAAGATATAGCAATTTGGATGATGTGCAAAACAAAAAGTCCTTTAACGATATGAGGAAGTGGATGAAGGAAAGGCGAAGCAAAGTAAAGGATCTAACTGTTCAAATCCCGCAATCCCCTACTAAGAAAGTGAACGAACTAAAGGAGAATCACAGCAAGACCTCCTTCACTTGGATTGGACATTCTACGTTTTTAATCCAGATGAATGGAGTGAATATCCTAACAGATCCAGTTTGGGCGAAACGGATGGGTTTTCAAAAGCGGCTAACAGATCCAGGTATCTCTTTAGAAGATATGCCGAATATTGATATTGTCGTCATTTCCCATGGCCATTATGATCATTTGGATTTTCCTACTTTAAAAAGATTAAAAGGAAATCCGCATTATTTCGTTCCCATTGGTTTAGGGGAAAGTTTTTTCAAAAAAGGCTTTCAACGTGTAAAGGAAATGGGATGGTGGGAAAGTACTGAGTACCTGGGACTGAGACTTCATTTTGTTCCAGCCCAGCATTGGACGCGGAGGACTCTTTCCGATATCAATACATCTCATTGGGGCGGCTGGATATTTCAACATGAACAAGAATCACATTATTTTGTCGGGGATTCTGGTTATTTTAGAGGATTTAAGGAAATAGGCGGAAAATTTGAGGTTGATACGGTATTAATGCCGATTGGCGCATACGAACCGGAATGGTTTATGGCTGTATCTCATATCTCACCCGAGGATAGTGTTCAAGCTTTTATGGAGTTAAACGCGAAAAGATTCATTCCGATGCATTACGGTGCTTATCGTTTAGCAGATGACACCGGCCCTGAAGCGTTGGAGAGGTTGTTGAAGGAATGGGAAAAAAGAGAGTTACCAAAGGAACTGTTACGCGTTTTATTAATTGGGGAAACTATTTTTGATTCTTGAAATGAGTAGTAAAGGGCGCTCTTTCGATGCGCCCAGATTTTTTTGAATTTAGTTTACATAACATTATTATGGTTCTCGGAAATAGAAAACCACTGACTTCCCGGCTAAAGCAGTGAAAAAATCGTTCCTCCCGTTACACCCGCTAGTACAATCACCCACGGTGGCAATTTCAAAATGACGAGGAGGCTGAATAAGATGGATCCGAGTGCAAAGTCTTTTGCCGATTGAATCGCACTTGTCCATATCGGGGTATAAAAGGCAGCAATTAGAATCCCCACTACCGCCCCATTTACAGCTAGCATGGCCCCTTTCAATTTCGGGTTTCGGCGGAGTAGATCCCAAAACGGCAGCGTCCCCATTACTAATAAAAATGCTGGTAAAAAGATGGCCACTGTCGCTATAAGTGCCCCCTTCCAGCCATTCATGACTGCACCTAAATAGGCGGCGAACGTGAAAAGTGGTCCAGGCACTGCCTGTGCTGCACCGTATCCGGCTAGAAAGCTTTCCTTGGATATCCAGCCCAGAGGAACAAATTCTTTTTCTAATAACGGCAGGACCACATGTCCCCCGCCAAAAACCAGCGCTCCTGAACGATAAAAGCTATCAAAAAGAGCTAGTGTGTGAGATGCTGTGACATCTCGAAGTATAGGTAAAAGGAGTAATAATCCGAAAAAAAATGTTAGGCATACTAAGGCCAGTGTTCGGGAAACGGGCACAGGAATGGCTATGTCCACTTGAATGTCTGAATGCTTGAAAAATAGGAACCCGATTATTGCGGAAATGAGAATAATTCCAACCTGTGTAAAGGTTGCCGGAATAAGCAAGCTCACAATTAAAGCTCCTAAAGCTAATGCTTTTCGCTTAAGATCTGGTGTAAGTGTCCTCGCCATGCCGATGATTGCCTGGGCTACCACGACAACTGCAACAATTTTCAACCCATGTACCCACCCAGCTTCATTAACATTTAATCCTTTTAGGAGAAAAGCAAAAATTATAAGTGCAATAACTGATGGAAGGGTAAAACCGAGAAAAGCGGCAAATCCTCCTAAAATCCCCCCTCTCATCATCCCAATCCCTATCCCTACCTGACTGCTTGCAGGGCCGGGGAGAAACTGGCACAGTGCCACAAGATCAACGTAACTGCGCTCATCCAGCCATTTTCTCTTTCGAACATATTCCTCATGAAAATAACCCAAATGTGCAATCGGACCACCAAACGAAGTCAACCCAAGCTTCAAAGCAACCCCAAAAACCTCTAATAAAAACCGAACCTTATTTTCTCTAACTGAACTCATAATTCCCCCCCATAATTTTTATCCATCAACCAATATCCATTAATTCATATTTACATCATCTCCCCTACACATTTCAACCTTTTATTTTTCGTGAAACATTCGATTGTGAAACAAGAATATTCGAGCGGCGCCTGTCACCACCCGAATATTGACGAATTTAACAGAATCCACTAACCACTATTACTCATACACATTTTTTGTGTATCTGCATTTACTGTAGAGGGGAAAGGAGGAGGTTGATGATATGACTGATTTAAATTTTCATCAAATTGCCCATGAACTATTAAAGAAAGAGGTTGAGGTTGTTACTCTTCAAGGGAGTTTTAATGGCCGCTTAAAAACTGTAGGTTCTGATGTGGTGATTTTGCATAGCAGGGGTAGAGGGGTTCCGATGGATTTGGCCATTCGAATTGAGACAATTGTTGCCATTTATCGAGTGGAAATGATTCCGAGGGGTCCATTTGGCTTTAATCCAATGGAAGCGCAATTGGAACACGATGATAACCATGAACATGAACACCATCATGAGAGTAATTAACGTTTAAAATTACCTACCTAAATAGACAGATATTAGAGCTTGGAAAGATTTCCAGGCTCTTTAATATTATGCCCTGTTCCCGGACATGGGCCAATTGAAAACAAAGGGAATATTCTTGATGTGATTATCCACTTAAAAGAACATTAAACCGTTGTCCACCCCACACGGACATTTTCACCGTTTTGTCCACCGATGGTGCCTGTCACCGTTTTGGGTTAGAATAGGTTTATCTTTAAAAGTTGGAGTGTATGATCATGGATAAGAAAATTGCTATTGTCACGGATATTCACGGGAACCAGTCTGCTTTAAAGGCGGTCTTTGATGATATTGATTGCGATCCTCAAATTGAACATATTTACTGTTTAGGGGATTTAGTCGGGATTGGTTATGAAACCAATGAGGTTCTGGAGCTGCTTGTCTCAAGAAGCGATATTTCTTTTGTTATGGGGAACCACGATGAAGCTATTCTCGATGTCATTGCTGGAAGAGAAGTTTATAGCAGAGGGGCTGAAAGAGAACATCATCAATGGTTGGCAGAGCGGTTAGATCCGAAATTCATCTCTTTTCTAAAAGAAATTCCAACCACTCTACAAGCCAATTACAATGAAATAGAACTGCTTTTTGTTCACTATCATCTACAGGAACAAAAGAAATTTTTATCGGTTGACAAGGAACCCACCGATCAAAAACTGGATGAATTTTATCAAAACTCGACAGCAGCTATCGTTTGTTTTGGACATCATCATGTCATCCATCATTTTAAGACAAAAGATCGACTCTATTTAAATCCGGGTGCGCTAGGCTGTAATCATAAGCCATATGCGCCCTACGCAATTCTAACAATAGCGGAAAGTGGTGCAACAAACGTTTGTTTCAAAGAAGTACCGTATGATAATGAAGCATTTTTACTTGGCTATAAAAGTCTAAATGTCCCCGATGCTGATTACATTTTAAAAGTTTTTCATGGGAACCAGCATTTGAAAAATTAATAACAAGGAGGGTCTCCCCTCCTCATTATTACTCGAAATATTATTGAAGAATAACGTATAACGTTCTATAATTGTTTCTTAATGAACGATTTTCTAATAATTTAGATAGATAAGGGGATAAAAGTGAAACAGTCCAACTCTAGATCCATCGTTTTTCCATTAGTATTTTCCATTGTCGCCATTTCGTTTTCTGCAATTTTTGTAAAATGGTCCCATGCTCCTGCAACGATTTTAAGCATGTATCGGATGGGGCTTGCTTGTTTATTGCTTGCACCGTTTGCATGGCGGAAGCGGGGAGACTTTAGCAAAATAGCAAAAACAGAATGGTATTTTCTGATTTTTTCAGGTCTATTTTTAGCCCTGCATTATGCGCTTTGGTTTGGGTCCTTAAAACTGACAACCGTTGCTAGTTCGACGATTATTCTTGCATTACAACCGATTATTGCATTAATTGGCGGCTTTTTTCTTTTTAAAGAAAGAACCACCCTCTCAAGAATTTTAATGATGGGTATCGCCGTAATTGGAGCCATTATGGTCGGCTGGGGAGACTTCGCCTTAAGTCAAAAAGCAATAACCGGTGACTTCCTTTCATTTCTAAGTGTAATTGCGGTTGTTATGTACCTTTTAATCGGACAAAGAGTCGTTAAAAAGGTCTCCCACTGGATCTATAGCTTTTCTGTTTTTGGGATCGCTGCGATTTTTTTAGCCTTTTACAACCTCGTATCAGGAATCCCGCTTGGCGGCTACAGTGCACGTGAATGGGGAATCTTTGTTTTACTTGCTGTTATACCAAATTTAGCAAATGTAATTTTCAATTGGCTATTAAACTATGTCAATGCAACCACCATTTCAATGAGCATCTTAGGGGAGCCTGTCGGGGCAACTGCCTTATCCATGTTATTTTTAGGAGAAACTCTTGCTGGCTGGCAGATTTTTGGCGGGGCTCTTGTTCTGTTCGGTGTGTTTTGTTTCTTGATTCAACAGCAAAGACAAAGACCAATTGAACAAAAGAAAGCGGCTTAGTATGAAAAGTGGAAGCGCCTTGGTCAGCCACGACATGTGCAGGACTGAAGCAACCTAGAAGGGCTGACAAAAAAGTGGTGAATCCATTTCACCGCTTTTTTGCTTTATACTTAATTTTCACGAACCTCGACACTAGCAAATTTGCGCCTCTGGATATAAATCAAACGAAGTGATAATGCAATTCCCGCCGAAAGAAGCCCTACTGTTAAGCCAATCCAATAACCAGCCGCTCCCATGTCTGTAAAATTCGCCAACCCATAACCGACCGGAAGACAAATGAGCCAGTAAGCGATTAAAGTCATAATAAATGCAAGATTCACATCTTTATAGCCTCTTAACGCTGCCTGTGCCGTTGCCTGTATGGCATCACTCATTTGGAAAAATAAGGCGAAAATGAGAAAATGAGCGGTTAAATTGATGACGGCCCGTTCATTCGAATAAAATCCCGAAACATCATAGCGGAAAGTTACAACCAATAGTCCTGTAACCAGTGCCATTAAGACAGCTAAAAAAACTCCTAACCAGCTGTAGTGCTTCGCATCCTTATTGCGGCCCGAGCCAACCTCGAAACCAACTAATACGGTTTGCGCCATTGAAATACTGATTGGAATCATATAAAGGAATGAGACGATGTTTAACGCAGATTGGTAAGCTGCGATCGTAGTAACGCTGAATTTACTGAGCAGGATGGTTACCACTGCAAACATACTCGTCTCAAAAAAGGTAGACAGCCCCATCGGCACGCCGATTTTTAAAATTTCCCTGCATTCAGACCAAGAGAATTCTTTTAAATGGTTAAACACTTGATAAGTGGAAAATGGCGCCTGCGTTTTAATAATAAACACCGTCATTGCGGCAATAAACCAATACGTAATCGAGGTTGCATAACCGGCCCCACCTCCCCCAAGCTCTGGGAATCCCCAATACCCAAAAATCAACACATAATTTAAAAAGAAATTGATAGGTAGAGATAATAGTAGAATTACCATCACAACACGTGTTTTCCCAAGTGCATAAATAAACGACCGTAAAACATTGAAGAGAAAAAGAGGAATAATTCCAAAACTTAATCCCACCAAATACTCAAAGGCAGGTTTCCGAACACTCTCCTGCAAATTCATTAGATCGAGAATGATATCTAAAAAAATGGCACCAAGAATTAGGACTAGTACACCTATTATTAGGGATAGATAAATACCGTGTTTCACACTCGAGGATACCTCTTTAGTTTTCCTTTCACCATATCTTTGAGCTGCAATCGGCGAGACGGCAAGCAGGATACTGCTTAACCCTGTAAAAATTGGATTCCATATCGAGGAACCAATGGCCACACCGGCAAGATCAGACGAACTGTATTTTCCAGACATAATCGTATTAAAGAACACCATGGAAAACATTCCAAGCTGAGTAATTAAAATTGGAACCAATAGAATAATAATTTGCTTTGTTTTTTCTGTTAAAGTAAAAGTTTGCCTCATGATTGTACTCCTATCTAAAAACTCTTCCATGAAGAAGGTAATGCCATGATTATTTTACAGTTATTTGGTGGAAAAAAGAATTAAAAAATCGTCCCCGCACAATAAAGGACGATTTTTATCAATTTATTTATTTAAAAATTCTCCTATCGCCTCATAGACGTCTGAGATGTCTTCCTTCGAATCGATTAAGCTGAAGAGATTAAAAAAGCCATGAATGAGTCCTTTTTCCCTTCGGACCACTGCCGATACTCCAGCTTCTCGGAGCATTGCCCCATACAACTCCCCTTCATCCCTAAGCGGATCAAACTCGGCGGTAATAATGAAGGCAGGCGGCAGACCGCTCAGATCCGGGGATGTTATCGGTGCAGCATGGAAATCTTCCGCGTATTTCTCGGATTGAACATAAAGCTTGCTGAATAAGGCCATTGCATCGGTGGTTAAAAAATAATCGCTGCCGTTTTCTATGTAGGAGGCATATTTTTCAGGCTGGTAATGGTCGACAACTGGATAAAGCAGCACTTGTTTTGAGATTTTTAGTCCACCTTTTTCAATTGCCATCAAGGCAACGACCGTGGCTAAATTTCCTCCGGCACTGTCACCCGCTACTGATAGTTTAGTGGGGTCGCCATTCAATTCCACTGCGTTTTGATATACCCATTTGGCTGCAGCGAAGCAATCATTTGGTGCGGCCGGGAATGGGTTTTCCGGAGCCAAGCGGTAATCAACCGAAACTAGAACATGCTGTGATGCTTTCACAATGCTGCGGCAAACGGCATCATGACTTTCCAAGCCACCGTATACAAAGCCTCCGCCATGGAAATAAACAACAATTGGAAAAGGTCCATCTCCTTCCGGTGTGTAAATTCGAATTGGAATGTCACTTTCGGGCCCAGATATGGTGCGGTCGTATACATGATGAACCATATCAACACTTCCAGGAGGAACTGTACTGACGCGGGCACGGATATCTTCAAGTGTCGGCGTATATCCCTCAGGGTATTTTGGTAATAAGTTTTCGATAAAATACTTCATTTTCGGATTCAAAACCATTCCAACCAACCTCCTTTTTCGATAAAAAAACCGTTATAAAAATATATTCGTGGTGTCCTGAGCCTAAACCTTTTCTGAAATAGATTTTTGATGATAAAAATGAAAGTTTATCGACATATTTTTGGAATTTTTCTACACAAATTTAAAGTATATCAACATATTTTATTAGGATATCGACACATTCTTAGAATATATCAACATATTTTCTAAGAGTATCAACAAAGTGCAATTTAAGCAGAAGAGACGCTAGCCGATGCCAACGTCTCTTTGTCTATATGACTCCTTATTGTAAATTAACTTTTAATAATGTGAAGTTGAAAGTAATCATAACGGTTATTTTAAAAGTTGGCATTTATTTTAATATGGGCACCGTTGTACTTAGTTGTTGATTTCCGCTACAGGCGAAAGCGGTTCGTGGGCGGTCTGGGGAGCCTCCTCATCGCTTTGCTCCTGCGGGGTCTCCCCTACCCCGTACTCCCACAGGAGTCTTCGCACCTTCCGCTCCAATCAACTTTATTTTAAAAATCAACAACATAGCCTTTTTATAAAAAAAAGCACCCCGGCCGGCGCTTTTACATCCCTTTCGCTATCTCAATTAATTCCTTCAATTCATTAGTAAAGCCTTTAACTGCACGATTTCCAACGACGGTTACTGGAACACCAAGAAAGCCGTATTTCTCCACTTCTTCTTGGAATTTTGCATTGGTTGATATATCCCTCATTTCAAAAGGAATTCCTTCTTGAGTAAGAACTTGTTTAACCATAGTGCATTCAATACAATCGTTGGTTGTATAAACGATGACTTGCTTGTTCATTGAATTTTTCTCCCCTTTTTTTAAAGATTATATCAGTTTTAGAATGATAGATATAGATACACCAACCAATGTACACCCCACACGGACAAAATCACCAATTTGTCCACGAACGGTGCCTGTCACTTTCTCTTTTGTCCTCTTATGACAATCGCATATTTTGTCGGATTCGTTTAAAATTCAACACCAATTAAGGTGTTGGTTAATATCATGGATTTAGGGAGGCAAGCTGTTACGGGAGTGAAAACAAAAATTTTTTCTTAATGGTGTTTGACCTAGAACAACTTGTCTCACAATTTAATAGATTATAATACTCTACTTATTGGAGGTGACGAATTTGCCACCAAAGCCACCAAAACGTGGTCCGAAACATCGACTCCGCAAGCAACCTAAACCTCTTCCACCTTTAGGCGGAATGAAGGGTCCTGGCGGTTTAACTGGTGTGACAGGGCTTACTGGATTAACAGGATTAACAGGATTAACAGGATTAACAGGATTAACAGGGTTAACTGGTTTAACTGGATTAACTGGACTTACTGGGCTAACTGGGCTAACTGGACTTACTGGGTTAACTGGTATTACAGGTTTGACTGGGCTTACAGGAATTACTGGTACAACAGGCACTACAGGTACCACTGGCACTACTGGAGGGTCTGCACCAGCTGATGCGAACGGATCAGTGGATTCCATTCAATGGGTAAGGTCCTTATATAACAAGTATATTGATCCAGAAAACTAGGATGAATCTGCCTGCATTCTTTTAATAAGATGCAGGTAGATTTTTGGAGGAGAAACAAATGATTTCCCTTAGTTTGTGTATGATTGTCAAAAACGAAGAAAAAACACTTGGCCGCTGTTTGGATTCTGTTAAAAATATTGTCGATGAGATCATCATTGTTGATACTGGTTCAAACGATCAGACAATAGAAATCGCTAAACACTATGGGTCTAAAATCTATCATTTTCAATGGGTGGATGATTTCTCCGCTGCACGTAATTTCGCTTTCAGCCATGCTCAAATGGATTATATTCTTACCATGGATGCCGACGATGTTTTTAGTGAGGATGAATCTATAAAACTTGAGCAATTGAAGCATTCCATAACGCCCGACATTGATGCTGTAACCATGAAATATCTTGCCGGCTTTGACGAGTCAGGTAACGTCCTTGTGAGTCTAAGGCAGGTCAGAATGGTGAAAAGGGAAAATCAATTTAAATGGCAGGGTGCTGTTCATGAATTTCTTGAAGTCCGAGGAAAAATGATTCACAGCGATATTGCTGTTACGCATAAAAGAGCACATAAGAACAGTGATCGAAACCTGCGAATTTACGAACAACGTTATAAAAATGGAGCATCGTTTTCTCCAAGAGATTTATACTATTATGCAAACGAGCTCTATGACCATCAACAATACAAAAGTGCCATCCACTATTATCAAAAATTTTTAAAATGTGAAAAATGCTGGATTGAGGATGTAATCCAAGCACATGGCCGCATTGCTGAATGTTATGCCGCATTAGGAAAAATGGACACCGCCATTCACAGTGCTTTAAACGCATTAAAATTCGGTCCTCCTCGTGCCGAATCCTGCTGCCGATTAGGATTTTTCTTTTTACAAATCAATTGCCCAGAAATAGCGGTCCATTGGTTTCAATTCGCCACTCAATTACCAGCGATCGATACGGGCGGAATAACTAATCATGCCTGCTCTTCCTGGATACCCCATCTTCAGCTTAGCGTTTGCTACTCCCACTTAGGAGATTACCAAAAGGCTTTAGAGCATATTGAAATTGCAAGAACTTACAATCCAGAGCACGATTTAATTTTAAAAAATAGAACTATTTTAAAAAATTTTATAAAAAAATAAACTATTTCATTTTTTAACAATGCAAAAGTACAGGTTGATATCCATGTACTTTTTTATATAAAATACCCTTAGATCCCTCCTTCCATCCTATCTTTTCGAACCAAATTGCCCTCATGAATTTTTTTCAATTGAATAAAAAACACCTTTTTTCAAAAAATAAGATGAAAGGTGGGATTCTTATGATATATATTTTGGCGATAATAGTAATAATCATGGTGGCTGGGTTAATTTATACTTTTAAAACGGGTAAAGCATTCAGCACTAGTAATAGTGAATATGATGAAGAAATACACGAAAATATTCAAAGACATCCTATTTTGCTTAATCCTGTTTTTTTAACCTATATCATCGCAATTGCAGCAATTCTTGTGTATATCATTTATCTTGCTTTTTCCTGATTGGAAAATTCAAGTGAATTAAAATGAAAAATGGCTAGAGCAGACACTCATAGCCATTTTTTGTATAAGAATATTTAATGCTTTTTGGAAGAACCAAGTTCTAAATGAAAAACCTTTCTAAAATAGTCAGGTATGGTCAAAAATTCGTAATCTTGGTTTTTTAGATATTCGATGATTTTCGGCAGTGCTTCGACTGTCTTTTCTCTTCGCCCACCTCCATCGTGCATCAGAATAATATGATCCCGCTGGATTTGCCTTGATACACGCTCCTCAATTGGCTCCTGTATGGAAAGATTCCAATCCAATGTATCTAAATCCCAAAGAACGGGAATTAGTCCTAGTCCCAAGACGGTTCCTTCGCTCTCTTCGGTTATTTCTCCATAAGGCGGACGGAAGATTTGTACTTCCTGATTCGTGATTTTTTTTATTACTTGATTCGTGCTTTCAATTTCTTCGGTTAACTTCTTTTGGCTTAGTTTCGTAATATTCGGATGGTTCCAAGTATGGTTACCAAGAACATTTCCATTTGAGATTAATTGTTTTAGGATTTGGTGCTGACTTTGTGTAACATTCTTTCCTACAATAAAAAAGGTTGCTTTTACTCGGTAATATTTTAGGATCCTTAGTATATGAGGAGTGTATTCCGATGGCCCATCATCAAATGTTAAGGCGACATATCTTTTTTTACTTGTTTGTTCGATTTTATTTCCCTCCTCTTTTTAAGAGTTGATGAAAATGGAAGGTCGAACCCCATCGTTTCTCCCTTCGTCATGATTACTATATGTTAATAGTCAGAATTTGTTTGGTGGATTTCACCCATTCCGTGAAACTTTCCACGAATGCCGTCCCCTGTTTGTCCAATCTACATATAATGATAGAAAAATAAGGCGGTGTAACGGACTTGAGAATTCTTTTTATAGATAGTAATGAATTATTAATGTATGGCTTGGCCAACGGATTTAAGGAGGCTGGACATAAAGTTTTAGTTTCTGGGAAAATAAGTGAGAATACTATTCCTCGTTTAATCTCACACTTTAAACCGGATCTTATTTTTTCTGAAGGATGGGGGGAAGAAAATGATAATGTTTGGAAGCAGGATTTGATCGCGAAACAAATAAAGGCTTCCGGTATCCCCCATATTTATTGGGCTGTTGAAGACCCCCATTTTACGCTGGATTTTTCCCTACCACTTATTTTACGAATGAAACCGGACTTTGTGTTTACATTAAGTGAGCCACTAGTAAACTTTTATAAAAAGCTAGGAATTCGCGCAGGACATTTAGATTTTGGCTACGAACCCAGCATCCATTATCCTAGTTCCAATTATGATACTAAATATTCGATTGCTGTTGTCGCAAATGCTTATCCTGAAGTACTGAAACAGTCCCCTCAACACTTTCGAAACCAATCACTTACAACTCTCATCAAACCGTTATTGGAAGAAAATATTCGGATTGACTTCTGGGGGAAGGATTGGGATAAAATGGGTGATATTCTTGGGGTAAGCATACCAAAGAATTGGATTCATGGGTATTTACCATATAAGGATGCTTATAAGGTGTATAATTCTGCGCAAATTATTATTGGGCCGCAAAACTATAAATCACAGGTAACGCAAAGAACCTATGAAATTTTGGCATCCGGAGGATTTTTTCTCACCTCGGATACCGATGGAGTCAGAGAATTATTTACCCCGGGAGAAGACCTGATCGTATCTTCAAGTCCAGAACAAACCCTTGAATTAGTCCGACACTATTTAAAACACCCGGAAGAATGTAAGGCCATCAGCGAAAACGCCCTTAAAACTGTCTCCCCACACTCTTATAAGAACCGCGCTAAACAAGCCATCAAAACTCTCAAAAATGAGTACATTATAAAATGAGGGTGACAATATATGACAGGTGACAGGCACCGTCCGTGGACAAAAGGCAAATTTTGTCCACTCCACACGGACATAAAAGACTATCGAGGCAGTTCCTAGAAAATGTCCACTCCCGGTGGACATTTTCTGCGAATTGTCTTTCTTATGTGACGGGCATCTATGTGAATGATTTTACATAGATGCACGAATCCCGTTTAAGTTTCATATGTTTTAGGAATGGAAGATGTGTGAGGCGGGGATGTTTTATGATTAGGGTAAATGGGCAGATTGTTAAGTCTGAGGATCTTAACAAATTGATTAAAGATAAAGAACAGCGGGCCATTGTGAAACATATGGCAGCGTTATCGGTGACGTACGAGTATCAGTCGTTAGATGAATTGAAATTTGAGCTGCAATATAGGGAAAACACGTTGAAAGCAGCAAGCCAGATGAATAAAAGCGGAGTAAAGTTTACCACCTTCACTTATTCTTTTCCGAATAAAAAGTATTGGCAGCGTTTGCCAAACGGAGGGTTCTTGTTAAGGGGTGGCACAGCCCCTTCAACTGCAATCCTTGATATTTTAAAAAATGGGAAACTTTATGCATTTGAGTGCTCAACTGCGATCGCAATCGTTCTCTATATTGCAACCCTCTATACGATTGGACCGGAGTTATTTAATCTTTATTTTAAAAGGTTATATTTATTCGATTGGCAATTTGATGAAGACCTCCCCGTCTTTCCAAAGGACGGAGATGACTTTATCCCTGGTGATGTTCTCCACTTCAATAATCCGGATTTCGATCCAAAGCAGCCCCACTGGCGTGCTGAAAACGTGATTTATTTTGGTGATGACAAGTATTATGGCCATGGTGTCGGAATTCGAAATGCCAGCACAATTATTAAATTTTTAAACACAAAAAGAAAGCCCGATCCTGAGGAATCCGCTTATCTTATGAGACAGATTACACGGCCTGTTTATCGGTCACTATTTTTATTAACATTACAAAATTAAGTTCATAACACAGGAATGGCTAGATTCAGGTGGCCATTCCCTACTTATTTTTCACCAACTCCCTGGCTGACTGACTATTTTTAATAAATGGACAACCTATTTTTCCAAACTTGTGACATTCGTCCATGCTTGTCCATTATTCTAGCATAATATATTTTCGTAAGGGGCCACTTACAATACTTCATTTCGGGAAGGGGGGAATACTAAATGCCATCACTACTTTCCAATCTTCTTACTTGCTTAGGTGTCCTACTTGTGATCATTTTATTAGCTCTTGCACTATTTGTCGGTGGAATTTTAGGCGTTGATACAAGTTCGTTTAGTCACGCATTTAATGCAATTGCTGACCAATGCTAATCGAATTCTAACAGTTTACTCACGATAAGTTTTTTAAGGTATATGCATGAGAACTTAGAAGATTACTTTAAATAATCTTCTAAGTTCCTTTTAATGTTTGGAATAAGAGGATTCCAAGTACTTTCTTTTAAATGATAAATACTTTCAGGATTCACTTCAAACCGTGTAAGAACTATTTAGAAAAGGGTGACAAAATAATGAGTGAAAATCAAAACAAAAAAAACAAATCTATATTGGGAGACAATCTTGATCTAGGGGGCTTATTTAATAATACTTTACAACCAAACAGTAACAATGATGCCTTAATGAATTTGGCTGGGAGCTTAATGCAAAATCCAAATACAATGAATTCGCTAATGAAGGTAGCAAGCAGTTTGTTTACAAATGATGCAGTTGCTAATTCAGTCAATGATACGAGTAAACCGATGCAAGATGATTCAGCTCCAAGTCTAGAGAAAACCGAACTTAGTGTAATCACTTCGCAACTTGAAAAACTTTCCAATGAAATAGCAGACATAAAAGCCCAATTAAATGAGTATAAAGAACACAATAAAATGTTAATTGAATACATCTTAAAATCGGATAAGGATTCAAAAAAGAAATGATTCCATAGTAAACCTTGAGAAATCAAGGTTTTTCCTTTTAAAAAGGAGCAGCATGAAGCTACCACCTAAATCGTTATACTTCATTTATGGTTTTCCTGGAGGTTTTTTCTTCTCCGATTTCTTTACAAACCTTAATTCATGACCATGGACTTCTTGTGTAAAAAGATCCCCCGGGAGCGATTTTTCCTCCGGCTCAGCTGTTTTTATTATCTCACCCTGTGAAAGTGGCGGATTTTCAAGACTCTACGGCGTTCCTTCCTTTTGCTTTGGTGCCTCAATCTCTAGTTCCTCCAATGGACGTTCTATTACACTTTCCGGCATTTCCTGCAGCAAGCCCTTAGTCTCAACCAACCGTTCTAATCGATTGATTCTTTCCAGTAAAAGGGTATTTTCTTTTTCGACTAACTTGGCTTTTGAAGAATAATATGGATCATTCGACCACCAATCCATTCCGATTTCTCTTGCCTTATCAACTGAGGCAACAAGCAGTCTAATTTTTATTGTAAGTAGGTCGACATCAGCCAGTGAAATTTTAATATCACCGGCGATGACCACTCCCTTATCCAGTATTTTTTCCAAGACTTCCAGTAAATTTGTTGATTGGGACGTATGTTGAACGGGCATAAAATCTCTCCTATCCGCTTTTTACAACAATTTTCCTAAAGGACCCAATTCTATATTGAGATCTTCATTCTCTAAGCCAAAAACAATTTTTAATTCCTGCATTTTTTCTTCCAGTCTCATTAAAGTTAAGCCTAATTCCTCTAATTGTTCATCCGAAAGAGAATCACTTTCCACCCTTCTCATTGCCTGCCGCTCCATTAACTGGCGAAGCAGCTCAATGATGGTTAAAACTAATTTCGCCAAACCTTGCTCTACCTTATTTGAGTCCAGTGGTAATCGTTCCATCGGTTAATGCCTCCCCCACTGTTTTTCGCTCTTTCGTCCCAAAGGCACTTTCGATCGATGAGATCAACAGCTTCAAATCGACAACAATTAAATCGATATTCGCAATCGAGATTAATATTTCTCCCCTGACCACCACTCCTGTATCGATAATCCCGTCCAGGAGATCTAACAGTGTCATTTCTTTATTTTCTAATGGATGGTAGCGCTCCATTACAAACTCTCCTTATCTTCTTTCGAAAAATGATAAGGAGGCCATGGTCCGGTAACATGGAGAGAGCAGCCTACAGCTTCGAATAATTTTTCTAATTCCTTTATTTTTTCTAAAAATGGCTCCGTTTTATTTTTTCCTATCAAAAAGTCACTGTTTACAATCATGTCCTCCTTTCTTTCCGTTACCTCTTTTCCCCAATTCGAACGCAGATTGGTTCCCGCAATGACCGATGATAATTGTTCATTTAGTCGCTGCCACCATTTTGATTGTTCGATTTCTACTTCCGAGGTGATCAAGTGCTCTAGCTTCTTCTTCATTAAAAATTGTTTGCCCTTCGGCATCGAAGTAAGTTTTTCCCTTAATTCAACCACTGCGGGATTTTTGCGAATTATATACGATAGGGCTTTCTCTGCGTTACAAAACATTTTCACATTCCACTCTTGCTTATCTTTAAGGTTAAGTAATTTTTGAAGAACTTCATCATATTGATTGGTTAACATACTTTCCAAATTTACTTCATTCTGAAAAATGGTGCAAAAGGACATTGGAAGGATTGTATAATATTGATGAAGAGCAGAAATAATCTCATGATGATGAAAAGCTTTTTCCTTCAACCATTCAGCATCTTTTAATTTGAGCTCAATTTGTTGTTGCGAAAAATCGTTAGAATTTACTGAAGTAGTAACAGCAGTTACATCCTTGACTGTTAATAGCCCAGTCATTTTTTGATCAATGCCCAAAATTGAAGGAACCTCTGTTGTAGGAAGTTCCTCTGTTAAAATAATCCCATATACATATAGGAATTCTGTTTCAAGCTTTGTATTTGTCATACTTCCTCCTCCAAAAAACAATTGTTCTATTTATAGCCCATTTTTCTCACGTTCTTTGGCTATTTTATATCTGCCTAGCAGTTCCTCTTCCTTAACGGTATAGGTTTCTTCATCCAACTCGCCCATTTCGTACATCATATGCAATTCAACCAGCTGTTGTTGCAAGTACGGAATATTATAAAGTTCTTGGTCCACCTCTTCTTGAATTTTTTCACCAAGTTTTATGATCGAGCGAAATGGCAATGAAAATAATTTATGGATCATGAATTCCCCTCTATCCTTAAGCGAATATTGACAAAATTATAGACTGGCCATGGGCCCGTGTATTTAAAATCTACTTTTTCTTTCCACAACTCATACAAGTCATTCACTTTTTGATCAAATGCTTTTTCATTGGTAAGGTCAACTAAAAATGCAGCATTTAAAAATACTTTCCCTGGAATGGTGTTATTTAGTTTACCTGCTTCTGCTATTTCACTTAATGGTTCGTAAATTTTTTTCTCCACTTCTTCTTGCAAAAGTAATACAAAATTTTGTGCCCGTTCCCCTAATTGAATTTGATCATAAAAAGCGGCAGGGTTTGAAAGATTCTTCTCCGCTTTTTTCCATTCAATTAAAACCGAATCTTTTTTCATTTCCTGCTCAATCCATTCCTGCTTAGGGAAGATTTTTAATCCAACCTCAATTTTGTTTTCCAATAATGAGAATAGTTTTTCAAATTCCTCTGTCAAGTGTTGGCAGATTAGAAGGACATCCTCCTCTGCATGAAATACATTTCCGAAGCTGAATGGGATCAAGCAATATTCCTTCATTACTTCCGATATTTTATTTTGATGGGCAAATAAATTTTTCCGGTCTGGTAAAACTTCATCATTTACCTTGGCAACGACTATCGCAACCTGCTTATGATGAATCGTGTAAACTTTACTTTCCTCTCCGTTTAAAAAAACGGTCCCAAATTGCTTTGGATTTCTTTCAGGTATCGCACAAAAAACATAGATTCCGCCTTGTGTGCTCATGATGTTTGTTCCTTTCCCAATAATTCTTTTAAAATTAATTTTTGAACAGAGGACCGATCCAACTCCGTGTTCATTTGTTTTACCGGCCTTGTTAATACATCTAGACAAAGTGCTTGAAAGTGTTTATTTTCCGGTTGGATTTGGATGTTTGCCTTTTTCGCAATGGTTGCAACCATTAGCGAAGACCGTAAACTCGGAGAGTAGCCGTTGCCATTTTTTCTTAATCTTGAAACAAGTCCGTAGACTATATCCGCTTCGTTATCATTCAACTTACCTTTTTGCCGGAGTATTTCCATTTCTGTTTCTTTATCGCAAAGATCCAAGGCAATCGTAATTAGTCGATCCATAAGGGCATCCTGAGTTTGAAAAGTCCCTGCATATTCATCGGGGTTACTTGTAAAAATGATGGAAAAATTGGGATGACATTTTATGAATGATTCTTTTCCCTTTCCATACAAGGGGAGAACTTTTTCCTCTAAAAGTGCTAGAAATATATTATTCGTTTCAGGGAGGGAACGTGAAAATTCATCGTAAATGACAATATGGCCATTTTTAACAGCTTCCACTAATTGGCCATTTGCCCAAAGCGGTTTAATTTCTTGTTTTACTTTATAAACAGAATGGATATAGTTATCTACTACTTCATTCTTGGATACACCGTAGTATTGACCTAATAAATCTTTATTTGATAACTCATGGTGGCCCCGTATAACCGTAACGGGCCTATTTAATTGCTTTGCAATAAATAGTGCCAGGCTGGTCTTTCCCACTCCTGAAGGACCAACAAAATGCACCGGAAAGCCTGCTTGTAAGTATTGCAGGGTTCTCATAATTATGTCTTCAAAGAATGCCGTTTTTATAAATTCACCTGTCTCTTCTTCCTTCATCATCATTCCTCCTAACCTATTTAACTTCAATGAAGAAGCCAAGGCAAAAAACTGCCTTGGCCCTCCTATAGCTATAAAATGTGCAGCCATTACTCCGATGAAGATTCATCCTCATGATGGTGAAGATGAAGGAGTCCCACAGCTTCTGCATATTTTAACCATGTATCAACACTGGCAATGACAATACGGCCATCAATTGTAAGGAGTTCAATACCAACTAATGAGACACGGATCCATAGGTCAATAACCACACCTTTATCTAATATACGGTCAACAACCTCAGCTAAGCTTGAGGAGTCTACACTTTTTTGAATAGCAGCCATTCAATCCCCTCCTTCCAAGGGCTGCTCAAAGGGGATTCTTTTTAGATAATTCTTCATGTCCTATAAAGGCTTCCGGGAACATTCCCTACTAGCAGCAAATTTCTTCGTATAATAACGAATTTTTATATTATATGATTAATTAGGTTAATGGGGTGGACAAGTGTTTATATGAAGGTTATTTTTCTAAGATAGTAAAAAACTATTTTTTTCAGAACTCAGAAGATATATTCCCGCAGGCGCTTCCTTTTTCCGTCCATTTTACGGACAATATTGCTGAATTTTTCCGTCGCATCCTTTAGGCGGTCCTTTCTAAGTTCTATCATTCTCTTCACCTCGTTTGGACTAGGACCTCCGCTAATACTTCTGATTTTCACAAAATAAACTGGAGAAATAATATTATTCCACACTTTCTCGGTAAGCTTCACCTCCACGTATTTTTGAATCATCGAATTTACTTCTTCTACATCCCAATCCGACAATTCTTTCTGCTCCTCGGTTGTTTTTTCCGAAATACTGCTGGCAATTTCATGTGCCCGCCGAAATCCAACCCCGTAATCTCTTGCAAGGGTATCAGCCAATTCCGTAATGGTAATGCATGATTTTTCCGTCATATCCATGGCATGATCTTTATTTACCTGAAGAGTAGCAATAACAGCATACATCAGCTTCATAACACGATTTGCCTGGTTAAAAGACCGGTACAGATGCGGCTGTAAATCGTCCTCGGTATCAACGATATCCCCGAATGGTGTATTGTGAATCATATTCATGACCGCCTGCGCCTCACTAAAAGCACTGCTCGCAAGCGAGCGTGAATGTTCAATCGAAACCGGATTTCGCTTTTGCGGCATGATACTGCTGACCTGTACATAAGGGTCAGCAACCGTAAACGTTCTATACTCTCTCGTCACCTGGAGAAGAAAATCCTGGATCCAACGTCCTGTATTCACCATGCAAGTCATCAATGCCGACGCTGTTTCTAGTAGATAATCCGCACCTGCAATCGAATCATACGAATTTTCTACGAGCCGATCAAACCCCAGCAGCTCACAAGTCCGGACCCTGCTGATTGGAAACCCAGTGGTTGTCATCGCCGCTGCACCAAGCGGAGATTGGTTGACCGTTTCATAGGCAGACCAAAAGCGCTTGATGTCCCGTTGCAGTACATCATAAATAGCAAGAAAATAGTGACCGAGCGTAGTCGGTTGTGCCGGCTGTGTGTGGGTATAACCCGTTATATAGGTTTCCGTATGTTCTTCGGCCTGTTCCAAAAGAATTTCACTTAAGTTAAAAAAGGAGTGGAACAACTTTAAGAAATGCTCCCTTAGTACCAAGCGATACATAGCCACTCCCATATCATTGCGGCTCCGGCCCAGGTGGATTTTCCCAGCCAGTTCGGGGCCGATTTCTTCAGATATTTTCGCCTCCATCATGAAAAATAAATCTTCATATTGAGGCTGATAGCTTAATTGAGATGCATCGGTTTTGGCGACTTTATTTGTTCCCTCTAACATCGTTATGGCTTCCTCACCAGTGATGATTTGCTGTTCCTTCAACATGATAATATGGGCACGGTGAATATCAAACATCGCCTCAAATAAATAATCCCTTTGATCATTAAAGACTGGGATTAGCAGTTCCTCCGCATAAGTCCTTCCCGGAAAAACCGAACCTTCTTTATTAAAAAAATCCTTCCGCTTACTCATGTTTTTCAACTCCAAATTAGCGTACATATGATTAAACATTTCTTCTACTAACATTTTTATGTAAAAAATAAAGTTATGCCCGTTTCCTATTAGAGGAAAAGTTTCTAAAAATCTTATTTAGCTTCCCGAAATAGCGTGCTATAATGGATAACAGTTTAAAATCCAACTACAGTGGAAAGGTATGTGTTCACCATCATGTCGATGCTTAAATCTAAAGCATTAATCAGTTTGTTTCTTGTGTCCATTTTATGGGGTTGTAACTATCCGGTAAGTGCTTACTTGTTAAAGGGTTTCTCACCTGTTTTTTTGTCAACGGTTCGGATTTGTTTCACCTCTTTATTTTTAATCATTGTTGCGCTCATTCATAAGGGAATAAGAAAACCAACTGGATCCGAGTGGAAGTCCCTCTTAGGCGTCGGAATCTTTGGAACACTTTTAAACCAAACCTTTTATTTCACAGGACTCCATCACACAACACCGGCTAATGCCTCGTTAATCATTGCGTTGGCTCCAATTGCTACCATTTTGTTGGAGCGAATTATTTTTAAAGTGAGATTGACGGTAAAAAAATCACTAGGGGCGTTGATCAGTTTAATCGGTGTATTTTCGATTATTGGTGGTGCAGGCGGCTCGCTGGGGATTTCATTCGGAGATTTAAATATTTTTGTAGCGATGCTTTGTTTGTCTATTAGTCTCTTATATATCCGACGGTTATCCAAAACCTTAAATTCTTATATCATTACGGTTTATGCCACTGTACTTGGCAGTGTCATTATGATTCCGGCTGCGGGCGTAGAAAGACTAGTCAGCGGATCTGTTATTAGCCACTCGCCCTTCATGTGGATTTTATTAATTAGTGCTGGGGTGATCGCTCAAGGTATAGCTGGATTTTGGTGGAATGGCGGTGTGGCAAAGGTAGGGGCTGGAACGGCCTCCATGTTCATGAATATCCAGCCGTTTGTCGCGATTATCGCCTCCCATTTTATTCTTGGTGACCGGATTCTCCCGGCGCAAATTTTCGGCGGAATCCTAGTCTTACTCGGCGTCTTTATCGCCAACATGCCTTCACATGCAGTCAAACCAGTGGTTCTCAACCATCCAAATAAAACAGTATAAACGCAAAAAATGTCCACCCTAGGTGGACATTTTTTGCATTTTGTCTTTCAACGGTGTCAGGCACTTTAATGAATTAGCGAAGCATAACTCCACTTACAAAGGTGAGGAATACGTGTGTGCCCATTTTTACGGTTTGCTGGACGGAAGAATCTTTTAATGGGTCAAGGCAGACGATATCCATAGCCTTAACTTTAGGATGTTTCCCTGCTGCCAGGACGCCTTCAAGTAATTCTGCTGAAGTCAGCCCGCCTGGTGTTGATGCAGGTACCCCCGGTGCATAAGCAACATCCAAGCAATCCATATCAACTGTTAAATAAATCGTATCCACCTTCGCCGCAAGTTCCTCTAAGCAAGCTAAAACGGTTGCTTCAAATCCCTTTTTCCGTGCATTGCGAAGGGTGATATAGTTCACGCCGTGAGCATCAGCGTACTCTTTTAAATCTTTCGTATTAAAAAATCCGTGCAATCCGATGTTGTACATATCCGCTCCGCTCACAACACCACTCTCAATCAAATTACGCATTGGTGTTCCGTTCGATGGCCCGTTATCACTCATATCCCGTAAATCAAAATGGGTATCAAATTGCAAGATCCCAATCCGTTCTCCCGGTTTAGCCTTATGCAGTCCCTTCACCATCATCGCCGTAATCGAATGATCCCCGCCAATCGAACATACCTTTGAATGATCAAAATGCGTATGAAGCGCTTCTGAAGCCTCAATGATATTATCATGGCAACGGAGAATATCGGTGACGTGCATTGGGACGTCCCCCACGTCCAGTGCTGTCATTTCCGCTAAATCAATATCTTCATCAAGATTATATGTTGTAAAGCCCTTCCACGCACGTCGGAAAGCATCCGGGAATTCAGATGCCCCTGAAGCGCTGATTGAAGAACGTGACAATGGCACCCCAACCACTACCACTTCGGCGGACTTACACTTTTCAGGATCTGCCTCCGAAGTCAACGGCTGAATCCACTCATGAACCTTCTCTGGATTACGCCCCTCTGGTTTTACCCATGTAAAACTATGTGGGTTAATTTTTGGATACAAGAAGCTTTTCATTCAACTGCCCTCCCTTGACAACCACTGCACCATTTTTCACAACAGTATCAACGTGGTTTACACCATAGGAGTATTGAAGCTTCATATAGTTTGGAACATTAAAAATCGTTACATCGCCTTTTTTGCCGACTTCCAAGCTACCGATTTCGTTCGCACGATTAACCGCATGTGCTGCATTAATCGTCGTTGCTGCAAGAACTTCAGCAGGAGTCATACCCATTTTCAGGCAGCCTAAACTCATAATGAATGGAAGTGAAACTGTTGGCGATGAACCAGGGTTACAGTCGGTTGATAATGCAACCGGCACACCTAAATCTATCATTTTACGGCCATTTGCAGACTCAGCCATTAAAAAGTAAGCAGTTCCTGGAAGCAATACGCCGACAACGCCTTTTTCAGCCATGGCTTTCATGCCCTTTTCAGAAGCTTTCAATAAATGGTCAGCCGAAACCGCTCCTACTTCTGCAGCTAGTTCTGCACCTTCATACGGTTCAATTTCATCTGCATGAATTTTTGCCAACAAGCCATGACGCTTACCAGCTTCAAGAATTCTCCGTGATTGTTCAGGTGTAAATACGCCGTATTCACAGAAAACATCATTAAATTCCGCAAGCCCAAGCTCCGCCACTTTTGGAATCATTTCGTTGATCAATAAATCAATGAATTCTTCCGGATTTTCCTTATATTCTTTCGGCACAGCATGTGCACCCATAAATGTAGGAACAAGGTCGATTACATGCTTATCGTTCAATTCTTTCGCTACTTCGAGCTGTTTTAATTCAGTTGCCCATTCCATTCCGTAGCCGCTTTTTGCCTCGACTGTTGTAACGCCGTGACGCAAAAACTGGTTCAAACGCTCATAGCTCTCTGCAAAAAGCTGTTCATGGCTAGCCGCTTGCGTTGCGCGTGTTGTCGCATGAATCCCGCCGCCGGCATTCATGATGTCCATATAGGTAGCCCCTTGAAGACGCATATTAAACTCGTTTTCACGGCTTCCGGCAAACACAACATGTGTATGCGGATCAACTAAACCAGGTGTTACAAGCTTTCCGGTCGCATCGACAACTTCTGCATCAGCCAAACGTGAAGCATACTTTGCTTTTAATTCTGCATCGGTACCAACCGATTGAATTACACCGTCTTCAATCCAAACGCTGCCGTTTTCAATAATTTTAAGCTCAGACATCGCATCCTTAACAAGGGGAGCTTTTGAGCTCCCCTGTAAGGTAACGAGTTGAGCAGCATTTCTAATAAAAAGTGCTTTACTCATTCGTTTCAATCCCTTCCAATCTTAGTCTTGCTTTAACATTGGCATTTTGATGCCTTTTTCTTTTGCTGTCTTAATTGCAATTTCATAACCAGCATCAGCATGACGTACTACACCCATACCAGGGTCAGTTGTTAATACGCGCTCTAGGCGTGCTTCTGCTTCTTTTGTACCGTCTGCAACGATAACCATACCAGAGTGCTGTGAATATCCCATACCTACGCCGCCGCCATGGTGTAAGGAAATCCAGCTTGCGCCGCCAACTGCGTTGATCATTGCATTTAAGATTGGCCAGTCAGATACTGCATCAGAACCGTCCTTCATGCTCTCAGTTTCACGGTTTGGTGATGCAACGGAACCAGCATCTAAGTGGTCACGGCCGATAACGATTGGAGCTGAAACTTCACCTGATGCAACCATGTCGTTAATGATTTTACCAAAGCGTGCTCTTTCACCATATCCTAACCAGCAAATACGTGCAGGAAGTCCTTGGAAGGCAATTCTTTCTTGTGCCATCTTAACCCATTTGCAAAGGTGCTCATCATCTTTGTATACACGAAGTAATGCCTCGTCAATTTTACGGATATCTTCTGGATCTCCAGATAATGCTGCCCAGCGGAAAGGTCCTTTACCTTCACAGAACAAAGGACGGATGTACGCTGGAACGAATCCAGGGAAATCAAATGCATTTTCAACGCCTTCGTCTTTTGCCACTTGACGGATATTGTTACCGTAGTCAAATGTAACAGCGCCTTTTTGTTGCATTTCTAACATTGCTTTTACATGTGTTGCCATGCTTTGTTTTGAAAGCTTCACATATAATGTTGGATCTTCTTTTCTTAATTTATCAGCTTCTTCTAAAGAATAGCCAACTGGTACATATCCATTGAGTGGATCATGTGCAGAAGTTTGGTCTGTTAATACATCTGGGTTGAAGCCTTTTTCAATCATTAATGGTAAAATTTCTGCTGCATTACCAATAAGCCCGATTGAAAGTCCTTTTCCTTCTTTCTTTGCTTCAAACGCTAATTTCAATGCTTCATCAAGGTCATTTGTTTTTACATCTAGGTATCTAGTTTCTATACGACGATCAATTCTCCACTCATCTACATCAATGCCGATACATACGCCATCATTCATCGTTACAGCAAGTGGCTGCGCGCCACCCATACCGCCAAGACCAGCTGTTAAAGTGATGGTATGTTTTAATGAACCGCCGAACTCTTGACGAGCAAGCTCTGCAAATGTTTCGTAAGTTCCTTGAACAATACCTTGGCTTCCGATATAAATCCAGCTTCCTGCTGTCATTTGTCCGTACATCATCAAGCCTTTTTTATCAAGCTCGTGGAAGTGCTCCCAGTTTGCCCATGCTGGTACAAGGTTTGAGTTAGCAAGCAATACGCGCGGTGCATCTTTGTGAGATTTCCAAACAACTACAGGCTTACCGGATTGAACTAACATTGTTTCGTCATCTTCAAGCTCTAAAAGCGTTTTCACAATTGCATCAAAAGATTCCCAGTTACGAGCTGCTTTACCGATTCCGCCGTATACAACAAGATCTTCTGGTCTTTCTGCTACTTCTTGGTCAAGGTTGTTATAAAGCATGCGTAGTGCTGCTTCTTGAATCCAGCCCTTTGCATGTAGTTCAGTGCCTTTATAATTTTTGATTACTCTTTTTTCAGATGTCTTCGTCATTATTTACACCCCTTAGTTAATGTTTAACTCTGATTTCATTATAAAAAGATAATCTTCTGAAAAATACGAATAAAACATTAGAAAAAGGATAATATTTTTAAAAATCAGACCGTTTACATAAAAATTCTTGGCTTACATCTATAAAATTTTTAGAAACATATAATATGTTTAGATTTTTCCATAAAAAAAAGACCGCCCTCAGCTGCGGCCTTTAATCCCTCTTCGTTTGGTTATAAAACTAGTTTTCAGTTTGCTCCCGCGCGCTATTCATATTTTCCGCTTTATTCAAGCGGAATTCTCTTGGTGACATCCCGGTTGTTTCTTTGAAGATCCGACTAAAATAATTTGTATTTTGATAGCCGACGAGATAGGAAATTTCTTTAATTGCCTTTCTTGTCTCAATGAGCAGTCGTTTTGCCTCCTTCATCCGGATGCCTGCGAGGACTTCGGTAAAGCCTTTTCCTGTTTTTGAGATAAGAAGATGACTAAAATAGGACGGGTTGCGATCGACATATACCGCCACATCTTCAAGCTTCAAATTCGTGTTAGAAAAATTGGCTTCCATGTAGGCAATTCCCCGTTCAATTGGATCTTGTTTAAAATTCCGTGAGCTGGCTTCAGCCCCAATAAAGATTTTTTGAATAAAGAGGATTAAGTTCTGGACCGTTCGATATAAAACTGTATCATATAAAATAGAATTAAAGATATACCGGTACTCGCGCTCATAAAGTGACTGGTCGTCTAGATTAAAAGTCTGCATATATCTCCTGATTTGAGCGAGAATACTTGTCAGCCTGATTCTAACCAGACCTGGATCTGGATAAGGATTTTGCAGCTGGAGAAATTCATCATACAGCCATTTTTTTATTTTTTCCAAATCAAAATTGGTCAGCATATCAATCCACGTCCGCTGATCTGGCGGGGTTAAAAATGGATCCATATGCACCCAATCTGGAGAATATTCGAATTCGACCACTTGTTTATAGCCCTTATAGTAGGTGAATTCCAACATTTTCTGCGTTTGAAGATATTTTTGGTTTAGTGTCACAGCTGGATTTTTTCCTGTGTAAACCACTATGGCAAGGGGATCAGAGAATTCTTCATCCCACCTTCTCATCGCCTTTTGACATTGCTCCGTAATATTTGGGCAGGATTCCTGAAATAATAGGACAACCAAATCACTAAGAGCAAAAACACCATGCAAATCTTTAAAGGGAAATTCGGACAAAAAGGAACTCAATGTACCAATGGTCTCGGCATTTTCCGTTTTAAATGCCGTTATATGATAATCATCAACTAGTGATATTTGTGAGATAAATAAGGCTTCATAGGATAGATCTTTGTATGAGTTCGAATGGTGGGCGCCATTTGTATTATTTTTTCTCCCGATGCTTCGTGATGCCTTTAGAAAGGCGGAATTTACCTTTGTGGTTGAAAAGGGCTTAATCATTAGGTCTAATGCCTGCATATCAATCGCAAGGCGTGCCTTTTCAAAGGTTGCCTCGGCACTGGTTAAGACCAATGTTGGGTCGTAAATTTGTATTAACTCTCGAAAGGAGGACCAATCCTCCCTGCCAATCATATCCAGCTCCATCACCACAACATCCGGAATTTCCCGTTCAAATATAACAACAAACTCCTGATAATTAGAAGCTAATATAATATTCGTAACCGGAATCGAAGACGTCCTCAACCACCACTTCAACCCCTCCCGCTCATTCAAATCCCGATCCGCAATCAACCACTTCCCTTCCATCCGTGGGACCCCCTTTCAATACGGTGACAGGCACCGCCCGTGGACTTTTACGCCATTTTGTACGTCTCCAGTGGACACTACACCTGTTCTTTACTTTGATAGGGCAAGGACACAATAAAGGTAGTGCCTTTGCCTTCTGTTGATATGACTTCAATGGTTCCATTTAGGGCTTCGATGCTTTGCTTGACTAAATACAGGCCGATTCCCCTATTTTGCCCTTTGGTGGAAAACCCTTTAATAAATAGTTGATTCAAAGCGGATTCTTCAATTCCTTTTCCGGTATCGTGTATTTCAAATACAAGCTGACCCTCGTAATAATCAAACATGAGGGAAACCGTTTTAATCATACAATCTTCCACTGCATTCAACGCATTGTCAATCAGGTTTCCAAGAATCGTTACTAATTCATGTGTTGTCTCTTGGCGACGAGGTTCGGGTAAAATCCCTTCCCCATCAATAGTCAATTCAGAGCCGTTTTCCCTTGCAAAGCTGAGTTTTCCTAGAAGAAATCCAGCTAAAACCGGATCTTTAAAGCGGCTGACTACAAAGTTCACTTCGGTTTGTTGATGATCAACCAGATCGGTTATATACGAGGAAACCATTTCATAATTTTTCATATGAATTAACCCTGAAATCACGTGTAATTTATTCATAAATTCATGCGACTGGGTTCGTAATGCTTCCGCATAGAGCTTAACGCCAGTTAATTGTTCAGCCAACTGCTTGATCTCCGTTTTTTCACGAAATGTAGCTATTGCCCCGACAATTTTTCCTTTCACAATGATCGGAACTCGATTCGTAATAATCGTAACTCCGCCGATATCCTGCTCCTGATCATAATGATGCTCGCCTGATTTCAAAACAGAGGTTAACCTAGAATTAGGTAAATATCCATCAATTTTTCTTCCAAGCGGCGGATCCTGGATTCCCGCTTTTTCAAACAGCCGAATGGCTTCATTATTGACTAACGTAATTTTGCCAGCCTGATCGACTGCAAGTATCCCTTCTCTCGTAGATTGAAGCATTGTACTTCTTTCCTCGAGGATTTTTGCAATTTCGTTCGGTTCAAGACCAAATAATATTTTTTTGATTTTTCTTGCAAGAAAAAGGGCCCCGATGATTCCGACCAAGATTCCGAAAAACGTCCCAAAAATGATGATATTCCGGCTTTGTGCAACCGCTTGATTGACTTTTTCCAAAGAGATCCCGACTGCAACAGCCCCAACCTGCTTGTGGCCCTCATCGTAGACGGGAATAAACGAACGTAATGAAACTCCTAATGTCCCTCTAGCTATCGAAACATGCTCTTTTCCTTTCAGGACAGCCTTTTCATCACCACCGACAAAATGTTGGCCAATTTTGTTTTTATTCGGATGGGATTTTCGAATTCCGTTCATATCCATGACAACCACAAACTCCACCTGAGTAGATTGCCTTATTTGACTGGCAAATGCCTGGATTTCCTTTTCATCCGCTTTTCCAGTAAGTCCGTCAATCACAAGTGGAGTCTGAGCGACGATTTTCGCAATTTGAGTTGCTTTATTTGCTTGAGTTTTTTCCGTTTCACTCGATATTCTGTAGGTGATCAATAAATCGGTTACTAGAAATGCCAATACCACTACAACGCAAACCATCAATGTAATGATTGCCTGCAGACGGAGCTTTGGCTTTCCAAGTCGATTATATACAAGCCCTTCCACGATGTTCTCTCCTTCTCAAACCCTAGTAATTCTAAACTCCGTACCGATTTATCGGTCTACCTACTCCGCCATAGTGAACATGAATTTTCACCTTACCCTCTTTTTCTAAAAAATCGAGATACCTGCGTGCTGTGACGCGGGCAATTCCAATTCCTTCGGCTACTTCTTCAGCAGAAACAGGGGTATTTTGGAGTGAAAGGTAGCTTGTAATTTTGATTAAAGTATTCGGATTTAACCCTTTCGGCAGGTTCTGCATTTCTTGCTCTTCGTTATTTTTTAAAAATAACAGCTGATCTAACTCATCCTGTCCAAAGACATCTTTTTCCTTCAATTTCATGCGATATCCTTTATAGTTTTCTAGAGATTTTTTGATTCTTTCAAACGTAAAGGGTTTCATAATATAGTCAACAGCCCCTTGCTGGAGGACGCGGTGAACGGTTTCAATATCATTTGCAGCCGTTATCGCAATGACATCGACCAATAAATCTTCTGACCGTAATTCTCTCACCATTTCCAAGCCATTTACATGGGGCATGTAAATATCGATAATAGCTAAATCTGGTTTGGATTCTTTTATTAATGCAAGTCCCTCGAGCCCGTTTGTAGCAGTCCCTATGATTGTAAATCCTTCAATTCTTTCAATAAACTGGCGGTGTACTTCCCGAACCATTGGATCATCTTCTACTAATATTACCTTGAATGGAAACAACTCTGTTCCCCCCTGGTTTTATAATCTATCACTATCATCACCTATTTTATCAAGATAGTAAATTGAATAAACACTATTTCCAAGAATTTTTAGATAACAAAAGGAACAATAAGACCAATATGACCAAAATATAATTTTTTCTGAATTTTCTTTTATCATGTAGATATGGGATGAAAGCGATATCAAAATTTAAAAAGGGGTGTAAGAGATGAGGATTAATTTTAAAAATTTAACGGTTCAAGTTTTAACAGGTATTCTTCTCGGAATTATTGTTGGTTTCTTGTTTCCAAAATTCGGGGCGGAATTAAAGGTTTTAGCAGATATTTTTATTAAACTGATTAAAATGGTTATCGCACCAATTGTCTTTTTTACGATTGTCATTGGAATTGGAAATATGGGAGATTTGAAAAAGGTTGGCCGAATTGGCGGTAAAGCCCTCCTCTATTTTGAAATTATTTCAACTATCGCTTTGGGAATTGGTTTATTACTTGTCAATATCCTTAAGCCCGGTTCCGGTTTTGATACTCATGGAGCAAAAGCTAGTGATGTTGCACAATTTACAGAGCAAGCAAAAGAATCGAGTCATGGATTTGTCGAGTTTATTTTAGGAATTATTCCGGATAATTTTGTTGCCGCTATGGCAAATGGCCAGCTCCTTCCAATCCTATTCTTCTCCGTTCTTTTTGGAATTGCGCTAGCATCGTTCGGAGAAAAAGGCAAGCGGGTTGTTGCATTGTTTGAAGATTTAACGGAAATCTTCTTTAAAATTGTTAATATTGTCATGAAGTTTTCACCGGTTGCAGCATTTGGGGCAATGGCATATACGATTGGTAATTTTGGTCTTGGCTCATTAGTATCGCTTGGTAAATTAATGGGAAGCGTGTACTTAACGATGTTTATCTTTATCGTCTTTGTTTTAGGAGCTGTCGCAAAGTTTTATGGTTTTAATATTTTAAAATTCATCGCTTATATTAAAGAAGAAATTTTATTGGTTTTAGGAACTTCGTCCTCTGAATCAGCATTACCAAGGATGATGGAACGTCTTGAAAAATACGGATGTTCAAAGTCTGTTGTAGGTCTTGTTGTTCCAACCGGGTATTCATTCAACCTTGATGGTACTGCAATTTACCTTTCAATGGCAGCAATCTTTATTGCACAAGCCTATCATGTAGATATCACAATTTGGCATCAAATCACTTTACTCGGTATTTTAATGCTGACTTCAAAAGGTGCAGCAGGTGTAACCGGATCAGGTTTCATTACCCTTGCCGCTACCCTATCAGCGTTTCCGGTTATACCAGTTGAAGGAATTGCCCTTCTACTAGGTGTCGACCGCTTCATGTCCGAAGCACGTGCCATCACCAACCTAATCGGAAACGGCGTAGCAACAGTAGTCGTATCCAAAATGGAAAAAGAATTCCACCCGGAAAATGAAACAAAAGAAACTGATGTAAGCATCGGTGCCTGACACCGTTCGTGGACAAATCTTTGTTTTGTCCGTTTGCAGTGGACACCTTAACTTAAATGGAGCTTGGAATTATCCAAGCTCCATTCTATTTTTGTAACGGAAATTACATAGATTCATACTATAATATATATATCTTTGAAGGAGGTGCACTAATTTGACTCACAACATCACAACGGGTCCCCACCCTGGACAACCTGGAGCATGTATTGCACAATATAACCACCATACCACTAGTCACGCAACAGCACATCACCATTCTAATCCTCACAATCACCAAATGCCATATATGCAACATATGAACTATGGTAATTATGGGACTCCTGGCTGGAGACCACCGGGGACTTCATATCCTACTTTCTATTAAATTCTTATCACGTTGTTTTTGGACAAGTTTTCTGAGATTGCACCTTCAAATTTGTGAAACTTTCTCATGGTGTCACCCTTCGTGGACAATTGCCCATTTTTGTCCACGTGGAAAGTACACTCAATAATATTTTCTAAAAAGTAAAGCTTGGAATTACTTATTCTAAGCTTTTACTTTTGATTAACGTTTACATAGGATTGAATATATTTAACAAATTTTCTAGATGCAGGAGAAATGTTTTTAAAAGATGGTGCAGCAATACCAATCGAGCGGTAATAATCTCCTTCTATGCTTAGAACACGGACATTATTCGGAATTCGGCTTAGAACCATTTCAGGCAAAATACTGATCCCCAAGCCATTTCGCACCATCGATATAATCGCCTGGTCATCTGCTAACTCATATTTAATATTGGGGGTTACATTATTTTCTTTCAATATTCTTCTTACATCGTTATCACAGCTTTTCGTCGGCATAATAAACATTTCTTCTTTAAGTTCCTCAAGCCTTATGGATTCTGATTGAGCAAGAAGATGATGATCTGGAACAATAATGACCATTCTATCTTTTTTTAGAGGAATCTGCTCAAATGATTTTAATGTAGGTAACGATAAGAATCCGAAATCTACCGCACCGGTAGATACCCATTGCTCAATCTCATCATAATCCCCTTCCATCAACTTGATCTCAATCGTGGGATGAGATTCATTAAACCGCATTAAGATTTCAGGAAGCCATTGAATCGAAACACTGGAAAAAGTACCAACCCGAACCGTTCCAACCTCTAATCCGTTGATTCTAGCTATTTGCTGCATCATTTGCTCGTTCCACTTTAAGATTTCACGCACGTATTGCAAAATAAATTCACCGTTACCTGTCAATTTAATTCCTGCCCTTCCTCTGTTAAGAAGTGTAAAGCCCCATTCCGCTTCCAGACTGGCAATGGCATGACTGACAGCTGATTGTGTCAGTCCCATCTTCATCGATGCTTCAGTCAGACTTCCTAATTCTACCACTGTACTGAAAATCTCAAATTTAACTAGTGACACCTTTTCCCCTCCTTATATGAATCTTTTTCAAGTAAACTATTAATAACATTCATTTTTTTTATTTATAGTTTACCTTTATACTACAAAGTAAGCAATTAAGTTCAGAATAGTAAAATATATAAAAAGGCAGGAGACGAATTGATGACTCAATCAAAAGCAAACTTTATGTTACTGATCGTAACCATTTTTTGGGGCTCGTCTTATTTATTTATGAAAATGGGTCTGACCGTTATCCCGGAATTTACCCTAATTGCATTACGTTTTGGCATCGCCTTTATTTTAGCTGGTATTCTATTTTACCGACGAATACTTAACGCCGGGTTTAAAACAGTCAAATATTCATTTTACTTGGGCTCTATTTTATTCCTAGTTTTTGCATCAATTACATTCGGAATAAAAACCACAACTGCTTCCAATGCAGGATTTTTAGTCAGTCTCACCGTCATATTTGTCCCGCTCTTATTAGCAATTTTTTTAAAAAGAATGCCTGAGAAACGCATTCTCTTTGGGGTTACTTTTGCACTCATAGGTATTGGTTTCTTAACCTTACATCATCAATTCATCATCAGTTTTGGCGATTTTTTATGTATTATGGGAGCACTGTTTTATGCAATCCACATCATTGTAACCGGAAAACTTACTAAGGATGTCGATTCAATTGCTCTTGGAATTTTACAACTTGGTTTCGCAGGGGTATGGGGACTATTATTTTCCTTGATTGTGGAAAAACCTCAACTTCCCAGAACAACGGAGTCTTGGGTGGCAGTTCTTGGCTTGGGTATATTCTGCAGTGCCTTCGGATTCGTCGTGCAAACCATTGCCCAAAAATATACAACTCCAACCCATACAGGGCTGTTTTTTTCAATGGAGCCCCTATTTGCAGCTTTCTTCGCTTTTGCCTTTGCAGGAGAAATGCTGACGGCAAAAGGATATTTGGGCGCCTTTTTAGTCTTGTTAGGTGTCCTAACAGCTGAGATTGATGTTAAAAAGTATTTATTGAAAAATGGCGCCAACAAAACAAACCAAGGTTGTGAAATGACGAAATAGTCATATCACAACCTTGGTTTTTATTTTTGGGTAAAATGGTTAAGATTATTTGTCCGTCCACAACGGACAAAACTGCCGATTTGTCCACGGGCGGTGCCTGTCACTTTTTTTGTCACCTTTTTATCCTTTTACGAACACAGTTTTGATGGCTGTGTAGAATTCTTTGGCGGCTTCGCCTTGTTCCCTTGAGCCGGAGGAAGAGGATTTCATTCCGCCGAAGGGGGCCTGAAGTTCGACGCCGGCACTTTCGGCATTGATCCTCACCAAGCCCGCTTCCATATCATCAATAAACGTCAGCATTTTACCAATATTGGTGGTAAAGATGGATGCACTTAATCCGTATTCTGAATCATTGGCGATTTCAATCGCTTTTTCCAGTGAATCTACCTTGATTAACACTAACACCGGCCCAAAAATCTCTTCCTGCGCAATTGCCATATCCGTGGTGACACCCTCAAATACAGTTGGATTGATATAAAAACCATCCTTCAACCCCGGATCAACAGGCTGATCACCTCCGCAAAGCAAGACGGCGCCTTCCTTCTTCGCCACTTTAATATAATACTTAACGGTATTTAATTGGCTCTCACTTGCACAAGGTCCCATCCACGTCCCTTCAGAAAGCCCGTCCCCAACCTTAATACCGCGAACCTTCTCCAATAACAATTCCTTAAACGCATCATACACCTTTTCGTGAACAATCACCCGGCTCGTACAGGTACATTTTTGGCCGGTTGATTTCAGCCCTCCACTCATCACAGCGTCCACTGCTTTCACCAAATCGGCATCCTCGTCGACAATCACCGGGTTCTTCCCGCCCATTTCAAGCTGGAATTTCGCACCCCGCGCGACAGCCCCTTGCCCAACCCTTTTCCCGGTTGCAGAAGATCCTGTAAACGTAATTCCATTGATATCAGGATGTTCAATGAGTCCATTCCCAATCACCGAGCCTGAGCCCGTAACAAAATTTAAAACCCCCTTTGGCAGCCCCGCTCTTTCAAAACACTCCACCATTTTTGCCGCTGTTACCGCAGCTTCTGTTGCCGGTTTAAAAACAACTGTGTTCCCGTATATCAAAGCAGGTGCAATCTTCCAAATCGGTATCGCCACAGGGAAATTCCAAGGTGTAATCACCCCAACCACCCCTAATGGAGCTCTGGTAGTAAACATTAACGCACCGCTATCAGATGATGGGATAACATCTCCTGATTTGCGCATCCCCTCCCCTGCATAATAGCGCAAGATTGCTACACCACGAGCAGTTTCTCCTTTTGCTTCCAGCAGGGTTTTTCCCATTTCCCGCGTCATCGTTTCGGCGATGTCATCTAGGTTTGCCTCCAAAATATCGGCTACCTTAAACAAATAATTCCCCCTTGATGGACCACCAAGCTTCCACCAGGATTTTTTTGCTACTTTTGCTGCATAAACAGCCGCTTTTAAATCGGTAAGAGTTGATTTTTGCACCTTTCCGACTACTTCATAGCGGTTCGCCGGACTGATACTTTTAATTACCTCGCCTGATTCACTTTCCACCCATTCCCCATTAATATAATTAAAATATGTTTTTGTAAAAACCTCGGTTTGCATACTCAAAAACACCACCTATTAAAATATTAAAGTTTTACTTTTTGACCGATCCCCAATTCCAAAGCCTTATCATAAATCGCCTTTGCGACGACCACATCCATCGCAGCTAAACCTACTGATTTAAAAACGGTAATTTCTTCATTGGATTCTCTCCCAGATCTCATACCATTAATGATTTCGCCCAATTCTCCATAAAGATCATCTGCTTGAAAAAGTCCCGCTTCAATTGGATTGATTAAATCACCGCATTCCTCCAATGCAGCTTCCTTGGCTTCGACCACTACTTTTGTAGCACTTGTAATAATTTCTGTTGGTATTTCCTGCATGCTTGGCTTAAAGGATCCCACCCCGTTAATATGTACACCGAGCGCAACACTTTCAGCGGAAAAAACAGGCCTTTCGGAAGTAGTCGCCGTTACAATAATATCGGCACCGCATACTGCCTCATCTGCTTCGTCCGCAATAAAAATCTCTGGACACTGATCCTGGTAGCGAGCCTTTAATTCCTCAGCCAGTACAGATGCTTTTGACTTCGTGCGATTATATAAGCGAATTTCCCTAATCGAAGGCCGAACATGTAAGATCGCTTCAATCAATCCTCTTGCCTGGCTCCCGGTCCCTATCACCCCCAGCACCAACGCATTCTCCTTAGCAAGATACTTCGTTGCCAGACCGGAAGCCGCACCGGTCCTCAAAACCGTTAAGGAAGAAGATTCCATTAAAGCTAACGGCTCCCCGGTTTCTACATCGGATAAAACCATGACACCGTAAATGGTTTTGTCCTTATTTTTTGGAAAAACGGAGACGAATTTTACCCCAAGACCTCCTCCGGATTCCACCAAGGATGGCATGAATAAGGCCGTCCCCTCCGTTTGTGAAGTGTTAATTGCCGTGCGAACCGGTGTAACTGTTCTTCCCTCTGAATATTCAACAAGTGCCACCTCTACTGCCTTCATCACATCTTCCATGGCAATTGCTTTTTTTATTTCTTCTTCACTTATAACTAACATCCTCTACCCTCCATTTCTTCCAATTCAAGCAGTCTCTTATCCTATTAAAAAACCTCCGCTTAATGGGTCTGTTGGATCAACAACAAACTGGTGCATACCGGTAATAAAGGCGTTACCCGTAATTTTCGGAATGACCGCTGAATAAGGACCAAATTCTGTTTCTTCAATTATTTCCGCGACAAATTGACTGTTCACAATACTCTCATGGACAAATTGCTGGCCTTTCTGAAGCAGGCCTTTTTGCTTCAAAAGCGCTACACGTGCACCCGTCCCGCTTCCGCATGGGGAGCGGTCAACCTGTCCATCGGCAAAAATCGTTACATTGCGTGAATCGGAATCTTCAAGCTCGTGCTCATCTGTAAAAATAACCCCGTAAATTCCGTTTATATCCTTTTCAAATGGATGAACAACCTCAATGGACGATTCAAGTTCACGCTTAATCTCCATACCAATTTTTTGTAATGTAGCGAGATGGTCGATATCGACTTTCTGACCAAATTCCTTTGCATCGACGATCGCATAAAAAGCGCCACCATAGGCAATATCAACCGTATAATTTTTCCCATTCACCACGACAGGGGAGTTTTCATAAAAAACAAAGGATGGAACATTTTCAAAGGATACGGACTTTACTTTTGTTCCCTCACACTGGGCATAGGCTGTCAGCTTCCCGGCAGGGCTGTCGATTACCACACGTGTTTCCTCACCCGTTGCCGCAACCAGCCCGCTTTCAATTGCATATGTTACGGCAGCAATCGTTCCATGTCCGCACATCGTACTAAGCCCTTCATTATGCATAAATAGAATACCGAAATCGGAATCCTCTCGTTCCGGCGGGGTGATTACGCAGCCGTACATCCCATGATGGCCCCTCGGTTCAAACATCAACACCCGACGAACTTCATCGTGATATTTTTTAAAATAAGCACGTTTTTCCAAAATGGTATCCCCTTTTAAAAAGGGAACACCTGATGTAATGATTCGAAATGGCTCACCGCCCGTGTGCATATCAACGGTTGAAAAATGCTTCGTAAACTTCACCGATCTCTCCCCCTTAATGATCCTCCGCTGACGGAATTAATAAAAATCCTTCATTTAATTCGTCTTCTTCGTTATAAAGGAAAGTATGGAAACCCATCAACCATGCCGATCCTGTTATTTCCGGAATAACTGCCGGATAGCCCTGAACCTCACTTGTTTCCAAAATTCGTGCCTTAAATAATGAACCGACGATGCTTTCATGAACAAATTCTTCACCTACGGCCAAATCTCCTTTATTGAACAGTACAGCTAATTTTGCTGAAGTCCCCGTTCCGCATGGAGAGCGGTCAATTCCACCCGGAGGCACCACAACTGTATTTTTCAAATCGGCATCCCGATGAACCGGATCGGTATAAAATTCAATATGGGTCAAGCCGCGGATAAACGGAAAAACAGGGTGGACAATTTCATTCTGCTGATTAATTGTTTTCCGAATCTTGATTGCTTTTTCAATAATCTTAGAAGCATTTGAAGGGGTCAGTTCCAAATTTAGCTTCCTTGCGTCCAAAATCCCGTAAAAATTGCCGCCGTAGGCAATATCACAATCGATTTCACCAAAACCTTCTACCTCAACCTTTATCGATTTATATAAGAAAGACTCTATATTTCGAAATGTAACCTGCTTTGCCTTGCCATTTTCTACTTGGATCTCCGTTTTGACCAAGCCTGCCGGTGTGTCCAATGTAATGTAAGTGACCGGCTCAGCAGCTTCCACCATTCCCGATTCGATTAACGCGGTACAAACGCCAATCGTGTCATGGCCGCACATCGGTAAATAGCCGCCGGTTTCGATAAAAATAACACCGACGTCCGCATCAGGGTGACATGGGTCAGTTAGTAATGCACCCGACATAACCCCATGTCCCCGCGGTTCATTCATTAAAAATTTACGAATCCAGTCATACTCGTTTTTCATTTGCAGCATTTTTTCTGACATGGTGTTGCCAGTCAGCTTTGGAACACCGCTTGTTACCGTGCGTGTTGGATTCCCGCCGGTATGTGTGTCAATCGTCGTAAACATTTTTTTCGCCGAAATCATCTATGCCACCTCTTTTCTAATGTTTAAGGGTGAATGATGGTGTAAACCGATCATGCCGTAGCGGTTCAACCGGGATAATCGTTTTTTCACGCCCTTCTATCATTTCGGAAATCAACTTGCCGGTAACTGCTGCAAGACTAATACCATCCCCCTCATGACCGGCCGCAATATAGTAACCGGGAACTTCCTCGACATGAGAAATCACCGGTAAGTGATCCGGAGTCCATGGGCGAAGTCCTGCATAGGCCCGGATAAAATTCATTTCCTTCAGTTTGGGATAAAATCGAATGGCTCTCCGTGCAATACAATGGACGACATCCATATCAACCTTTGTATTAAACCCGACGAATTGCCGGCTGCTTCCAATTAAAAAGTTTTGACTGACAGTTGGTTCGAATACCAAAGCTACCCCGTATTTTTCCGTTTCAGCATCGACCTTCCTCTCCCCGCCAAATTTGGATAGCAGGTAACCAAATTCCATTACTTTTCTGAGTCCAATTGGGAGATTACGAGAAGCTACAATGATATGGCCCTTACGCGGCTGGATAGGAATTTCTATCCCAACCATTTCAGCCAGTTTTGGTGCCCAAATCCCACCGGCATTGACGACTTTTTTAGCAGTGAAATCGCCATTTGAGGTTGAAACATGAAAAATATCATCTGCCAGCACTTTATTTACGCCCCTGACTTCGGTATTTTTTACTATCCTAGCACCGAATTTTTGCGCCCCTTCAAATAATGCATAGGTTAGTAGATACGGATTTACGGTTGAGTCGGAGGGACATTCCAATCCGCCTAAAAGATCGTCGGCAAAGTAGACTGAATCCTGTCTGATATCCTCCCGGTCAAGCAGACGCATTGGTACTCCGGTTTTATTTTGGCGATCCACCCATTTTTCGGCGGCCAACATTTCTTCTTCCGTTTCACAGACAAGAATGCTTCCCGGTGCACGGTATTCAAACTCTGATGGCAGCTCCCCGCTTAATTCATGGACTAATTTTTGACTATGTAGGGACATTTCCGAATCAAAACCCGGGTCTTTGTCAATAGCTAAAATATTACCGTCACAACGAGAGGAGGTACCGCTGGCCAATTCATTTTTTTCAATCACCGTCACTTCGAATCCTAGTTTTGAAGTATAGTAGGCAATCGCGGCCCCGATAACCCCGCCCCCGATAATTACAACCTCTGAATGTGTTTTCATGGTTATCCCTCTTTTGAAAAACTTTTATATTTATCTGCGCAAAAACGACTCTTATCTGCGATACTTCGGGTTTTATCTGCGATGCCTCCTATTTTGCAATTAGTTACCCCTTTTTCACATATAACTGATTCCCCGTTTCAGCCTCCCAAACCTTAAAAGCCATTTCCATCTGCTCTCTGCCTTTTTCAATCCCGGGATGAAATTGAATGACGGCTTTTTGCCTGGTTGCCTCCACCTTCTCGAGGGCTGCCCTTATCGGCTCCTCGTATGATAGAGTCCCTAGTAACTCCTCCGCAATCGAAAAACCGGCTACCTCCCCCTGGGCCATCGCTACTTTTGCACTTTCAATTCCGGTAATGTTCCCGGCAACATATAGCCCTTTTAGACCTGTTTTCATTTTTTCACTATGAACTGGAACATGCCCACCGAGTTCCTCCACATAACGGAAAGAACATCCGGCCAAAGCTGCTAATTCCACAAGTGGATACAAGCCGCCAGCAACACAAACAAAATCTGCTTCAATCAATCGTTCAGTGCCTTCAACCGGATTTCCATCCAAATCAATATCTACCACTCGAACTCCTTCAACCTGCTCTGATCCAACAATTTCCACCGCAGCCTGCCGAAGCTTGACTGGAATTCCCCAAACGCGAAAACCATTTTTCGGGTAAAATTTTAACCCCAACCGTTTCATCGACGGCGATTTCATCAATCCGCTGCCAAAGCGAAGAAATTTGGACGGGGCGAGATGGGCAACACGTAGTAGCGAATCCATTACCTTGCCCGGGTCTCCGTCCTCTTCGGTAATCAGACTTTTCACAGGAAGCATCATTGAATCAATTTCAACCCCAGCTAATTCCAACTCACGGGCAATTGCAGTAGATAAAATATTAACCCCAACAATGACTCCCAGCTGTCCCGGACGTACCCGATGCACATTCGTCATCACCTGGGCCGCACCGATTGACATTACTCCCGGCAAGGTCCAACCGGCAATCGGCAGTGCCGTTTCTGCCGCACCCGTCGCCAGCAGCAATGCTTTTGCCCTTATTGTTTCCTTTGTGGTGTATACTTTCCATTCGTCTCCCGACCGTTTAAGGTTATAAACCGAAACACCCATATCAAATTCAACACCCAAATCACGAGCTTCCGAAATCAGACGTTCAGCCTTTTCGATTCCATTCCACCAAGTACCATCCGGTTCTTCATGCAATTGACCGAGCAGCCTGCCGCCGGGTTGGAAGAATTCATCGACCACCTTCACTTTTATTCCAGCACGTGCACAGACAATCGCTGCCGAAATACCTGCTGGTCCCGCTCCAACAATAAGAACATCCCTCACAAGGCATCGCCCTCTTTCTTAAAAGGAGTAGGCAGCTTTTCTCCCGAATGGACTTTCATGCCATTTCGAATTGGGGTTAAACAAGCCCGAACCCCCATCCTACCATCCACTTGAACCCGACATTCATAACAATGGCCGATATTACAATAGATGCCGCGCGGCGTACCCGTCTCCTCCTGGCATCGTAATGTTCGAACACCGCTGGCCAAAAGGGCCGCTGCAATCGTTTCTCCCTCCAATCCACTAAATACCTGATCGTTAAACGTAAAATTCACTAGACCTTTAATCTTTAATTCTCCTAGAATAGGATGATGGACCACCCGATTATTCTTTTCCATTCGAATCATTCCCAATCATAAAAAATTGAATTGGACGGACAGGCGGCTGAAAACTTAAAGGAATATCGTTTGGCTGCTCTTTCCCCGTTTGTTTTTCAACAATCCGATCAATTAGGTTGCGGCAGGTCCGCCCGCCGCAATACCCCATTCCAGCTCTTGTCCGGAGTTTTAGTTCCCTAGAGGAACACCCGTGCATCTGAACTGTTTCTATTAAATCCTCCAAATATACTTCTTCACAGCGGCAGACCACCGTTTTCGGTTTCTCCAAAAAAACACCAGCTTTCCAATGAATATAGGGGGACAAATTACCTCCCCCTTAAATCCTCAAAATTAATTCACCTTCACACTGACCGCCTGTTCGAACGCTTCTTTAATTTTTTGAAGCTCACTCTCAGGCAGCGGCATTCTTGGCGGACGAGTTGGTCCCACCGGTCTGCCGGCAAGTTCCATCGAATATTTAATCGCCTGAACAAGCTGTGGTTTTGCATCATAATGATACAGAGGCAGTGATGGCCGATAGAGTTCCAGCGCTTCTTTTACCCTTCCTTGGGCAGCCAATTCAAATATTCGTACCCCTTCTCTCGGAAAAACATTTGGGAATCCGGCAATCCAGCCAGTTGCTCCGGCAATCGGTCCTTCCATAGCTAAATCGTCTACACCAATCATTACTTCTAAGTCAGTTTTAGCTAAAATATCATGTACACGGCGGATATCTCCCGAAAATTCTTTTACGGCAACCACATTTTCAATCGCCGATAGTTTTTTTAGTAAATCCGGTGTTAAATCAACTTTGTAATCATGTGGATTGTTGTAGGCAATAATGGGAATACCCACCTCGGATAGGGCTTCATAATGAGCAAAAATTTCCGCTTCAGTCGGATTATAGTTAATCGGAGGCAGTGCCATAATCCCGGCCGCACCAGCAGCTTTTGCATGACGAGCCCAGCCTGCTGCCTGATCAGTAGACGGCGCACCCGTGCCGACAACAACTGGCACTCTTCCATTTGCCGCAGCAATGACGGTTTCAATAACCTTTGCCCTCTCCTCAGGAGTCAGCGATGCATATTCCCCAACCGATCCTGCTGGGATAATTCCGTGAACACCTTCCTTAATTAGCCAATCGACATGCTCCTCCAATCGCTTATAATCAACTTGATATTCCTTTGTAAATGGAGTAATAATCGCGACATAAACTCCTGAAAACTTTGCCATTTCTACATTCTCCTCTCAAACCCGTAAAAATTTTTATTTTATGCTAAATAAGCATTAACCACTTTACTATCTTCTTGCAGTTCCGCAGCAGAACCCTCCATCGTCACCGAGCCCGTTTCCAACACATAACCCCTTGTCGCTAGCTTCAAAGCGGCTCGCGCATTCTGTTCAACCAGCAAAATCGTTGTTCCCTGGTTATTGATATTGCGGATAATCTTCATAATTTCTTTGACAATAATCGGCGCGAGCCCCATTGATGGTTCATCGAGCATCAACAGCTTCGGCTCCACCATCAATCCTCGGCCAATCGCCAGCATTTGCTGTTCCCCGCCGGACAACGTGCCGGCCTTTTGTTTCGCCCGCTCCTTCAGACGGGGAAACAGCTCAAAAATATTCTCCACATTATCCTTTATATGTCCTTTTTTCTTTCTTTGGGTAAAGCCACCTAGTTCCAGGTTTTCCAGAACGGTCATTGTGCCGAAAATCCGTCTGCCCTCCGGAACATGGACAATACCCAGTTCAACTATTTCATGTGGACGTAATTTCGTGATTTCTTGCCCTAAAAAAGTAATCGAACCGTTTTGGGTTTTCACGAGACCGGAAATGGTTTTCAGCAGGGTGCTTTTTCCGGCACCGTTACTGCCAAGCATCGTCACAATTTCTCCAGGATAGATGGCGGCACTCACCCGTTCTAGTGCCTGAATTTTTCCATAATAAGAATCTACATTCTTCAATTCTAAGACGGGAGCGCTCATTCATCGTCCTCCTTTCCTAAATAGGCTTCAATCACAAGTTGATTTTGGAAGACTTCTTCCGGACTGCCATCGGCAATTTTTTTCCCATAATCCAAAACCGTTACATTGTCGGCTAATTTACTAACAAGGCCAATATCATGTTCGATGATAAAAATCGTCAGGTCATATTCCTTATGAATTCGTTGAATCAGCTTAATCAGTTCTTCCCGTTCCCCTTTATTCAGCCCTGCAGCGGGTTCATCAAGCAGCAACAGCTTCGGCTGCGAGGCAAGGGCTCTGGCAATTTCCACCTTCCGTTGCAGCCCATATGGCAGATTTTTCGCGTGACGGTTTGCATATTCACTCACTCCGACAAATTCCATTGCCGATTCCGCAACGGCTTTAATTAATTCTTCTTCTTTTCTTTGGGCAGGTGTACGGAAAATAGCTCCAAGATAGCCCTGTCTTGTTTTGCTATGCATCCCGCTCATCACATTTTCAAGAACCGTCAACGACGGAAAAAGACGGATATTTTGAAAGGTTCGAGCCATGCCCAATTCGGTGATTTTACTCGGCTTTTTCCGGACAATATTATTACCATCAAAAATGATATTTCCTTTGCTAGGTTTGTAGAACCCGGTAATGATGTTGAACATCGAGGTTTTTCCAGCTCCGTTCGGTCCAACAAGCCCAATAATTTTACCTTTTTCAATCGTAAAACTGACATCATCAACCGCCTTCAGGCCACCGAACTGCAAGGTTACATTTTCGATACTAACCAGCGACATGGCGATCCGCCCCCGTTTCTTTTCCTGCTGAAGCCGATGCCCTTTCCTTAGCGGAGGGCCATATTCCTTCCGGACGGAAAATCATCATGACCACGAGGAGCCCGCCAAAGATCAGCAGACGCCAGTCGGAAAAATCACGCATCACTTCCGGAAGGAGAATGACAAATACTGCACCTAACACCACACCTGGAATTCTGCCTATACCTCCCAGAACTACAGCTAATAAAATCATCGCTGATTGGTTAAAGCTAAAACTCTGCGGAGAAATCGCCGTCATTTTTACCGCAAAAATTGATCCGCCAAAGCCGCCGACTATTGCTCCAAAAATATAGGCTAATAGTTTTGTCCTCCAACGGTTAATCCCCATTGCTTCCGCTGCATCTTCGTCCTCGCGAATATATTTCCAGGCCCTGCCTAATCGTGAATCTCCTAGTCTTCTGACAATAAAGATCATTAAAATAACAGATACAAATGCCAGATAATAAACCCCTGTAAGACCTGTTAATTGGAAGGAACCAATGGATGGCTTTGGAATCCCATAAATTCCGGATGCACCGCCGGTAAAATGAAGATTGATGGCGGAAATCCGGACAATTTCACCAAACCCTAATGTGACAATCGCTAGATAATCACTTCTGAGGCGAAGTGTAGGTGCACCGATAATCACGCCTGCAATTGCAGATAAAATCGCAGAAGCAATTATCGAAATCCAAAAGGATAGATGGTATTGTGTCATTAAAATTCCCGTTGTGTAAGCACCCACTGCAAAAAAGGCCGAAAACCCTAAATCAAGCAAACCGCAATAACCAACGACAATGTTTAAACCTAATGCAAGAATGATATAAATCAGTGCCATCAGTGCAACATCAATCCAATAATTGTCTGAAATTAAGGGCAGACATGCCATCACGAAAACGAGGACACCAAGGGCTGCTATTTTCAAATAGTTTTTTTGAACTGTCTTGTCCATAAGCTACACCCTTTCCACTTCATTCTCACCAAGGATTCCCGTTGGTTTAAAGACGAGTAACAGAATCAAGATTCCAAAGGCAAAAACATCCTTCCAGGCGCTTCCTACATATACAGTTCCAATGGTTTCAACAATTCCAAGCAGCAATCCGCCAAGCATCGCTCCTTTGATACTGCCAATTCCGCCGATTACCGCTGCTGTGAAGGCTTTTAAACCAATGATAAACCCCATGAGGAAATTGATTTGTCCATAATAAACCCCGTCCATCACTCCTGCTGCGGCAGCAAGTGAGGAACCGATGAAGAACGTCATCGCAATGACGCGGTGAACGGCAATCCCCATTAAGGACGTAGCTGTCGAATCAATAGCAATCGATCGCATTGCTTTTCCGTACAATGTTTTGTGAATAAAAATATGTAATGCAACCATCATGAAAATAGAGAAGATAATAATGCCCAATTGCATGTAGGATAGATTTGCTCCGAGGATACTGAACCCTTTATTTGATAGATGAATAGGATAGACGCGAAAACTAGCTCCATAGGTAAGCATGATTCCATTTTGTAAAAATAACGAGACCCCGACGGCTGTAATTAAAACGGCCAGACGTGAAGATGCATTAAATAAAGGCCGATAGGCAATTCTTTCAACTACTACACCAAATAATCCGATCACAACCATCGAAATTAATAGGGCTAACCCTAAACCTAGTAAACTTGGCATACCCGTCAAAAAAGATAGCACGGTGAAGCCGACAAAAGATCCTACCATAAATATATCGCCATGAGCAAAGTTCAATAGCCTGATGACACCGAACACCATCGTATAACCTAAGGCAATTAAGCTATAAAAACAGCCAATGATGATCGCATTTATACATTGTTGTATAAATATATCCATCTGGATCCCCCTTTCATTGTAGGGAATCCCGGTTTTTAACCCGGGACACCCCTATATCCGATTTTAAATCGTTGAACTTCGATAACTGACAAGCCCCGATACCGAACAGGCGTATTCCGCTTTTATTGTGCCAATGTCATTTGACCATTTTTAACAATTAATACAACAAAGTTAGAAGTGGCAGTCTCTCCATTTTCCTTAAACTTCAATGGACCGCTGAACGTTTCAAATCCATCCGTTTCGCTAAGAGCTTTGATAATTTTATCCTTATCAGTTGAGCCCGCACGTTTGATTGCATCCGCCATGACTTTCATCCCATCATAAGAAATCGCAGAGTATGGTCCTGGATCCACACCAAATTTTTCTTTATATTTTGGAATCCAATCCTTTGCACTTTCTTGGAACTGCGGTGTTGGAGTAGTCGTTACAAATAACCCTTCAGCATTTTCTGGACCAGCGATTTTAATAATCGTTGGATCGTTCGAGCCATCACCTACGCCAAAGACACCGGAAACGCCGGCTTGCTTAAATTGTTTTGCCAAAAGTCCGCCGACATTATAGTAACCAGTCCAGTAGGTTGCATCTGGTTTAAGTTCCTTCAATTTCGTCATGAGCGAATTAAAATCTTTTTCCTCTGGATTGACCGCGTCAAATGCGATGACCTTTGCACCCATTCCTTTTACTTCATCTCTTGTTCTTTCGGCTAGGTCAACTGCATACGCAGAATTATCATTGATAATCGCGATTTTTTTAGCGCCTAGTTTGCTTACCATATATTCAGCAGCAGATTTAGCCTGCGCCGGCGCGGTACTATTTAATAGAAAAATATCTTTGAAGCCTTGCTCAGGAATTTTCGCAGAGTTTGCAGCTGTTAAAATCCATGGGGTATTTGCTTGGTTCATAACACCTGATGCCGGCAGAACGGCACCGGAGCAGTAACCACCGACAACTGCTACGACATCCTTTGATACAAGTTTGTTGGCACCGGCTGTGGCAATTTGCGGGTCACAGCCTTCGTCCTCTTTAACAAGTTTGATTTTCTTCCCGTTGATACCGCCGGCAGCATTGATTTCATCGGCAGCCATTTGAATCGCATTGTTCATGTCCTCACCCATTTTTGCACTCGAACCGGTGATTGGAGTTAGCGTTCCAATCAATATTTCGCCGCCTTTGTTATTGCCATCAGAGGAATCTGATCCTCCCGTTTTCGAGGAACAGGCGGTAATCATCATCATGACGATTACTAGTAATCCTAACCGTGAAAGCCATTTACTCATTCAAAATATCCCCTTTCTTTTAACAAAATTGATTTGGAAACGGTTTCATTACCTAATAGAGCCACTTTGGTCGGCTAATGATCGGTCTGCCCACGATTGCAGAATGTACGCAATCTTTTATGCTACTAAAATAAATCTTGCGATTAACAAGTCCAGGAGCATAGTGCGCATATTTCGCAGAGTTGGTCATTAATGTTTGACATTTATCCGGAATCACTGGGGTGTTAATCATACATAAACAAGTATCCGTCAAGAATTTTATTCCAAAGTTTTCAATTCTAGCGGCTACACCGTTGTTGAGGGCTTGTTCATAAACGTATTGGGAGGTCGTGATGATGAATTCTGACTGGACTTTTAATGGAGATTTTTTTTTGAATATGGACTGTGCTTGTTCTGCTTGTTCTGCTTGTTCTGCTTCCTGTTCAATTATTTCTGCCAAAAGCTTGCATTCATCATAGGAAAAATGCGGACTTCCAAGTGTGATCATATCAACCTTTTCTCCTGCTCCGGAAGATAGCTTCTTCCACACTTCCTGTAGTTCTGCTTTTGACACTTTATGTATGGAAGCTGGAGGTTTATTGCCCATTGCATTTTCCACCGTTTGTGCTTCAGGTGTAATTCCGACAATATGAAACATTCCTACTGAACCGGCTGTTGCAGCAGCAGCTCCAAAGGCCTTTAAATCATCGGCTGATGGGATATGGTTTAGACCGACAATCACAGGTACACCGCCATTTACCCTTTGACCTACAAGATAACCAAACACTGGATAGAAGAAGGAGTCTATCTCTTGAATCTCCTCCACATCGATTAAAATGGTGCCTTTTCTGTTATCCTCAAGATGAAGACCTGTTAAGGGAACCCGGCCGGTTATAGCAGCACAAATATCCATCAAATCTCCATAGCGGTTTGTTTTTGCTCCAAGGACACTATTGGCATAGACGACGGCATTTGATTCTGCCCAGGCGATATCCATTCCTTTTTGTGGTTTTTCCGGCAACAGATATGGGGCGCAGGTAAAGGTTGGCTTTGCTCCCATCTGAAGATAAGCATCAGCAAGTCTTTGAGCGGAGTTTGCCCATTCCGCCTCGACCCCCTGTTCCTTCCAGCGTTTTCGGTCAATGGAGATGGCATTCATTGTCGTCGGAACGGTGACCTTCCCACCCAATTCAGCCAATGTTTCAGCAAAATGAAGGCTTGCCGGTCCGGTATAAATGCAGCCATCAATGTGTGCACACTGAATGTCAATTAGCTTTTTCGCCCCTTGAATTTCTGCCATTCGGACTATTACCCGCATGGCTAACTGCTTTGCTTTACCTTCATTTCCTTCAAGGATACTTCGATCTTTTTTCGTCACTTCAACCTGCATTTTTGACACCTGCCAATTATAATCTGGGCTTATGTTTATCCTTTAACCACCCCCATTCAGAATATTTTGTGATCTTGTAGGTAGATGTGAGCGCTAACCGCCAGTTGGAGCTCGGTTTTCTGATAGTTGGAATGCGAAATGCCTTGTTAGTGACGGTCTAGATTTGCAATTCTACCTTTCCTGCTTTATCGATAAAAGCGTATTTCGCTTTTAACGCATCTTCAAAATCTTTGAGAGTTAAGACAATAATCGGGATGGATTTTTGCAAAAATTCATCAGCAACGATAGAACCGAGCGAAATAATCTCGTCTAGCTGACATAGTAGAATGGCTGCGGGTGCGTGCTCAGAAAAAATCGCTTCGAGAAGGATCCCGCTTCCTGTACAGGAACCTCTTCCTGTCGGTAAAACAAATACCTTACCTGTTACATTTTCCTTGGATAACGGATGATGTCGGTCAATAATTTCCCCTGTTGCTGGATTTAGTCCACCCCAAAAGCTTAGGGGAACATTAGTGGATAAAACCGGTCCTTCGGATTGTCCGTCTACCAGGACCTGGCCTTTTTTTATAAGGAGTTTACTAGAAGACATATATACAACCCCTTTGCTTATTGTTAAGGGTGTTGACTCGGAGATGTTTTTAATAAAACATGATGGAATGAAGGAGACTGATAATCATTTCAAATCAGTGAGACTTTGGTTCATTTTCGATGTAATATTTCCCTCGACGTGTTCTGACATTTTTAATTTGGCCGTGTTCGCATCACGGTTTTGAATGGCTTGTGCAATTTCCATTATCTCTATTGCTTGTTTTTCACGAAATTTTTGGTCGTTACCGCTTTCTAAACTTAATGCTGTCTTTCGTAGAACACTTTGAATTCCAAGCATAATGGCAATATGTATTTGGTTTTTTGAGGCATACGCCACTGCTTCATGCATCGCAAGGTCTAGGTCGATTAATTGCTCCCAAGGGGTATTGGAATCACTTGAAAGTTCTTTGAATTTTTTGGCAATGAGGGTGATTTGGTCGGTCTCGATTTGGGTTGCTCTTTGTGCTGCCAAAAAGGCTGTTTTTCCTTCAAAATCGGTGCGAAATTCGGCAAGCTCTGTAAAGGTTGCTCCACGAAAGTGAAGTAAGGTTTCTAACGAACGGGCCAGCTGGTCGGGTTTAGGTTCTATTATACTAATGCCACCGTTCACGCCTCTTTTGACTTCTACTACCTGTTCTGCCTCAAGTACTCTTATTGCTTCGCGAATGGTCGTCCGGCTTACTTCAAACATACTGGCCATTTCACGTTCGCTTGGAAGCCGATCACCGGTTTTTAATTGATTACTATAAATTGCATTATAGATTTGAGTGAGAACATCCTCAAAACCTCTAACTGGTTGAACTTTATTAAAAACGCTGGCAAACTGGATGTTTTCCTCTTCATCCACGCCAAAAATCCCTCCCTCCATAATGAATTTCGACCTAAATTAAAGATTGGAACGTCTAATGGTCGAACCTTTAACCACATTATATTATTAACCAAACACTAAAACTAGCGTGTTATTTTGTGATGTTTTGACTAGTTTTGACTCGTTTTGACGAAAAGAGTACGGTGCCAAAAGTGCGGTGCCTGTCACCGTTCGTGGACAAATCGACTGAAATGTCTTTTACGGGTGGACACTTTCTAAACGGGCTTTTGTACTTTGTAGTGTGGAAAGTAAACTCTTAGAATTGTGACCTCTATAAGTAAAAAACCTACCACTTCTAAGGAATGGCAGGTTTTCCGTTATTCAATAATCATTTCTTTTTCAATATAACTAGCCCTAATCCCAAATCTAGGTTTCACTAGCTCGATTTCTTCACCTAACAGGATTTTGATGGCAAGGTATGGCATATTGATCCCGGAAAGACAGCTGTAATGCATCCCCCCGCTCATCCGCGGATTGATTTCCAATAATTTTGGCACACCTTCGTTATATTTCACCTGAATATTAAACACATATGGCAATTTATACTCGTTATGGAATGCATGAGCCATTTGAATAAGCTCAAAATGTTCAACAAGCTCCCGGACTCTTCCTGAACCTTTTAACCGCGGAATAGCAGCGATTAACTTTTCCTCCGTTGCCAAACAATCAATGCTATATTCGGGACCGTCCAAATACTCCAAAACCATTAGTTCAGGAAACGTCCCACTTTGGCCCAGAATTTCGCATGCATACTGAAAAGGAATTCGACGACCCATTCCATGATAAAGAAGCTGCTCAATGGTGTCATTTTCCTCTCGAATCACCCGAAAACCATTCGCACCCTCACCGATAACTGGTTTAAAGCAAACGGTATGCCCCTTTTTCCGGAGCCCTTCAAACGCCTGTTTAAAAGAATCCACTGTATTTACCACGAAATAATCAGGAATTGAAATCAACGGTTTTCCATTTTTTTCACTATTCTCAATGGATTGATAGGCTGCTGCTTTATTATCCATCATTTCCATTAATTCAGCATTAGGACAAACCAGAACCCTTACACCCAACTCATCAAATAGCGTAAGCCGTTTAGAAATCAATACATTTTCCTTTCGAGGAATAAAAATATCAATTTTATGCTGTTTACAAAACCCGAGACAAAACTGAATATATTCCTCACCGGAAACATCCGGCTCGATAAAAGCGAAGTCACAATTCTGTAAATAAAGGGCATCCTTATTTGGATGAGTGCCATAAATCATAAACTTCCGCTGGTCCGGATTCTCACGGATCATATCGATATAGTGAGAAACTGTCGTAAACCAGCGATTAAACCAAATATTCATCTGAAACCTCTTTCTGGATGTTTTGTAAAACCTTTTCCATTATAGGTATCCAAAAAGAAATTTATACGTCCAACAATTATTCCAGAAAAATAAATACACATATGAAATTTTAGAGACTTTTAACGAGTGCCAAGCATTTACGTTCGATCCACCCAATTAAATCTTCAAAAAATCGTCACACTTATTCTATTATTTTCCATGCAAAAGTATTGAGCCTAGGCTTAATCAGTTCTATAATATTTAATAAAATCAGAAAATAAATACTTTTCTGAAATTATACATCTGTTAGTAAGCGTTACCAATCCAAAATGAGGGGGAAACTAAGTTATGAAACTTGCTGGAAAAGTAGCTGTTGTAACTGGGGGAGCCAGTGGAATTGGAGAGTTTACGGTTAGAGAAATGGTAGAAGAAGGGGCAAGGGTTGTTATTGCTGATTTAAATGATGACCTAGGCAGTAAATTGGTCCAGGAACTGAATCAAGAAGAACGGCAGGTTGCCTATATTCATGTGGATGTTACGAAGGAAGACCAAGTCGAAAACATGATTGAATTTGCCGTTTCTGAATTTGGAAAGCTTGATATTCTTTTTAATAATGCGGGTATTGGTTCGTTAAGCCCTTCTGCTGAACTCCCATTCGAGGAATGGCGGAAAGTGCTGTCGATTAATTTAGATGGAGTCTTTTTGGCTGCCAAACATGCCATTAAAGCGATGCAAAAGAATGGCGGCGGGAGCATCGTGAATACCGCTTCTATTTTAGGACATGTCGGTCAGGCACAAACGGCTCCTTATACTGCCTCAAAAGGGGCTGTTGTCAATCTTACAAGAACCTTGGCTGTCGAGTATGCGAAGGAAAATATTCGGGTTAATGCCGTTTGCCCGGGATATATTGAAACACCACTCCTTAATCAGTTGGATGAGGCAATGAAAAACCACTTAATTTCCCTTCATCCAATCGGGCGCCTCGGTAAACCAGAGGAAATTGCGAAGGCAGTAGTCTTCCTTGCCTCTGATGATGCAAGCTTTGTAACCGGCTCCAATCTTTTAGTAGACGGCGGATACACAGCTCAATAAGAACCCTGCCAGGTCCATTTGTTAAAAATAAAGGACGTAAACGATTTAACCAGTTTACGTCCTTTTACATTTGCCAAGCTTTTATCTATACCTGTGACCATCACTGTCCATCCCACATGGACAAATTCAGCAGTTTGTCCACGAACGGTGCCTGTCACCTTATTTTGTCACCTTATTTAACGATTACTTTCGGTTGAACTGAGAATTCGATGCTGCATCTTAGGGTGTTCGAGATGAAGCAGGCTTTTTCTGCGCGAACTGCTAGTTCCTCTAGTTTTTCGACTGTAACCTCGGCATCCGGGTTTATGTAAATAGTTGGTTTATGATTAATTTGCTTAAATTTCAGCTTTCCATCAATTTTATCAACAATGCCTTCCGAAACAACTTCGAAGCTGACACCCTCAATTTTGCGGTTGCTAATCATCGCTGCCAGTGTAATCATATAGCAATTATTTGAAGCAGCAATCAAAAGCTCTTCTGGACTTGAGCCAATCCCCGGACCATCAAATTCCTTTGGAACAGAAGCAGTTATATCCAATCCTGCTGCTTGAATATGCCCCGTACCATTCCGATCACCCTGCCATGAACCATTTACAGAAAAACGAGAACTCCCCATTGAAAAACCCCTCCTTAAAATTTCATACTCCTTTATTATAATCCTAACCTACAATGGAAAGTAATTTTTTCACATTCGATATCAAGAAAACCTAGAACTATTTAAATATTTGCACTTTCTCCTGTAGATTCGTAAGTGCAGTCAACGCACCTATTTCCGTTGTGGAAAGCGCTGCAATTTCGTTCGCGAATTGCGTATATTTTTCCACCTGTGACAGGTTTTCCGGTATCCCTTTTTCATGGAACCCATACAATATTGCAGCCATGAACGCATCCCCAGCCCCTGTTGTATCAATTGCATTTACCTTTACGGCTGGAACAAAAATTCCGCTACCACTCCTAATCGCATATGTTCCTTTACTTCCCCTAGTGACCAATAGAAAAGGAATCTTCAGGTCCGAGAGCTTCTCCAGTCCATCTTCTAAAGAACTAGTCTCAGTCAGAAACAACAATTCCTCCTCAGCCATTTTCACCAAATCGGCTTCTTGCAATATAGAAAGAATTGTTTCCCGACATTGCTCATCACTCTCCCAGCGCTTCAGACGGATATTGGTATCAAAAGCCCTTATTAAGCCGGTCTCTTTTGCATACTTCAATGCCCGATTAGTGGTTCCTCTAGCCGTTTCATGAAAAAGTGTCCCGGAACCGAAATAAAAGATTTTAGCCTTCTCAAATAAATCACGCTGTAATTCTGACTCCAACAGCCATTCATCAGGAGTAGGATTGTAATAGGAATGAAAAGTCCGCTCACCTTTCTCATTTAAATAAACATATACACCACAAATTTTCTTACTAGGCGTGCGGACACAATATTCCGTATTGATTTTTTCCCGCGCCAATTCTTGCTCTACAAATAAACTAGACTCATCCACCCCTAATCTACATAAATAATAGGAGGGAAGTCCTAGTCTTCTCGTACCGACAATCACATTTACCGTAGCACCGCCCAACAGCTGCGTAAACTTGGTATTGCTGCGGTCCTTCGAAATATAATCGATAAACGCCTCACCAAACGAAATTACACCATGTTTTTTCAAAGTGCTTGCCACAATCCTTTCAAACATTCACATAAAATTCAAAATATTATAAAATTATTTCTAAGGAAATTTTCTTTTCTTTTCCGCTATAGTACAATGAAATGAAAACTGGAATATCTAACCCGGAGGTCTGTGTATGAATCGTCTTACCAATCATTTAATTGTGATTTCATTCGATTGTTTATCCGCTTTAGATTTTCCGATACTTGAAACCTTACCCCACTTTCAGACAATCCTCCAGAATGGAGCGATTGTCCAAAATGTAGAAACCATTTATCCCTCCATTACCTATCCATGTCATGCAACCCTTGTAACCGGAAACTTTCCAAATCGACATGGCGTTATCAATAATACTCTTTTCCAGCCTGGGCGTCTCTCTCCTGATTGGCATTGGTACCGACATTCCATTCAAGGCACCACCCTTTACGATGAAGCCAAAAAAGCTAATATGACAACAGCCGCCTTGTTATGGCCGGTAACAGGCAAGGCAAATATTGATTATAATATGCCGGAAATTTGGACGAACCACCCTTGGCAAAATAAAATTTTGCTTTCCCTTTTAAGCGGCAGTCCCGGTTACCAATGGGAATTAAATAAGCGCTTTGGACAAATCCGAAATGGGTTAAATCAGCCGGAACTGGACAATTTTGTCCTTGAATCGACGGTTTACACGATTAAAATAAAGAAACCCCATCTATTATTGGTCCACTTTACTGATTTAGATACACAGCGGCATTATCATGGTTTTTCATCAAATGAAGCGATTGCGGCAATCCATCGTCATAACGAACGTCTTGGCCGAATCATCGCTGCCTTAAAGGAAGCTTCCATCTATGAAAATTCAACAATCGCTATTTTAGGCGACCATAGCGCTCTAGATGAAAGTAAGGCGCTCCATCTGAACGTACTGCTGCAGCGTCAAAAACTTATTTCAACCAACACAAATGGCAAAATAAATAATTGGCGGGCCTATTGTAAAAGTTGCGATGGCTCCGCATATATTTATCTCAAAGACAAATGCGACTTTGAATGTTTGAATGCTGTTCGACAGCTATTAGACTCATTGCTTCTAGATCCTCACTCAGGGATTGAAGCAGTTATCGACGGCGAACAAGCTGCTGCTAAAGGTGCAGACGGAACGTGCACATTTATGGTCGAAGCGAAGAAAGGATATTATTTTTTAGAAGATTTTCATGGGGAATATATTAAAACAATCTCGCATGAGGATGTAACCGCAGATAAAAAATACACGCTGGCAACGCATGGGTATTCTCCTGAAAAAGATAATTATACTACGATTTTTATGGCCGCTGGAAAAGGCATTCGGAATACCAAGATCCCTTCCGCCCATCTGGTCGATGAAGGGCCAACTTTTGCACGATTATTGGGTCTTGACTTAGGAAACACCGATGGGAGAGTGATTGCAGAGATCCTGACAGATTAAAAAAAACGTCCGAGGGGGAGATGAAAATGAAGCGTTTGTCAAAGCAAGAAAAAAGCTGGGTCTTTTACGACTGGGCTAATTCTGCCTATTCCTTACTGATTACGACAGCCATTTTTCCATTATATTTTAAATCGGCAGCAAATGATGCAGGGGTTGCCGCAGTAGACTCGACTGCCTATTGGGGAATTGCCAATTCAATTGCCACCCTGCTGATTTCCATTTGTGCGCCGATATTAGGGACGATCGGTGACTATAAAGGATTTAAGAAACGATTTTTCACCTTTTTCTTTGGACTCGGAATTGTTTTTACCCTGCTGCTAGCCTTCGTTCCCCATCATCAATGGCTGATTCTCTTAATCTGTTATATGTTCACGGTCATCGGTTTTGCTGGTGCAAATATTTTCTACGATGCCTTTCTTGTCGATGTGACCTCTGAGGATCGGATGAACCGGATTTCTGCGAGAGGATTCGCGATGGGGTATATCGGAAGTACCATTCCCTTCATCCTAAGTATCGCCCTAATTATTTTATCATCTAAAGGAATTATCCCTCTTTCCGTTACCGTTGCAAGTCAGGCTGCCTTTGCGATTACAGCTTTATGGTGGGGATTATTCACCATCCCGATGCTGAAAAACGTTGAACAGGTGTACTATGTCGAGCGCGTTCCTAATCCAGTATCTAATAGCTTTAAACGAATGGTTGGAACCTTTAAACATATCAAATCCTACCGTGCGCTTTTCCTATTCCTCGTTGCTTATTTCTTCTATATTGATGGGGTCGATACGGTTATTACCATGTCCACCGTATTTGGTACAGATATCGGCATTAGTTCTAATAACCTCTTAATCATTCTATTTGCAACACAAATTGTAGCCTGTCCGTTTTCGATTTTATACGGAAAACTTGCAGAAAAATTCAGAGCCAAAAAAATGCTTCTTGTCGGGATTTTCGTGTATATTGTCATTTGTTCCTATGCTTACTTCCTGGATTCAACATTGGATTTTTGGATTCTGGCTATGCTCGTTGCCTCCTCTCAAGGGGGAATTCAGGCCTTAAGCCGGTCGTATTTTGCGAGACTAGTCCCAAAAGAAAATGCCAATGAGTTTTTTGGGTTTTATAATATTTTCTATAAATTTGCCGCTATCTTAGGACCAACCTTAGTTGGTGTAACAGGCAAACTAGCGGGAGATACAAAAAGCGGCATATTCAGCCTCATTATTTTGTTCGTCATTGGCGGCACGATTCTACTAAGAGTACCCGAAAAAATAGACTCCTCCCAATCCAATACCATCTCCAACTAAACCCAAAAAGGGATTTTGCCTCGGCAAAGTCCCTTTTTCAACAATGTCCACTACACATGGACAAAACCACCCCAAATGTCTTTCTATGGTGTCAGGCACCGCTTTTATTTACGATGTATACTCTTTCAGGCCGGCCGACGGTCCCATAGGCTAGGTCTGCGGCAATTTTTTCTTCGGACATGAGATGCTCGAGATAACGTCTGGCTGTGGTTCGGCTTACGCCAATTTCCTTGGCGACGACCTCTGCGGTCAGACCGAAATCCACTTTTCCAAGAACATCCAGTACTTTATCCAGTGTCAGCGGGTCAATACCTTTTGGCAAATAGGATTTATCATTTGCTGCTCCAGTCCCGCCTACTTCCTTCCGCAGCAGCTTGTCCACCTGCTGCTGGGTGACATGCAGATTTTCATCGCGTAATTCCACCAGCTTCCGATGATATTCCTGATAGCGTACTAACGACTGCTTAAAACGCTCAAAAACAACGGGCTTGATCATATAATCGAAAACACCAATACTAATGGCCTCTTGAACTTTATGAATCTCTTTTGTTGCGGTAATCATAATAACGTCCATTTGCTTCTCATGCTGTTTTGTCTCCTTCAGCAAATCAAGCCCATTCATATCTGGAAAATAGACGTCCAATAAAAGAAGATCAGGCTGCAATAGTTCGATATAGGTTTTTGCTTCCTCATAATTTACAGCAATTCCCACGGTCTGGAACCCTTCTATTTTTTCAATAAAACGCTTTTGAATTTCCGCAATCCGTAAATCATCCTCAACAATTAACACTTCGATATCGCGGCTCTTCTTCATGTAGGCACCCCCTGCTTTTCGGTATCGCTACCGTAAAAATCGTCCCTTCACCCTCTTCGGATGATAAAGTAACATAACCCTCAAGGTCCCTTATCGCCTTTTGAACAAGGCTTAGACCAATCCCGGCATTACTAACTGTATTCTTTGTCGTAAAACCTGCTTGAAAAATCCGCTCCTGATCCGCTAATGATATTCCCTTTCCATTATCTTCAACTTCGATAATCAGTTCTTTCCCAAGATCGGTTAAAAATAATGTAACGTTCTTTTCTTCCTTGCCATTGTCCCGTACAGCATCAAACGCATTATTAATCAGATTTCCGATAATCGTTACTAGGGTTTCCCTACTAATCTCCTTCGGAACATCTTGAAAACTGCTCTCACGGTCAATTGAAAAAAGAATTTTTAGCTCACTAGCCAAGCTGACCTTGCCTAAAATAAATCCGGCAATAATCGGGTCCGGTATTTCCCTCATTAAAAAATGGATGAAACCCTGGGCAAAATCTACTTCTTTAGAAATAAACTCAATTGCTTCTTTATAGGAGCCAAGTTGGATTAATCCAAGTAAAGTATAAAGTCTATTAGAGTATTCATGTGTCTGTGCCCGCAGCCCTTCAGCATAGGCTTTCACATGAGATAATTCCTGGAGAAGATTGGCAAGCTCAGACTTGTTTCGGAAACTCGCAACTGCTCCAATCACCTCACCTCTTTTACCTAAAATCGGAATGCGGTTCGCCAAATAAACGTCATCATGAATGATAATTTCCTGATCATACTCGGCTTGTCCTGTTTTTACTACATCTAATAGATGGGTATTTTCCAATACGTCTTCAATTTTTTTCCCGCGAAGCAAAACATCGAGTGGCTCATTTAAAATTTTATGAGCTGTTTCATTCACGACTGTTATTCTTCCCTCTGTATCGATTGCGATAAGCCCCTCATGGATCGACTCCAGGATGGCATGCTTTTCCTGATACATCCATGCAATTTCTTTTGGTTCAAGTCCAAATATTGCACGTTTTATATTTAAGGAGATTAATAGGGCTGCGATTAATCCCCCGATTAAAATAAGGAGAGTGGCAAAAAAGATTTTTCGCTGAATTTTTGCAACCTCTGTATGAATATCTTTCTGCATGTAGCCAACGGAGACAACACCGATAACTTTTCCGTTGTTAAATATGGGTGCTTTCCCCCTAAGTGATGGACCTAATGTCCCAATCGATTCCGAAATAACAGACTTTCCTTTGAAAACAGCATCATTATCTCCCCCAACCATTTTTTGTCCCAGCCGGTTCGGATTTGGATGCGAGTAACGAATTTCGTCGCGGTTCCCAATTACAATAAATTCGGCCCCCACCTGTTTCCGTATTTTTTCCGCGATGGGTTGAATAATAGCGGCTGGGTCGTTAGTCGTAAAAGCCTCTTGAATACTCGGCATATTCGAAATAGTTTGAGCAACAGAAAGGGCCTTTGTTCCCATATCGTGCTTAAGATTAGTCTCCATGATATTTTTAAAGGTAAATTCTAATATAACGCCAAGGACAATAATGAGTACGAACATTCCCAGCATTAATTTCGTATGTAAACGCATGCAAACACCTCTATTCTTATCATATAAAAAAAAACCCCTTAAAAAAAGGAGTTTTTTGTTCTTTCTGAAATTTTCAAATTTTTTACCCTTCAACGTTAATAATTACTTGTTTTCCTCTCATCTTCATTAAGGTTGGAATCACCAGCCATAGAACTGCAATTATAAGGAAGGCAAGCGAAATCGGACGTGTAAAGAATACACTATAATCTCCATTTGATATGGTTAAGGCTCTACGCAAATTGTTTTCAATCATCGGCCCTAAAACAAGCCCCAGTACGAGCGGTGCAATTGGGTAATCATTTTTACTAAAGAAATAGCCTAATAGACCACATGCTAACAATAATAGGAGGTCATTTGTAGAAACCTGTACAGCATAGACCCCAAAAATCGAGATGGCAACAATTAAAGGGATTAAATATTTCTTCGGTGTTTGAATAATTTTAGCAAAAACTTTTACTAACGGCAGGTTCAGGATCAACAGCATAACATTTCCAATAAACATACTGGCAATCAATCCCCATGCAACATTTGGATGATCCTCGAATAACAGCGGGCCCGGCTGAACATTATACATCATCAAGGCTCCCATTAAAATTGCCGTGGTACCTGATCCAGGAATACCAAGTGTTAGTAATGGAATCATCGCTCCACCAGATGCGGCATTATTTGCTGATTCCGGTGCAGCCACCCCTGCAATCGTACCTGTACCAAATTTTGAAGGATTCTTAGAGATCTTTTTTTCAAGAATATAAGAAAAGAAGGAAGCAAGTGTTGCACCCGCACCTGGAAGGATTCCGACAAAGAAACCAAGGAGTGAACCGCGGGCAATCGGCCCTGCCGACTCTTTTAATTCTTCTTTTGATGGAATCAAATTATTAATGCGCGCCATCTCGGCATCTTCTTCTTCTTTTTCCAGAATTGTTTTGAATACTTCACCAAGGGCAAATAATCCAACTGCAACCGTTAAAAATTCAATTCCCTGATAGAGCCATGGAATGTCAAAGGTAAAGCGCGAAATCCCTGATACCGTGTCGATTCCAATTGTTCCTAATAATAGTCCACATACTGTCATGATTAACGCTTTAGTAACCGATTTACCAGCTAGACCGCTGACAGCCATTAATCCTAAAAGCATGAGTGAAAAATATTCTGAGGGACCAAATTTAAGTGCGACCGTTGATAATGGCTTCGCAAGGGCAATCAAGGCAATCAGGGTAACAATCCCTGCAACAAAGGATCCAATGGCGGCAATCGACAAGGCACTTCCTGCCCGGCCTTTCTTTGCCATCTGATATCCATCCAGTGTTGTGACAACCGAGGAGGACTCTCCAGGGGTATTTAATAGAATTGAAGTGGTCGAGCCTCCATACATAGCACCGTAATAGACTCCTGCTAGTAAAATGATAGCACTTGTCGCTGCCTGTTCTGGCGGAAGCCCGCCGGTTACGGATGCTGTAACAGGTATGAGGAGTGCTACACCGCTCATTGGACCAATCCCTGGCAAAACGCCGACTGCTGTCCCAATTAAAACTCCGACAAACGCAAAAAGTAAATTATACCAAATTAATGCTGTCCCAAATCCATGCAGTAAATAATCAATCGTTCCCATCATGAAGCCTCCTTTCTAAACATTAAAACCACACCGGCCATCCTGGCAGCGTACCTTTTAGCACTTCCACGAATAAAAAATAGACGATTCCTGAAAAACATGCAGATATAATCAGTGATTTAATGATTTTCCCGCGTTCCATCGCCTGGAAACAGACGAAAAGAAAAACAAATGTTGTAATCACATAACCAATTGATTCTAACGTTAAAATATAAATCAAGGTAGCAACAAAGATTATTAGAAATGGCTTGTAGTCAAGTTTTTCTTTTTTCCCAAATTTGTATCCTTGGCCTCGTACCGTTTCAAAAAACAGACGGATGCTTAATAATGAAAGTGCGATCCCAAGAACAAACGGAAAAATGTCCGGCCCAACGACACTTCCATAGGCAGAGCTTGCAATATGCTTGCTGCCAACGCAAAATAACATTCCGACAACCAGAAATAACACAGCAGCAATACGATCGAATTTAATATCCATTTTATGGATCCTCCTTACCTAAAAAATAAGCGGGAAGGAGAAAGCTGCTCCTTCCCTTTGTTATTACTTCTGCATGCCTAATGCTTCTAATAATTGTTGAACTTGTTGTTCTTGCTCATCTAAGAATGCTTTAAAGTCTGTGCTGTTCTTGTATTCTAATTCCCAGCCTTGTGTTTCTACTTCTGTTTTCCACTCCGGAGTGTTTACTAGTTTATCAATTGCTTTTTCCCAATATGCTTTTGCTTCAGCCGACATTTTTTCTGGGCCAAACACTCCGCGCCAAATTGTAAATTCAGCATCTATGCCTTGTTCCTTTGCAGTTGGAACATCCTTAAAGTCACCGGATAAACGATCTGCAGCGGTTACGGCAAGAACACGAATTTTACCGGCTTTTAAAAATTCCTTAACACTGGATGCGTCAGTTCCGATGACATCCGCGTTTCCGCCAAGTAAAGCGGTAATGGCTTCGCCGCCGCCGTCGTAGGATACGTATTTGATTTTAGTAGGGTCAACACCGTATTTATAGGCTGGCAGGATTGAAATCAGGTGATCCATTGATCCTGGTGCAGATCCTCCCGCAAAGGTTAGTTTGCTAGGATCCTTCTTAACATCTTCCAAAACTGATTTAAGATCTTTATACTTTGAATCTTTTTTAACGACGATAGCCCCATAATCTTTTGTTAATTGCGCAAGTGGCGTTGTGTTCTTGTAGCCATAAGGGCTGTTACCTTCCTTCTTCAGGTTGTTGATAATAATCGGTGGTGAATTGACAAACAGCATATCGTTATTTTCAGCTTGCTGGGTAGCATATTCGGCCATAAATACGGCGCCGCCTCCGCCCGGCTTATTCTCAACCGTTAAAGGCTGAGTCACCAGCTTTGTCTCACTCAATACTTTTGTAAACGAGCGGGCTGTTAGATCCCATCCACCCCCAGCCCCTGATGGAGCCACAACTGAAATCGCTTTCGTCGGATAGCCTTTACTTTCCTTTTTTGTGCTGTTGCTTGATGTTTCCTTACTGCTGCATGCCCCCAAGCTGAGTGCTAGAGCACCTGCACACATTACTGCTGAAATTTTCTTTAGTCTCTTCATTTCATTTCCCCCTTGTAACCGTTTCCTTAATTTTATAAAATTTCAGATAAATTCATAGTTTATACAGTTAAACCGCATAAAAAACTTAACCGCCATTTTGTTCATAAAGTTCACGGCGGGTTCATATTTTTTCAAATCAAAAAAGAGACCTTTTTCAAAGTCCCTTTTCAATCATCATTTTTCCTGTTTTACAATCTTAGAAGGATTATTGATTTTATAATGCACAGCGACATCCACGATGAACTCTTCTTCAACTTCTTTTCCCTTCGGTAATTTTTTTGCCGCAACCTTTCCGTCAAATTCGAGCTTGTCCCCTGCTGCCAGCTCAAATTTTTTAAGTGTCTTGCTATGGCTGCACCAAGCAAATTCAAGCTCAAGCGGTGACTCCTGGACAATGGTGACATTCTCTAAAATGACTACTTCATCATTTTCTTCGGAAAATGCATTGTAGGTCATCGCAAACTGTTTAACAGTAGCAGTGAAATGAACTTTATCTGCAGGAAGATCAAGCTTCTTTGCCTTCTCTTTTTTCGGTTTCTTTGGCTCTTTCGCTTTTTTTGGCTCAGGAGCCTTAGTTGCCTTAGCAGCCGATTCAGCTTTTTCATCAGGTTCAGTCGCCAGAACCTCTTCCAAAGTGGCATTTTCCGTATGCGAATCCTGCGGACCAGCTTTTTCCTCATCCTTTTCTTCAACCGTAAACATACTCTCTTTTCCAAAGCTCGCCTGCTGCATTTCCTTTAAATAAGCCGGATGGATACAGCTTAAATTACCATCCTGAAATTCGATGACGAGCGTATTCGAATCATTGTCACGGCCATAAATCTCATAACCTTTAATAGAGACTAACCGCTGGTAGTTCCGCTCTTTGTACCAAAACTCTTCCTTTGAGGCAGATAACCCCCACTCTCGAAGTTTTTCCTTAAAATGCTCCTCATCACGGAAAGTTTCAAATTCCCCTTTCGGAGGAATATAATGAGTCAATTCTGATTGTTCCATTTGCGGGCGTTGGATTGCCATCGTTCCACTTCCTTCTTCTGCATAAGTAGCTAAATTATATCATGTTCCACGAAAATATTGAGAATAGAACAAGGCTTCGATTCCCCACTTTTACCTGAAAAAATCAATCCCTTTTGGAAGAACCAAACCAATATGCCAAAACCATTCCAAATGCTGTGATGACAAAATAAACAAGTCCGGTTGAAATCGCTAAAAAATTTATGATTGGATCATACCCTGTGTAGTGATTAAATAGTGTGCTTTGCAAAATAAGTAATATTGGCTGATAGATAATAAGGTAGGAAATCAGTACAAGTAAAACTTCAAGCCATTTTCTGCCGAGAAAATATCTAGTCATATAGAAAGCAAGAATTCCAAAAACAATCGCCAATCCATACACAAACCAGTTAATATACTGAAGAGCCCGATCTGGTTGATCAAGAAAAGCTAAAATATATAAATAAATAATACGCAGTACTCCAACGATAATCGCCATAACCTGCGTTCTAACCAAAAATTTAATCAAATTCAATACACAATACCCCAATTCCACACAAAAATCAGCCTAAACCCTAGCACTGTCCACCTCACACGGACAAATCAACCAAAAAGTCCACGTACGGTGCCTGTCACTGCATCACTTTACTTTATCACCGCGTTTGACAAAGTCTCCGATTTCGGCGATGGCTTGTTTGGCTTCGGGGAGGAGGTCTCCGGTTAGCTGCCAGACATGCCACATGCCTTGCCAAACTTTAAAATTCACACGTACTTGATATCTTCTTGCCTGTGCCGCGAGCATTTCTGCATCGCTGAGTAATAATTCTTCGCTTCCTACTTGAATAAACAAAGGCGGAAGGCCTGTTAAATCCGCATAAACGGGGGAGATAAACGGACTTGTTAATGGTTCATTTCCTGCATATACCCGTGCTGCTTTTTTAATACCATCCGGTGTAAATAAAGGATCTTCCCTTACCTTTTTTGTATAACTGCCCCCGCTACTCGTTAAATCAACCCATGGAGACAGACATATAATCGAAGCTGGACACCCTATTCCTTCTTCTTTTAATACAAGAGCTAACACTAGACTCAAGCCCCCGCCGGCAGAATCACCGGCCACGAAAATATTACTGGATTCAAATCCCTGCTCTAATAACCATTTATAAATCTTCACCGCATCCTCAATCGCAGCAGGGTATGGATTTTCCGGTGCCAATCGATATTCTGGGAGCAGCACCCTTACACCTGCTGCCTTCCCAATTTTCCCGGCTAATGCCCGGTGGGAGTCCGTTGATCCATATGTATAAGCACCGCCGTGAAAATAGAGCAGTACTTTATCTTCGGCGACAAGCTTATTTCTAAGCCATTCCGCTTCTATTCCCTCTATATACACCTTTTCCACCATACAATTCTTCGGAACTCTTGTCCACATTAAGGACGCCCTGTCCATCGTTCTGCGCTTTTCTTCAATACTTGTTCCAACCGTTCTAAGAATTGCGCGGTTCATTATCTTTTTAAAAATAACACTGCGTAAACTTGCCATTTTTGCTCTCCTCTATCACAATCCAGTACTACTCTCCATTTTGTCCATTCCGGTCTATTCTTAAAATCCTCCATCCACAACAAAAAAAGCACACCACTAAAAAAAGTAGTATGCCTTTCGCATTCTATTTATCGACAACCCTGCCATCCTCTGTTATAAAAAACACTTTGTCTTTTTCATTTCGTTCCTTTTCATAAGTTACTTGAATAAGTACAGGAAAATGAATCGATTTTAAATGCTGGCTTAGCCTTTTCATTTTTTCAAGTTCCGCGACTTGTTTCACTTTTTCCCATTTAGTTTTCATAAAAATAGTAATTGAGCAGGCTAGCTGCGATGTATAGATGTTTTGATAGGTTGGTATATGGGAACCAAAATATTCCCCTCGATCAACAATTCGATCGGCGGTAAATGTTGTTTTGTCCAAGCGGGGGAATAGTCCTTTAATAGTTTTTTTCAGATTATTTGATAACTCACTTTCCCAAAAGACTTTTGGAAATGTATCTGAATAGCCGGCAGCAGCATCTACATCCTCTTCCACCGTAAATACCAGTTCAGGATGACCCTTCGGATAGGAATAAGCCTGATACGTTTCACTTAAAAAATTATAATCAATATTTTTTATAATAAATGCAGTATGATATTTTTGATTCAAATAGCGTTCCATATTTTTACTCTGATGGTGCCTCTCCCACGGTGTGCCATTAAACCCGGCATAGACAAAAAGACTGAGCGTGACAATAAGAAAAAAAATAATCCCTATTAGAACTCTGCTGAACCTTATATGCACCACCCCCTAATAATTTCAGAATATTTATAATATTTTATTCAATTTTGAAATTCATTATTCCTTCTTACTTTTTTAGAAAATTTGTCTTTTTTATGACATTGTTTAAAAGTAAAATGGAGTTACAAGAATTCTCATCAAAGGAGGCTCACATGAGTAAATTTCTTCTTTATTTTCTATGCCTGATCTCCCTAACTGCCTGCAGTCTTTTTGCAAAAGATGATTCAGAGCCCAATAAAGAACACACTGGGAAAAATACCGAAGAACACCAAGTAACCCCTCCAGATTATAAAGAACCGAAATACCCATTATTAAAAAAAATAACGGAACATGCCAAAGAAGGTAAAATACCTACGAGCCATTTTGCTGTACACACAAATTCAATAAATGATGTTATAAAGCAATGGGGCCCTGCTGCTAATACCGATCAAGTTGAAGGAATGAATTATGCCAATTACCCTGCAAAACACACCGTATTTGGATATAACACAAAAAATATTTTGGTGGATATCCGTTCTTACGATGAGCAACTTCATCAGCTAACCTACCAACAAATCGTAAAAACTTTAGGCGAACCAGACTATCAAAGAACCAATCAGGACGACCAAATCTATGGCTATAAAATCACGCAGCAAATCGAGCTTCGTTTCATCATTCCAAAAAATACTGGAAAGGTCGATCACATTTCCGTATTAATTCCAAATGATGCAGTCTCAACTACCACCACTCCTTATATCCTTCCGATAAAAGGGGTATCGAAAAACTTATCGGAGACAGCTTGGCAAAATATGCAGAACTGGCGCAATCAAATGATTCCCATTGCAAAAATTCATCAAAATTCTGTATTCCTTAATGGCCCTAACCGAAAAAGAGTCGCACTGACCTTTGATGATGGTCCTGACCTTCTAAATACACCAAGCATTATTGAAACGTTGGCAAACTACCATGTGAAAGGGAGTTTCTTTTTTATCGGGGAGAAAGTAAAAAAGTATCCAGAGGTTGTCCAAAAGGCATATACCAATGGAAATCTTGTGCTAAGCCATAGTTACTATCATCATGATTTAAGCAAACGTCAAGCTGTGGAAATTAAAACAGATTTGGCTCAAACAGATGAGGAGATATATGAAGTAATTGGTAAAAAACCTGCACTGCTTCGTCCACCCTATGGCGCTGTAAATAATACGGTTATCTCCACCGCGACACAAAATGGTTATAAGATTGTTCTATGGTCGATTGATACACTGGATTGGTCGCAAATGGAAAGCAGTAATATTGAAAACAATGTTTTGAAAAATATCCGAAATGGCGACATCATCCTCATGCATTCGGACGATGATAAAGTACAAACAGCTAAAGCCCTGCCACACATCATTGAAGAACTAACTCGAAAAGGTTTTGAAATCGTCGACCTTCAAACATTACTTGGACAAAAGGCTTACAAATGAAAAAATGCGTCTCACCTTTTAGGCTGAGACGCTTTAAATTTGATAAAACGAAACCGTATTTTCAAATAATTTTTCCGAAACCTCTCCAACTGAAAGTCCTTTAATTTCGGCAATCACTCGAATCGATTCTTCCATCATATTCGGATGGGTCATTATCCCTGCAAATGGTCCTTCAAATGGCCATGGTCCGTCCGTTTCAATCATCATTTGTTCCAAAGGATAGATTGATCCTAATTGCTGGATTTCCTCTTCATACACCACATCCGGTGTGAGAGAAATGAAATAGCCGTTTTCGATCATCCTTTCAATTGTCTTTTCGTCTCCTTTAAACCAATGAAAATGAGCTTTTGTCAATGAATATTTTTCTAACAAATCGCAAACAAGCGGAGCATCATCATAGACGGCATGAAGAACAATCGGTTTCTCCCAGTCCTTTGCCCTTTGCATAAAATTCTCTAATAGCTCGATATACTTCCCATACTCCTTGTTAGAAATTTTGCCTTCCAGCCGAGTATAATAAGGAAGCCCAACCTCTCCAACGGCAACCATCTCTTTTCGATGCTCCTCCATCCACTGAAAAAGCTTCTCCTGTTCATAGACACTGGGGAGCGGCTGCTCAGGATGAAAGCCGAAGGCAGGTCTAACTTTATTAAACCTCCCGGCCAATTGTAGATTTCTTTTACAGGATTCAAGATCAAACGAAACTGAAACGAGAGCATCGATCAAACTAGAATCAGCCATGATTACCTGAATTTCTTCGTCTTTATAATGATCTAAATGAATATGGGCATCGATCATTTTCATCGCAATCCCCCCTGCCCCGTTAATGTAAAATGAACCTTCCGTTTCCATTGCAAAAATGGCTCTTCCAACAGGATGCTTGCGTCCCGCGGCCTCGAAAACGGGACTTCTATTTCACTGATTACCTTCGAAGGCTTTTGCGATAACACAAGAATTCGGTCGGAAAGATACAAGGCTTCTTCAATATTATGGGTAATAAACAAAACCGTCCTTTTGTTTGACTCCCACACAGTTAACAGCCATTGTTGCATCTCAAAACGGGTCAATTCGTCCAAGGCTGAAAAAGGTTCATCCAAACAAATTACTGCTTGCGGACTTAATAAAGCACGGATAAACGCCGCCCGTTGTTTCATCCCACCGGATAGCTCATGCGGATAAGCTTTTTCATAATCCGCGAGACCGGCAATCTCAAGCATTTCCTTCGCCTTGCCGATTTCTTTTTTCCCTTGAAGCTCTTGTCCAAGCACCACATTATCAAGGATGGTCCTCCACGGAAGCAGCGAGGGAGTCTGCGGCATGTAACTAATCAAACCACGCATTCCGTTAATGACCTTATTTTCCAGCATGATTTGACCGTGATCTGGAGCCAGCATTCCGCCAATTAAATTGAAAATCGTACTCTTTCCACTGCCTGAAGGACCAATGATAGAAACAAACTCATCCTTTTTGATGGAAAAATTCATCCCGTCCATAACCTCGTTTGCACCAAAGCTTTTCGATACTTTTTTCAGCATAAGATGGCTCATTTTCCCTCATCTCCTTTTACCCGCCAGCGGACAACCCGGCGTTCCACCAACACTATTAATAAGAAAAATAATAGGCTTAATAGCATAATCGCAAAAATGGCAACAAACACACGATCAGTGCGAAATGATGAGGATGCCATTGTCATATAGACACCAATCCCCTGTTTTGCACCAAGCCATTCAGAAATAACGGCTCCCATCACACTATAGGTTGCTGAAATTTTCAAGCCGGAAAAAATCGATGGCAATGCAAAGGGAAACTCCAATTTCCAAAAAACCTGCGTTTTCGAAGCCCCCGCCATCATCATATAATGTCTTAATTCTGCGGGCGTCTGCCTGAAACCGTCGAGTGCCGCAACAGTGATAGGAAAAAAGCAAACTAGTGTAATCACAATCATTTTCGGCAGCAGCCCAAACCCGAACCAAATCACTAAAAGCGGAGCAAGCACAATGGTCGGTACATTTTGTGAAAGAATGAGTAACGGATAAAACGAATCTCGTAAAACCGGAATTAAATAAAGAATCACCGCCACCACTAAACCAATCACCGCACCGATTACAAAACCAAATAAAGCAATTTTTGTTGTCGAGAATAAATCCGGGTAAAATTCGCTCCAGCCGCGGATGGCTTCAGTAAAAATCTTCGATGGTGCCGGCAGCAGCCACTCCTCGATTTTTGCGGTCTTTACAATCATTTCCCATATCACGAACAAAAGGAGGAGAACCAACACTGGTCTCCACCCTTTTAAAAGCAGTTTCTTCATTTTAGCGATACTTCTCCGTTAATTGATCCATCGTGATTCCTGACGGCTGATACAATACCTTAATTTGCGAAATCACGTTTTTGCTGCCAATTTCCATCATGCGTTCATTCATTTTGGTGATAACACTAAATAAATGTTCAAGCTTACCTTCCATCGTGGTCTCCAAAGGATGAACCTGATATTTTACTCCTGATTCATCAATAATACGGATGGCTTCATCCACATAAGGAATAACATCTTCTCCATCCTTTGTTTTCGGTATAATTTGAATGCTCACTAAGGCATTTGCCATGTGAAACCCCTCCATTATTTTGGTAAAAATTCATTCGTGAATGCTTTTTCGGCATCCAGTTTTTTATCAAGAAGCTTATGGTCATACATCCAAGAAGCATAGTTTTCCCAAACAGTCTTTTTTTGTATTCCCCACTGAGACGCATCATCCTGGTACTTAGGTGATAGCCATTTCTGACTTGCCTTGACAAGCTTTGGATCTAAATCTGGTGCTGCCTTGATGAGAATATCTGCTGCTTGATCTGGGTTTTTAATTGCAAATCCATATCCTTCTGATGCTGCCTTTAAAAAGGCTTTAACAGTATCAGGATTATTGGCAATCATCTTTTCGTTTGTTTCTAACACTGGTGTATAATAGTCAAGTTTCTTAGAATAATCAGTAAGGTAGATCATGTTGATTTTTTGATGGCGAAGCTCTGCCTCTACACCGGTCCAGCCATAATAAATCCAGGCAAAATCAACATCTCTTTTCACAGCAGTGAAAAAATCTGTATCTCCCATATTAATGATTTTTACTTTATTTGCATCGGCATGTTCTTTATCCATTAAAGAAGTAATGACGGACTTTTCAACAGGAGAACCCCATCCTCCATATGTTTTTCCTTCAAAGTCTTTTGGTGCTTTAATATTTTTGTCAACGGGCGAAGCAAATCCCGATGTATTGTGCTGGATAACCGCAGCAATGGATACAAGCGGAACACCTTGGACACGTGCCTGCGTGACACCCTCTTGATAGCCAACGCCAAAATCCGCTTTTCCAGATGCAACAAGCTGATCAGCACCTGTTTCTCCCGGCTGAATGATGTCAACATCCAAGCCTTGATTCTTAAAATATCCCTTTGCTTTTGCCACATAAAGCCCTGTATGATTTGTGTTTGGCGTCCAGTCAAGAACGACCGTAATCTTTTTGAGCTTTTTCGTATTTTCCTTAGCCGTATCTGTCTCTTTTTTGCTGCTGCAGCCAGCAATCAGAAAAACGGTAAGTAGTAGAACAAACAACTTTTTCATTTTCTTTATTCCCCCATATGTATAATCCGAATCTGTTGGAAACAAAACTAGAATTGCCTATGAGAAACAATCCGGTTGCTATAAGCATAATAGAACAAAATTTCCCAAACAACAAATAAAGCACCCGGGCTCTTAGAACCTCGAGTGCATATTGGCAAACAACTTATTTGTTTAAGAATATGTTCCCTCCGCCGGTATCACCCAGATCAGGTTCCAAGGGTTATCGTTTTTAGAACGAACTCTCAACCGGCAACACCGGCTCCCCTACATTTAATGTATGAAGTTTATTTCCATACTCATTATAACAGAAGTGTTTTAATATGCTAGCATTATATGTTTATTTTTTATAGAGACTTAAACCACATCATATCCTTGATCATCAATGGTTTCTTTAATTTTGCTAAGGTTAATAACATTTTGGTCGAATTCAACATCAACTGTGCCATTATCAAGATGGACTTTTACCTGTTTAACACCTTGGAGCTCTCCTACACTCCCTTCTACTGCTTTCACACAATGGCCGCAAGACATTCCTTTAACACTTAAAGTAATATTTTCCATTTTAGGAATCCTCCATTATTTTTTCATTAATTTTTGAATCGTTACAAGAACCTCATCAAGAACTTCCATGTCCCCTTCTTGAATCCTTTCAAGGACACAGCTTTTTAAATGTCCCTCTAGTAAAATCTTTGCCACACTATTTAGGGCTGATTGGGTTGCGGAAATTTGCGTAATCACATCATCACAATAGGTATCTTTTTCAATCAATCCTTTAATTCCACGTATCTGGCCCTCAATCCGATTGAGACGTGTTACGAGATTGTTTTTTACTTTATCTGAATGATGGCTTTTTCTGTGGCTGCCTTCTGAAGCGCAGCACGCATCATCCATTATTAATTCTTCATTATAATTGTTTTCACCAGACATCCGCACACCCTCCTTTTTGGATATTATATCATACCCCGGTATAGTAAAAGTAAGGAAATAGTTTGACATCCTGTTCTACTATCCAGAGTATTTACTTAACTTTAATTATAAATGGAAACACCCTAACTTTTCCAGCCTGTCTAAATTCTGCCCAAATTTTGTAGATTCCGGGATGGTCAAATTGGGTTTCAAATACCGGTTTACTTTCATCTTTTGGATGAACATGCAAGTATTGATCAGCATTTTCGTTTAGGATGACGACGTGACCGGCAGCACCTAAATACGGCTCAAGTGTGGATTCATCCAATTTAAACTGTAGAGTGACTTGTTTTCCATCTTCAAATGAACTTACTTTCATTCCGACAGTTTTTCCATCAATGGTTTTAATAAAAGTTTGGTCAGGTACTAATGAAGGATGGCTGTGATTTTCTACTGAATTACCAACCGTAAAGGGAACAGGCTCTACTTTATAATTCAAATTCTTTGGCTTTACATCAATAAACGCTTTATACGGACCATCCGCTAATTGGTAGGGAATTGCAAACTTCCCTGGACCGATTTCATTGGGGTGGATGTGATAATACTGGTCTAAATGTTCATTCACCACAATTAAATGCATCAGTTTTTCATGATTTACTTCAAGGTCATTAACAGGATCACCCTGCATATCCTTTAGGATGATTTCTATTTTGCCATCTTTATAGCTAAAGGTTGGTTTTACTTCTCCTGCTTCTGTACCTGTACTCTCATGGTTGCCGCCAGACCCTGAATCATTATGGGCATGACTTTCACTTGTTGAAACCGGTGATTCATGATTCATATCCATCGTTGACTTAGCTTCCGTCTTAAAATTCGCATCGTATACCCAATAGCCGCCAATAATAACGAGCAAATATACTACTGCCGCAAGTGCCCATTTTTTCATTACATTACTTCCCTTCTATTATTTGGTATTTAATCTAACCCGTCGGCTAAAATTTATTTAATTTGTGTAGCTTATATACACAATATACTATACCCCCCTATAGTAAAATGTCAAACGAAAAATAAAATATTTTCCATTTATATATGGGTAAATTCCCTTTAATGAGCAATAAAAAAAGCACCTTTTTAAAAAAGTGCTTTTACTTTCGGTCCCCGACCTTTTCCATTAATGTCTCTAACATGGGAATTGAGAATTGATGACCAACAAGATTAAAAATGCTAGTCTCATCTTTTCTTTTATTCTCCTCTTTGATGACCGATATTTCTTTGTGAAGTCGTTCCATTTTTTGATCCAAATGAGTAGCCATGGTCGCAGCTTCCTTCAACTCTACAATCATTTTCTCTGGAACTTCCTCATTATACTTATAATAAATTTTATGCTCTAAACTTGCCCAAAAATCCATTGCGATCGTTCGGATTTGGACTTCTACATAAACTAATTCCTCCCGGTCAGACATAAAGATCGGGACTTCCAAAATAAGATGCAAGCTTTGATAGCCATTTGGTTTTGGATTTTGAATATAATCTTTATATTCAACAACTCTAACATCCTTTTGGTTTGCAATCATCTTACTTATTTCATAAATATCTGATCGGAAGGAGCAGGTAATTCTTATTCCTGCAATATCCTTAATATTTTCCTTGATGCTGTCTAACGTAAAATCGAAGTCTTTGCGGTAAACCTTTTTTAATATACTTTCCGGTGATTTTAACCGCGACTTCACATGCTCGATCGGGTTATAGTCATGAATAAAATTAAATTCATCCTGAAGAATATTTATTTTTGTATTCATTTCATCCAAGGCAAACTTATAAGCCATCATAAAACGTATTAATTCAACCTTTAATTCTTTAATCTCTTTTATATTAAGGAATTGTTCAATTTCCAACCGAAAACTCCCTCTCTCTCAATTCTCTATATTTTCTTCGTACTTTTCGCCATTTTGTAATTTTTTCAATACTTCAGGAGGGAAAACCATTCTACAGATTACTTTAGCAGTTTTATGATATTCCTCGGTATCCCCTGATTCCAACACTTTACCGGTTGTATTCTCAGCAAGCAGCATAATCGACCAAGTAAGCGTATTTAAATCTAAGTCCTTCCAGGTTAGCCCCTTCTCACAAGCCTTTTGCAATCCTGCATAGATTCTGCCGTGAATTTTTAATTTTGCAGAAGCGATAACCTCTGAAAGCTCCGGATCCTTTAATAATAATTCTGGTAAAACACGATGTAATCCAAGCCGTTGCAACCTATTCCCATGCGCTTCAAGCAGTTCAGCTAACCTGGTTTCAGGATTCCCGTTTACCCAGCTTGGTTCAGGAGGCATAAGTTTTTCAATTTTATCCTCTAATAGCGACATCAATAATTGACGTTTATCTAAAAAATACCGATAAAAGGTCCCTGTAGCAACCCCTGCTTTGGCAGCAATTTCCTTTGCGGTGGTTTGCTCATATCCCTTCGAAATAAACAATGCATGACCACTTTCTAGCAGAGCATTCCTTTTTTGCTGAGCACGCTCTTGTTTTGGTACAAAAGGAAAATCACCAACCAACTGGTCTTCACGGTCTGACATTTTATCACCTCAGGTCCAATCATATCATAAATAATAAAAAGGTGAACCTCTGTTCATATTTCCATTGACAGTTTTCTTAAACCATGTAATACTATGAACCATAGTTCATGTTATATCCACTTCTTAGTTGGCACCCCTTGACTAAATGAAATTGGAATAACATGAACATAATTTATTAAAAATTTCTGAAATGAACAGGATTTTTGATTTTTTCACCGAATTATTAAAGAAAATTACTGTAGGATTGAGAATATCTAGGCACCTGCCGGAATGATCTTCATATGATGTGAATAATAATACATTCCCAATACTTCTGCCTAGTGTTTTCTGGTTTTCATCCTATATAATATCACCATACTACCTTGGAAGGTGTGAATAATTTGGCAGCCAATTCTGAACCGAAAAAAATTGACATTAATTCAACCATTTCCTTAAAAGGAATCGTGAAGGCCATCTTTAACGATACCATTCATGTGCAAATTGGTGGAAAGATTATTACCTTACCAAAAGGAGATTTCCTGCTGGACAAATCAATGAATTAAATAAATAATCATTTTATTAAGCCCATCACTTCCCACTGAAGTGATGGGCTTATTTTTAACGCATCTTATCAAATACCGTGTTTTGAACGCAGCGAATCATATCCCCCCTGCTAATGACCCCCAGCACATGACTGTATTGATCAATCACCGGCAGCTTTTTAAAATGGTGTTTCGCTAAAAGTTGTACCACTTGTTTCACATCATCCTCAGGTGAAACCGTTACCAAACCATGGGTTTTGGCAATTTTTATGATCTTCAGATTCGCCATCTCTTTAATCCTGCTCTCTAAATTTTGTTCCCAATGATAACTGATAAAAGAAAAATAGTCATTAATTCTTCGGTCAACCGGTTGAATCGCCCTCAAAATATCTCCATCCGTAACAATCCCCTGTAATTTCCCTTCCTTATCCATGATCGGCACACCACCGATTTTTCTTTCAACCATTATTTTCATTACATCTTTAATTGTTGCGTCAGGACTGGCGGCAATCACACTTGTTATCATAAAATCCTTTACTTTCATAACGCAGCACCGCTTTCTGTTGTATTAATAATGAACAGCTATGTAACTTCTATTATTTGGAACCTTCAATGATTTTATTGCTAAAACATGCCCATATTGGAAGGAAACTGCCATTATTTTAAGGATTGACGAGGTGACCTCCTGACACTCTTACTAGGCGCTTGATACGGAGGCATACACTGGTATATCCGCTTTGTGAATACAAATACATTGATGGTAAGATGTATTTGTTCAATAAAAAACCTAACGGAGGGGATTTTTTATCAATCCATTAGAATTGAATTACACGAGTGAAATGGAAAAAGCCATGCACAAGGCTCATGGAGTTGGCTATCAAGTATATAGTCAAAAGCATTCAGTGAGAATTAGAGTTGAAAATCAACGAGAACGAAATTATCGAGAAAGTAAGAGATTGCTTGCAGAAATCACGAGTAAACTTTATGCCTACGCAACCTAAATAGAAAAAGGGAACCGGTTTACATTCACCTGTTCCCTTTTGTGTTTTCATTCCTTAACTTCATATAACAGTCACATGTCATCACATGATCATTGACCATTCCAACGGCCTGCATAAAGGCATAACAAATCGTTGTGCCGACAAATTTAAAGCCGCGCTTTTTTAGGTCTTTACTAAGCCTATCACTAATACTAGTAGTCGCAGGGACTTTCGATAAGTCCTCGAAGTGATTTTGAATCGGTTTTCCATCGACAAATGACCAGATATAGGCGCTGAACGAACCGAATTCCTCCACCACTTTTAAAAACGCTTTTGCATTCGTAATAACCGCATGGATTTTCAACTTATTCCGGACAATTCCTTTATTGTTTAGCAGCTCTTCAATTTTTCGATCATTATAGCGAACAATTTTTTCTGCCTCAAAGTTGTCGAATGCCTCCCTGTAATTGGCGCGTTTCTTTAAAATCGTATACCAGCTTAATCCTGCCTGCGCTCCTTCAAGATTCAAATACTCAAATAGCTGGCGATCATCATAAACCGGCACGCCCCATTCGTGGTCATGATAATCGATATATAATGGATCCTGATTTACCCAGCCACATCGATTCATTTATTACCACCTCCTCTTTTTAAAATACCATAAATTAGTTTTTTATTAAAAAAGTCCGAAAACTAAAAATAATTCTTCTATTTTTAGCAAAAATATGATAATTTATTAAGTGTTAAAGGATTTCATGCAGAATAAGTAAAAAAGCGAAGGATTTAATTCACTGAATTACTACCTTACTAATTCTCTAATCTGCTAAAGTAAGGAAGGAGGATGAAATGAAACAACTACCTATTAAGCTTTTAATAAAGGAAAAGTTCTCCCTTTTATCAGCTGGCCAAAAAAAAGTGGCCAATTATCTCATTGAACATCTTGATGAGTTTGCCTTCAAAACAGCTTATCAAATTGGAAAAAAAACTGGCGTCAGCGAAACCACTGTGATTAGACTTTCTTTCGCACTAGGTTTTGAAGGATTTAGTGACATGCAGACAACGATACAAAATCAACTGCTTCAACAACATCAGGCGGAGTTTTTTGATAGAAGTCAACAAGAAGAAATCAATGATCCCTTTAAAAAGGTAATTGAAAATGAAGTCCATATTTTAAGACATATGCTCAATCCAACAAATATAGATGAGATTTGGAATGCAGTAGATACCCTGATTAAGGCTGACCAAGTATTAATTGCTGGATATTGTCTTTCCCACGCTGCAGCCTACTGGTTTTCCTATAGGCTTAGTACCTTAAGGGAAAACGTCAACCTATGTTCCCCTAATGGAAATTTTGTCGAGCAATTTTGTAATCTTACAAAAAATTCGGTTGTTGTCGTTTTTTCATTCCCGCGCTATTCAAATGAAACGATTAAAATAGCGGAGTGTGCTGCAAACCACGGTATTCAAATAATCGCGGTTACGGACCGCCTCCTCTCACCCATTGGGCGAATTTCAAATATTGTCGTTACGACAGAAGAGAACGCCGATACTGGAGTGAATTCGATTGCATCCGTCATTAGTTTACTTGACCTGATTATCGAAGGAATCCAACAAAAAGATCAAAAACGAATCCATTCCCATCAGCAAAAACTAGAAATGCTTTATTCAAGCTTTCATGTTTTTAAAGAATAAACCTTAAAGGAGGTGGTTGAAAAATTGAAAGCGATTCCAAAAATTGTCTTTCAAAAGAATTCAACTACAGCAAATCGATTAACACCTAAAAGTAAAGTTTAAAAGATATCCATTGAGAAAAAAATTTTAACCAATACGCACTCCTTCGCGTTTTCGGTATAAAAATTTAATAAAATAAAAGAGGTGTTTTATGTCAAATACTGCAAAGAAGTTTCAAACATCAGAACAAATGGGACAAACTGTTCAGCATGAACATTTGGAAAGAAAACTGAAAACAAGACATTTAACGATGATTGCCATGGGTGGAACGATTGGTACCGGCTTGTTTTTAGCAAGCGGTGCGACCATTCATGATGCCGGCCCAGGCGGAGCAATTGCTGCCTATTTAATTGCAGGAATCATGGTGTATTTTCTTATGGCAAGTCTTGCTGAAATGGCTGCATTTATTCCTATTTCCGGTTCATTCAGTACGTATACAGGTAGATTTGTTGACCCTGCATTAGGCTTTGCAGTTGGTTGGAACTATTGGTATAATAACGCGATTATCCTTGCTTTGGAATTATCCGCATCATCTTTAATCATGAAATATTGGCTACCTGATGTGCCGGGAATCGTTTGGAGTGCAAGCTTCCTTGTCCTTATTTTTGGCTTAAATGTACTTTCCGTTAAAGGATACGGTGAATCAGAATTCTGGTTCTCCATTATCAAGGTTGCAACGATTATTATTTTCATTGTTGTTGGTTTATTAATGATTTTTGGAATTATGAAAGGCTATACCGGTGGATTTGGAAACCTTACAAAAGGCGATGCACCATTCCATGGCGGGCTATTATCCATTTTCAGTGTGTTTATGGTTGTAGGTTTTGCCTTCCAAGGAACTGAAATGGTTGGGGTTGCAGCCGGAGAAAGTGAAAATCCTGAAAAAGATATGCCAAGAGCCATTAAACAAATTTTCTGGCGCATTCTTTTGTTCTACGTTTTAGCCATTTTCGTTATCGGCTGTTTGATTAGCTATAAGGATCCAAACTTATTAGGCGGCGACCTAGAAAATATTGCTGTCAGTCCTTTTACTCTCGTATTTAAACATGCAGGTTTAGCTTTTGCCGCTGCTGCAATGAACGCTGTCATCCTTACATCGGTTTTATCAGCAGGAAACTCATCCTTATACGTTGGTTCCCGTGTCCTTTGGACATTGGCTGAAGAAGGAAAAGCACCGGCATTTTTGAAAAAAGTAAATAAGGGCGGCGTACCTGTTAACGCGCTTTACGTTACTACACTTATCGGGATGCTTTGTTTCTTAACCTCTCTTTTCGGAGACGGTACCGTTTATAATTGGCTTTTAAATGCAGCAGGTTTAGCCGGTTACCTTTCTTGGTTAGGTATTTCAATCACCCACATGCGCTTTAGAAAAGCGTATAAAGCACAAGGAAGAGATATGAAGGATCTTCCATATGTAGCAAAATGGTTCCCATTAGGACCAATTTTAGCAACAATCCTTTGCTTGGTTGCTACGCTTGGTACCAATTATGGTGCGTTTATTGGTGATAAAGTCGACTGGTATGGTATACTTGTTTCGTACATTGGATTGCCATTATTTATTGCCGGCTACTTAGGCTATAAATTAGTAAAGAAAACGAAAATGGTTCCACTAAAAGAGGCAGATTTCAGTAGAGAATAATTTTTCCCCCTAACGCCTTGTTTCCGCAAGGCGTTAGCTTTTTTTTACATACTAAGCATAATGAGGGAAAGGAGAATGAAAAAGCTATGAAAATAAAAGAAATTACTCTAAGGCATTTAAAAATGGATTTACTTTATCCTTTTGTCACCAGCTTCGGAGAAGAAAAAGATCGGGATTTTATTCTTGTCGAAGTGAAAAACGAGGATGGTCTAACCGGGTGGGCCGAAAATGTTGCCATGCCTACCCCCTACTATAATGAGGAAACCGTAAAAACGAATTGGCATATGTTAGAAGATTTTTTAATGCCCCTTTTGTTAAACCATGATTTCAGTCATCCTGATGAGTTGTCGGAAAAACTGTTTGCTCATATTCGCGGAAATTACATGGCAAAGGCTAGTTTAGAAATGGCTGCATGGGATTTATATGCCAGGGAACAAAACATTTCTCTTGCCAGTGCTCTAGGCGGAACGAAAAAAACCATTGATGTCGGTGTAAGCATTGGCATTAAAGACTCCATTGAAGATACGCTAAAGGTGATTGAGCAGCGCCGCTCGGAAGGCTATAAGCGCTTCAAATTAAAAATTAAGCCAGGCTGGGACGTTGAATTAATTGACAAGGTTCGTAAGGTATATCCTGATATCCCGCTAATGGCGGATGCAAATTCGGCCTACACTTTAAACGATATGGACCTGTTAACCGCACTGGATGACTATAACTTAATGATGATTGAACAGCCCTTAGCCTATAATGATATTATTGATCATGCGGCGCTTCAAGCAAAATTAAAAACACCGATTTGCCTGGACGAGAGCATTCATTCATTAGCAGATACTCAAAAGGCATTGAAGCTTGGAAGCTGTAAAATTATCAATATTAAAGTGGGCCGGGTTGGCGGATTGACCGAAGCAAAGAAAATCCATGATTATTGTATGGCACATAATGTACCGGTATGGTGTGGAGGGATGCTCGAGTCTGGCATTGGCAGGGCTCATAATATCGCGTTGACCTCTCTGCCAAACTTTACACTTCCTGGAGACACAGCCGGTTCTGCACTTTACTGGGCAGAAGATATTATTGAACCAGAGGTTATCGCCGAAAGTGGTACCATCACGGTTCCAGACGGTCCGGGAATGGGTTATATGCCAAGGATGGAAAAAATCGAAAAGTATACCTTATCTAGTAAGACCTATCGTTAAAATCGAAAAGGGTGAACCTATTCACCCTTTTTTTTTATTGGAAAAATAAATTTGGTCTTTAAAACTCAATAAACCCCATATCTTTTACTTTTACAATTGCCTCAATTCTAGTATGTACCCCAAGCTTTTGAAATAAATTGGTTAAATTATATTCCAAAGTTCTTTGCCCGATGAACATTGTTTGGGCAATCTCCTTGTTGGTTTTTCCTTTTACGAGTTCAGTTAAAATTTTCTTTTCCTTTTCATTAAAAGAAATTCCTTCGTTAGGACTTTCCAGCAAAAATGATGGTTTTGACCCATGGTAGATTTCTTTTAACAAAGTATATGGAATAATCGCTTCTTTATTTAATGCACAACGAATCGATCTGATTAACTGTTGCCTTGTTGCTGTTTTTGATATAAAGCCTACAGCACCAGAATCCATTAATAAATCAATATATGGAAGGATTTCGTTATCACAATAGATTAAAATATTCGCATTTGGTTCTATCGCTAACACTTTTTTGGTTAATTCAAATCCATCTAATTCAGGCATTTGTAAATCAAAAAGCATGACATCAAATGATTGGGTTTTTGTCATTTCTAAAGCCTTTAATGATGAAGATTCAAACAGTACCTTCATATCCTGCTCTTTTTCAATAATTAATTTAGTACCTTCCCCCATCAACGGATGATCATCAACAAGCAAAATGTGAATCATTTAAACACCTCAAAATACATTTTTACCTAGTATCAAAAGTAATTATACTTCTCAATTGGTTTTTTGGATACTCCCGATTCAGGTTATTTCCATTAAGAAGAAAAAAATGCCTCCCCACCGAGAGACATACAAGATTATACCACAATGTAAATTCAAGGTTATAGGAAGGTGTCTAAAGAAAAACCTTTTGCCTCAAAACTTTGACGTAGACGTAGGATGGCGCGGGAATGGATTTGGGAAATTCGTCCTTTTGTCAGATTCATAATATCAGCAATTTCTATTTGAGTCAGACCCTCGTAATACAATAATGTTATGACAAGTCTCTCATTTTCCGGCATCTTATCAATACATTCTGCCATTAACTTTTTAAATTCTCCCATTTGCATTTGTCGTTCTTGAGAAATGCTGTTTTCATCACTTAGTTGATCCAAGCGGCTCTGTTGTTTTCCTTCATCTTCGAATGCATTCACTGGTTCGTTAAGGGAAATCAATGTAGACAATGATAAAGCAGCCATCACTTGATCAACTTCCTCAATCGATATATCCAAATATTTACTTAGTTCCTCTTCACTAGGAGATTTCATCAAAGTTTGTTCAAGGTGACGAAGAGCGAGATTTAGTTTTTTCGCTTTCTCCCTTACTCCCCTAGGAACCCAGTCCATTTGGCGAATGCCATCAAGCATTGCCCCCTTTATCCTCCAAAGACCATATGTCTCAAACTGATACCCTTTACTATAGTCGAATTTATTAATGGCCTCAATTAAACCAATATAACCCAATCCAATCAAATCCTCTTTAGGAATAATTCGTTGAGGGATACTTTGGGACATCCGATTGGCCATTTGCTCTACCAAATACATATATTGTTTTACCAAATTTTCCTGCAAGTTTGAATCATTGCTTTCTCGATACGTTCTCCATAAAAAATAATGGGGAATGCTGTTTTTGATAGCTGGTCTCAAGTGTTATCCCTCCTTGTTATTCTCTGTCCATGATTGGATCATGTGTGCAATAGTTTCCGGGTCTTTCGTGCCCTCACCATTATGTAAAGAGTGGAGAGTAACTGCCTGGAACAAAGACTCATTCTCGTGCTTTTCTCCGAAACGATTTAAATAGTCTTCTGTTTCCCACTCCTCTTCAATAGATGGGTCCTCCAACGGCTTTGAAGTTTTCATTACTGAAATTTGATACAATATAGACCGTAAAATATAACCAAAAACAAAGAAAAGAAGAAAACCGATTACGGATCTGAATGTTGATGTTTGCCAAGTGTTATTCCCAATTGAAAAAACAAAAGTAAGTAGGAACGTAACAACACCCAAGATTACATTTACTATCCAATTTGCTGCCATATAACCCCATCCTTTATGACGATTTCCCTAGAGACAGAACTTTTTCAAAAAAACCTCGAATCCCTTTCGACGAAACCGATGAAGCCTCATTTTTTTCTCGCAAATAAGAAAATACAATCTCCTTCATATTTTTTGATGCTTTACAATTTGGATAAGATATAAAAAAGGGCGTTTGTGCTTTAACCGACTTCCTTACATGTTGATCCTCCAACAGATAGCCTAGTGTTTTTAATTCCAGCTTCAAAAAATGCCAGCAAGTATTCTGCAATCTTTTTGAAGTTTCTACTGCCTCTCGATACGATTGGGCACGATTAATTACTAAACGAAACTTCGGAATTTGGTCAGTGTATTGCACGATTGTTTTCAAAACTGCATATGAATCAGCCATAGACGTTGGCTCAGGTGTGGTGACTAATATCGTTTCATCTGAAGCTAAAATAAAATCGACAAGTTCCTTTGAAATACCGGCACCGGTGTCAAGTAAAATAAAATCAGCGTAAGTTTGAAGTTCTTGAAGCTGGTTCACAAAAAAACTAAGTGTCCTATGTTCAAGTTCCATAAGATCGTCTAACTCCAAACCACCGTAAATATATTCGACACCACCCATACCCTTTTCAATCACGTCCAAAATCTGTTTCCTTTGTTGGAGAACATCTAGCAGTCTATACCGAGGAGCGATGCCCATAAGAATATTAATATTAGCAGTAGATAAATCTAAATCTAAAATGACCACTTTTTTACCGACCGCTATTAAGCCTAATGCAAAATTAAGTGTAAAATTTGATTTACCAACCCCGCCCTTTCCACTTGTAATGGTTATCAAGCGAGAAGATTGTTTTTTTTTCTGCTGAATATTATAACGATGCATATATTCGCGAAGACTTTGAGCTTGGTCCATGGCTATTCCCTTCCTAATAAATATCTCGCAACCAGCGACGCATTGATGGCTGTAATATCTTCCGGAACACTTTGTCCATTTGTCATATACGTCAATTGGAATGGATATTTAAAAGCAATATTAAGAATCGAACCATAGCTGGTTGTTTCATCAAACTTTGTTAAAATCAAGCGATTGACAGAGCTCCCGGAGAACTCATCTAACAATAATTGCAAATCTTCATATTTAGTCGTCAAGCTTATAACCAAATATTGATCACTTTCGATTGGAAGATTCAAATATTCCATAATCGACGTACGATATTCAGCATCCTTATAATTACGACCCGTTGTATCCATATAAATAAGGTCATAGCTTTCTAGTTTTTTTAATGCCTTTTCTAATTCATCTATTGAGCGGACCACTTCCACCGGCACACCTAAAATAACAGCATAGGTTTTGAGCTGTTCCACAGCAGCAATCCGGTATACATCGGTCGTAATCATCGCCACTTTCCGCTTTTGTTTTAAAACTTGTTCTGTTGCAAGTTTGGCAATTGTAGTGGTTTTTCCAACACCAGTTGGTCCAATTAAATTAATCATCCGGGTCTTGTCTTGGACTACACTCGACTCTGGAATCCGCTTTTCAATAATCTCGACAATAATGGAACTTATTTCATTCTCAATGGCTTGATCGTTCAAACTATTTTTAGACTCAAATTTCAATAGGATTCGATTGAGAATATATTCAATCACTTCTTCGCTGACACCCTGTTTTTTTAAATGGTTGTTCCATTTTACGAAACCAGGAGGCAACGAGCTTTTCTGACTATCGCTAATGATATAGTTCATCATCATTTTTCTCATTTGCTGCAATTCTTCCAATAGTAAATCCTCATTTTTCAAAGATTGAGAGGAAGAAACTGTCTTTTCTTTAGGAGCGATTTCCTTAGAATAATATTGATACAGTTTCTGAGGCTGCTTATGAAAAACGGCGGCATTGGTTTCTAAATCTTCTGTTTTGTTTTCCTGAACCTTTTTGTTCCGTTCAGTTTGTATCGTCTTTTCTATTTGCGGTAATGTAAATTTTGGTTCTGGGGCACTCGAATCCTTATCTACTGAGTATGCCGTCACTTCAAATTTTTGTTTCGTAAAAAAGCCGAAAAGCCCTCCTGTTTTTATTACCTTTGTGTTAACAATAATGGCATCCTCCCCTAATTGCTGACGAACCATTTTTAGGGCAACAGGCATTGACTCTGCTACTATTTTTTTCGTTTTCATATGTTTACCACTCCAATACTTTGAATCTCAATATCAGGCTCTAGCTCTGTATAGGAAAGAACAGGCACATTCGGCATAATTTTATCAACAAATTGTTTTAAATACATCCGAATGTTTGGAGAGGTTAAGAAAATAGGCTGGCTGCCTGCATTGACAACCCGTTCAATTTGCTCCTGTAGTTCAGCAGAAATTTTTCTGGACATTTGTGGATCCATGGAAAGATAATGGACTCCCGCTTCAGTTTGTTGTATATAATCCGATATTCCTTTTTCAAGCGTAGCCCCGGCCGTTAACACATGAATAACTCCATTTTCTGCATATTGCTCAGTAATTTGACGTGTCAGAGATTGACGTACATATTCCGTTAAAACTTTAGGCTCCTTTGTATACATCGCATAGTCAGCTAATGTTTCGAATATCGCAGCTAAATCCCGAATGGATATTTGTTCTCGGAGAAGATTCTGTAATACCTTTTGAACCTCTCCTACCGATAGTAAATTAGGAACCAATTCCTCTACTAAATTAGGATGAGTTTGTTTCATATTATCAATTAATTCTTTAGTTTCTTCCCTACGAAGAAGCTGATACGCAAATTTCTTTAATACCTCTGTTAAATGAGTAGCTATTACAGATGGAGGATCTACAATCATATATCCCAAAAGTTCAACTTTTTGTTTTTCCTCCATATTCACCCAGGTAGCAGGAAGACCAAACGCCGGTTCAATGACTTGAATTCCTACAATTCCCGATTCATCGGCACCTTGGGTCATCGCAAGGAAATGATCCAAATATACTTCCCCTTCGGTAATTCGATTGCCGCGGAACTTTAAAACATATTGATTAGGCGGCAATTGCAAATTATCCCGGATACGAATGGTTGGAATAATCAAGCCTAATTCTATGGCAAATTGCCTGCGAATCATCACAATCCGATCAAGGATATCTCCGCCTTGTTTTTGATCTGCGAGCGGTATCAAACCATAACCGATCTCTAATTCAAGGGTATCAAGGGGAAGCAGAGTAACCGCTTTTTCGGGACTTCCGTTATCATTCTCCATACCTTCCATTTCAATCTGCTCATTACGCAATTCTTCTTTTTGTACCGCCTTTTGCATGGTATAGGCCCCAATCGATAATGCAGCAGCCACAGGAAGAGTCAGGAAAATCCCAATCGGAGTAAAGATTCCTAGCAGCATGATTGTTCCGGCGACAATGTAAAGAAGTTTCGGATAATTAAAGATTTGTTGCATAATATCCGAGCCCAAATTTCCATCAGAGGCAGCACGGGTAACCGTTATCCCTGTTGCAGTTGAAATCAGTAAGGCAGGCACCTGGCTAACCAATCCATCCCCCACTGATAATAATGTGAAGGTGCTGGCAGACTCAGCAAAGCCCATGCCATGAATAACCATGCCTATTATAAAACCACCTATAACATTGATGAGCAGAATAACAATTCCGGCGATTGCATCCCCTTTGACAAATTTACTGGCACCATCCATAGCGCCGTAAAAATCTGCCTCTTGTTCAATTTTCTTACGACGTGTGCGGGCATCCTGCTCACTAATCAACCCCGCATTCATATCGGCATCAATACTCATTTGTTTTCCCGGCATAGCATCCAAGGTAAAGCGTGCTGCTACTTCTGCAACTCTTTCAGATCCTTTTGTGATGACAATGAATTGAATTACAACAAGAATGAGGAAAACAACAAAACCTACAACCGGATTTCCACCGATTACAAACGAACCAAACGTCTCGATTACCTTTCCTCCGTCTGCCTTTGAAAGAATCGAACGGGTTGTCGACACATTCAGCGCCAAACGGAATAAGGTTGTGATTAATAATGCCGTTGGAAAAATAGAAAAGTCCAATGGCTCTTTGCTGTTCATAGCTACTAACAAGATTAATAATGACAAGCAAATATTGAAGATTAGTAGAAAATCCAATAATAATGTTGGCATTGGAATAATCATCATGGCGACAATCATGATGACAAGTATTAATACCGAAAAATCTTTTGTTTTCATGTCATCATCCCCTTATAACGACCTTCCTGGTAGTACACATAAGCTAAAATTTCTCCGACAGCATTGAATAATTCCTCCGGTATTTGTTCACCGACTTCAACAGAGGCAAATAACGCACGCGCCAAAGGTTTATTTTCCACGGTCATAATTTTATGCTGTTTAGCAATCTCTTTGATTTTTAGTGCGATATAATCCTGTCCTTTCGCAATGACCTCTGGTGCGTCCATTGCTGTAAAATCATAGCGGATGGCCACAGCAAAATGCGTAGGATTCGTAATAATCACATCGGCCTTTGGCACTTCCTGCATCATACGATTCATAGATAATTGTCTTTGTATCGCTCTTCTCTTTCCTTTAATGAAGGGATCCCCTTCCATCTTTTTATGTTCATCTTTAATGTCCTGTTTTGACATACGGAGCTTTTTTTCATATTCAAACTTTTGATAAAAGTAATCCGCTGCGGCCAAGACGGCCAAACAAGTACTGACGGTGATTCCAAGTTTGAGTGTAAGAGAACCAATGATTTTAGATGCGTCTAAAAGGTTTTTATCCCCAATGGTAAACAGTGCATCTTTCTCCTGCCAAATCATGATGGAGACAATAGCAGAGGTAATGACGATTTTTAAGATTGATTTTATCATTTCCACCAAGGACCTTATTGAAAATATCTTTTTCGCTCCCTGAAGAGGATTTATTTTTCCAAAGTCCATTTTGATGGATGACATATTGAACATAAATCCGACTTGGAAAAAGTTAGCTAAAATTCCCGCTACCAATACAACAATTAGAAGCGGAGCTACTAATTTGGCGGCATCGAGCAACAACTGATTAAATAGTGTCTGGGTGCTGGTAATGGAAAGATTCAAATGAATATATTCCTCGAAACAGCGGCGGTAGAGATTAAAGCACCCTTCAATAAAACTTTTCCCACCGATCAAAAAGAAAGAGAAAGACAACAGTAATGTCAGAGCCTGTGAAACTTCTGCACTCTTTACAACCTGCCCTTTTTTCCTTGCTTCCTGACGTTTATGCGGGGTGGCTTTTTCCGTCTTTTCTCCAGCCATGTTTATCCCCCCATTATTTTCAGAATCGTGTCCATGGATTGAAACATCGTATCAAAAAGGACTCTTAATATATAAAAAAAACTCGGCAATATAAAAATATAAATCAAAAAATGCAGCATAATTTTGATTGGCGGAGCAACGGCAAAAAAATTCATCTGCGGCACAGTTCTTGCAATGATGCCCAAACCAACATCTACAACAAACAGCGTTCCGATAATCGGTACAGCCATCATAAAGCCAATCATAAACATTTGGACGACACACTGCAGCAAAAAGGTAGACAGACGGCCGTCCATCCAGGCCGGTACAGCTGCCTGCAGGCCAATCCAATCAAAACTGGTTAAAATCCCTTTAATCAAAAGGTGATGGCCGTTTGTAGAAAGTAAAACTAAAATCGCGATAATATTCTGCAATCGTCCTGTTAATTGTGTATTGGTTTCAAAGGTCGGATCAAAAAGACTGGCCATTGAAAAACCAATTTGAAGATCGATTAACGAACCAGCCAATTGGACTGAATATAGCAAGATATTGGCTACCAACCCTAAGATAATCCCTACCATAAATTCTTTTAAGATTAGTAGAATGATCGTTCCTAGTTCCACAGAATGGATTGGATCTTTCACCATTCCAAAGCATAGAATACTAAGAACGCCGCTAAAACCAATTTTATATAAAGCTGGTATTTGCCTGCCGGAAAATACTGGAGCCGTCACCATAAAGGTTGTAATTCGTACAAATACAAGTAAAAAGGTCCACCATAAAGTCACATCCATTGGATTCACTTACCCAATATATTGTGAAAGATTCCCCAATAGGTTTTGGGTAAATTCCACTACATGCTGTAACATCCATGCACCAAAAATTAAAAGGGACAAAAAGACTGCAACAATTTTTGGCACAAAGGCAAGCGTCTGTTCTTGTATTTGTGTGGTAGCTTGAAAAATACTTACCAGTAAGCCGACAACTAAAGCCACTCCGGCCACTGGTGCAATGACAATCAAAATCGTATAGACAGAATCCTGGGCAAGTCGTAAAATCATTTCCGTACTCAAAGATAGGACCTCCTTATTGGAAACTCATTAGCAATGATTTGACAATTAAATGCCAACCATCAACCAAAATGAACAGTAAAATTTTAAACGGCAACGAAATCATCACTGGAGGAAGCATCATCATTCCCATCGACATCAATACACTGGAGACAATCATATCAATGACAAGAAAAGGAATAAAAATCATAAATCCCATCTGGAAAGCGGATTTTAATTCGCTTATGGCATAAGCAGGAACTAATGCTCTTAGCGGGATATCCTCCACCTTTTTCGGCATCTTCATGTTCCCATAATCTAAAAACAACTCTAAATCCTTCTCCCGAGTCTGTTTGGACATAAATTCCTTTAAAGGAATACTCGCCTTATTAAATGCCTGCTGCTGCGTCATTTTCCCTGCCATAAATGGCTGCAATGCCTGATGATTCATCTGCGAAAAAGTCGGGCCCATGATAAAAAACGTCATGAATAAGGCGAGTCCTACTAATACCTGATTGGGAGGTATTTGCTGGGTGCCAAGAGCATTGCGAACAAATCCCAGTACAACAATAATTCTTGTAAAACACGTCATTAAAACAAGAATTGCCGGAGCAATCGACAGCACAGTAATCATTACGATAATTTTCACTGTATTGGATACATCGCCAGTACTTCCGGATCCCAAATCAATTCCCGGAAGAATGGATTCCGTTGGACTTGCAGCATACACTGCCGAAACGGCACCAAGTAAAAGAATCGGAACGAGGAGGGCTATTTTTCGAAACATAAGCCTACTCCTCCCCATTTTCCTGGCGGATTTTTTGCAAATGTTTACCAAACACGGTGTTCCACACTTTTTTAGAATCATCAATGAGATCTTTTGTTGAAGGAACCTCAACTTGATTTTCAAAACTTTTCAGAATTTGTTGAAATTCTTCTCCTTGAGATATGGTACGGAGTAAAGTGATACTCTCGCCAACTCCAAAAATATAAATGGTTTGACCAATCAAGACCACTTGTAAGGAGCGGTTATTTCCAAGTACTTGTCCTCCTATTGGGAGAATAGGCCCAGTCGTCTGCATCATGCTGCCTCTTTTAGATAAAAAACGAAGCAATACAACTAATAATCCAATTACTAAGATAAAGGAGACGATAAATTTGGCAAAAAGGGGAAATAAGGAAGGTGTCCCAATATCCACTGTTTTTACAGCTTGTGATTTCGGGTTTTCCTTTCCATTATGGATCGTGTTATAAATGGAAGAATCGCCTGCAGAATTGGATTCTGCAGCGAATGTTGTGGATTGAAACGTTATTAGAGAACAAAGAATTATAAACAAGATCATGGTGTATTTCATGATTTTCTCCTTCCTTGGAGTTCAGGCTAATTATTCAAGCTTGCTGTGATTTGGGCAGCCAATTTTGCATCCTTATTTGCGATTTCTGCTAAAATTTGTGAACGATTATTAGTATTAAGATTTTTTAATAGATTCATTGCTGCCTGGGCGTTCGATTGCATCATGGATTGAATAATTCCCGCAGCTTGCGCAGTCGGCATTCCAGCAATTGTTTCCGATAATGTATCCAATGGTGTTTCTAATTTTTTTACCATTGCGTGTACACGTTTCTTTAGTGCCGCTTGAGTCGGTTCATTTAACGTCCCGATATTGTTTACCAAATTGGTAATTTGAGCGGCTTTTTTACTATCCTTCATTCCGCCAAGTACACTGCTTTGCAGGTTTGGGTCGAGCATAGACATGGTTATGGAAGCATCCTCTAATGACATTGCCTCAAACATTGCACCCGCTTTTGATGGGGGAATATCAGCATAAACACTGGAAACTTGTTTTTTTTGATTTAAAAACTGTTGACTTTGCTTCGTTTTAAGCTGTTGTTTTAGTTCATCATTGCTTTTTTGTAAATCGTATACCTTTGTCAAATTAGAATTTAGCTGTTTTTTTAAATCTGCGATTGTTTGATCCCGATCTTTTAAGGCTAAACTGCTATTTAAATATTTTTGTTTCCATACATCTTGCCCTTGTCCGCTTGATTGGGCAGTAGAAACGGAAGCCGGCTTAGGATCAGGAATGATTTGGTTTAAAATCGGAACTTTCTTCCCCCACTCCTGTAAAGTTTTTCCTACAGGGATACCCAAGAATTTGACAACCACAACAACCAGGACAATGGTTAATAGTATTGGAATGGCATAAAAGGAAAGGGCTCTTAGTATCCCATGTTTTTTTTCTTCTTCCATTTGATTCTCTCCTATATTCTCCGGGAATATCGTAATACGGCCATTTCATCTAACATGGCTTGCTCTTCTTGATCTAATTGTTTTTGAAAAGCAGCCTTTGATTTAGCCTTCCATTGATCCCACATTTTCGCTTCCTTTGTTTTTTCAATCAGAATCTCGTGATTTCGTTCTACTTGCTGTTGAATTTGCTGCGATTGATGTTCCAACTGTTTCATTTGCATGTTTACATGCTCAATTTCATTTTGCAGCTCCAATATTTCCCACACCGTTTTCCGGTTCACTTCATTGTATTGATTGAAAGCCCTTTCCTTTTCTAACTCAAGGCCTTCCATTTGTTCTTGAAGCTCTACTTCCCGAAGTTTGGCCGTACCAAACTCCCGTTTGGCCGTTTCTTTCTCTTTTTCTTTAAAATCAAGTATTTTTTGAAAAGAAAACTCAAATTTCATCCAATCATCGCTCCAAACTGTGAAATTAGAAAGGATCCGGTATCCTCTAGTTGGGACGGTTCATATATCCCTTGCTGCAAAAATTGGTCAATTTGAGGTTTTAACCTTATCGCTAAATCAATATCGCGATTGGAGCCCATTTTATATGCCCCAATATTTATCAAATCTTCTGCTTCTTTATAGGAAGCTAGCAATCTTTTAAAATGACGTGCGGCAGTAATATGTTCATTGGAAGTGATTTCGGTCATAACCCGGCTCACACTGTTTAACACATCGACGGCGGGAAAAATCCCTTTCCCTGCAATGGCACGGTTTAGAACGATATGACCATCTAAAATTCCGCGAACAGCATCCGCAATCGGTTCATTCATATCATCACCATCTACTAATACCGTATAAATGGCTGAAATCGTTCCTCTTGGCCCAGTTCCGGCACGTTCAAGCAATTGGGGAAGCATGGCAAACACGGATGGCGTATATCCTTTAGTCGTAGGCGGTTCCCCTATCGCTAAACCAATTTCCCGCTGCGCCATCGCAAATCGTGTGACTGAATCCATGACAAGCAAAACATTCTTTCCTTGATCACGGAAATACTCAGCAATGGAAGTAGCGGTTAACGCACCTTTAATTCGAATCAGGGCCGGTTGGTCAGATGTTGCAACAATCACAACTGATTTTTTTAACCCTTCTTCCCCTAAATTTTGCTCTAAAAAATCAAGTACTTCCCGTCCTCGTTCTCCAATTAAAGCAATTACATTGACATCTGCTGTCGTATTTCTTGAAATCATTCCAAGCAATGTGCTTTTTCCGACTCCGCTTCCGGCAAAGATCCCAACCCTTTGCCCCTTTCCCATTGTAAGCAAGCCATCAATGGCTCGGACACCGACACCTAAGGAGGAGTGAATCCGCGGCCTGCTTAGCGGGTTTGGAGGAACAGCATGGGTTGGAACTTCCTCTAAACCAATTGGCAGAGGCTTCCCATCAATAGGGTGGCCCAAACCATCCAAAACCCTTCCTAACAGTTGGGTCCCGGCCTTTACGACCAATGGTTTTCCGCTAGCCACCACATCACATCCGGGTCCAATTTCCCGAACTTCGCCCAAAGGCATTAAAAGAACTTTGTTTTCCCTAATTCCAACAACCTCAGCTTGGATAGGGGTTTTAGATTGAGAGGGATAAATCGAACAAAGTTCACCAATTCTAACGTCAGGGCCTTGGGATTCAATGGTAAGTCCAATAATTTGTGTAATCTTCCCATTTACCCTTACCGGATCAATACCGCGAATAAGCCTAACATAGTTTTCAGCTGATAGTTTCACGTTCCGGCTCCCTTCTTGCCTCTAAAACGACCTTTTTAATTTCCTCCAATTGGGTGTCAATTCGTGCATCCACACTTCCATAGGCCGTACGGATCATGCATCCCTTCGGTGATACGGAATGGTCAGGGATAATTTTGATTTCAGTTTCACCGTTGACAACAGCCAAAAGATGTCTTCGCTCAGATTGAACAAACTCAAAATCATCTGGGTGAACACATACGGTTATGGCTTCTTTCTCTTTGACACGATGAATATTCTGTTTAATTAACTCAACAAATTTTTCAGGGTAATCCGTTAATTCTTGTTTAATAACTTGCGAAGCAATCGCAAAGCTTAATTCCAATAAAAATGGTTCTGCTTCAGCGATGATAGCCTCTTTTTCTTCATAGGCCTGTTGCAGCAGATGTTGAATTTGAGCTAATTTGTCATTATATTCTTGCTGGACGAAAGACTCGCCCTCTTGTTTCCCCAGCTCAAATCCTTCTTGAAACCCTTGTTGTTTAACTTCAGCTGACATGGCATCGAGTTTTAGATGATTTTCATCCCACCACTGGTTAATCTTTTCAGCTGCGACCGTTTCGATCGAATGCGCATTTTGCTCGGCTTGGGCAATAATCGCCTGAGCTTTTGCTTGGGCCTCTTCGATCAATTGATTCCCATAAACCTTCTCATCATCAATAGAGACCCGATTCTCATCATTTCGCTTATTTTTTTCAACAATAAAAGGCTGGGTAATAACTTTTACTTCATTCCCTATAGAAAGATGGGAGGCTTTAAAAACCCTAGAATAGGACATCATCGGTTCCACCTCGGGCAATCACAATTTCTCCTGTGTCTTCTAAACGACGTATAACGGAAACAATTCTTCCCTGGGCTTCTTCAACATCCTTGACTCGAACTGGTCCAAGATATTGCAATTCTTCTTCGAATGTTTCAACCATCCGGCCGGACATGTTCTCAAATATAACCTTTTTAACTTCCGGACTAGCAGCCTTCAATGCAAGCAGTAAATCCTGATTATCCACTTCCTGAATAACACGCTGAATGGCACGGCGGTCAAGATTAAGGATATCCTCGAAAGTAAACATCCGCTGCTTGATTTCCTGTACTAATTCCTGGTTTTTAATTGCCAAGTCCTCTAAAATACTCTTCTCCGTACCGCGATCCACACCGTTAAGGATGCCGACAATGGAATCAATTCCCCCTACGACGCTAAAGTCTTGACGGATCGTAGCCGTTAGTTTTTGCTCTAATATATTTTCTACTTCCTTAATCACATCCGGTGAGGTTTGTTCTAGTAAAGCGATACGTCTTGCAACATCGGATTGTAACGCCTCCGGGAGCGATGACAGGATCATAGAGGCCTGTGGTGGCTCTAAATGAGCTAAAACGAGTGCGATCGTTTGCGGGTGTTCACTTTGCAAAAAGTGGTAAATTTCCATTGGATCAATTCGGCGTGCAAACTCAAAAGGCTTCACTTGAAGCTGTACTGTTAATTTCTGAATAATTTGTTTTGCACGATCTTTCCCTAATGCCTGCTCCAGAACTTCCTGTGCAAAGGCAATTCCACCCATTGCAAGGTAATCTTGTGCAATACACATTTCATGAAATTCCTTTAAAACCTCTTCTTTTTCTTTGAGATCAACCTTATTAATATTGGCGATTGCCAGGGAAAGCAGTTCAATCTCCTCATCAGGCAAAAAATTAAAAACCTTCGATGAAGCCTCTTTTCCCATTGAAATAAGCAAAATTGCTGCTTTTTGTCTGCCGTTCAACTTTAATGATGTAGACATGAAAAACTACAACTCCTCTTCATGCAGCCATGTTCGAATAATTTTAGAAAAGTCCTCAGGTCTTTTATCTAGCAATTTTCGCAGTTGATTTTCTACAGTCATTTCCTGTTCTGCAAAATAATCAGCCTCTGCAACAGGCGGTGTTGTAAAATTCATTTCCTCTTCTTGCTCCAGTTGCTTTTGTTTTCTTCTGCGCAGCAGCCACCATACGAGTCCCCCCGCTGCTAACACACCGGCACCAATTGTGCTTCCAATTAAAATTGGATGACCGTTTGATGTGTTGTTTAGCGCAGCATTCGCTGCAAAGGTGTGAGGGAAAATGGTAATACGCTGGTTAATCTGTTGCTGGGATAAATTCGGATGACCAAGAGCCGTTTGTACGGTATTGGAAACAATGTTACGAATATTTGCTAATGTCGCTTTTGGAATCTTTTTAGGAGAAGAAGGATCAGGTTCAACTCCGACATTGATCGTAATATCCTCAATTTGGTACGGACTTTTTAAAATTTCATTATTAATTCGATTAACCTCATAATTCACTCTATTTTGCAATTCTTCATAAGAGCTTTCCCCGCCAGAGTTGGAACCGGTATATCCAGGAACATCGCTAGACCCCGTTCCCGTAACACCACCAGAATCTGCTCCTTTACCGGTAGAGGATTTGGAAATCTTTTCTGAACTGATGACAATGCCATTATTATTTTGATCAGTCGGCTTTACTAGCTTCTCTACTGTTTTGACTTTATCAAAATTGATTTTGACAAAAGACTGGACATAGACATTATTGGTTCCTAGAACTGTTCCTAGCAAACTTTGAAGATTTTGCTGAATATCACGTTGAATATCCCGCTGAATCTTTTGCTGTTTATCATATTGATCCAATGTTTGATCTTCACTATCCGCATTTTCCAATGCTAATGTCTCACTGTACTGGTTCATAATCGTGATGTTATCAATAGGAAGATTTGGTACGCTGCGTGAGACAAGGGTGTAAAGGGCCCTTATTTGCTGCGAAGTTAGTTGTACCCCTGGTTCCACATCAACCATAACAGATGCACTGGCTTGCTGCCCTTGGTCTTGTTTTACAAACACAGAATTATCAGGCAATGTCAAAATAACATCTGCATTTTTAATCCCATCAACATGTTTAATGACTTCTGCTACTTCATTTTGCATAGCTTCACGTTCAAGAATATTATATTGACGATCTGTGGCACCGAATGATAGATTCTGGCCAAAAATATCATAGTTAATTTTATTGTCCTTTGGATATCCCTTTGAAGCTAAATTGACTAATAAATCTGGCGCATCTTTACGGGGAACGGACAACATGGTTCCGCTATCAGATATTTTATAATTTGTAAATCCTTCTTTATCTAACTCCGCTTTAATATCCCCAACTTCACGCTGGGTCAATTGACCTGTATATAATGGTACATATTGAGGACGGGATGCAAAAAAGATAAAGATGGAAATGGAAACAAAAAGAAATAAGAAGGTACCAATGATCATCCACTTTTGCTTCTTACTGCGCGCACCCCAGTATGTACTAAATTTGTCCTTTGTTTGTTTAAGTTGATCTATCCATGATCGGTTCATTTCTCACCCTGCCCAGCATATCGTCATTCTTTAAATTTGCATACGCATAATTTCTTGGTAAGCTTCCACAGCCTTATCCCTAACTGTAACCGTCAGTTCCAATGCTAATTTCGCCTTTTGCGATGCAATCGTAACATCATGTACATTATCAACCATTCCAACTGCCGTTTGTGCGGTTAGATTAGATGCCTGTTGAACAGTATCATTTACATTCCCTAAATATCCTTGAAGAACATCGGCAAAGGAAGTTTTTGGTTTAGTTTGAACTAGATTTTGATTTAGTTTGATAAATCCGCTGTTGTTAATCCCTGAAACATTCATTTATATGCCTCCTAACGCCCGATTTCTAGAGCTTTTAACATCATTGATTTTCCTGTATTAAAGGCGGTAATATTCGCATCGTACGCCCTCGATGAAGAAAGGAGGTCGACCATTTCCTTTGACAAGTCAACATTCGGCATCATTACATATCCGTTCGCATTGGCGTCCGGATTGCTCGGATCATATACCATATTAAATGGTGTTTGATCTTCGACAATTCCCGTCACTCTTACCCCCTGTAGGGAGGATTGGGCCTGCATTTTTCCCATTAATACTGAATTAAAAGAGTTTTCCCTTGGTTCCATCGTAACCATTTTGCGGCGGTACGGCTCCCACTTTCCGTTTACCATTTTAGCTCTAGTGGATGAGGCATTTGCAATATTCGAAGAGACTACATCCATCCGCAGGCGCTCCGCTGTTAATGCAGACGCACTTATATTTAAAGAATCAAACATTTCCCCTAACTCCTTCCGGTAATGGCAATGGATAATTGTTGAAATTCGCTATTAAGCTGCTGCGAGAGCGTGTCATACCAGAGCGCATTTTTTCCCATAAGGGTCATCTCTTTGTCAATATCCACATTATTCCCGTTATTTTGGATAACCGTTCCGGTATCTTCTATTGTTTTGGGGGCTGGTATCACACCTGGAGAATTCCCAATCACTAAATGACGAGGATCTGTACGTTTTCCTGTAAAATTCATTTGGTCAGCTAAATGCTGCTTTAAAACATCTTCAAAAACTACTTGTTTCGATTTATAACCGGGAGTCTCTGCATTTGCAATATTATTAGAAACAACTTGTTGGCGTAAACTAGAAGCATCTAATGCAGATTGTAATAGATTGATATTATTCACAGGGGTTCACTCCTTTTTACCTACAAGGTTTCCTTTTGATAGTTTTTGATAAATATCAAAATAATTTTTACATACTTCAACAATATACTACAAAAAATGGATTTAAATCTACATTTTTTTCAGATTAGCAGAATATTCCTCAATTATAATTAAACTCTAATCTGGTTAAAATAACGAGAAACACCAGAAACCCAATAATTATTAAGTCCTGTTGGGTCATTCGCTGCACCTTGAGGGGCATATTTAGCGCCAATTTCAGCAATACTGTTTAAACCGCTGCCCAAATAATTCTTACTTAAATTACGAGCCATATCCATGATACTTTCTTCAACAGTGGAATACGACTTTAATCCATTAGATCCCATCATTCCCGCAATATTATTTTTGATAGCGGCCGCATGGGATTTTCCATTAGCTGATTCATGTTGCGCAATGGCAGCCAGTAATGCTGGATTGATATTAAATTGCTTCCCTGCCTGAACAAAAACCTCTCCCATACCTTTTAATTTCCCGTCCAGTACTTGATCCAGTTTTTCCGGATTCACCATTTGAAACCCGAGCGAATCATCACCGCCAATAGGCAGTTTTTGCTTATTTACATCTGGAGTAATCGATGGAACTTGATTCGGTATGTACGAACTAAACACTGGCTGCCCAGTTAATGGGGCAGAAGTCGAAATCATCGATGGAAACGAAGGTTGATCCACGGATTGGAATGTTGTTTCCAATTGCATTTGGTCTAAAAATTGATTTAAAATGGCTGAAAAAAGAGCACCGCTCAAGTTGCCTGTGGGCATGGACTGAGAGGGTGTTTTTGCTGTCTGGGATAAAGTGTTTACCAGCATGGAATTAAGAAACCAATTATCATCTATTTTCAAAGTAATACACCCTTTCGAGATTATGTAATGGTCTATTAGCAAAATATATGAATATTCTTACCTATAAAAAAAGCGTGACCACCCTACTGAAATAAGTGACCACGCATTATTTGGGTGCCTGTTGATGCTGTTCATTTGCAGGTAAGTTTCGACAAAGACATGATTCTAAATTGTTTTTTTAAACATCCCTTGTATTTCACTTAAAAATTCATTTGAAATCCTTAATACCTGTTTTAGTTGTCCATCCTCAATTTTGGCCTCCACTAAAACAATCGTATTGATGTTAGTCTCCTGTTTTAAGGCAAGAATTTGCTTCCCTTCGTACACAATGTTTTCTACCATGTAAAAAATCTCATTGATTGGGCTGCCCATTAAGATTTTAATTGGCTTTCTGAAAAATGGCTGCCTCTTTTTATAGTCGATAAATTGATATAACTTCCCAAGGGTTTGTTTGTCTTTTTTTGTCGTATTTTGCAGCTTCATGAAAAATCTTCCTCTTTATTAAACTTATTGTGAAAGATATTTTCGTCTTCTTTGACTGAATTAAAGCTAGTAATGAAATCCTGGTACCATTTTCATAACTATCCGAACATTACAGATGCAAAGTATGTCGAAATACATCATATTCTTATTTTAAATGATAAATGGAAATATTTAACCGAAAACACAATGCGTCATAACGAAAAAACTTTACGGGAAAAATAAAATTAATTGCGTGACCACGCAAATAAAAATGCATAGTCACGCAATTAATTGAATTTTATTTCATATTCTAAATTAGTTTTTCCGATCCAAGAATACCCCACTTATTTGTTTGATATATGGCAGGTATTTTTTTGATATTTGCCGATCCCTTTTGATTTGGTTGAGAGCTGATTGGGTTTCATTCATATTCCCTTTCAGCTGTGAAGTAAGCTGGTTGTCCAGTGAAAGAGTTTCCTTTATGGTTTTGATTGAATCTGGAGAATATGGAAAATCAGGGTTTTCTGCTTTAAAGGATTCGACCTTCATCATTATGTTGCCGCGGCGACTTAATAAGGTCTCAAATTCCTCAAAGTCACCGCTGGTTAGCTTTCGTTCCATTTCAACCGTCAGTTCATAAACCATTGAAATCATTTCGTCCATTACGATCCCTGCATATTCGGTTTATTTAGTTTCATAGCTGTTGACCATGTTTCTGTTAATTCGGCTGCATAACCTTCTATTTCCTCTAAAATATCCAAATTTTTGTTTAGATTCGCTTCAATTAAACGGGTTTTCATATAGTCATATAAGGATAGTAAGGATGCAGAAATCTCGTATTCCTTTTTCAAGGATACCATTAACTCACTTAGAATATCTTGGGCCCTTAAATTATATTTATGAGATTCTTCTAAATTTTTATTTTGAAGAGAATGTTTAGCTAAGCGAATAAATTTTACCATTCCCCGAAATAACATCAATGTCAAATCTTCAGGCTTTGATGTAGTGACAGCATGTTTTTGATAGGCTTGATAAGGATTTCTTAAAGTCATGATTGAATTACTCCTTCCTATATCCAGTTCTTCCTAGTATTAATTATCGGATGCTTGGAAAAATAGTTTACGTTTTTATCAAAAAAATCCTATTAAAAAAGTAAAAGCTATTCCAATTATTATTGGAGTAGCCTTTTTTAGATTAACTGCCTACTTGAAGGACAATTCCGAACCCATCAATAATATAGTTTAGCCTTTGATTGTAGGCTTTTAGGTTTTGTATTTTGGCTGCATCTCCCAATTTATTGAATGCATTTATTTCTTTTGCCAACTTTGAAACTTCTATTTGCAATTCATCATTCCGCTTTTTCTCAAGGCGCAATTGTTGTTCTTTTTTTAATAATTTTTCCCGCAGTTCTTCTTTTTCATGATGAAATTCTGATCTCAGATGTTCAATTTGCTGAACTTCTTCCTGATTCTGCAGGGCCATATTGGTAAGCTGAAAAAGACTTCTTAAAAGTTCATTTAAATGAATCCCTGGAAGTTGTTGGATGTTTGTAATCAATCCGGATAAAACATCTAGCAAATCATCGTCTTGATGAAGGTTCACTTTAGATACTTGTGATGTTTTGGGAATGATTTCAGTGGAGACAACCGGAACTTCATTATACGGAATGGTGGTAAAATGCAGGGGTTCTTGGGTGCGGGCTTCTTTCTGTTCTTTTTTCTTTAGAAGTGAATAATATTTATAATTTACAGATTGATAGCCTCGCTCAAAAAGTTCAGCAAGTTCCTCCAATATTTCTGTTATATTCAACGCGCCCTCTTCTTGCCGTACCTTAATGTATTGAAACATAAATTCAATTTCGTTCTTACTCCACTTACGGTTCACTTTTTTTGACTCATCTGACGGCTGGGTTTGATCATCCTCTTTATTAATTCCCATCATCTGAAAATGATTAAAATAATAAACCAGGGTACCAGGACTTACTTTATGATCATGCTCCAGGTTATGTATGAAAGCTTCATCTGTTTGATACCCATCATGATTCCTTACAGCTTGTTTCAATTCGAATAGTGCAGTTTTTAACCCCATCCCAATACCTCCTAATTAATTGAATGAAAATGTACCTATCTTGGAATATGACAATTTTCAAATCGAAAATAATTTTGAAAAATTTTGATGTTGAGTAAAGGTTCTAATATATGTATTCGCACTGATTGAAATCTTTTTGGGTGTATATCAAACAAAATTTTTTTTTGTAAAGTATACCTTTACACTATAATTATATTAATTATGTAAAGATTTGTAAATCTATTATTCTTAAAACCCTCTATTTATTTTGATTTCCTAATAAAAAAACTCTTTCTTAAAAAGAAGAGTTAATTTTATAGCCTATTTACCTGCGTTTATCTTTTTCAACCAATCGCATTTGTCTTTGTTTTTCAAAGCAATGCTGGATGACTTTCATTTGATCACGCTGCGTTAAATTGGTAAATTCGACAGCAATGTTTTTTCTTTCCGGTTTTTCTATCAAATTTACTCGTCTAATCATTCCACTGAAATTAATCGGATCAATATCCTTGTTTTGGGGATTTGGAATATACAGGGTTCCGGAAATCTGGTCACCAATCTCTAGAAGATTATCCATTCCATCCGAAAATAGCAACCCGCCTACACTTATATTGATGGTGGCTAATTCCTTTTCATTTACGATTAGGCGTAAATTGCTGTTGACTCGAAAATTTTCCCTGCGCTGAATTCGGATAATCTCACTCTCCAGCGGCTTTGTTAACCTGTATAATGGTATTTTCGTATCTTTTGTTTTTGCAATGATTTCAGTTTGGAATTTATATTGATTTTCCTCCTCCAAAAAAAAGACATCTATTAATGTCCCGCTACCCAACATTCCAATGACACTCCGATTGAGCGGTACAGCGATCAGGATTTCGTGTTCCCCAATTTCCGCTATAATCGACCGGCAGGAATAATCCCGATCTTTTATCAAAATCTCAATATTCTGTCCAATTTTGGGATACATTTACTCCCACTCCTATTATTTTTTATTGATAATTCCAGTTTAATAGTTTTTTACCAAAATTGGTAGTTAAAAAAATTGAACTGCAGAATTTGCAGTTCACGTTTACTTTGATTAACGTAAAAAATCAACTAATGATGGTTGGATGATGCGGGCCCCAACAGATAATGCGGCACGCTGGACATTTTCCTCAGTCGTTAAGTTGATAATCACCTGGGACATATCTGCATCTTCTTCGCTAGATAATAAACTAGTGGTTGAAACTTCTAACCCATCTAAACGTGATTGACTTAATTCCATTCGATTCATTCGTGCGCCTAATTCAGAGCGTTCTTTTGAAACATTATCAATTTGTGCATCTAATTTTCCCAAAACGTCTGTGGAAGATGAATCAGAGGAGCTTAAACCTGTTGAGATATCCGAAAGCAGTTTAAAAATACCCCCATCCCCATTAATATCCTTACCAAAAACATCCGTCCCTTGGACATTTATTTGCACATTATTTGTTTGCCCAACCTGTACATCAATCTTTCCATTTTTACCATTAAATGTTTTAGTTGCGGTTTGATAGGGTGGGTTTTTAATATCCGTCCCGGCAAAAATATATTTTCCGGCAATCTGTGAATTGGCTACTTCCCCCAGATGCTCTTTTAACTGATCAATTTCTTGAGTAATGGCCGTGCGGGCACTTGGGTCATTCGTCCCATTAAGGCCTTGAACCGTTAGTTCCCGGACACGCTGAAGCACAGAATTTACCTCATTAAGGGCATCATCTGTTGTGCTCATCCAGGAGGCACCATCATCCGCATTGCGCTTGTATTGATCCACCTCATTTAGTGAGGAGCGGTAATACATTCCGCGAACAGCTGAAACTGGATCATCCGACGGCTTATTTATTTTTTTACCAGAAGACGCCTGGTCCTGATATTTTTGCATTGCTTTATTGGTTTGAGATAAATTAAATAACATATTTTGGTTAAGCATACCTTGTGTAACGCGCGTACTCATAAAAATCCTCCTACAGACCGACTCTGCCCATTCCATTAATGATTTTATCCAAACATTGATCCATGGTCGTTATCATTCGTGCAGCGGCATTATAAGCCTGCTGATATTTAATCATATTGGCCATTTCTTCATCCAACGATACACCGGAGACTGACTGGCGGCGGTTATCGATCTGATTCACAATCACATCAGAGTTCTCTTGCATGCGCTGTGCCTCCTGAGAATCAATTCCCAGTTGTCCAATAATATTACGGTAAAAGTCATCAATTGTTGAAGTTGATGTTGTTTTTGAGGAATCCGTACTATCTTCTTTGAAATCAACTACTGAAAATTTCAAATCAGCGATTGCTTGGGCATTTTTTCCATTCCCAGTAACAGCTTCTTGACTGGCGGCGATTTTATCTAAAGAATTCATGATTTCAAAATTCACTTCAAAGTTTTTAGCGGTTATATTGGTATCAGAAATAACACGAGAATTTGGATCGCTTGGATCTGGTTTACTTATTCCAGTGAAGAAATCAACACTTCCTGCAACAGCTCCATTATTTTCTAAATGATAACCTGTTTTATGTATTCCATTGATTTTATCCGCAAACGTTTTTGCTAACGTATCGATTTTATTTTGCATTTCAGGGATTATTTTTTGATAGGATTCGATTCGTCCTTTTAATTCTCCACTATCCAACTGTAAAGAGTTTCCATTGAGGGTTATGTTAGCTGGATCTTTTAATCCATTACTTAAGTCGAAGCCTTCAAGTTTATTGACATCGGTACCTTTCACTAGGAATTCTGTCCCAATAGCGACATCTACGATTCCATTTGTATGATTGGTAACACTCACGTTCACCATTTTAGATAAATTATCAATTAAAACATCACGTTGGTCATACAAATCATTTGGTTGGTAGTTATTCGCAACTAAGCTGGAAATTTGTTTATTTAAATTACCAATTTGATCGACTATATCATTAACACTTTTTACCTTAGTGTCTATAACATGTAAGGTGTCATCCTTCATTTGATCCAAGGAATCGGAAAGATAGTGAAAGGTTTCAGCAACTGCCACCCCTCTTTGTCTGACAACGCCACGGGCAGCTGCACTATCCGGGTTTTTGGAAAGTTCCTGCCATGAACTCCAGAATTGATCCATTGTCGACGCGAGCCCATTATCAGATGGTTCATTGAGAATCCCTTCAATTTTACTGAGCGTATCACTTTTGGCATCCCAATATCCTAAATTTTTATTTTCACCGCGATATTGGACATCCAAATAATCTTCTCTTAAGCGAACAATCTTGTTAACCACAACACCTGTCCCTAATTGCATATTATTTCCGTTTGCTCCAGGAAGAGATATTGAGTAATCAGCCTGCATCTCCGATCGTTGCCTTGTGTATCCTGTTGTATTGGCATTTGATACGTTTTGGCCTGTGGTAGAAAGGGCCGATTGCTGGGCAAAAAGTGCCCTTTTTCCTATCTCTATGCCATGAAAGGTTGAAGTCATTGTGTTTCCTCCGTTTGTCAATAATACTAATTATCCTATACCTTGGCATCCAACAGATTTGCGTATCGTCTTCCTGATTTAGGTCCATACCCTATGTTCGGTTCTTTTGGTACAAGCATGCCCAATGAAAATTCAACATAAGAAAGGGAAGTTTGAATTAATTGTTGGTTGCTCTCATTTATATTCGTAATTTCCTTGACAAGAATGCGCAGTTGTTGGGCAATTTTATTCAAAGTTGATTTTGCAAGAGGATTATTTGCGTTTTTAATTAATTCCTCAAGTGTTGGGGATGGATTGGTCAAACCCATTTGATTAAAATAGTTCTGAACAAAATTCTTTCTTTCTAGTTCAAGTTTTTGTATTTCCCCTACACATGAGCTTTCACGTTGGATTAATTCCTGAAGTCGTAAAGTATTTCCTTCAACAAGAATCGCTCGCTTTTCTTTCGCTAAATCGAGTAATCGTGTATGGGCGTCAATCATGGCTTCCAATGTTTGTATTAAATTTTCGTGTGATTCCATATTGCTGCCTCCTAAAGGAATATTACTTCCAAAAATCTATCATTTTCTCCGCAACTTTTTTGCTATCTACTTGATAAGTTCCGTCACTTATCTGTTGTTTCAATTCTTGAACACGCTTTTGGCGCTGTGCTTGTTCACTCATCACCGCTTGAGAGATTTCTTTGCCGCGGGATGATATTTCGACTTCTGCCGAAGAAGATGAAGATTTTTTCGTTATATTTTCCGTATTTTTACGGTTTAGTTGATTTTGGTAGGAATAAAACCCATAATTCGTTTCATTAATTCTCATGAACAGTCCCTCCTATTCTCTTTTTGTATCGGTTAATCTAAAAAAAAGTTTAGTTCATTTAAAAAAGAAAATAGTTCCAATTCCATTAAAAGAATCATATCTTTATAGATTGTATCAAATTTAACCCTTTTCTTCATTACCTATTTTGCTGGCTCCCTTTGAGTGAATTTGGCTTGTGATGGATGACGGTCAATTGTCATTGGAGCAGGAACCTGTTTAATGGATCAATCTACGGGAACTTGATGAATTTCTTGGTGGGTTGAGTGGTTCGCAGGCGGATTTGTGGAAGCTGCATGGATTCCACCTCCTGAGGTCATTTGATTTTCTCCTACTGTTATGCCTTTTTATCTACTAAAAGCCCTAAGTACTTCTCCATTGAGGCATACATATCGAGCAATTTCTTTGGAGGGATTTCCTTTATGACCTCATTTGTTTGATCATCCACGATAACTGCATAATATTTTTGCAAATCTTCATGAAACTGGAATTTCAAATGTGAATTGGATGCTCTTAAAAATTCATTCATGCTGTCGATTACTTTTTTGGTTTTATCTTTCGTATTCACTTTCTGATCTGGCTGTTCAGTTTGCTGTTTATGTTCCCCTTCAGAAATGGGTTTTACATTTGGGATACCTTCCACTTGTTTTACATGATAATCCGGCGAATTACTAGTCGATATGGATAGTTTATCAATCATTTTCAGCCCCACCTTTACACTGTATATGTATTGGTTATATCGGATGAATTTGGATATTGTTTATAGGAATAAAAAAATATTTCATAAAAAACAGTATGCCTGTCCCGATCAGGACAGGCATACTATTTTTTATTAATCCAATTTGAATTTCTTAATTTCATTATCTAATTGCTCTGAAAGCTCTTTTAACTCGTTGGCATGATCTGTAAAGGTATTCATCGTAGCAGAAATTTGTTCGGCTGAGGCAGCAACCTCTTCCGTAGCTGCAGCTGTTTGTTCAGAAACAGCTGTAATGCTGTCCATTTCTTGATTGACTAAATCTTTGTTTTGCTGGCTATCCTTAACCGAAACTTGTACTTCCTCTACTCTAGCCGCCAATTCATGAACAGCCGATAAAATTTCATTAAAAATGGCCTGCGTCTCTTTCACTGCTACATCCTGCTCCGTCACAACCTGATTGGTTTGTTCCATAGCAGATACCGCATTCCTTACTACCGTCTTAATACTATCAACGATTCGTTTGATTTCATCCGCGGAAGCTTTCGATTGATCTGCTAATTTTCTTACTTCATTTGCAACGACTGCAAATCCCTTCCCATGCTCACCTGCTCTCGCAGATTCAATCGATGCATTAAGCGAAAGTAAATTGGTTTGATCGGTAATCCTCGTGATCGCCTCGATAATCGTATTGATTTCCTCCATTCTGATTTCAACATCCTTCACAATGGAAGTGACTTCATTGGTGGAAGATTTTGTTTCTAACGATTTATCTGACAAGAAGACAACCTGTTCTAGTCCCTTATTACTCAATTCCATTGAACGCTGGGAAACACTTTCCATTCCCCCTGTTACAGAGGAAATTCCATCTAATTTTTTGGATAGCTCTTTCATCTGTTCAAAGCTTACATGAACATTTTTAGCCTGTAATGTGGCTCCTTTGGCAATCTCATCTATAGCTAGGGCAACTTCCGATAGGGAAGCATTAGCCTCTCTTGTCATCATGGATAAATGGGCAGAAGTCTCGGATGTTGTTTTGGATGTGTCCCCGACCTTCTCAAGTGAGATTGATAATTGCTCCATCATGTTATTGAAACTCAATTCCAAATCTTTGAATTCGTCCTTTGTTTTAACAGAAACCCTTGAAGTAAAATCACCCTTAGATGCTGTTTCTAATGCATCTTTAACAGAATTAATATTTCTGGCGATTCGTCTGCCGATAATATAGGCACACATAGCGGACAATAAGCCGAAGATGATGGTTAAATACCAGCCGATCGTTCGAATTTTGGTCGCATCTTCGACGATTTCGGACTTATCCAAAGCCGATACAAATTTCCAGCCCGTTCTTTGATTGGTCGTATAGGCTGAAAATTTATCTACGCCGTTTTGTGTATAGTCAATGGTTCCCTGTTGTTTCCCATCAAATTTCCCCCATAAGGGTGATTTCTTGCCGATTTTCTTTTTATCAGGGTTGGAGATAAATTTCCCATCCTGCCCGAGAATGGTCATATTCCCACGCTTGCCAATTTTTATCTGACTAATAGTATTAGAAAAGTTGCTAATATATAAGTCAACTGCGGCAACCCCAACGACTTCCCCTTTTTTATTTAATACAGCCTGTGAAATAGTTAATACCATTTTTTTCGTAAATGCATCGATATATGGTTCACTATAAACTGTCTTTCCATTTTGATTAACAGCACTAATAAACCAATCCCGGGTTGTCGGGTCATATCCTTTCGGAATCGTGTCGGTTGTGGAGTCAAGCATATCTTTTTTGGTTGTGGCAAAATAAACGGAGGCATACTCCGGATTGGTATTTGCGGTACCATGGATTAAATCTTTTGCAAAAATACGATTCTTATTTTGATTAAACTCTGTAAAATTAAGATTGTGAGCTAATAAGTCAACCTGGTGGGCAACGCCCTCCATTTTATAATCCAAACTTGTGCTCGCCTGTTTTGTCATTTGAAGAGTGGAGTTAGAAACTTGGTCAGAAATAACATTTTGTGTAACATAATTTGATATAAGTGCAATTGAAATCGTAGGAACTAATGCTGTTGCTGCCATCCCGGCAATTATCTTCGTTTTTGCACTGTTCCATGTAAACTTTGTTGAACCCCTTTTCTGTTCCATTTGCAATCCTCCGGATTATTTTTTTGTAAGCCTATTCAAAAATTTTTTGATAAATTTTGATAAAATTCACCATAATTAATAATCGGCAAATGACAAAATATGTTTAGTGAATTTTGAAAGAAAGGTCAAAAAATATAAAAAACCCATCCTTTAAAAGAAAAGACGGGTTTATTCACTATTCCAATTTAAATTTTTTAATTTCATCATCCAATTGCTCTGATAATTCTTTTAAGCCATTGGCATGTTCGGTAAAAGAATTCATGGTTGCCGAAATTTGTTCGGCCGAAGCCGCTACCTCTTCTGTTGCCGCTGCTGTTTCCTCTGATACAGCCGTAATACTGTCCATTTCCTGCGTGACGAGGTCTTTATTATGCTGGCTGTCTTTGACGGAAACCCGAACATCCTCAACCCGCTCTGCCAATTCCTGAACGGCTGTTAAAATTTCATTGAAGATGACCTGCGTTTCTTTTACGGCCGTATCTTGTTCTGTTACCACCTGATTGGTTTGTTCCATTGCATGAACAGCCCTTTTCACTACTGCCTTAATACTTTCAACAATTCGCTTAATTTCATCCGCAGATGTCTTTGATTGATCAGCTAACTTTCTTACTTCATTTGCAACTACAGCAAAACCTTTTCCGTGCTCCCCAGCTCTAGCGGATTCGATGGACGCATTTAGCGAAAGTAGATTGGTTTGATCGGTGATTCTGGTGATGGCCTCTATAATCGTGTTGATTTCTTCCATTCGACCTTCTACATCTTTTACAATGGAAGTGACCTCATTTGTAGAGGATTTAGTTTTTAAAGATTTATCTGATAGGAATTCAACCTGTTCCAAACCTTTATTGCTTAATTCCATCGAACGTTCTGAAACACTGTTCATCCCCTCGGTTACAGTAGAAATTCCATCCAATTTTTTAGATAATTCTCTCATTTGTTCAAAGCTCACATGGACATTTTTAACCTGGAGAGTGGCACCTTTTGCAATTTCATCAATGGCAAGAGCCACTTCCGATAAGGAGGCATTTGCCTCTCTTGTCATATCAGATAAATGGGCAGATGTTTCTGAAGTTGTTTTAGACGATTTTCCTACTTTCCCTAGCGATTTTGATAATTGCTCCATTGTATGATTAAAGCTTCGCTCCAAATCCTTAAATTCGTCATTAGCCATAACAGAAACCCTCGCAGTAAAATCACCTTTTGAAGCCGTCTCTAAAGCATCCCTGACGGAGAGAATATTACGTGCAATCCGGCGGCCAAAAATATAAGCGCAAAGGGCAGATAACAGGCCAAAAATGACAGTCAGAATCCATCCAATATGTCTGATTCTCGTTGCGTCACCAATAATTTCAGACTGATCTAATTGAGAAACAAATTTCCAACCTGTTCTTTTATTTGTGGTATAGGCTGAAAATTTTTCCACTCCATTTAATGTGTACTCACTCGTACCTTCTGTATTTTCTTTTATATTTTTCCATACTGGAGCAGCCTTGCCTATTTTATTTTTTTCGGGGGTTGAAATAAATTTCCCGTTTTGTCCGAGTATAGTCATATACCCTTTCTTACCAATCTTAATTTCATTAATCGATTTGGAAAATTCACTTAGGAACATATCAATGGCAACTACCCCAACTAAATTTCCCTTCTTGTCCGATACCGTCTCTGAAAGAGTGATAACCTGTTTATTTGTAAATGCATCAATATATGGCTCACTATACGTAACCTTTCCCTTATTTTCAACAGCTGCTTTATACCAATCCCGTTGTGTTGGATTATAGCCTTCCGGGAGGTCAACCTTTGGGGCCAAAATAGTCTGCCTTTTGGTAGTTCCAAAATAAACAGAAGAATATTCTGAATTTGTTTTGGATGTTCCGTCTAACAGTTCATCAGCAAATTTTTTATTCTTTTTGTTTTGATAAAACTCTGTAAAGTCAGAATTATGAGCTAGCAAATCCAGCTGATTGGCAACACCCTGCATCATGTAATTCAATCTCTCATTAGCCTGTTTTGTAATTTGAAGATTTGAGTCCGAAACTTGATCATGAATAACATTTTTTGTAACTGAATTGGAAATAAGTGCAATTGAAATCGTTGGAATAATCGCTACTGTTGTCATACCTGCAATTAATTTTGTTTTTGCGCTATTCCAATTTAACTTAGATGAAACTCTCCTTTGCTGTTCCATATAAAACCCCCAAATAAATTTTCGTTACCTTAATATTTTTCGGAAGTTTTAAAAAAGAGTTTAGCCGTACGAAAAAAATTTGAATTGTTGAGAATAAATTTACAGTTTAAATTGGTTAATCAACTTCTTTAATTCCTGCGCCATATTTGTTAAATATCCCGACGCAGAAGTAATTTCCTCCATTGCCCGCAGCTGCTCTTTTGAAGAAAACGCTACATTTTTCGATGAATTCGCTGAATTTCTGGCTATTTGAGCTGCTTCCTCCACGGAAGAAGAAACCTTTTCCGTATGTTCTGACATTTGCAACGATACAGAAGATAGTTCTTGAGTTTGGACCGCTACATGGTTGGCAGACAAAAGAATTTGCTCAAATACCTTTTCAACATGATCAATTTGGTTTAAACCTTCATTTAATTCTTTATTCACCTTATCCATGGATTGAACAGTAGAAACAGATACATGTTTAATTTCTTCAATCAATTTTGCTACAAGTTCAGCAGACTCGGAAGTTTGAACAGCTAATTTCCGTACCTCCTCTGCCACTACCGCGAACCCTCTGCCTTGGTCACCGGCTCTCGCGGCCTCGATTGCTGCATTTAGCGATAGGAGATTCGTTTGATCTGCAATTTCGGAAATAGATGAGGCAATCTTGGCAATCTCATTCGAACTTTCCGTTAATTGCTGAACAATGGATGCTGATTCTTTAAAAGAAACATTAATTTTTTCAATTTGTTGTGCTGCCTTCAGGATGGATTGGTTTCCTTGCTCTACATCTTTCTCCGTTTGTATAGAATGATCTGAAATGACTGAAACCGTCTCAGCAACACGCTGAATCCCTTCCGCCATTTCCTTTACAGCATGCGAAGACTCCATTGTACCTTTAAGTTGTGTATCCGATCCGCTAGCTACCTCTTGGATAGCAGCTGAAATTTGATGGGTGGTTTGTGTGGTTTGTTCTGAACTTGCAGAGAGCTGTTCTGCAGAAGCAGCTACTTGCTCAATGGTTTGAACCACCTCTTTTATTAACGTTCGAAAGTTTTCAATCATTTTATTCATGGAATAACCCAGTTTACCTAATTCATCTTTCCGGTTACTCACTTTCTGTATGACTGCCGAAGATAGGTTTCCATGAGAAACATCTTCGGAAACGGAAACAATGTGTTGAATTGGCTTAATCATCAATCGGTAAATGATAAAGGATAATAGTACAATCATCAGTATTAATATGGATCCAATGATAAAATTAACATTTAATAATTGATTCTTTACTTTCGTACTTGTGGCCTGCTTTTGATAGATATGTAACACACCGATTGAATGGCCTGAAAAATCCATTAAAGAGGTACTCATTTGTGCATATTCCATTTTCTTACGGTTAGTAGTTTCAAATAGCTTTACTTTTTCATTCTTCTTTATTTTGGCTAGATTTTGAGTTAAGTTGTCTCTTGTAATTTCCTTTGAAGTGGATAACATGATGCCATTATTCGTTAATAAGGCAATATCATCTTCAAGCGTATCCTTAATTTCTCCTATAGCCTGATTATCAAGGATTCTTCCAAAAATTAAAATACCTGTCGGCTTTGCCTTCCCATCCTCGTCTGTGATTTTAGACGCAGCAATCACAGCTAACCCTTTTGAAGTTTCCACTAACCCTGAAAGTTCAGTTTGGTTTTTCAACCTATCCAATATTTCTTTATTCGCTAATGTTCCCGTGAACTCTTTCACATCGCCAACCTGCGTAAGAACGCTGCCATTTAGATCAGTAGTTGCAATGAAAGAAACATTTGGAATCGCCTCTATTTCCGAGTTAACATTTTCATCAATCCAGTTAATATCTTTCTTTTTTACCGCAGCACGATTATCCTCCCAGTGAGAATTCGATTTTATAACGACTAATAAATTTTCTCCAAATTTGTAAAATAGTTTTTTAGATGCTTGATTTGAAATTGAAACGCGTTCTTTTTCCATTTGCGTTAGATCTTTCTTGACTTCGCCATATAAATAAGAGCCGGCAATGGAAATCGGAATGACCATAAAAAGAAGAAGGAAAACAATGATTCGAACAAGTAGTGAGTTTGCTATTTTGACTTTTTTCATAGATTGCCTCCATTTTGAGAATAAAATAGTACTATAGTAGCAAAACTTTTGACATATTAAAAATTTATACCATTATTTCATTATTTGTCAATTTTTATCGGAAATTGCAGGAATTTCATAATAGGATAGGGGAAAATTACATTCTATCGGCGATTTTCAGAAGTTCATCGGCCAATCGGCAGAGTTTATCAGCGATTTAAATAAACGTTTAAAAACGCTCCTGCATTCCGCAAGAGCGTTACTAAATTAAACCATAGCCTTCATGTTTTCAACGTAATGATGCTGCAGCATATACCGAAGCTCATCCCAACCGTACCCGCTTTTCTCATTGAACGCATGAGTGGTAAAGATCACTTCCCTTTGATTGTTTACTAGAATTATGGGTGTCTGAAATTGATGCAGTATCGCTTTGTCCATAATGACCCCTCTTTACCCAATGTATAACTTAAGATTATCTTTAAATCTTGTAAAAAAACTTGACTTAAATCAAGGTTTCCAAGTTTAACCTCTGTCAAAATAGAGACATACATATGAATGGAGGGAACAATAGTGGAATTATTTACGTATGAGGATATGAAGAAAATTAATCGAAGGAAATTAGGGGCGATGATCCCGTTGGAGCTTTTCCGATCGGTTCGTTTAATCGGAATGTATCAAGGGTTGCCAATGAATGGGAAAAATACAACCGTTGCGGTGGGAAGAAAGATTGGCCAAAGTTTGCCGGTTCAAAAAATTGATGAAGTCCTTGCCCATTTTCAAGAATTAAAAATTGGAATTCCAACAGTTTTGGACTCAAAAGAAAATGAATATCTTGTTAAAATTGACGATTGCTTCTGCAAAGGACTTCCGCCCCATCCTGGAAATAAAGTCTGTGACTTAGAGGGGGCAATTATAGAAGGGGCAATTTCACGCTTCTATGATGGAAGAGTAATGGTCAGCGAAGAAAAATGTAATGTAAACGGCGACAGCCACTGCGAGTATCGGATTCGATTGCTTTAAAAAATTTTAATTCACGGATAAAATAGGTTGAAATTCGGATAAATGATAATAGTGAACATACATAAACCGGGCAGTTATACTGCCCGGCAAATCTATGCTTATTCAGTAAGCCTTCCCATCAATATCGTATTATAGTAAAATCTTTTCAACTAATGATCATAATAATTTACCTCCCATTAACAAAAAGAAACAGCCCAATTTATTTGTAAATTAATCGCCCTTTTTTTGCCGTTGCTTCTGTATCGTAATGTCAAAAACTGAACCAACCACACCAATCACTTGTCCTCTTTTTTGAATTGGACGTAAGGAAACAAGATAATTAATGCCATTAAATTCTCCTTCATACATTACATTCTCTTTTCCTTCCCAAGCCTTACGGTAATATTTTTCTTTTTCTTCCGCGATTGGATTAGGAAATAAGCCTCTCAACTCTTTTCCAATTACTTGTTCTGGTGTAATTTGCATTCGATACAATAATCCACCATCGCAAACTGTGTGAATAAACTTACCATTTACTTCTTTAAAGCGAAAAATAATCCCATGGTGTTGCTTAACCGTTTCGGCTAATTCCTGACGGGCGGTTTCTGATGCTTCCCCAATCAAACCTTGTTTAAATACTTCAGTTCCAATTCCTTCACGGTTAAAAATTTGTTCGATTTGAGCTAATTGTTGAATTAGGATTTCGGGCGGCAACGGTTTGCTAAACAAATATCCTTGCCCTTGATGGCAAAAATGCTGTTGCAGAAAAATCAATTGGTCCTTGGTTTCAATCCCTTCTGCAATCACTTCAATTTGCAACTTGTGTGCCAAAGAAATAATCATTTTTACAACCATGGCATCATTGGAGTCCATTGTACAATTAAATGTAAAGGAACGGTCTATTTTAATACTATCAATTGGATATTCAGTTAAATAGTGGAGGGAATTGTATCCGGTTCCAAAGTCATCCAAAGTAATTTGTACCCCCATCCGCTTTAATTCCCTTATGATTTGGAGACTATAACTTGTATCGAGTACCACACTTTCTGTAATCTCAAGTTCAAGGTATTCCGGGGAAAGATTTGTTTCTATTAGAATATGCCGGAGACAATCCACAAAATTTGATTGGTAAAGCTGACGTGCGGAGATATTAACAGACATCATAAAAGGTGATAAGCCTGCTTCCTGCCATACCTTATTTTGCAAACATGCCGTATGAAGTACCCATTCTCCAATAGGAATATTTAATCCTGTTTCCTCTGCTAAAGGAATAAAATCTGCCGGTGAAACCAGTCCTTTTGCGGGATGTTCCCAGCGAATCAACGCCTCCACCCCTTTTAATTTTCCCGTAATCAAATCAAGCTTTGGTTGATAATAAAGGCGGAATTCTTTCCGTTCTATAGCATTTCTGAGTTCTGTTTCTAATTGAAATTTTTCACTTGCGAATTCCACTTTCCTATTCCCCCAAAGTATTAAAACTTGCCCATTAGGACTTATTTATAATCAATTGGCCAGTTGCAATGCATCAAAACAAACGACTTGGTTCCTTCCACTTTCCTTTGCACGATACAAGGCTTGATCTGCCTTTTCAATAAAATCATCCACATTTTCTCCGCAGTACAATGTAACCCCGATGCTAATTGTAATAGGAACGGGTATATGTTTATAAGTAAAGTTTGATCGTTCGACCGCTCCTCGTATCCGTTCGGCAATTGATTGGCCTTCAGCTAGCTGGGTGTTGGGCAAAATAATCGCAAACTCCTCCCCGCCAAGACGAACATACGCATCCGTGTTTCGGACATTCCTTTTTATAATTTCAGAAATATGTCTAAGGGCTTGGTCCCCGCATAAGTGACCATTATTGTCATTGACCTGTTTAAAGTGATCAATATCCAGCATAAGCAGAATCAACGGTCTTTTGATCCTTTTCATAAATGGAATCGTTTTTTCCATATACAAGTCAAAGTATCTTCGGTTATACAATCCTGTCACCGAATCAATGACAATTAATTTCTGCATTTGCTTTAATAATTTGATATATCTTAATCGCAAGTAACTCACCGTTAACAGAATAGCCGCATTCACTAAGGAATTGAAAATAAGTGCCACCATCTCAATGAGGCTAATGGAGTCCTCTTCTGTAAAATAAGTGGTATACTTCAAAAAACAATAGAAGATTGCTGTTCCAAAAATAACTTTCCATCTCGGATACAGGATCATGATTAAGATTGTAGGTATGCGATAAAGTGACCAAATAGAAGCAGACAGTCTTTGTAAATCTTCTTTTAAAGTAAAGTCTATGATTATTGGAAAAATTGTAAAAAGGACAATAATTGACCAATATAGATATTTTCTTTGCAAAATTTTTTAAACCTCTTCCGATTGGATTTAAACTCCAACTGTTTACTCATTTATGAAGCATTTACTATAGTAATCGGCGGTTTTTATAAAAGGTTTAGTAAAATAGAAAAAAAACAGCTGATGATTGAATCTAATTATCATACATACACTCAGCTGTTTTTGGGGAAAAAGATATTTAAAATTTTTGGAAAGTCATATTGAATAGAGATAATATTATAAATTCCTTGATTTACAAATCAAATTAACTATTAATCTTCGACAATGTTCGGGTATTGGCATGCATCGGTATTTATGTAAAAACACAAAAAACCGCGTTCCTCCTAGGTTCACGGTTGTCACGATATCAGAAGAAACTGTTAAATAGACACGTTCAAATTTTTTCCCACTGCCGGTGGATTTGTTACAAATTTAAACTTATCTACAGGTGTTCCAGTTGTGATATCTGGATATGGAACACTATGAGGTGCCATAAGAGCATCATACGTTACTTCTTTGATTTGACCTCCAACAGCTTCCTTGTCAGGAAAGAACGGGTGGAAATTAGAAATCGGTTGTCCTGTGATAAGGTCAGGATAGTTCCCAGGCTCTATGTTTGCATAGCCCCCTTGTGTAATTGGCTTCACTTGGTTAGCTACTTTCTCTTTTCCTTTTTCAATCGTTGCAATACATTCATCAACATGAGATTGAAAATATTCTCTAGTTCCAGGTTGAGATGAAAACATGTTGAATATCCTGGAAGTCGGATAATCGTTGATGGATGACATATTCCTTCCTCCAATATCACGATTGTTATTATTTCTATGAATTATATTCGAATATCTAGAATACCACCTAGTTGTGGCTGAACGGATTGTTCCATTGCTTGGGTTGGAGGGCTAAGTAGTTCGTTAACCATATCCCCTTGTCCTTTTGCTGTATCCATTGCCATTTTCATGACCGCTATACTTGCATCTTGATGCAGTTTGGATTGGCTTATGCCCATAGATAAACTTGCTATGTCCATTTCAACATCCCCTTTCATTTATGATACAAGATAAGGTTCAAAAGACTGCTCTAAAGCTGCTTTCCATTTTTTTGAGATGGGAAGAACGTTAAACTGGAGGATTTCTAAAGCCTTCCCTCCACTACCTTGTTCATAGGATTCGGTTAGTACGTTAAATCCTTGTCTTAAGTTTTGAAACACTTCTTTGAAATCTACTTGTCGCAGGTTGTTAATATCTAAGATACTCTTTTCAATCGACGCAAAGGCAGTGATTACACCCTGTAGTAAAGGAACAGATGCTTCAAAATATCCTTCATTTACTTGGTTGTGTATATGAGTTAATCCTTCTTCCATTGTCTCCGTTAAATCTAAGATCCGTTTCATCACATCGTTGTACTTTTCCATCTGTCTATCCCTCCTTTGATTTTATAGAAAAAAGAGACCCTTGACACAATAGGGTCTCCTTTATAAAAATTATCCACGAAGTAATTGAAGTACTTGTTGTGGTTGTTGGTTTGCTTGAGCAAGCATTGCTTGAGCAGCCTGTGCAAGAACACTGGACTTCGTTTGATTCATCATTTCTTTTGCCATATCTACGTCTGAGATACGAGATTGTGCATCAGTGATGTTTTGGCTAGATGTATTTAAGTTGTTGATGGTGTGGTCCAAACGGTTTTGAACAGCCCCTAATTTAGAACGTTCTGCAGAAACTGTTTGGATTGCTTTATCAATAACTGCAATTGTTTTTGAAGCATCATCTACTGAAGAGATATTCAATGCAGCTTCTGTTTTAATATCATCAGTTCCGTTTGAAACTGAATTAGCAGTAGTAAAGCCTTGTTGGCCTGCATTTCCAGTGATACCAAGTGCAGAAGAACGCATATCATTGATAGTTAAGGACATTGATTGTCCAGTATTTGCACCAATTTGGAATTTAACGTTATACCCAACTCCTTGAGCACCAGGTCCTACTACTTGCTGTATGTTACCTTTAACGTCAGTTGCTGCCGTAGAACCCATCGCCGCTAGCGGTGTACCAGTACCATCAGTAAGTGAAATATCCTTACCAGTTTCCGAAATAAACTGTAATTTATTTGTATCGGAGAGAGATGCAGTTACTTGACCACTCAAACCAGCTTGTTGTAAAGCAGCATTCACATCTTTAACGAGGTCCTGCATCGCTGCTTTAGCGACATTTGAGTCACTATTACCAGTATCATAGGTCTTGCCATTTGGACCACCAATATTAACAGTAACTGCACTATTAGATCCAACGGTTACTTGGAAAGAAGAGTTAGCTGCAATCGTGTTACCACCACCAAGTGCTGTAGTCATTTCAACACCTGTACGTTCAACAGTGGTGGATGTACCATGAACCGTCTTAGCATCAGTAGCATCAACCGCACCCAACCCAGCATCATCGGCACCGCCATCGTCAAGAGTAATGGTGCTGTTTGCACCTTGAGATTTAGCGGTGAACGTTAATACACCACTCGCAGTTTGAGTGATATCTACCACATCAGACAACTTCGTTCCACCAGACGTTACGTTTCCAAGAGCAGTAATGTCAGAAGCCGCACCGCTACCAGTCAAAGTTCCAGCACTGCTCAGATCGAACGTTAGATTGTCCACTGTGATTTTCGAAGTAGACGCAGCATTAGTAGTCGCCCCACTCAGTGTAAGGGACGCGCTAGTAGCTTGAGTAATCTTATCTCCACTATTTGATCCAATTCCACCATTCAACAGTTTTTGTGTGTTGAACTCAGTAGTGTTACCGATACGGTTAATCTCAGAAGTTAATTGGTTAAACTCATCTTGCATTGCACCACGGTCAGAATCTGTTGCAGTTCCGTTGGAAGCTTGGGTAGACAATTCACGCATACGTTGAAGAATGTCATGAGTTTCGTTTAAAGCACCTTCAGCAGTACTTACAAGAGAGATACCATCTTGTGCGTTACGGCTTGCTTGGTCCAACCCACGGATTTGACCTTTCATTTTTTCAGAGATAGATAGACCTGCCGCGTCGTCAGCAGCACTGTTGATACGAAGACCAGAAGATAGTTTCGCCATAGATTTGGCTTGAGCGTTACTGTTGGTGTTCAACTGACGATAAGTGTTAAGTGCTGTAATATTGTGGTTAATAATCATGTTATTTTTTCCTCCCTAGTTTATATTTTTATTGGGGATATTACCCTTTTAAAGATTATTTATAATAAACCCGATTGGGTTATTATCAAAGAAAAAATAAATAATAATTTTACAAACTAATTCTCAACTTTTCTTCTGATAAACGAATAGTTTTGTATAATTCCTCTCGATAAATAGGAATTTTTTTCGGTGCTTCAATGGCAATTCTTAGTAACCCTGAATCAGTCTGAAGGAGTGCTACCTTTATTAATTCTCCGATAAGGATTTGTTTGCCCACCATTCGTACACCTTTTTTTAAGCTTACCTTACTGCTTCCAATCTGATTGTATTGAGATATACTAAAGTGCTTTGGTGCATTAATTAATAATTGAGGTTTTAAATATTTTTTTTGAACTGTAACCTTAATCACATCACCAATAATAACGGATTGACCAATTTCTCTACCTACAATCAGCAATTTAGCAACCTCCATAGGAGTAAATTCCAAGAATTCACTTTATATGTATGAACTTACTTTATTGGAAGAATTGCTTGGTATTTTATTTATCGGATGATTAGGATTTAAGTTTAGTATTTTTCTAAAATATTAATTGAAATCTTTAAAAAAAGTTATCGCATTCTTTCTATTCTTCTTATCGGAAAAAATAAAATATGGTTTAGTAATTAAATTAATTTTTTATTTATTTAACACAGAAAAGAGCCATCCATAGGGATGACTCTCGTAACAGCATTCAGCCTTAAAATAAACCAAGAAATACTGTTTCACCTTATTCTTTATCCGCCTAGTTGTTGCGTTAACCAATTGCTTTGCGAATTTAATTTTGTAAGTGCTGTTTCCATATCGGAAAACTTTTTATAGAGATTAGTCTCATACTGTGATATTCGATTTTGCTCCTTTGTCAGATTATCAGTAATACTTTTTAGTTGTTTGGCCATCAAACTTTTTGTATCTGTGTACGCAGAAGTTGGTGAACCAGCAATGGTGGCTAAATCAGACAATGCACTGTTAACCCGGTCATAAATCCTCCAGCCAAAACCACTGTCATTACTCTTTTCACTGCTTGTTGCGGTCGTGTCACTTGATGATCCTAAGGTACTTTTTTTTGTAAATAGGTTTTGAACACCTAATAAATTGCTGTCAAGTGCACTTTTTAGTTTTGCTTCATCTAGCACTAGCTTTCCATTATCTTGATAGTTGTTACTGGTGGTAATGCCGATATCAGATAGGGACTTTGGACCATCTGTAATCCCGCCAACTGCCTGGGATAAGCTTGTCCTCATTTGTTGTAATAAACTTGAAATGTTTGAATCATTATTTAATAGTCCACTTTTAGCTTTATTTTCCCATAGTGTAATATCCGTATCTTTCATATCTTTTTTCTGATCATCTGTAAGCGGCGGATAATCACGGTACTTCTGTTCTGATATCTTAGAATTAAGATCTGAAATAAGCTGATTATATTTGTCGACTAAGGTTTTAATTGAATCAAACGCACTTTGTGTATCATTTGTTGTCTGAACGGAAACTGTCTGGCCAGTATTTGGAGCTTTTAAATCATACTTGACCCCATCATAGGTAAAGCTGTTGCTATTAATCGTAAGGGATAATCCGTTAATTGTAACCTGACCTGGTTTAACATCTGCTCCGACACTTTGATTAGTAAAGTTTTGTTGGTTTACTGCAACAGTAGGATCTGCATCTTTTAGAATAATACCATTTGTAATCCCTAAATTATTGGCACCAACATTTTCAATCTTTATGTTAGCCGTTGCTCCTGTTGCTACTGTTGAAAAAACTATAGATCCATTCCCATCAAAATAACTTGCTTTAACACCTGTCGTTGCACTTTGAGTATTGATTTTAGTAATTACACCATCTATCGTATCATCTTTAGAAATGGAAATCGTTTGTGTTCCTGTTCCTGTCAAATCAAATGAAAAATCAGTTCCGACCTTTGATGTTCTGTCTGCAATGCTTCCGCTAAAGCTAACAGTCGCATTTTGTGCTGGTGTTGCCGGCGTATTAACTGTTAGAGTGTAACTTGATGCAGTTGGTGCTCCAGAAATGGAAACTCCAACTAAATCAGGTTGTGAAGAAGTAACTGTCTTCTTATTAAAAGTGGATTGTAACCGAAGATTTTGGATTGAACTTCTAAAATCAGCTAACTTTGTATTCACATCTCTGTATGCATCTGTCTTCCATGAATTTAACGTTTTTGCCTGCTGCAGCTTATTTAGCTTGGTACTTTGTGCCTTTACCATTTGCTGAACTATACTATCCGTATCCATCCCAGAAGCTAATCCAGATATTCTATTATAATTACTACTTGTAACAGAACTTACCAATACAATCACTCCTAAAACTTTAAGGCTTAATATATTCACTATTTAACCTAACTGATCTAAATCTATTTATCCTTTTTATAATCTTATAAAGTGTTTTATCGGAAAATAGAAAAAAAGGTTTAGTCTTAAAAAATAGAGGCACAATAAAGCACCTCCAATCTTACATTACCTTAAAATATTATTCGCAATCCCCATCATCTGATCCGCATAGGAAACCGCTCTAGAATTCATTTGAAAACTTCTCTGTGAAGTCATCAAGTCAGTCATTTCTGATGTTAAGTCAACGTTGGAGCCTTCTAAAAAACCAGATTGAATTTGTGCTTCACCCGGATTCATTGCTCTCACAAAATTTGCGGCATTGGTCCCAGTCGGAAGGACAGTGGTATCGATAGAATATTCATTATCCCCCATATTTTTCAAAACATGTGGATTTTGAATATCAACAATCCCGACCCGCTGAGGGGAATTGATTACGGTGCCTTTACCATTTTTATTTTTCAATTGTATTTGTCCGGTTGCATCAATTTGGACCTCATTTTGGCCATTCAGCTGTATCGGCGTACCCTTCTGATCCAGAAGAAATCCCCCATTAGCACTAACTAAATAATAGCTTCCTTTATTATTAGGATTAGGGCTTAAATGGAAATTCCCATCACGCGTGAAACGGACCTCACTTTGGCCGCCAGCAGTTTTCGATGGATAGCTTACTTGAAAAAATCCCTTTCCTTGAATCATCAGATCAAACGGATTTTTCGTTTCAATTCCCTGTCCCTGCTCTGTATCAAGCTGAGTTAGTCCTGCCCGTGCTCCATAACCCTCTCGCAATCCATAAGGAGTTTGCCGGCCCATTTCCTGTGTAGTATCAATTTGATTGTTGATTTGTGAGGCTAAAAGCTCTGAAAAGCTTTGATCTCTTCGTTTAAATCCAGTCGTGTTTACATTGGCAATATTGTTTGCAGAAGTGTCAATTTTTTGCTGGTAGGCTTGCAGTGCGCCGGATGAAATATATAATGAAGTGTTCAATTTTCTATTCCCCTGTCCTTATGTATTTTAGCCATCAAGCCTTCCGACCGTGTACAATTTATCAAGCGATTGATCATAAACACCTAAAACTTTTTGATTTGCTTCATATCCTCTTACTGTAGACATCATATCTGTCATCGTTTGGCCAAGGTCGACATTGGACTGCTCAATAGTGCCTTGGTGCAGGGAAACACCCGGATTTGTACCGTTTCCTTGAATCATTGGTAATGGATTAGTAGATTGATAAACATTGCCACCTAAGCGGCGAAGGTCTAAAGGATTTTGTGCGATAGCTATGCCAATCCGCCCGATGTTCCTTGTTTTTGAAGGTTCATTCGGGTAAGCAATGATCTGCCCGTTCGGACTGATTTGCAAATCCTCTTTACTGATGCTGCTGTTTATTTGGACAGGTTTATTATCAGAGCCGATTACGCGATATCCGTCTGCAGTTACTAGATTGCCATTGGTATCTAGGTCAAACTTCCCATCTCTTGTATAGCCAACTGTTCTATTCGGAAGCTGCACCGCAAAAAAGGCATTCGGTTTTACCTGCCGGCCATTTACATTTTGAGCAGGAATCTCTTGATCCTCAATGGCAATGTCTAATGGATTATTCGTATCTACTAGAGCACCTTGTGTGAAGCTGGGAATGCGTTCCTGGGCGTATACCCCGTTATACAAGTCCCCTATCGGTACAGGATAGCCTGGGATTGGCGGTACTCCGGGTCCTGATACTTTGGCCATTTCATTAAAATCATTTATTCGCTGCATTAATAGTTTTGGAAAAGCACGGAGAACCGTATCATCCTTTTTAAACCCTGGTGTTTGCGCATTGGCCAGATTATTGGCTAATGTTTCCTGTCTCCGCTCCAAGGAAAACATGCCTGATGCCGCAGTATATAATCCTCTTAACATCGTTAATCCCCTTTCTGTTCTTGGCTTGCCAGCTGCAGGATAAAGGATACCTCTCCGTAACCTTTGTCAAGTTTTCTTGCAATTTGTTCGGCAGATAGCCCTTGTGCATACAAATCAAAAATTTCTTTGTATCGTTCATTTAGGAATAGATGATGTTCGTTTGTAGAGTTCTCAGCTGATTGAACAGCTGCTGCTAATGCCTGTTTTTCCGCTTGCCACTTGTTGAATTCCCGTTTGATTGCGAGTGAAAAACACTCTACAGTTAATTCTAATTCAGCCGTATCGCGCTTTAACTTTCCTAATTTCTCAAGGATTTCTTGATAATGATCCTTTTTTGTTCGAGAATCTTCTCCAATTAAACTTCGGGCAATTAAAAAAATAACACCCAAAAAAATCAGGACTAAAAGTATGACTATAAAAAACGTTTGCACTGTTCCCTTCCTTTCTGCAATTCTATGGTTGTTGTTTCAGAACCGTACAATGAGACTATGTATATAAGTTAATTAATAACCCTTTAATCTCGCCAATCCGATCCAAGATAGACAGCCCTTCATTTTGTTGGTTTAGGACATGGTCGGTTAATTCCATTAACTTGCGATCAAGCACCTGAACCGTTTTCAATGTTTTGTTTCCGCTGTATGGGTCCCAGCTTTCTGTCTGATATAAGCCGACCCCATTCTTCGTCACTTCACCCATAAACTGTTTCACTAAATCCTTGTATTTACGTAATTCAAGAAAAGTTGGATTTTCGCTTAACTTTTGTCCCTGTTGATCAACATCTTCCAATAATTGATTTAGGTAATCCTTTGTAAGCCCTTTCGAATAGTTGCTCATTATTTTTTGAAACGAAGCAGAGTTAGTGGAATTCCTTTCCGTTGTGGGAAAACGGGAATCTCCCAAATTGATTCGAATCTGGTCTTGTATTTTCAATGGATTTACCACCTCAAAAAAATATCAAAATCTATCAAAATTATACCCTAATTTTTTGAAAGTTTCATTAAAACTGGCAGAAAAAATGAAAAGAGCCTTAATCTATTACGATTAAAGCCCTTAAAACAATTTAGCCAATGAATGTCTAGGCCATTTGAAGCTGCGAGGAATCTTTAATTTCCTTCAATTCATCCAAATTCGATGTATCTTCAAGTAATTTTTCAATATCCAAAAGAATGATTAAGCGTTCATCTTGCATGGAAACTCCCTTTAAATAAGAAACATTTCTAGATTCCATTAGGGTAGGATGCTGAATGGTATCAGGAGCAATATCTAAAACATCTGTTGCCGCATCCACTACAAGACCGATTGCTTTATTGCTAACTTGAACCACCACAAGTCTTGCGTCATCAGTCGAAAGGGTTTTCCCCATTAAAGCTGAGCGTAAATCTACCACAGGTGTTACAACATTTCGGATGGTCGTTACTCCTAAAACATGCGGTGGCCGGTTCGGGAATGGGGTAATTGCCTGCATTTGTTCAATCGAAATCACTTGACTGATCTGGACCCCGTACTCCTCATGCCCCACCTTAAAAATAAGTGATTTTACATCATGTTGCTCCATTTCGATTCCTTCTTTCTTACGTATTACTTACAAGAAAATGATTAAGCTACCGTTGTGAGCTCCATCAATTCGGCTAATTTTAAAAGAATAATTAGACGCCCCTCTATATTGGCAATTCCCGCAAAATACTCGGAAGCAAATCCACAGGTGGACGGGTCATCAATCACTTTCGGTGACACATCGATTACATCGCTCGTTTTATCGACAATTAACCCTAACTCAATATCTTCAATTTTGGTCACAATAATTCGTGTATCTTCCGTGAACTCAGCCTGCCCTAAATCTAATTTACAGCGAAGATCGATAATTGGAGTGACATTTCCGCGCAAATTGATGACACCTTTTACATAAACGGGTGCATTAGGAACTCTCGTAATATGATTCACTTTTTCAATAGACTCCACATAATCAATATCAAGTCCATACTCCTCATCACCGATTTTAAAAGCGACAATTTTTTTTATTTCCATTGGGAAGCCCCTGCCCTTTCTATTTAATGAACTGGTTAGAATCAATAATTAATGCCACTTCTCCGTTTCCAAGAATGGTAGCGCCAGAAATCGCATATAAGTTGGTTAAAAATCCGCCTAAAGATTTCAATACTACCTCTTGTTGTCCTAAAACCGAGTCTACCACTACCCCTACCGTCTTATCGCCCTTGCGAACAATAACAATATAAAGCTGGCGATCATGGCTCTCATCCATAGTAGGAACTTGGAATACCTCATTCAAATAGATTAATGGAACCACCTGTTTCCGAAATTGAATTACTCTTTGACCATGAAGGGTAGCTACATCCTCTGGTGAAATAGAGGTAATTTCCACAATCGAATTAAATGGAATTGCATAGGTTTCTTCTGCCACCTTCACGAGCATCGAAAAAATAATCGATAAGGTTAACGGCAGCTGGATGCGGAACGTTGAACCTTGGCCAGGTGTTGAATCAATGCTAATCACTCCGCCCAAGGATTCGATTTTGGTTTTCACCACATCTAAACCTACACCCCGTCCGGATATATCTGAAATTTTATCGGCGGTACTGAATCCTGATGAGAAAATCAAAGCATATACCTCTGAGTCAGTTAGAGATTTAGCCTCTTCCTCTGTGACAACAGACCGTTCAATCGCTTTTTTCAATACCTTCTCACGATTAATGCCCTTCCCATCATCCTTTACCTCGATAAACACTTGGTTTCCACTGTGATAGGCTTTCAATAAGATTTTGCCTTCTTCTCTTTTTTTGCTGCTGATTCGTTCCTCTGTAGACTCCAATCCGTGATCTAACGCATTACGAAGGAGATGGACTAGAGGATCGCCAATTTCATCAATTACGGTCCGGTCTAATTCAGTTTCAGCGCCTTCTACCACTAATTGAACCTTTTTATTTAGGTCTTTCGCAAGGTCCCTTACCATTCGCGGGAATCGGCTAAATACTTGCTCTACCGGTACCATTCGCATATTCAAAATAAGTCCTTGTAAGTCAGTTGATATACGGGTCATATGCTCCACTGTCTCAGTCAGTTCAGCCAAGTCTGACTTTCGGGAGATTTGCTCTAATCTGCCGCGGTCAATTATCAATTCGCTAAAAAGGTTCATTAAGTGATCTAATTTTTCAATATCGACACGAATTGATTTTGAGCGATGTTTCTTTTTGCCATGGTCTTGAGCAGCTTTGGTTTGTATCGTACTCGTTTGCTCTTGTTTTTCGATTTCAGGGGCATTTACAGATTCAACTTCTTCTAATTTTCGAGTCAAACTTTCGGTTATAATGACTTCTTTAACTTCTGAAATATTAGAAATTTCGGTTTGAATCACTCTCAGTTCGCTCTCAGATAATAATAATAGGGTAAAAGAGTCACCAAAATCGTCCTCCTCTATTTTCTCTACAGATGGATTTGTTTGGATGATTTCCCCGTATTCCTCAACTACTTGAAAAACCATATAGGCTCTTACGGCTTTCATCATACAATTATGATCGAGTGTGACTTGAATTTGATAGACTTTATTACCCGTTTTCCATGCTTCATTGATGACAGACATTTGATACTCATCCATCACAAGTTCAGCCGTAGCAGCAACTTCTTGAGCCGCCGCATAAGGTTCTTTTTGGGTAGTTGATGATGGATTTTTAATCATCGTCAATTGTTTTACCGTTTCAGAAACGTCTTCTTTACCGTCTCCTCCTTGCTCGATATTGGTGACCATTTTTTCCAAGTGATCCACGCACTTAAAAATTACGTCCATTATTTCCACCGTAATCCGCAGTTTCGAATTACGAACAAGGTCTAGCACATTTTCCATTTCATGGGTAAGCGATGCCATGTCTTCAAAGCCCATAGCACCTGCCATCCCTTTAAGGGTATGGGCTGAACGAAAGATTTCATTCACAATTGCCGTGTTATCAGGCTCCGATTCTAGATTTAATAGCTCTTCGTTCATTGCCTGTAAATGTTCTTTTGATTCTTCGATAAACATCTCTAAAAAATCATTCGAGTCCATTGTTTACTCTCCTCGCTAAATAGCATTTCAGGATTACTAGATTTAATATGTATGCAGTTTCGTATATACTCCATATTACCAAATATTTTTACTATTTTTCTAAAATTTTTTGATAGATTTTTATCCATCATCAAAAACTAAATTGCGTATAAAAAGCGAGAGTGAACGGATTAACTAAATGGCTCCATGCACTTCTCGCTTTTATTGAAAATTCCCCTTTGAATTTAATTTCCTAACACCTTAGTAATGGACTCCATAACCCGATCCGCTTGGAAAGGTTTTACGATAAAATCTTTTGCACCGGCCTGAATGGCTTCTAATACCATCGGCTGCTGCCCCATCGCGGAACACATAATCACTTTCGCTTGGGGATAAGAAGCCCTAATTTCTTTAACCGCAGAAATCCCATCTTTTTCAGGCATCGTAATATCCATGGTCACGACATCAGGCTGTAGCTCACGGTATTTTACAACTGCATCAGCTCCATTTACTGCCTCTCCAACTACTTCAAGTCCATTTTTACTTAAAATATCTTTTAACATCATACGCATAAAAGCAGCGTCATCAACGATTAATACCTTTGCCATAGAATTCTCCTCCAATATCTTCTATCTTTATATGGTCATTTTCGTTAAACGGTCGATAGGGCTAATGATATCTGTAATCCGCACCCCAAAATTCTCTTCGATAACCACTACTTCTCCCTTGGCAATCAGCTTATGGTTCGCTAGAATATCCACAGGTTCACCGGCTAATTTATCCAACTGGATGACAGCCCCAGGTCCCAATTCCAGAATCTTGCGGATTTCCATATCTGTTCTTCCAAGCTCAACAGTAATTTCTAAAGGAATATCATATAACAAATCAAGATTGCCTTTGACATTGCCAGCTGCAGGCTGCTCTGGAAAAGCACCATATTCAACCTTTTGTACATTGGCATTGACGGGCGGCAGTACAGGAATTTGAGAAGCCGAGCTTCCCTCATAATGCGGAGCCGCTTCAGGTTTCACTACCGTCGTTTGGGCTTGCCTGACTGGCTTTTCCTCAATGACCGGAGTGGAAGGCGGTTCTGGAGCATTGGTTTTGAAAATTTGTTGAATTAATTCCCTTCCAAAGGAAAGTGGAATAAATTGAATCATATTCGAATCAATTAGGTTTCCTACCTTTAATCGAAAGGAAACTTTGATGATAATATCGTCATCGAATGCTTCCAACTTTTTCGGGGGAAACCCAAGGACATCAATAGATGGGGGTGAAATATCCACTTTTTGATGAAACATCGTCGACATTGATGTGGCAGCTGATCCCATCATTTGATTCATTGCCTCTTGTACGGCACTGAGATGCAACTCTGTCAGTTCTGTGTCAAGTGAGGTACCATCCCCGCCCATCATTAAATTCGCAATGATTTTTGCATCGTTTTCTTTAATCATCAAAACGTTATTGCCGCGCAGTCCCTCCGTATAATCCACAAATACAGCCACATGTACTTCTTCAATAAGATCTTCCATTCGATCCCGTTCAATCACAGACAATGTTGGTGTCGTGATTTCAACCCGCTGATTTAACAGGGTAGAAAGTGCAGTAGTAGAACTTCCTAATGATATATTGCCAATCTCCCCTAAAGCATCCTGCTCCATAGGGCTCAAGAAATCCTCAATCGATAAACTTGGATTTTCATTTAATTGATTAAATAATGCATTGATTTCTTCTTGAGATAACGATCCCTCGGTCATCTTAAAGGTCATCTCCTTCGTTGTGGATTACTTGATCAATCTGGACAGCATAATGCCCTTTTTGAAGGCCAGGGTTTCCCAAAAACCTTGTCAAATCTCCTACTTTGATTCGTAGTTTACCTGTTTCAATTCCGATCACATCACCAATCTGCAAGTTCAGCAAGTCGGAAACTGGTAAGGTGGCTCTGCCTAATTCAGCTATCACAGGAATATTAACCGTGTCTAAGTTTTTCTTTAATAAATCCTGCTGCGTATCATTCGTTTTCGACATGGAAGAAAGCCATTGATGTGTCGTTAATTTTGGCAGTACTGGTTCTACGATTAAATGCGGTAGGCATATTGTCATTGGACCTGTAATTTCTCCTATCGTCGTACGTAGAACGATAATAATCACCGTATCATTAGAAGAAGCAATTTGAATAAATTGAGGGTTTGATTCAATCCCTTCCAATTTCACATGAATATGTTCAATGTTTTTCCATGCCTCTTGATACATCGAAAAGCCACGGGTAAAAATCTTTTGTAAAAGCTTGGTTTCGATTTCTGTAAGTGATTCGGCCCGGTCAGCAAGGTCGCCTTGTCCTCCCAGCATCCGCTCTAGTATTGCATAAGCGACTTGCGGGTTTACTTCCATCGCCATTTTGGCGTCCATTGGTTTCACTTCAAACAGATTGATAATCGTTTTTGAAGGGATTGACGAAATAAACTCATGATAGTTTACCTGGTCTACCAGGTCGATTTCAATTTGAACAAAGGTTCTTAGCTGAGCTGAAAGATAGGAAGTGAATAGTCTTGTAAAATTTTCATGAATTCTGGCAATGCTGCGCAACTGATCCTTTGAGTAACGCATCGCCCGTCTGAAATCATAAACTTTTACTTTTTCTTTTTTCTCTTGAACTTCTGATGCCTGCAGTTCGCCGTTATTTAACGCTGATAAAAGAGCATCAATTTCTTGTTGTGATAATACATCTGCCACAGGGCATCCCCCCTTCACTCTTCCCTGAGTTTATTAAAAAGATTTAATCACATTCCTTTAACTAAGGGGAGATAATTAGTTTTCAAAATTACCAGCTATCGTTTTAGATTTATAAGCTCTTCTAAAATAGAGTCTGAAGTAGTAATCGTTCTAGCATTTGCTTGGAAACCGCGCTGTGCCACAATCATCTCAGTAAATTCATCGGTTAAATCCACGTTGGACATTTCGAGGATTCCGGAGTTGATCGTGCCACCTTTGTTGTATTGGATGGCGTCAGGTGTTCCATTTCCGGAGTTCCCTGTAATCGCAAACATAGTATTTCCAACTTTTTGTAAACCGCCTGGGTTCGGAACAACTGAGGTAGCTATTGAAACATTATCATCTGTAGTTGCAGTATTGTTCAAATAGTAATCAGTGCCATCATAGGCTAGTTTTCCGCTATTACCCTTTTCATCTACCACGTTTATATAACCATTCGAATCAATTGAATAGGAAGTAAAATTTAAATCCGTTTTATCATCCTTAGTTATATTAATCCTTGGAACTTGAGTAATCGTCCTAGTCGGAGGAGCTCCGGCATTAATTTTAACTTTAACCCCTGATACAAGATATCCATTGGAATTAACCAAATCCCCATTTGCATCTCTATTAAAGTTTCCAGCTTTTGTTAAGTAACTTGGGCCATTCACTCCATCCTTCACAACAAAAAACGCATCTCCATCAATTGCTAAATCTGTCCCAACACCTGTCGTCATCGGACTTCCTGGTGTATGGATGGTATCGATTGAGCCAACTTTCGTACCGAGCCCTACTTGCTTAGGGTTCACACCGCCGCTTTGGGTGGTAGGAGCGGTTGCCCCAGCAATATTTTGATTAATGATATCCTGAAACATTACGCGGCCTTTTTTAAATCCTACCGTGTTAACGTTTGCAACATTATTTCCGATTACATCAAGTTTCGTTTGAAAACCTTTCATTCCGGAAACCCCGGAATAAAGTGACTTTAACATGTTCGTTCCCCCATTAATGAATTAGTTTCAGGATTTGACTTCCTTGATTTCAGTAACATTTTCCATTGGGACTTTTTGATCCCCTACAAGATAAAAATAGTTTCCGTCTTGCATGGAGATTCCATCCACAACGCCATTGCTTGGGGAACTTGAATCCTCCCCGGTCCAACTAATTTCTTTTCCAATTGATGAAGCATATTGACTCATTTGCTGGCTGGCAAACTTATCAAAAGCACTATTTAAATTCGTCATTTGTTCCAAAGAACTAAACGTAGCCATCTGTGCGATAAAATCTTTATCTTGAAGCGGACTGGAGGGATCCTGATGCGACAATTGTGTCGTCAAAATCCGCAAAAAATCATCTTTTCCCAGGATGCTTTTTTGTTCAAAAGGCTTTACATTATTAAAAACGGAATTCGTTTGGGAGGCATTGGAAATATCTACCCAACTGCTCATACTCTTGGACTCCTTTCTATGCGGTAAAATCGATACTTGAAGTTGAGCTAGGAGATGTCCTCCCATATGTAATCGGTATTGGCTCTGTTTCTATTTCTTTTTGATTAGAATCATTTTGTTTTTTCAACGGATTCTGATTAAAAGTGAAGGAACGTTGTTCATCCGAAGAACTTGAACCATTTTGAGAAAAGGATAAGCCGGCCTGATTTTGTTCTGTGGATGGAACGGCCTGCTGAGAAATATCAAGCTTTTGTACTATGATTCCATGCTGCTGGAGTGCCTGCCTCAGATCATGCAGCTGGCCTGCCAAAGCATCTTTTGCCGTGGCCGTGTCTGTCAAGATTTGTGCAGATAACTGCCCATCTTGAGAGAAAATTTTGATTTCAACATGTCCTAAATGCTCAGGATATAAAGAAAATTTCGCTTCAGTTCCTCCCGTTTGCCCCGCTGAGATTCTCATAAATGTTCCCATCCATTCACTGACTTCCGGAACAAAATTAGAAACCGGTAACACGGATGGAGCAGCTGAATCGCCAGAAGCATTCAATCCTGTGGTCGTTTGCGGCTGTAGATTTACTAGAATTGGTTGTTCCTTGATTCTTACTTGCTTGCTCCCATCAAGTTCTAAATTAATAGAGGATGGGAAATCTACTTGATTTTTATCTAAGCTTAACCGGGGTTTAAATAAAAGATTACTATTTTGTTTGATATCAACAAATAATGGTTGTCGGGATTGGCTGATTTCAGACGACTTACTGTTTAACAAATTTTCCGATTTTTCATCGTTTAAGTTAATCCCGAGTTTATTTTCTATTCCCTTTAGAATTCTAGATAATTTTTGATCTTGTATATTATTTGAAATTTCAAATGGTATTTTACCCAGTGTATTATTTGAAATTTCAGATGGTTTTTGTTGTGCGAGTGATTGTAGATTGAGTATTCCCTGGGCGAATTTATTTTTATCCGAATCTGACAGTTGATTAAGTCCATCCATCTTTTGTAACCCAATTTTTTGGAGTAATGGGCCAAGTTGCGATACATTGACGGGTGATTGGGACTCACTTCCTGAAGAATTATTCATTACTGGATTTTCGCCTGTCGGTAATGGTGAAACTTGCTGGCCGCTTTGGACCCAAGCAAGTAAAATTGCTTCTATTTGCTGCCATTCTTCCGGGCTTATATTCTTTTCATCTTCCTTATTCGTACTGGAAAAGTTAGAACTGTCTTTCAAGACAGATGAAGATTTATTCTCGGCCTTCTGATTTGCTTGACCAAGAAGATTGAACATCGCCAATATTTGATCAAAGGAATTAGCGGAACCTTCCGCCTTTTCGGCAGAAGTTTGTTTTCCACTATCCGCTTGAGTTGTTTGATTTATTTTGATTGAGATTTGATTGACTTCCAAACAACTTCCCTACTTTCATCTGGATAACATATTCCAATTACACAATATTATAACTCATTAGCCAAATTTAGTCATGAGATTTTTCGATGAGAAGTTATAAAATTTTTGATAGTTTTTGAAGAAATCCTAGATTCATAATAAAAGAAGGGACGATACCCGCCCATCATCCCTTCCTTTTAACTACCAGCCGTTAAATCGTAAAAGCAATTATTTCCTGATACATTTGCGAAAGTGCAAATTGTCCATCGGCATATCCTGCTTCCTTTACCGCCTTCGGCATCCCATATACAATACAGGTTTCCTCAGCCTCTACGAACACATTTCCCCGATGATTTTTTACAAAACTGCACCCTTTCATTCCATCTGATCCCATACCAGTTAATATGATGGATAGCAAACGGTCTCCAAAAATGGGGGCAGCGGATTCGAGTGATATATCTATCGCTGGTTTGTATAATGTTCTTACATCTAGAGAGTCATCTATTTTAGATACCACTGTGCCATTTGGTTTCCTTTCAAACCTTGTTTGATAACCCGAAGGGGCAATATAAATCGTTCCAGGCAGAATCACCTGATCATTTTGCGCCTCGATTACATTTAATTGGCATAGATTATTAAAACGATTGGCCAAAGGTTTGGTAAACCCGCGAGGCATATGCTGCGCAACAACAATTGGAATTGGAAAATTCTTTGGAAAATGGGGCAGGATTGCCTGTAAGGCAGAGGGGCCCCCAGTCGAACAGCCAATGAAAATCAGCTCTATTTTCCGACTCCTCTTCTCTTTTACTACTCTATTTCGCGGCTGCGGTTTCGGAGTTTCGCTTGGAAGTTTAGCCTCGGCAATACCTTTCAGGCGCAGCAAAAAATCTTGAACATGGTCATTGTCTAACGGGTTTTGAACAAGTTTATCCTTTAAAAAGAAATCAACGGCTCCTAATTCAAGAGCCTGGATGGTTTCTTGAGCTCCTTCTCCCGTCCGTGAACTTAACATCACGACAGGTACGGGTGATTTCCCCATGATTTGTTCTAATGCCGTAAGTCCATTCATTTCCGGCATCTCCAAATCCATTGTGACCAAATCGGGTTTCAACCGTTGAACCTTTTCAACCGCCTCCACACCGTTCCTTGCAATTCCAATGACAAAAAATTGCGGGTCCTTTTCTAGGATTAAACTAATGGTTCTTCTCATAAAAGCAGAATCATCCACCACTAAAACACCATACTGCTTCATTTCTAATCAAGTTCCTTTCGATAATAAAAAGTCTTATTAGAATCTACCTTTTGAAATCCTAAGTCCATTTGAGTAATCGATTCAGCGTGTCCTAGAAACAAGTACCCTCCGGGTATTAGGTTTTGATGTAAACTTCTGATTACTTGTTTTGTGGTCTCTTGATCAAAATAAATCAATACGTTTCTGCAGAAGATGACATCTACATCTCCGATTTGTGATGCTTTTGTTTTGTTTAGGAGATTTAAATGCTGAAAGCGAACCATATTTCGAACGGCAGGCATGATTTGATAACCGCCATTTTCTTCTGAAAAATATTTCAATAATAGTTTTTCAGGGATTCTTCGAAAGGCAAAGGATCCTTTATGGTACCAGCCCTTTTCTGCTTTTTGGAGGACCTTTTTATTGATATCCGTTGCAATAATCTCAACAGACCCTGCCGGGAACAGCCCCGTTTCCTGAATTAACATCGCAAGAGTGAAAGGTTCCTCCCCTGTTGAACACGCAGCACTCCATATTCTTAGCGGACGGTTTCTGGTTCTTTGTTTCATTTGAGGTAAAACCACCGAGCAGCACTCGTTTAATTGGCTCTCCTCTCTGTAAAAATAAGTTTCATTGATGGTTAATATTTCCACAAGAATATCCCATTCACTAGGGTTGATTTGTAAATATCCATAATATTCTTCGTACGACACCCCAAGTTCCTGAACCCTTTTAGAAATCTTTTCTTTTAAAATGGTAAGCCTGTCAGCAAAACGCAATCCACAATGATTGTAAATACTTCGGCTTAATTTTTCTAGTCCGCTATCTACCAAAAAGTTCACTCTGTACAGCCACTTCCTTCAAAAAATAGATTGACATTATTTTACCTAGTTTAGTATAAAGTTACAAAATTAATAGGCACCCGTCAAATAGATTTTGAGAATTTTCACACTAGATATTTTGATTTTTTATCAAAAAGTTAAATTTTTTGTTCGATAAAAATCAAAAACATAATTGTCGAAGCTTATTGATTAACGTACAATATCTTTATAACCTATTTTATTTTTAAAAGGAGAACAAAGATGTCTAGTATTTTTGGAATTTTGTTAGCATTACTAGCAATCGGTATCGGGATGGTTTTAAAAGGTGCTTCACTTACATCATTATACAACCCAGCAGCCTACCTCATTATTTTCGGTGGCACGGCTGCTGCACTTTTGGTTGCATTTCCATTCAGTGAAATTAAGAAACTTCCTCAATTATTCAAAATCGCCCTGATTGAACCAAAACTTCCTTCCAAGGCTAAGCAAATTTCCAGTTTAGTAGAATGTGCAGAAGTCGCAAAAAAAGAGGGATTCCTTGCGCTCGAAGAAATTGCCGCAAACACAACAGATCCTTTTTTGAAAAAGGGACTTGAATTGATTATTGATGGCTATGACCTGGAATTTATTGAAGAGGTTTTATTTGAAGAAGTAGAAGCGATTGATAAACGCCATAAAACCGGTGCCCTTATTTTTACTCAGGCAGGTACCTATGCACCTACTCTCGGTGTTCTTGGGGCAGTAGTAGGGCTGATCGCTGCACTTGGGAATTTAAACAATGTCGAAAAACTTGGACACTCCATTTCTGCAGCATTTATTGCCACTTTACTAGGTATCTTTACCGGCTACGTATTATGGCACCCGATTGCCAATCGATTAAAGCGTTTATCAAAAAAAGAACAAGATTTAAAACTTTTAACCATTGAAGGATTACTTGCCGTTTATCAAGGACTTTCTCCAAGCGCTTTGGAAAAAAAATTAACCGTTTCTATGCCGCCAAAGGAACTTAAAAAATTCGTGAAAGATGGCGGAGGTGAAGAGAGAAATGAGAAGATCGCGTAGGAAGTTAGAAGAGGAACACGAAGATCATATCGACGAAACTTGGCTGATTCCCTATTCTGATCTTCTGACTCTTCTGCTGGCGCTGTTTATTGTTTTATTTGCAGCGAGTAGTATTAATAAATCAAAGTATGAAGCTATTATGGAATCATTCAAAAATGAATTATCCGGCACCCAGGTACAAAATGCGCAGGTCGGCCTTTCGCCTAGCCAAACAACCGTAAAGCAGCAAAAAAATGCGCCAGTTCCAGTGGTTCAGCCTGAAACAAAAACAAAAGATGTTGAACTAGATAAATTAAAACAAAAACTTGAGCAATACATTAAAAACAATCATTTACATGCAACCGTCACTCTTCAGGAGTCAAAACGGGGGGTTGAAGTTTCCTTAAAGGATGTCATCCTTTTTGACCCAGGTAAGGCTGATTTAAAAAAGAGCTCATTTAAGACATTAAATGATATTGTTGGATTAATTAGAACTGTATCAAATCCGATTAGTATTGAAGGGCATACGGATAATGTCCCAATAGGTAATGCTGCTTTTGCCTCAAACTGGGAGCTTTCCTCTGCTAGAGCTGTCAGTGTCCTTCACTTTTTTGAGTCGAAAAAAGTTTCTGATAAAAGGCTTCAATTTACCGGTTATGGTGAATATAAGCCGCTTTATCCAAATAATACGAAAGAACACCGTCAGGCAAACCGCCGGGTTAATATAGTAATTTTACGAAACCAATAATCAAAAGCCTGTTCAATTTTTGAAATGCCCCCTAAATGTTAGACACCATTCTAACGTTTAGGGGTTTTTTTATGGCCAAATTTACAGCTGAAGAAAGAATAC